>WRPG01000007.1 GCA_009773355.1 Limisphaerales bacterium
GGGGCCAAGGGCAAACAACTCAACGCTGCCCTCAAGCCCGACTACCTCCTCCGCCTGCTCAAAGCGACCTGAACTATTTTGATGCGTCAGCCCTGGCGCGTCCCCACGCCCGCGCACTGGCACTGCTCCCCGGCCCCGCTCCCCACAAGCGGGGAGAGAAACCAACGGCCCGCCAACCGCCGCGATTTCGGCCCTTCAACCTGCCCAGCGGATGGAGCGCGGACGCCCATGAACCACTGCATCTTTCCCGCCTCCGCAGTGTTTGCCCAAGGATTTGCACCGCAGAGACGGGAAGGTCGCCGAGATCGAGGTTCAAGGCCTGAAATCACGGGCCTTGGCTCGCGGATTCTCTCCCCGGCCCCGCCCCCTCCGGGGAGGAGAAGGAGAAAACGGGCAATGCCCCAAGCTGTGCCTCGTCCCCACGGAGGGCGATTTTACGCTTCCATTTTCCACGAATCGGGATATGAAATCACCCACACTTCGCCCGGAAAGTCCCGGCGGACCCAACGCATACCTAGCCATGAAACACACCCGCCAGCTCCTGCTCATCGCGGTGGCCCTCCTGTGGACCGCCGCCCTCGCCTCCGCCATCCCCGGCCGGGCCGAGGTCAAGAAGGTCGTCGGCAAAGCCACGAAGACGGATGCCAAGGGTTCTCCCTCCACGTTGAGCGAGGGGATGATTTTGGGAACCGGCGACACCGTCACGACGGGGGCAGGCTCCACCGTGGACCTCTATCTGGGCCTGAACGGCGATTTCCTCCGCGTTGATCCCGACACCACCCTGAAGATTGACAACCTCGACATCCCCAACGTCGCCGCGCGCACCGTGACCACGCAACTCAGCCTCGGCAAGGGCGCGATCACGGGGAACGTCATCAACAAGCCGTCGCTTGCGTCGAAGTATGAGATCAAGTCCGCCAGCGGCGTCGCCGGCATTCGCGGCACCATTTACTCAGTGCGGACGGACGCCACCGGACGCATCCAGCGCATCGTCGTGACCCAAGGCACGGTGACCTTCAATGACCGGGGCCAGACC
Source organism: Limisphaerales bacterium (assembly GCA_009773355.1). Lineage (GTDB taxonomy): Bacteria > Verrucomicrobiota > Verrucomicrobiia > Limisphaerales > SXTU01 > SXTU01. The sequence goes on from WRPG01000007.1 coordinate 1,037, forward strand.
ATCACCATCTCGGCGACGGACGGCACCGCAAGGGCCTACACCCCCAGCCAGCCCGGGCAGCCGGTGAATCAGAACGTGGAGCCAGCCACTCCGACGGAGGCCACCACCACGAACGCGACCGCGACCGCCTCAGCCGGCAGCGTCTCCACAACCACCGAGGCGGGGACGACCACCACGGTCAATAATCCCAGCGACACCTCGGTTTCACAGTAGCCGCTGCCCACGCGCAGATCAGCTTTGACGGCCCCTGTCCTGTTGTCAGGCAGGGGCCTTCTCGTGGCCTGCCGGCCGCCCCAACGTGGAGGGCGACAATCTCGCCGGGAAGTCGTTGCCCGCGTTCCCCCGCCGCCCCAAGCTCGCCGTGTGACCGCCGTCGCATTGATCGTCAGCGACATCCACCACGCCGGCCCGGCCGAGCGGGAGCGCGTGGGCTACGAGCTGGCTTGCGCGCCCAACTGGCCCGTGCGCCAGCTCGTGCGCGCCTACCGCGGGCTGGTCTGGCTCCGCGAGCCCTTGGGCAACGGGTTGTTCCTGGAGGAGTTCCTGCGCCGCAGCGGCTCGCCGGACCTCGTCATCGCCAACGGGGATTACAGCGCCGATTCGCGTTTCATCGGCGTGAGCGACCACGCGGCCTTCGCCAGCGCGGACGAGTGTCTCGGCAAGCTGCGGGCACGGTTCGGAGAGAAGCTCCACGCCACCATCGGCGACCACGAGCTGGGCAAGACGAGCCTGGTCGGCGGGCACGGCGGACTGCGGCTGGCGAGCTGGCCGCGCACGACGGAAGGACTTGGCTTGCGGCCATTCTGGCGGCACGAGTGGGGCAGCTATGTGTTTGTGGGCGTGACCTCCACGCTGCTCGCCCTGCCCATTTACGAGCGCGAGATGCTGTCTGCCGAGCGCGAGCAGTGGGAGACGTTGCGCGCGGCGCATGTGGAGGAAGTCCGCGCCGCCTTCGCCCGCCTCAGCCCGCACCAGCGCGTGCTGCTGTTCTGCCACGACCCCACCGCCCTGCCGTTCCTGGCGCGGTTGCGCGAGGTCACTGACCGCCTCGCGCAAATCGAAGCCACGGTCATCGGCCACCTGCACTCGCCCCTCATCCTGCGCACCGGGCGCGTGCTGTCCGGGATGCCGGCGATTCCGTTCCTCGGCGTCAGTGTCCGGCGCATGAGCACGGCGCTCAACGAAGCCAAACTTTGGCGTCCGTTCAACGTGCGGCTCTGTCCCTCGCTCACGGGCATCCAACTGCTCAAGGACGGCGGCTGGCTGACCGTCGAACTCGACTCCGACGCGCGGCACCCGGCGAAGTTCCGCTTCCATCCGCTGCCGTGGCACGAGGTGAAGCGCCGTGCTGCCTGAGTAATCTTTGCGCGCAGCTTTCCCCGCTGCTGCGTTGCAATCGCCCCACCGGCTCCTATGCTGGCGACGAAAGGCAACCGAGTGTCGCCCGCCGGCCAAATCCTGAAGCGCCGAGCCACGTCCGCCGTCAATGGACGCGTGCCCGTTCTCCTCCTCGTCGTCTTCTGCGGCTGGCTCGCGCTTCCGGCCCTCGCTGACGACCTCGACGACGCCCGCAAGCTCCTTCTGACCGGAAAATATTCCGAGGCCATCCGCGCCGCCGAGAAGGGCGTGAAGGAGGAGGAAGGCAGCGAGGACTGGCGGCTCCTGCTCGTGCAGTCGCACATGGCGGTCGGACAATACGCGCAGGCGCACACCGCGCTTACCAACGCGCTTTCCCGCTACCCGCACTCGTCGAGCATCCGGCTCCGCTTCGTGGGTCGTGATGTGAAGCTCTTCAACGGCTTGCCGGACGAGGCGAAGGACTTGCTCGACGAAATCAACCGCCTCGCTGGCTCGCGCACCTGGGCTTACCGCGATCCGGCCAACATCACCGCGCTCGGCCGTGCCGCGTTGCTGCTCGGGGCTGACCCGAAGATGGTGCTCGACCGGCTGTTCGAGCCGGTGAAGAAGGCCGCGCCGGACTTGCGCGACATCCACCTTGCGATGGGCCAGCTCGCGTTGGACAAGGGCGACTTCGCTCTGGCGGCCAAGATCTTCCAGGATGCCATCAAGCGGTTCAAAGGCGACGCAGACCTCCAGTTCGGCCTGGCGCGTTCGCTGATGAGCGGCTCCCGTCCACAGGCCTTGAAGGCGCTGGAGACGGCGATGGAGTTCAACGAGAAGCATATCTCCGCGCGCCTGCTGCTCGTGGACCACCTCGTGGACGCGGAGGAATACGAGGAGGCGGAGAAGCTCCTGAAGGAAGTGCTCGAAGTGAACGTGAACCAGCCCGAGGCGTGGGCTTACCGCGCGGTGATGGCGCACCTGCGGAATGAAAAGGCGAAGGAGAAACAGTTCCGCGCCGACGCGCTCCGCCACTACACCAACAACCCGGCTGTGGACCAGCTCATCGGGCGCAAGCTCTCGCAGAAGTATCGCTTCGCCGAGGGCGCGGCGTATCAGCGGCTCGCGCTCAAGTCAGACCGGAACTTCCTCCCGGCCAAGTTCCAGCTCGCGCAAGACCTGCTCCGGCTCGGCGAGGAGGACGAGGGCTGGCGGCTCGTTGGGGATGTTCACGAGACCGACGGCTACGACGTGAACGCCTACAATCTCGTCACGCTCAAAGACACAACCGACAAGTTCGTCGCGCTGACGAACGAGCATTTCACCATCCGCATGGACGCGCGCGAGGCGAAAATTTACGGCCCGCGCGTCATGGCCTTGCTCCAGCGCGCGCACGACACGTTGACCAAGAAATACGGCCTCAAGCTGGAGAAGCGGACCATCGTGGAGATTTACCCGGAGCAGAAGGATTTTGGCGTTCGCACGTTCGGGATGCCGGACAACCCGGGCTTCCTCGGCGTCTGTTTTGGTTGCCTCATCACGGCGAACAGCCCCGCCAGCGCTCGCGGCAGCGCGTCGAACTGGGAGGCGACGCTCTGGCACGAGTTCTGTCACGTCATCACGCTCACGCTCACGAAGAACAAGATGCCGCGCTGGTTGAGCGAAGGCATCTCGGTCTATGAGGAGCGGCAGGCCAGCCCGGCGTGGGGCCAGGTGATGAACCCGCGCTATCGGGAGATGATTCTCGGCGACGAGCTGACCCCGGTCGGCGACTTAAGCAGCGCGTTCCTCACCGCCAAGAGCGACCTGCACCTGCAATTCGCCTACTACGAGTCTTCGCTGGTGGTGCAGTTCCTCGTCGAGAAGTTCGGTGTCGAGAAGCTGCGAAAGATTCTTGCGGACCTCGCAACGGGCAAGCCCATCAACCAAGCCATCGTCGCGCACACTGCGCCGTTGGAGAAGGTGGAAAAAGACTTCGAGGCTTACGCGAAGGACCTGGCGACCAAGCTCGCGCCGGGGATGGACTTCGAGAAGCCGAGGGGGATGGCTGGCCCGTTGGGGATGCGGCCATCGAACGGCACGGTGATTATCCCACCCGCCGCCCCTGACGGCCAACCGCTGCTCGACCCGGTGAAGTTGCACCCGAAGAACTTCTACGTGCTTTCGCAGCAGGCAAAGAAGTTGATGGCAGAGAAGAAATTCGCCCAGGCCAAGGAGCCGTTGCAGAAGCTCATCGAGAACTACCCGACGCACACCGGCGGCGACTCCGCGCTGTGGCTGCTGGCACAGGTGCATCGCGAGCTGAAGGAGACTTCGCAGGAGCGCATGGTGCTCACGAAGCTCGCCGCGCTCGACGCCGACGCGGTGGATGCTTACCTGCGCTTGATGGAACTCGCCGCCGCCGCGAAGGACTGGCCGGTCGTCGCGGAGAACGCCCGCCGCTATCTCGCGGTGAACCCGCTCGTGGCGCAGCCGCATCGCTGGCTGGCGCGGGCGAGCGAGGAGTTGAAGCAGCCGCAAGAGGCCATCGCCGCTTACCAAACCGTCCTGCTCCTCGACCCGACCGACCCCGCCGATGTCCACTTCCGCCTCGCGAAGCTGTTCAACCCCACCGACGCCAAGTCCGCGAAACAGCACGTCCTGATGGCGCTGGAGGAGGCCCCACGCTTCCGCGAGGCTCATGAGCTGTTGCTGAAACTCACGCCGGAGGCAAAGCCGTGAACGCTGATAGGAACTGCTGGCAGAAAGAAGGGGGCAGAAAGAATTTCCTCTGCTTTTTTCTGCCGCCTTTTTTCTGTCAGCCCATCTCCCCATGACCGCCCGCGCCAAACTCCTTGCCCTCCTCGCGCTCGCGCTGGTGAGCATCGCGGTCTTCGCGCAGTTCCGCGGCGGCAGCCGCTTCCGGGGCGAAGGCAATTTCTCCGGCAGCAGTTACCCCAAGACCGCGCGCGAGGCCGAGCAGCACAGCAACGAGACGCCGATGTGGACCAACGCGCCGGCCTTCAAGAAGGACGTGTTCACCTTCTGCCGCATCCGCTACAGTAGTTGGTATGGCGGACGCAGTCGCGGCGGCTGGAGCACGGATTTCCCCGACGCGGACCTGAACCTGTCCTACCGCCTTCAGCAGATGACTTCGTTGAAGGTGGACCCGCTGGGGCGGCTCCTGGAAATCGAAGACCCGGACCTGTTCAACTACCCGTGGACCTACATGGTCGAGGTCGGCGCGCTGCGCTTCAAGGACGAGGAAGTTGCCATCATGCGCAAGTATCTCCTCAACGGTGGCTTCCTCATGGTGGACGACTTCTGGGGCGAGTTGGAGCTGGAAAACTTCCTCCGCGAGATGAAGCGTGTCTTCCCCGAGCGCGAGGCCATCGAACTGGAGATGGACCATCCCATCTTCCACAGCGTGTTCGACATCAAGCTCAAGAAGAACGAGCTGCAATGTCCGAACGTCGGCACCGGCACCTGGAGCCAGCAGACGGGCATCACTTGGGAGCGCGAGGATGCGCGGGACGTTCATTTCAAGGGCATCTTCGACGACAAGGGCCGCATGATGTGCTTCATCGCCCACAACACCGACAACGGCGACGGCTGGGAACGTGAGGGCGAGAACGAGTATTACTTCCGCGAGTTCTCCGAGAAGCGCGCCTATCCGCTCGGGATCAACGTGATTTTCTACGTGATGACCCACTGACATGAACCCGCGCGCCCTCCGCATCGCCGTCCTGCTTGGCTGCTTCGTTGTGGCTGTGGCGGGCTTCGCGCAGTTCCGCAGCGGGCGCGGTCGTGGCGAAGGCGGCTCCGGCGGGAGCACCACGCGCACGGCGCGCGAGGCCGACCAGCACAGCAACGAGACGCCAATGTGGACGAACGCGGCCGCCTTCAAGAAGGACGTGTTCACCTTCTGCCGCATCCGCTACAGCAGTTGGGGCGGGCGCGGCTACGGCGGCGGACGCTGGGCCACCGATTTTCCGGATGCGGACCTGAACCTCTCCTACCGCCTCCAGCAGATGACCTCGCTCAAGGTGGACCCCGATGGCCGTGTGCTGGAGATTGGCGACCCGGAGCTGTTCAACTTCCCGTGGATTTACATGGTGGAGCCGGGCGCACTGCGCTTCACCGACGAGGAGTTGCCCATCCTGCGAAAATACCTGCTCAACGGCGGCTTCATGATGGTGGACGACTTCTGGGGCGAGGACGAATGGGAGAATTTCTACCGCGAAATCAAACGCGTCTTCCCCGAGCGCGAGCCGGTCGAACTGGAGATGGACCATCCCATCTTCCACGCCGTCTTCGACATCAAGCTCAAGAAGAACGAGCTGCAATGCCCCAGCATCGGCCATGTGGAGCGGGCGATGCGCGGCGGCGGCACCTGGGAACGCGAGGACGCGCGGGACGTTCACTTCAAGGCCATCTTTGACGACAAGGGCCGCATGATGTGCTTCATCGCCCACAACACCGACAACGGCGACGGCTGGGAGCGCGAAGGGGAACACGAATACTACTTCAAGGAGTTCTCCGAGAAGCGCGCCTACCCGCTCGGCATCAACGTGATCTTTTACGCAATGACTCACTGACAAGGGACAACAATGGAAAACGAAACCGCCGCACCGACACCGGAAACCATCGCCACCACCCCGCCTCCCGAAACCTCCGCCCCGCCGCCACTTCCCGAACCGACCGAGCAGCAGATTGTCGAGCAGCTACTTGCCGCGCGCGGGAAGATTTACTCCGAGCTGGGCAAGGTCATCGTCGGCCAGCGCGAGGTCATCGAGCAGATCCTCGTCGCGCTGCTGTCCGGCGGGCACTGCCTCATCACCGGTGCGCCCGGCCTGGCGAAGACGCTCCTCGTCAAATCCATCGCGCAGATATTCCATCTCAAATTCTCCCGCATCCAGTTCACGCCCGACCTCATGCCCGCCGACATCACGGGCACGGAGATTCTCCAGGACCAGGAGGGCGGGCGCATGATGACCTTCGTGAGAGGTCCGGTCTTCGCGAACATGGTCCTCGCCGACGAAATCAACCGCACGCCGCCCAAGACCCAGGCCGCACTGCTGGAGGCGATGCAGGAGCACCAAGTCACCGCCGCCGGCTACCGCCACGCGCTGCCCGAGCCGTTCTTCGTGCTCGCCACGCAGAACCCGATTGAGATGGAAGGCACGTATCCGTTGCCCGAGGCGCAGCTCGACCGCTTCATGTTCAACGTCGTGATGGACTACCTGCCGGAGAGCGACGAGGTCGCCGTCGTGCAGCAGACCACCGCGAACCTGCGGCCCGTCATCGAGCAGCTCTTCTACGGCGCAGACGTGCTGCGCTTCCACGAGGTCGTGCGCAAGGTGCCCATCGCCGAGGAAGTCATCCGCTACGCCGTGCGCCTCGCCGCCGCCTCGCGTCCGAAGCAGAAAAGCTCGCCCGACTTCATCAACGACTGGGTGAGCTGGGGTGCCGGCACGCGCGCCGCGCAGTTCCTCGTGCTCGGCGGCAAGACCCGGGCGCTGCTCGCCGGTCGCGCCCACGTCACGCGCGAGGACATCGAAGCCCTCGCCGCACCCGTCCTCCGCCACCGCATCCTCATCAACTACCGCGCTGAGGCCGACGGCGTCACGGTGGACAAGGTCATCACCAAGCTCGTCGAGCACGTCCGCGCTTCGACTCCGCAATGATTTCCCCCGCCGACCAGGTTGGCCACGCGAGCGGCAATTTGATTGACCCGCAGGCCCTCATGGCCATCCGCAGTCTGGAGATGCGGGCGCGCGTCGTGGTCGAGGGGTTTTGGAGCGGCATTCATCGCAGCCCGTATCATGGCTTCTCCGTCGAGTTCACCGAGTATCGCCAATACACGCCCGGCGACGACCCGCGCTATCTCGACTGGAAAATCTTCGCCCGCAGCGACCGCTACTTCATCAAGAAGTTCGAGGACGAGACCAACCTCCGCTGTTATGTGCTCGCCGACAACAGCCGCTCGATGACCTTCGGCTCGCGCGGCATCACGAAGGCCGCCTACGCGAACACCCTCGCCGCCACGCTCGCCTTCTTCCTCCACCAGCAGGGCGACGCCATCGGCGTGCTGACCTTCGACGAGCAAATCCGCGAATACCTCCCCGCGCGCCATCGCCCCGGCCACCTGCGCCACCTCATGCTCGCGCTGGAGAAGCCGCCCGGCGGCGCGGCCACCGACCTCGCCGCCCCGCTCAAGCGCATCGTGGAAATCGTCCGCAAACGCGGCCTCATGGTGCTGCTCACCGACCTACTCGCGCCCATCGAGACGCTGGAGAAAAACCTCGCCACCCTCACCGCCAGCGGCCACGAAGTCGTCGTGTTCCAAGTGCTCGACCCGGCGGAACTCAGCTTCGACTTCACCAAGGCCGCGCTCTTCCGCGACCTCGAATCCGGTCGTCAGCTCTACATTGACCCCGACGCCGTCCGCGCCGAATACAAGCGCGGCTTCGAAGCCCACTGCCAGGCCGTCGCCGCCACCTGCGCCAAGCTCGGCATCGTCCTCCGCCGCCTCACCACCGACCAGCCGCTCGAACTCGCGCTCTTCGACTTCCTCCGCGAACGCATGAACCGCGGCAAGCTCGTGAAACGCAACACCGCATGAGCTTCCTCACGCCCCTCTTCCTCATCGGCGCGCTCGCGGTCGCGCTTCCCGTCATCTTCCACCTCATCCGGCAGACCTCGAAGGAGCAGACCGAGTTCAGCTCGCTGATGTTCCTGCTGCCCGTGCCGCCGCGCGTCACCAAGCGCAGCCGGCTGGAGCACATTCTCCTGCTCCTGCTCCGCAGCCTGGTCGTCTGCCTGCTGGCCTTCGCCTTCGCGCGGCCCTTTTTCCCGAAGGCGGACACCACCGACCGGCCCACCGGCCCCGGCAAGCGCATCGTCGTGCTCGTGGACACCAGCGCGAGCATGAGGCGCGATGGTCTTTGGTCTGACGCCCGCGCGAAGGCCGACGCCGTGCTCCGCGCCGCTGCGCCGGAGGACACGGTTGCCCTGTTCACCTTCGACCGCGAGGTGCGCCGGCTCGTGACCTTCGAACAATGGACTTCCGCCGCAGCCGGCCAGCGCGCCCCGCTCGCCTCGGATGCGCTCAAGAAAACTTCTCCCGGCTGGAGCGGCACGCAGTTGGGACAGGCGCTCGTCGCCGCCGCATCCTCCCTCGAAGACGCGCGCACGGACAACGCCCAGCAGCCCGCGCGCGGCCCGCGTCAGGTCGTGCTCATCAGCGACCTTGCGGAAGGCAGCCGGCTCGATGCCTTGCAGGCTTACGAGTGGCCCAAGGGCACCGAGCTCATCGTCGAGCCGCTCAAGGCGAAAAAGCCCACCAACGCCGGCCTCCAGCTCATTGCCGACAACGACGAGAACGAGAAGAAGCCCGGCGAAGCCCGCGCCCGCGTGCGCGTGAGCAACTCGTCCGACGCCAAGCGCGAGCAGTTTCAAGTCGGCTGGTCGGACGGCAAGGAGTTCGTCGGCAAGCCGCAGGACATTTACGTGCCGCCGGGCCAGAGCCGCGTCGTCCCGCTCACCGCGCCGCCCATGGGTGCTGTCGCCGAGCGGGTGATTTTGCGTGGCGACGAAGAAGCCTTCGACAACTCGCTTGCGCTCATCCCGCCGGAGGCCGCGCGCGTCAACGTGCTGTATCTCGGCGGCGAGTCCGCGGCCGACACGGCCGAGCCGCTCTACTTCCTCCAGCGCGCCTTTCCAGCCACACGCCGGCAAATCGTGCAGGTGCTCCCGCGCACGCCGTCCGCCCAAATCCTTCCCGCCGATGCCGAGGCACCGCTTGTCATCGTCACCGATGCCTTGCCTGACGAGCGCACCGCCACCGTCCGACGTCTGCTGACTGACGGAAAAACCGTTCTCCTCTCGCTCAAGAACCGGAACGTCGCGCGCACGCTGGCTGGCCTGCTCGGCAAGGAATCCATCTCCGCCGACGAGGCGAAGGTGCCGTCCTACGCGATGCTCGCGGAGATTGATTTCCAGCACCCGCTCTTCGCGCCGTTCGCCGACCCGCGCTTCAGCGACTTCACCAAGATTCACTTCTGGAAGTATCGCCGGCTCGACGCGGCGCAGCTCCCCGGCGCGCGGGTCGTCGCGAAGTTTGACACCGGCGACCCCGCGCTGCTGCAAGTGCCCGTCGGCAAGGGCACACTCTACGTCCTCGCGTCCGGCTGGCAGCCCGCCGACAGCCAGTTCGCGCTCTCATCGAAGTTCCTGCCGCTGCTCTTCTCGCTGCTGGAGCAGGCCGGCGGCATCCGCCCTCAAATCACCCAGCACACTGTCGGCGACACCGTCCCGCTCGCCGCCACGAACGCCGCCGTGCGCATCACCAAGCCCGACGGCACCAGCCTCACGCTCGGCGCGGGCACCGCCGCCGTCATCCAGACCGACCAGCCCGGCATCTACACCGCCGTCAGCGGCACGGTCACGCAGCGCTTCGCCGTGAATCTCGACCCGCTGGAGAGCAAGACCGCTCCGCTTCCCGTCGAAGAACTGGAACACCTTGGCCTGCCTGTGACGCGTGCCGATGGCAAGACGCCCGTGCAAGCCGCCGAAGCTAAACGCCAACTCGCGAACGCCGAGTTGGAAGGCCGGCAGAAACTCTGGCGCTGGCTGATTGCCGGCGCGCTGCTGTTCGTGACGATGGAAACCCTGCTGGCCGGTTGGCTGGCGAAGCGGCCGGTGGCGAGGGAGCAAACGGCATGAGCACGCGGGAGGAAAAGAACGGTTGGCTGAACGCTTCGATGCACAGCGGAGCGGGATTTGGCAGTTCGCGCCGTCCCCCCTCACCCCGGCCCACTCCCGCTTGGAGAGGGGGAAAGTCAGCCAACGCTCGAAGTGCTATGGCGTTCCTGTCGGCTGAAAGCGGAATGCGTTTCTCCCTCTCCCGGCGGGAGAGGGCCGGGGTGAGGGGGAAGGCGACATTCGCGCTGAACGCGTGCCTTTCCTCGGCCACGACTCCCCTCTCATTAGCACCCGGCTTCAGCCCGGTGTCGCAACGGCAGCGCGGGCAGAGCCATTCCAACGATTTTGACCTCTGCATCCGCAAAGCCGTTGAAACGGCTTTCGCTCGCCATCGCCTCGACACCGGGCAGAAGCCCGGTGCTAATGAGAGGACTGAAAGCCGATGCGCTCCAGCGACGGAGTCGCGTCAGAGAGTAGCCCGCGGCGTGAGCCGTGGGATAGGCGCACCACAAGGGCGAGCCGCAGCGCGGCGGCAGAGTCTTGTTTGCGGTGAGGCACCCTTCTGTCGCCCCTGGGGACGTGCACCTCTTCGCCGATTGCCCCAAGGCTCACGCCTTGGGCTACTTTCTGTCACTGCTCCGCAGCTAGCCGACCGAAACTCACGCGTGTTCGTCATGCCGTCCTATTTCTCCCCCAATCCTAACGAAACATCCGCCCCTGCGCGGCGTCTGTCTTGATGCGATGATTGCGCCCCTCCTCAACGAGCATCTGGAGCCGGTCGCGCGTCGCTACCGCCGGCTGCAACTCTGGCGCGGGCTGGCCATCTGCTGGGCGCTCGCGGGGTTGCTTGCCATCGCGCTCGGAGCGTTCGGTCTGGATTGCCGCATCGCCGTTCCGCTGGTTGGCTTCCTCGGCTTCGCAGGTGCGCTCTGGCTGGGCTTCGCCTGCCTGGCCGCGAAGTCCGATGCGCACTGGCTTGCGCTTCAAATCGAGCAGCAGCATCCCGAGTTGAAGACCGTCCTGCTCGCGGCGCTGGAGCAGAAGCCCGATGCCAACGGCGAACTCAGCTTCCTCCAGCAACGGGTCATCGCCGAGGCCGTCGTGCATGGCCGGAACCTCGGTTGGACCGACGCCTTCCCCGCGCGCAAGCTCGCGCTCGCGCACGTCGCGCACCTCGGAGCCTTCGCGTTCTTTGTCGCGGCGCTGATGGGCTTGCGGACGAACAGCATCGCCGTCGCCCAGGAAGCCGCCGCCATCAAGGCCGCCTTGGACAGCGTCTCCGTCACGCCCGGCGACACGCAGGTCGAGCGCGGCAACAGCCTTGTGGTGCTGGCGAAGTTCGAGGGCCGGCTCCCGGCCGGCGCGACGCTTGTCCTCGGCTCGGGCACGAACGTCACGCGCTCCATCGCGCTCACCAAAGCGCTCGACGACCCGGTTTTCGGCGGCACCGTGCCGGAGGTGAACGAGGATTTTAGCTACCGCGTCGAGTTCGCCGGCCAGCGCACGAAGGAGTTTTCCGTGAAGGTCTTTGAGCATCCGAAGCTGGAGCGCGCGGATGCGAAGCTACAGTTCCCGGCCTACACGCAGTTGCCGGAGAAGACCATCGAGGACACGCGCCGCATCAGCGCGGTGGAAGGCTCGACGCTCCACTACATGCTCCAACTCAACAAGCCGGTGAAGTCCGCGCGCCTCGTGCCGCGCCGCAACGGGGAGATTGTCCCGCTCACGACCGATGACACGAAGCCGTTCGCCACGCTCGCGAACTTCCCGCTCGTCGCCAGCGCGACTTACGCACTCGAACTCGTGGACGCCGACGGGCGCACGAACAAGGTGTCGGCGCAGTTCGTCCTCGATGCGCTGAAGAACAGCGTGCCGGAGCTGAAGCTGCTCTCGCCGCGCGGCGACCAACGAGTGTCGGCGTTGCAGGAGATCCACTTTGAGGCGGAGACGTGGGATGACTTCGGCCTGCGCGGGTATGGCATCGCGTATTCGCTCGGCGGCGCGGAGCCGACGCTGCTCCAACTCGGCGAGGGCGTGCCCGCGAAGGAGAAGCGCCAGTTCAGCCACCTGCTGCGGCTGGAGGAACTCGGCGCGGCCCCCGACCAGCTTGTCGCGTGGTTCGTGTGGGCGGACGATGTCGGCCCCGACGGCGAGCTGCGGCGGAACGCGAGCGACATGTATTTCGCCGAGGTCCGGCCCTTCGAGGAAATTTTCCGTCAGGGCGAAAGCGGCGGCGAAGAGGAAGGCGGCCAGCCGCCGCCCGGCCAGCAAAGCGGCGCGCAGCAGATGGGCAAGCTCGCCGAGTTGCAGAAGCAAATCATCAACGCGACGTGGAAGCTGCGGAGGCAGCAGGGCACGGCGCTGACGGTGGCGAAAGGCGGGGCGAGTTCCGTCCCACAGGCAGTTTTGCCTCCTCGTGTTCCCAATACGGCCTTCAACACCAGTGCTGGCAAAGCACCAACCTCAGGTGGTCGATTGCCCCCGATGGCACCCGGAATGATGACGCCGGGGATGCTTCCGCCCAGCATTCTCACCAACAACCGGGTGGCTGTTCCAAGTAATGGGACAATTATTCTAGTGCCCATAAAGCCTGCTGCGCGCCCTGCTGACGGACCACTTTTTGTGCCGACCAACAAGCCTGTGCAGTTCCAATAGCCGAACCGAACACGCCATGAAAACTCCCAGCTCCAAACCAAGCACGCCAGCGCTGTCCGCCTTTGGTTGCCTCTGCCTCGTGAGCGCGCTGCTTTTGGCACCGCCCTTCATCCTCGCCCAGCAGCGCCCGGCCTCCGCCAAGGCCGCGCCCAAGCTCTCCGGCAACTTCGAGTCCGATGCCGGCGTGCTCATCGAGTCGCAGGAGAAGGCGTTGGAGATGGCGAAGGGGCTGGCGGAGAAGGCGGACAGCCCGCGCGCGCAGGCGGCGCTCACCGAGGTCGTAAAGCAGATGGAGCGCGCACTCAAGATGCTGGAGGAGGCCAAGGCCGAGCCGAAGAAGCTGGAGGCCGCCGTTGCCGCGCAGCAGGCGTCGTATCAGGCGTTGCTCAAGCTCGCCGAACGCGAAATCCGCGTGACTGAGAAGAAGGGCGGCAAAAGCGGCAAGGGCGGCGAGCAGGGCCGGCAGGGGCAGCTCGACCAGCTTGAGCTGAAGATGAACCAGAACCGTTACGAGCAGCAGAAGCAGGCCAAGGCCGAGCCGCAGCAGTCGCCGGAGCAGAAGGAGAATTTGCAGTTCATGAGCCGGCTCCGCGAGCTGGCGCAGCGGCAGAACGACTTGAACGAGCGTTTGAAGGAATTGCAGACCGCGCTGCAGGAGGCCAAGAACGAGCAGGAGAAGGAGGAGATTCGCCGCCGCCTGAAGCGCTTGCAGGAGGAGCAGAAGCAGATGCTCGCGGACCTCGACGAGTTGAAGCAGCGCACCGAGAAGCCGGAGAACCAGCAGCGCATGGCCGAGACGAAGGACAAGCTCGACCAGACGCGCGACGCCGCGCAGAAGGCCGCCGAGCAGATGGAGAAGGGCAACGTCTCGCAGGCGCTGGCCAGCGGCACACGTGCGCAGCGGGACCTGCAGGAAATGCGCGAGGACTTGCGGAAGAAGAACGCGAACCAGTTCGCCGAGGACATGAAGCAGCTCCGGCAGGAGGCGCGGGACATCGCGCAGAAGCAGGAGGAGCTGGGCAAGCAGTTGACCGCCACGCCGCAGCAGAACAAGAAGAAGTCGCTCACGGAGCCGAGCGCGAAGTCGGAGTTGCCGCAGGAGCTGGCCGAGCAGAACAAGCGCCTTGCCAGCCTCGTGGACCGCGCGACGCAAATCGCCGAGCAGTCCGAGAACGCGGAGCCGCTGCTGCACCGCCAGCTTTACGACACCATCCGCAAGCAGGCGCAGAACGAGGCGCAGAATCTCAAGGAGACCAAGAACGAGCTGACCCGGCGCGGCATGATGACGCGCGGGCTTTACGAGATGCTGGAGAAGGCCTCCGAGCAGGGCACCACCAAATCGCTCGAAGTCGCGTCAGAGCTGGCGAAGAACGGAATGACCGCTCCGGCCTCTGGCGTCGAACAGCGCGCGCGGGCGGGCATTGAAGAACTGCGCAAGGGCGTCGAGCGCGCCGCCGAGAGCGTGCTGGGTGACGAGACCGAGGCGATGAAACAGGCGGCCAAGACGCTCGACAACCTGGTGCGCCAGCTTGAGCGCGAACTGGCACGCGGCGAAGCAAAGGACGGAGAAAAAGGCGGCGAGCCCCAAGCCGGCCAGCAGCCCGGCGACCAGAAAGGCAAGCAGGGTCAGCAGGCGCAGGCCGATGGCAAACAACCCGGTAAGCAGGCGGGCAAACAGGGAGAAGGCAAGGCCGGGCAGGATTCCAAGGACGGCAAGCAGGGCGAGGCTCAAGCCGGTGCTGAACCGGGCGAAGGCAAGCAACCCGGCGAGAAAGGTGGCAAGCAAGGTTCCAAGTCAGGACAGGAAGGCAAAGAGGGTGAAGGCAAGGAAGGCTCGAAGGCCGGTCAAGGCGGCAAGCAGGGGGAAGGCAAACAAGGCGAGGGCAAGGAAGGCGGGAAGTCCGGTCAGGGCGGACAACAGCCCGGCGGCAAAGATGGCAAGGACGGCAAAGGCGGAAAGCAAGGCGAGCAACCCGGCGAGGGCCAGGGCAAGGGCGGCGGCTCCGGTCAGCAACCCGGCGGCGAGCAGCAGGCTCGACCGGCCAGCGAATTCAATTCTTCACCGGGCAAGCAGGATGGCAAGCAGGCCAATGGCGGCCAGCGTGGCGGCAACAATCAGCGCGGCGGAGACCGTGGTGGCTGGGAGGGTATTCTCCCCGCCGGCATTGTCGCCGAGCGCGGCGGCGAGCAGGCCGGGCCAATCACCAGCGAGCGGGGCTTCGCCGATTTCAGCGACCGCCTGCGCGACGTCGAGGAAATGGTGGACTCGTCTGCGCTGCGGAACCAGTTGCAGTCCGTGCGCGAGCGCGTGCGGGCCGAGCGTGTGGAGTTCAAGCGCCACAGCCTCGAACCGAAGTGGGACCTGGTGCGGATGCAGGTGATGAAGCCGCTGGTCGAGGTGCGGCAGCGCATCGAGGAGGAGCTGGCCAAGCGCGACAACCGCGAGGCGATGGTGCCGATTGACCGCGACCCGGTGCCCGGCCGCTTCTCCGAGCTGGTGCGGAAGTATTACGAGAACCTCGGCAAGAGCGAGGCGGAGGCGGGCGTTGCGCCGAAGGGGGCGCAGAAGTAATTTCGAGCCATGAGCACGATTGAGGAAATCAAGAGCGCCGTCAGCAAAGTGTCGCTTCGGGAACGCCGGGAGTTGCAACGGTGGCTGACCGACATCAATGAAAGCGAACCGTGGACCAAGGAGACGCTTAAGAAGGCAATCCAAGTCGGCATTGATGACTTGGAGCAAGGTCGGTTCAAGGAATACGACGAGGCTGGATTGGACAAAATATTCGCTGGCATCAAACGGCGCGGCATGAAGCGGTTGGCAGCTCGCAAGGCCGCGTGAAGACCCCACGCTACCGCATCGCCGACAGTGCCGAGGCGGACATGGAGGACATCTGGGTTTACATCGCTCAACACAATGCCGACGCGGCTGATGCTCTCATCGGGAAATTTCGAGTGCGCTTTGCGTTGCTCGCGCGGACTCCCGGCATCGGTCGCCGACGCACCGACCTCCGTTCCGACCTGCGAAGCTTCGCGGTGGGCAACTACGTCATCTTTTGCCGCGAGCTGGAGCCAACCATTGAAATTGTGCGGGTGCTCCACGGCGCGATGAACTTGCCCGCCCAATTCCGCTGATGCATCTCGCCTCCCTCATCTTCTCCGGACGCGACTGGCTGGTGCCGGTGCTGGCGCTGGCGGGCATTGGCCTTGCGGCGCTCGTGTGGGGTTACACGCGGGCGGGGGCGGACAAAGGGCTGCGCGCTGTGTGCGTGATGCTGAAGGTGCTCGGTTTCGCCGCGCTTGCGCTCTGCCTGCTGGAGCCGCTCTGGACCGGCCAGCGCGCGAAGCCCGGCGCGAACCTGCTCGCGGTCGTCGCCGACAACAGCCAGGGGATGCAAATCCACGACCGGGGCAACGCGCAGAGCCGGGGCGAGTTCCTGCGCGATGCGCTCGCGGGCAAGGGCGCGGACTGGCTCACCAAGCTGCGCGAGAACTTCGAGGTGCGCGGCTACGTTTTCGACTCGCGGCTCCAGCCCAGCACGGACTTCGCGGAACTTAACTTTGAGGGGCGCGCCTCCGCCATCGGCAGCGCGCTGACCACCTTGAAGGAGCGGCTGGGCAACCGCCCCATCGCGGGCGTCGTCCTGCTCACCGACGGCAACGCCACCGACATCGCGGGCGAACTGCCGGACTTGAAGGGCCTGCCGCCCATTTATCCCGTCGTCATCGGTCGCGAGGACGCTGACCGCGACATCGCCCTTCAGAACGTCACGGTCACACAGACTTCCTTCGAGGACGCGCCGGTCACGATCCAGGCCGACGCAATCGCCAGCGGCTACGTGGACGCGGACGTGAAGGCCGAGCTGCTCGACCGCGCCGGCAAGGTCGTCGAGCAGCAGACGGTCCGCGTGAAGCGCGATGGCGAGACGCTGGCCTTTCGCTTTCAGCTCAAGCCGGAGAAGAAGGGCATTTCCTTCTATCGTGTCCGTGTCGGCGCGCAGGGCGAGGGCGGGCAGTTTGCGGACGCGAAGACTTCCGCCGAGGCGACGCTCGCGAACAACACGCGCGTCCTCGCCGTGGACCGGGGGCGCGGGCCGTTCCGCATCCTCTACGTCAGCGGGCCTCATCCGCATCGCCAAGCGCGAGCCGAAGTTCGACTTCCGCGGGCGCGCGGGCGAGACGAGCAACCCGCTCTTCCGCGGCTTCGGCAACCAGTCGAAGGAGGAAATCGCGCGCTACGACCAGCCGGTGCTCATCCGCCTGAACACGAAGGACGCAGACGAGTTGAGCAAGGGCTTTCCCGCCACGCCGGAGGAGTTGTTCGCCTACCACGCCATCATCGTGGATGACCTCGAGGCGGAGTTTTTCACGGCGGACCAGAAGTCGCTCCTGCAACGCTTCGTGAGCGAACGCGGCGGCGGCTTCCTCATGCTTGGTGGCATGGAATCCTTTCACGAGGGCGGCTACCTGCGCACGCCCATCGGCGACATGCTGCCGGTCTATCTCGACCGTTCGCCGGACGAGACGCCGCGCGAGGAACTCCGGCTTGGTCTCACGCGCGAAGGCTGGTTGCAGTCGTGGGCACGCTTGCGCCCGACGGAGAACGAGGAAAAATCCCGCCTTGCCGCCATGCCGGGCTTCGGTTTGCTGAACGAGGTGCGCGGCCTCAAGCCTGGTGCGAGCAGCATCGCCACCGTGACCGATGCCGGCGGTCACGCGCATCCGGCGGTGGCGGTGCAGCGCTTCGGCCACGGACGCACGGCGGTCGTGACCGTGGGCGACGTGTGGCGCTGGGGCTTGCGCGACCCGGAGATGCACCTGGACATGGACAAGGCCTGGCGGCAACTCGCGCGCTGGCTGGTCGCCGACGTGCCCAACAAGGTGGAACTCGCCGCGCAGCCGAAGAAGGGTGACCCGAATCAGGCCGTTGAACTCCAGGTGCGCGTGCGCGACCCGAAGTTCCTCCCGCTCGACAACGCGACGGTGATGCTGAGCGTGCAGCCCATCATCGGCGGCGTGAGCAACGCGCCCGCCATCCGCCTGCCCGCCGAGCCGTCCACCACGGAGCCGGGCCTCTACACTGCGACCTTCGTGCCGCGTGACACTGGCGGCTACCACGTCGAGGCGATGGCGACCAACAATGTCGGGGCCGAAGCCGGCCGTGCCGTTGCTGGCTGGACGACCGACTTGGCTGCCGAAGAATTCCGTTCGCTCAAACCGAACCGCGCTCTGCTCGAAACCATCGCAAAACAGACCGGCGGCGAGGTCGTGGACATGGGCGCGCTCGGAGCCTTCGCCGGCCGCTTGCCCAGCCTGAAAGCTCCGGTCACTGAGGCATGGACCTATCCGCTGTGGCATCAGCCGCTGGTGTTCGCCTTCGCGCTGCTGTGCTTCATCGCCGAGTGGGGCCTGCGGAGAATGAGAGGGTTGCCGTGAAGTATTGGCTGTCCATTTTGCTGGCTAGTGTCTGCCTCGCTCGCGCGGAGTTGGCCGACAAACCGACTGTCTTCGTCGTGGTTGGCGCGGTGGGCGAGGAGGAGTTTGGCAAGCAGTTCACCGACGCGGCGGCCAAGTGGGAGAAGGTCGTGGCGCAGGCGCAGGCGAAGCTGGTGCCCATCGGCTGGAAGAGCGCGGAGACGAATGACCTCGCGCGCTTCAAGGCCGCGCTCGACGCGGAGCCAAAGGAAGGCGCGGGCGAGGTGTGGCTTGTGCTCATCGGGCACGGGACGTTCGACGCCAAGGAATCCAAGTTCAACCTGCGCGGGCCGGACTTCAGCGGGAGCGAACTGGCGGAGTGGCTCAAGCCGTTCAAGCGCCCAGTCGCCGTGGTCAATTGCGCGTCCGCCAGCGGGCCGTTCCTCAACAAGCTCTCGGCGGCGGGCCGCGTCGTCGTGACGGCGACGCGCAGCGGGCAGGAGGTCAATTACACGCGCTTCGGCGGGCACTTCGCCGACGCCATCAGCAGCGCGGAGGCGGACCTCGACAAAGACGGACAGACCTCCTTGCTGGAGGCGTATCTGGTGGCGTCCAGCCGCGTCATTGAGTTTTACCACACCGAGGGCCGCCTCGCGACGGAGCATGCGCTGCTGGATGACAACGGCGACGGCCTCGGCACGCCGCCCGACTGGTTCCGGGGCGTGCGCGCGGTGAAGAAGGCCAAGGAGGGCGCGAGCGCGGACGGCTTACGCGCGCACCAGTTCGTGCTCGTGCGCAGTGAACAGGAAAAGAAACTGCCGGCCGCCGTGCGCGCCAAACGAGACGAACTCGAACTCGCCATCGGCAAGCTGCGCGACCGGAAGACGGAGATGCCGGAGCCGGAGTATTACAAGCTGCTGGAGCCGATGCTGCTCGACCTCGCGCGCGTGTATCAGTCGGCGAAGTGAACCGAGGTCACGGTTTGGCGGCGCGCACCACGGCGAGGCCCTTCAACAAGTCGAGCGCGCGGGCCAGTGCCGGGTCGCGCACCTGCGGCGTGCTGACAGACGGAGCGGTGACGACCGCAGGCGCGTCAAGGGTTTGGCCCTCCTTCATCCGCCGGACGAGTTCGGCCTCGTTGAGGCGACCGAAGGGAGTCTCGCCCGACTTGTCCGAACCAGCTCCCGTGCGACCCAGCCCACGATAGGGTTCGGCGAAGAACGCCCGCTCCTCCTCCCCACCCACCGTAACGGCGATGTCCGGGCGCAAGCCGGCGGAGGGCATTGCCTGTCCGTCGCCGAGCTTGGTTTCACCGGTCGCAATGCGCAGCCGCTGGCCGGTGCTGAGGGTGAATTCCCGGAACTGACGCGCCCCACCGGGAGTGCCACTGCCGATGAGCAGGCCGACCTGGTTCTGCCGCAGCAGGGCGGCCAGCACTTCCGCCGCGCCGCTGGTGTGGCGGTTGACGAGGATGGCCGTCGGCAACTGGATGGCGTTGGTCTTCGTGGTCGAACGCTGCGTCTCGCCGTCCACCGTCAGGAGCACCCGTTCGACGGCGAGAAAGCGGTCGGCCGTGCGCGCGGCAGCCTTCTGGTCCGCGCCGCCGGCGTAGCGCAAATCGAGCATCAGCCCCTTGAGTTTTCCCGCGCCACCCAGCTTCGCAATCTCCGCCACCACCGCATCGTCCAGTTTTGAGCTGACGTGGCTGATGCGCACATAACCGTAGGCACCGTCAAACACGGCGCTCTTGCTCACTGGCGGGCCGGTGGGAACGGCAGGAACAGGCTTGGCATTCTCCTCCAGCAGCACGTTGCCGTCGAGTTGCCGGAGGAACGCGTCCAATGCCGTGCGCTCGACCTGAGCGGGCGTGAGTCCGCCTAAGTTGGTGCGGACCAGCTCGAACACTTCTTGAAATTTGGGCGGGGCGCTGGCCGCGACCGCGCCGGTAAGTGACGCGGTCAGATAGCCAGCCAGCAACAGTTTCTTCATGGTCAATGGCCCGTGCGGACGGGCTGGGCGAAGCTATTCCCCCGCTGGGCAGGCCGCAAATGCTTTCCGGCACCTGGCCTTGGTTCAGGCCGCTGGCGCCGTGGCGGCGGCAGCGGCTGGACGGGTGGCGCTGAGAGCCTTGGCCACGGTGCGCAGGAGGACCTCGGCGGTGAAGGGCTTGGCGAGGAAGGCGCTGTAACCCTCGGTGGCAGCGTGGGCGGTCTTCTCGTTGTGGGCGAGGCCGCTGACGGCGATGAACGGGAGGTCGGGCTTGAGGTTGTTGATGGCGCGCATGAGCGCCGCGCCCTCCAGCTTGGGCATCATCATGTCCGTGATGACGAGGCGGAGCACGCCGTGGTGCTGGATGGCCAGGGACAGGCCCACCGTGCCGTCGTTGGCGGTGAGCACGCGGTAGTTGAAGGCTTCGAGCGTCCGCCGGACGAGTTCCAAGATGGGCCGCTCGTCGTCCACGACGAGGATGCACTCGCCATTGCCCCGGGGGATTTCCGTGGCCTTGGCGGGGACCGCCGCCGGGGCCGGCTCGGTGGCGGCCGGGAAATAGATGCGGAAGCGGGTGCCGTTGCCGACTTCGCTGTAGACATTGAGGAAGCCGCCGTGCCCCTTGACGATGCCGGCCACCGTGGCCAGCCCGAGGCCGGTGCCTTTGCCGTGCTCCTTGGTCGTGAAGAACGGCTCGAAGATGCGCTCCTGGATTTCGGGCGGGATGCCCGTGCCGCTGTCCGACACGGTGATGACGACGTAAGGCCCGGCCTTTGCGCCGGGATGCGCCGCGAGGTCCTCGGGCTTGAAGGCGATGTTCTCGGCCAGGATTTCGAGCCGCCCGCCCTCGGGCATGGCGTCGCGCGCGTTCACGCACAGGTTCATCAGCACCTGGTCAATCTGCGTGGCGTCGCCGAGGACGGCCCAAAGGTCGGGCCCGTGGTTGACCCGCACCTCGATGTTGCTGGGCAGCATCTCGCGGATCATGCGATGCATCTCCTTGATGAGGTGGCGGAGCTGCACCTCGCACTTCTCGCCCTCCGTCCCCCCGCGCGCGAAGGTGAGCACCTGCTTCACCAGCTTGGCCCCGCGTTGCGCGCTGGATTCGAGCGAGTCAATCAGGTCGTTGCAGTCGGCCTTGCCGAGCTGCATCCGCAGGATCTGGGAGGCCATGAGCATCGGGGCGAGGATGTTGTTCAAGTCGTGGGCCACGCCGCCCGCGAGGGTGCCGATGCTCTCCATGCGCTGGGCGCGGAGATACTGCGCCTCAATCCGCTTCTTCTCCGTGATGTCGGTGTTGATGCACAGGGTCGAGGCCGGCTCGCCCTCCCGCCCGCGCACGAGGGTCCAGTGGCTCTGGACGGTGACTTCCCGCCCGGCCTTGGTCTGGTGGCGCTGCTCGCCCGCCCAGTCGCCGGACTGGTGCAGCGTGTGCAGGAGGGCTTGCAGGTCGGTCGGGCTGATCCGCAACAGCTCGTGCGCTGCGCGGCCCTGCGCCTCATCGCGCGACCAGCCGTAAAGCCGCTCCGCGCCCCGGTTCCAGTAGGTGATGCGGTTGTCCGCGTCGCGCACGAGGATGGCGTCCGTGGCGGCATCGAGCAGCTCGGCCTGCTGGCGGATTTGCTGCTCGGACTGGCGGCGGGCGGTGATGTCGTGGGCCACGACCACCGCGCCCTGCCGGGTGCCATCGCCGTCGGTGATGGGCTGGCCGTTGACGAGCAGGGCGCGGGTTGTGCCGGAAGCGCTGGACACCAGCAGCTCGAAGTTGTGCAACGGCTCGCCCTGCAAGGCGCGGAACAGGGGGAAGTCGGCGGGCGGCAGCGGGGAGTGGCCGTCCGCCGCCAGCAATTTCAGCCCGGCGCACCAGGCGGCCAGCGGAACGCCATGCGGCGGCCGGCCCATGAACTCCTGCATGACGCGGTTGAAGAGCGTGATGCGCCCCTCCGCGTCGCACGCGGCGATGCCGGCCTGGGCGTTGTCCAGCACGGCCTGAAGCAGCTCCCGCTCGGTGGCCAGCGCCTGTTCCGCGAGAATGCGGTCGGTGATCTCGACGGCCACGCCGCCCAGCAGCCGGCTGCCGAGGGCGTCCTTCATGGGGAAACGCGAGACGAGCCAGTGATGCCGGTTGCCGGCGGGCGTGGTGAATTCCTCGACCGCCGTGGCCGCCTGGCCGCTGACCAGCACGCGGGCGTCCGCCTCGCGGAGGGCGCGGGCGGTTTCCTCGGGCAGCAGGTCCAGGTCCGTCTTCAAGTGCGCGTCCGCCTTCAGGCCGAGCAGTTCCTCGAAGCGCTTGTTCCGGTAAAGGTAGCGGCCCAGCTCGTCCTTGATGAAGGCGCCGGCGGGCGTGTGGCCCATGAAGGCGAGGAAGCGCGACTCGCTCTCCAGCAGCCGCTCCGCCGCCCAGCGCCGCTCCAGCGCGTGGCGGATGGTGCGCTCCAGCATGACGGGCGTGAGCGTGTCCTTGGTGAGGTAGTCCGCCGCGCCGTTGCGCATCGCCTCCTCGTCCACCCCGTCGTCGCCCTGGCCGGTGAGCAGGATGACCGGCAGGTTTTTGCCGAGGCTGCAGACCTCCCGGAGAATTTCCATGCCGGTGTGCGCGCCCAGGCGGTAGTCCACCACGCACACGTCATAGTTGCCCTTGGCGATGGAGCGCAGCGCGGCGTCATACGTCGGCGCCCAGTCCACGACGTGCTGACGGCGCGTGACCTCGCGCAGCAGGTCGGCGAACAGCACGTAATCGTCCTGGTCGTCCTCGACCAGGAGCACGCGGATGATGGTCGGCATCATTTTCGATTCTCTCCGTGTTCCGGCGGCAGTTGCACCAACTGCACCCAGTAGTTGCCCAGCCCGCGCATCACCTCGACCAGCCCCTGAAACGTCACCGGCTTCGTGACGTAGGAGTTCACGCCCAGATCGTAGCTGCGGAAGATGTCCTCCTCCGCCTTGGACGTGGTCAGCACCACGACGGGGATTTGTCGCAGCGCCGGGTCGCCCTTGATTTCCGCCAGCGCCTCGCGCCCATCTTTGCGCGGCATGTTCAGGTCGAGCAAAATCAGATCGGGCCGTTGCGTGCCCTTGGCATACCGGCCCCGCTGGTGCAGGTAATCCATCAACTGCTCGCCGTCCTCGACGAAGCCGATGTCGTTGAGCACGCGGCTCTCCTCCAGCGCCTCCCGGGTCATCTGGCGGTCGTCCGCGTCGTCGTCCGCCATCAGCAGATGGATGCTTTTAGGTGATTTGCTCATGATCGGAACCAGGTTGAGTCTGTCGCAACGGCAGCGTGATGGTGAAGGTCGAGCCAACTCCGGGCGTGCTCCGGGCGGTGATGCTCCCGCCGTGCCGCTCGGCAATTTTCCGGCACACGGCCAGACCGATGCCGCTGCCCTCGTATTCGGCCCGGCCATGCAGCCGCTGAAAGACCTGGAAGATGCGGCCGGCATACTTCTCGTCGAAGCCGATGCCGTTGTCGGCGATGTTCAGGTGAACATGGCCGTTGGACTGCTCGCTCCAGACCGCCACGAGCGGCGGCACCTCCGGGCGGCGGAACTTCAGCGCGTTGCCGATGAGGTTTTGCAGGAGCTGGCGCATCTGCGTCGGGTCCGCGTCGAGCGCGGGCAGCGGGCCGACCTCCACGCGGCCGGCGGTCTGCTCCAGCCGGACCTCCAGGTCCGACACGACTTCCGTGGCCACGGTGGCCAGGTTGACCGGCTCGAACGGCCGCGCCTTCGAGGCCACACGCGAGAACATCAGCAGGTCGTCAATCAGCCGGCGCATCCGCGCGGCGGCGTTGAGCATCCGCGCCAGGTAATCGCGCCCGGTGTCGTCCAGGGCCGGGCCGCACTTCGTCACCAGCCGGTCGCTGAACGCCTGGATCTTGCGCAGCGGCTCCTGCAGGTCATGCGAGGCGACGAAGGCGAAGTCCTGCAGCTCGCGGTTGCTGCGCGCCAGCCGGGTGGCGGCGGTCTTGAGCTTCTCGTTGACGCGGGACAGCTCGGCGGTGCGCTCGGCCACGCGCTGTTCCAGCTCGTGGTTGAACTGCCGCAACTGCTCCTCCATCTCCTTGCGCTCGGTCACGTCCCGCGCGATGGCATACATCAGGCCGCCGGGCTGCGGCACCGAGCGCCAGGAGAGCACGCGCCACGAGCCGTCCCGGTGCTGGTAGCGGTTCTCGAAGTGCAGCACCTTTTCGCCCATCACGGTCTGCCGCTCCACCTCGCGCAGCGTGGCAACCCGGTCGTCCGGATGGACGAACTCGATGAAGGGGCGGGCCAGGAACTCCTCGGCGCTCCAGCCCAGCAGGTCCGTGACGCCGGGGCTGACGCGCTTGAAGCGCCCGTCGGCGGCGCTGGCGATGCCCAGCAGGTCCAGCGAGATGTTGAAGAACCGGTCGCGTTCGGCCTCCGCCTGCTTGCGCGCGGAGATGTCCAGGGTGGTCGAACGGCTGCGCACGAAATGGCCCGCCTCGTCTTTGATGGCCGTCGCACTGAGCAAACCGGTGAATGTGCTGCCATTCTTCCGCACAAACTCGAACTCCACGTCCGCGATGCGCCCGGTGCTCACGAACTCGGGGAATTTCCGCCGGAACGTCTCCCCGCTGGCGGGCGTGAGCAGCTCGGTGATGAGCCTCTTCCCCACGACCTCCTCGCGCGCGTAGCCGAGCATGGCCAGCTCCGTGTTGTTCATCGCGCGAACCCGGCCATCCTTGTCCACCGAGCAGTAACCGCAGGGCGCGTTGTTGTAGAGATCCTCGATCTCGGCGGCGGCCCGGCGCACCTCGGCCTCGGCCTGCTGCCGCGCCTGAATCTCGGCGTAGCTCTTGTAGCTGGACAGCCCGACCAAGCCGAAGCCCACGGCGCTGCCCAGCAGGATGATCACCAGGGTTTGCTCTGCCCGGGTTCGCGAGGCGGCGACGCGCTCCGTTCGCAGCGCCTCCTGCTCTCGCTTCAACTCCCGGACTTGCACGCGAATCTTGTCCATCGTCTCCTTCCCGCGCTGCACCAGAGGTGAGAGCACCGCGTTGTCGAACCCTCGTTCCCGTCGCATCTGCACCAACTGGCCGGCAATCTCCAACCGGGCGCGGCAAAGCCCGTCCAACTCCGCCAACCGCTGCGCCTGGGCCGGGTTGTCCGCCACCAGCCGACGGAGCAACGCAACCTGTCCCGGCAACGCCGCCTGGGAGGACAGGAACGGCTTCAGGAACGCCTCGTCGCCGGTGATGACAAACCCGCGCGCCCCGGTCTGCGTGTCCAAGGTCTCCACCAGCAACTTTTCCACCTCGGTGATGACCGACTCGGTGCGCGCCACCAATTCCTGCGCCGCGATGAGCGCTTGCAGGCTCCGCCAGGACGCGAACGCAGTCCCCGCGAGAATAACCAGCGCGAGGCCGAAGCCGCCGAAGAGTTTTGTCTTGATGGACAACGGTTTCAAAACGCGATTCCGGGCTTCAAGCGCATAACTTCAACATCATCGGGATGCCGGGAATCTTGTTCCGTCCGGCGGCAAACCGCAACCTGCGGGCCGATGTCAGCCGGCTTGCTCGAATCACACCGAATGATTTCCGCTCCAGTTTGACCCGCGGCGGCTCCCTGACAACACGTCATATGACCGACAAGGCTTGTCGGTCATATGACCGACAAGCCCTCCGCGCCAAAACTTGCCAAACCCACCGCTCCACCACACCGTTCGCGCGCGAATGAACGACGACTACATCGCACGCAAGGAGCGCTGGGCGCGCAAAATGGCGGGCCAGGAAAAACCCGCCGTCCGCTCCACCGACCGCCTCCCGCCCGGTCAGCGGCAGGTCCACAACTTCCCCGTGCTGGACCTCGGCAACCATCCCGACGTGCCGCTGGACAAATGGGACCTGAAGATTCACGGCCACGTCGAAAACCCGGTCACGTTGAGCTGGCAGCAGTTCCTCGCGCTGCCGCAGTTCACCGACACCAGCGATTTCCACTGCGTCACGACGTGGAGCCAGTTCGACATGCAGTTCAGCGGCGTCGCCTTCTTCACCCTCGCCGACCTCGTGAAGCCCAAGGCCAGCGCCACGCACGTCTTCTTCAAGAGCCACGACGGCTACTCGACCAACAACCCGCTCGACGTTTGCCTCGACGACGATGTGCTCATCGCGCACTCGTGGAACGGCCAGCCGCTGTCCGTCGAGCACGGCGGCCCCGCGCGCGTCATCGTGCCCAAGCGCTACGCGTGGAAGGGCGCGAAGTGGGTGCGGGAAATCACCTTCCTTGACCGCGACATCCTGGGCTTCTGGGAAGTGCGCGGCTACTCGAACACCGCCGACCCGTGGACGGAGGACCGCTTTTCCTGAACCGCCTTTATGACCCCCACCGAAGCCGCCGACTCGATCAAGCTGACCTGTGACGAAATCTCCAAGGCCACGCTGAAACTCCAGCCCGCCATCCGCGCGCTGAACAATCCCGCCGCGCAGGACGAACTGCTCAAGGCGACTTACGAGCTGACCAAGAACCTGGAGACGGTGAAGAAGATTGTCCGCAAGTCACTGACCGGCACGACTACGCCGCTGACGTGATTCTTGACCGGAGCGCAGGTGTCCAACCTGCGCGTAGTAACTCAGCTTAACACGCAGGTTGGACACCTGCGCTCCATCCGATTCACTCCACCGCGCGGATTTGCACGCTCACGTCCAGCGTCCGGTCCGTGCTGCCGACGTAGTGGCCGCTGATGGGCGCGACATCCGCGTAGTCGCGGCCAACGGCGATTTTCACATAGGTTTCGCCGGGCTGGCTGTTGTGTGTCGGGTCCAGCGCGCGCCAGCCGACGCCGGGAATGAGCACTTCCATCCACGCGTGCGTCGCGCTGGCCGACTCGGTGGCGAGATAGCCGCTCACGTAGCACGCGGGGATTTTCACCGCCCGACACAAGCCCAGCAGGACGTGCGCGAAGTCCTGGCACACGCCGCGCCGTTGCGAGAGCACGTCCTGCATGTGCGTGTGAACGTGCGTGGAGGCGGTCTCGTATTTCAGGTGCGTGTGGACAAAGTGCATCAGCGCCAGCGCCGCCTGCCAGGTGTCCTGCCGGTCGCCGACCACGTCCAGCGCGAGCCGCCACGTCTCCGGCAGCGTGTCCACGAAACGGCTTGGTTGCAGAAAGTCGTAGCTCCGCTCCCAGCGCAGCGCCTCGTCAATGCGCGCCAGCGGGAAGGGCGTCGCGTTCCACGCCAGGGTCGGACCGGGCCGCGTGGTCACGCGCGACTGGCTTTCCACCGTCAACGACGTGTGCGGCTCGGGGATTTCAAAGTGGTGGATGATGTTGTTGTAGAAGTCCGAGTAGTGCCGCAGCCGCGCGGCGGGCAGCACCTTCAGCAGGAAGGAGTCAAGGGACTGCTGGTCATTCGCCTGCGGCTGAAGCCGGACTTCATTGAAGCTGTCGCGGACGGGCGACGAGTAGTTGAAGCGTGTGCGATGGAGGATTTCCCACTTCATGAGGATGACGGACGCGCGCTCACGCCGGAGCCACGTCCACGGACACTTTCACGATGTGCTCGCCGCCGCCGGTCAGAATGCCGCTGATGGGGCTGACATCGCCGTAGTCGCGGCCATACGCGACGGTGATGTGCTCGTCCGCCGGCAGGAGGTTGTTTGTCGGATCGAAGTCCACCCAGCCGAGGTCCGGGCAGAAGGCGGAGAACCACGCGTGCGAGGCGTCCGCGCCGACGAGTCGCGCCTGCCCCTCCGGCGGGCGCGTGCGCAGGTAGCCGCTCACGTAGCGCGCCGGCAAACCCATTGAGCGCAGCGACGCAATCGCCAGGTGCGCGAAGTCCTGGCAGACGCCGCGCCGTTGCGCGATGACTTCCTCCAGCGGCGTCGCGATCGTCGTGGCGACCGGGTCGTAGGTGAAGTCCGCGTGGATGCGGCGGTTCAGGTCGGCGACCGCGTGCAGGAGCGGCGTGCCGGGCGAAAAGCTTTTCTGCGCGTAGTCCGCCAGCTCCCGCATGGCGTGCGCGCCCGGCGAATCGAAACAAAACTGGTATGGCTCCGCGACCGTGGGCGAGACCGGGTCGGAGAACAGCGTCACCACCTGCTCCCACGGTGGGGAGAGCGCGGCGGCGGGCGGAGTCGTCTCGGTCACGCTGACGAGGCTTTCGGCGGTGATGTCGAGCCGCTGGTGCAGCTCCTGGATGCTGAAGAAGCAGACATTGTTGCCGAAATAGTCCGTCCGCACCTTGCGCACCGGTGGCTCGGGCGTGATGCGCAACGCGAAGTCGAGCCGCTGCTGGTTGTCGAGCATCCGGGGCTTAACCCGCGCGGCGTGGTGCGAGACCGTGACCGGCTCGCTGTAGTCGTAAGTCGTGCGATGGACGATGCGGTAGTTCACGGCGGCCCTCCCTGGTCGGCGCGGGAAATCGCGGAGTGCGCGAAGTAGCTCACCGCAATCGCGTCGCTCAGGCGCGGCAGGTCACGCAGCGTCGCGCTCACCACGGTGCCGGTCTCGGAGTCGTGCCAGCCGCCGGCGAGCGTGTTCAGCTCGCGCGGGTCGAGCAGGCGCAGGCGGGCGAGGCTTTCAATCAGCACACGCTGGCCGGGACTGGGCAGCGCGCTCTCGCGCTCCTGCGGCAGGCGGTCACAGTGCTTCACGAGCTGACTGAGCTGGAACAGCAGCGAGCGCGGATTCGTGTCGTCAAGCAGGACAAGGTCATACACGGCGGCAATGTTCGGCAGCAGGTTGTAGCGCGCGCGATAGGTGATGGCGCAGTCGCACACGTCCAGCACGGTTTCGAGCACGCTCGGATTATTCGCTTCCGGCGAGCGCAGGGCATTCTCCAGGAAGGTGCAGAGATAAACGCCGCGCTCGATGCGCCGGCCCATGTCGAGGAAGCGCCAGCCGTGGGCACGCGTCATGTTCTCACGCGCCAGACCACTGAAGGCGGCGAGCGTGACCATCGCCTGGTGGAGGATGCCGACGGCGTCGCCCGTGAGCATCAGACTGGACGCGGGCCGCGCGAGCATGTCGTCGAGCGAACTGAGCACGCGCCAGACTTCGTTCGAGGTGCGGTCGCGCGCAAGCATCGCGAGGCGCTGAAGATTCTCGGCGATGCGCCGCAGGCTGCCGGGGCGTTTCGGGTCGAAAATCGCCGCGAGCAGGTCCGCCTCAAGCGACTCATGGTGCGCGCGGACTTCGCGGCCTGCCTCGCCCGGCGTGAGTTGTCCCTGCGTCTCCAAGGTTTGCAGCAGCGGCTCCAGAAACGGCAGCGCGCCACCCGGGGCCTCCGGGCCGAAGCGGAGCAACGCCGCGCGCAGCATTCGCGCGGTGAAGTCCGCGCGCTCGGCGTAGCGGCCCAGCCAGTAGAAATTGTCCGCCATGCGGCTCGGCAGGTTGTTGCCGACGCGGCGCAGTTCAATCGGCTTGCCGCCCGTGGTCAGCAGCGACATCGGCTCGACTGGCTCGTCGCTTTGCACCCAGGTGTCCATGCTCGCGCCGCCGCGCTGCATCGAGACGAAGCGGCCGCTGGTCTCGCTGGCCACGCGCGTCAGGCCGCCGGGCATGAGCTGGTAGCCGTTCTCCGTGGCGACGAGATACACGCGCAGCGCGACGGGCCGCGCGGTCAGGCCGCGATCGCCCCACGCGGGCGCGACCGACAGCACCACGCGCTCCTGCGCGACGTATTGGTGCGGCTGGAAGCGGATGGCGCCCGCCAGCGCCTCCCGCTCGGCCTTGGTGAATTCGCGCTCGGGGTTCGAGCCTTTGCGCCGGCTGCGGAAGGCGGGCTTCACGAACACCTCGTCGAGGTGCTCCAGCACATATTTGCGCGCGGCCTGCTGGCCGCACCACCACGTCGCGACCGAAGGCAGCTTCAAGTCCTCGCCCAGCAAGTGCCGGCACAGGCCCGGCAGGAAGCCGAGGAAGGCCGGCTGTTGCAACAAGCCGCTGCCAAGCGAGTTCGTGATGGCGACGTTCCCCGCGCGCAACGCCTCGACCAGGCCGGGCACGCCGAGCATCGAGTCATTGCGCAGTTCGAGCGGGTCGCAGAAGTCGTCGTCCACGCGGCGCAGAATCACATCCACCGGTTCGAGGCCGGAGAGCGTTTTGAGATACACCCGGTCGTCGCGGACGGTCAGGTCCTGGCCCTCGACGAGCATGTAGCCGAGGTAGCGCGCAAGGTAGGCCTGCTCGAAGTAAGTCTCGTTGTAAGGCCCCGGCGTGAGGAGGACGACGCGCGGGTTGTCCGTGTGGCGCGAGGCGAGCTGCGCGAGGGAATTGCGCACTTCGCGGAAGAAGCCCGCGAGCCGCCGCACATGGCCGTCGCGGAACGGGTCGGGCAGCAGGCGCGACGTGATGAGGCGGTTCGCGAGTGCGTAGCCCGCGCCCGTGGGGATGTTCGTGCGGTCGGAAACGACCCACCATTGGCCGTCCGGCGAGCGCGCGAGGTCGGCGGCGTAGAAGTGAAGGTAGTTCTCGCGCGGCGGCTTGATGCCGTGGCAGGGGCGGAGGAAATCCGGCTGCGCGAAGACCAGCGCGGGCGGCAGGCGACCGGAGCGGATGAGTTCCTGCGGCCCGTAGCAATCGGCGAGCACACGGTTGAGCAGCGTCGCCCGCTGGATGAGCGCGGTTTCGAGCGAGTGCCATTCGGGCGCGGCAATGACGAACGGCACCGGGTCAAGCTGCCACGGGCGCTCCATGCCCCGCGCGTCGCCATAGACGTTGTAGGTGATGCCGCCCTCGTGGAGCAGGCGGCGGCAGGTCTCCGCGCGGCGGCGCAGCTCCTCCGGGCCGAGCGAATCGAGGTGTCCGAGGAGCGGCAGGTAATGCTCGCGCGGCTCGCCAGCGGCCGACAGCAGCTCGTCAAACGCCCCCTTCGCCGGCGAGTAATTCGCCAGAAAATCGAAGTGGCGCTCGGCATGCGCTGGCGCGGCGGTGTCGCTCATTGCGTTGGCGTTTTAACCAAGTCGTGACGCGGAGGCGAGCCTCGATCTGGGAAAGCGCCGGCCGGCGAGCCAGGACATTTCCTGCGTCATCGCGGCACTTCCGTTACGGGAGGCTCCGGCGAAGCCTGCCCCAGCCCAGCCCGCCGGAGAATTTGGGCTGGTTTTTCCGTCAAGCTGCGCAACAATAAACGCATGAAACTCACCCTCCCTGCCAGCGAGTCCAAGCTCATCACCCGCCGCGAGGTGTTCCGCGCCTTCGGCACCGCCGCCGCGCTCGCCGCGTTGCCCT
The DNA here is from genome assembly GCA_009773355.1 of Limisphaerales bacterium. GTDB lineage: Bacteria > Verrucomicrobiota > Verrucomicrobiia > Limisphaerales > SXTU01 > SXTU01. The sequence goes on from WRPG01000007.1 coordinate 32,309, forward strand.
CGTTGCGCGCGGCCACGGCGGGCAAGGATTCCCTGCCGATGCAGTTTTACAAGAGCCTCACCGAGGAGCAGCGCGCCAAGATCTGTCTGCCGGTGGATCACGCGAAGCGCCAATACGTCAGCAACTGGTGGTATATCTGCCCCGAGCAGCGCCTCCACACCTTCTACACCAAGGACCAGCAGGATCTCGTGCGGCAGATTTTCGGCTCACTGCATCACCCGGAGCACCGCGAAAAGATGCACTGGCAGGTGCAGAAGGACCTCATGGGCCAGATCAAGAACACGCCCTCGGTCGGCTTCTTTGGCACGCCGAAGGACAAGGACTTCGAGTTCATCTACACCGGGCACCATGTCACGCGGCGCTGCAATGCCCACTCGGACCAGGGGCTGGGCTTCGGGGGCGCGCCGATCTTCTACGGAAACTTCGCCAAGGCGTTCAACGAGTCGAAGGATCACGAGGGCAATCCCTTCTGGTATCAGGGGCTGGTCTTCAACGAGTTCGTCAAGGCGCTCGACGGCAAACAGCAGGCGAAGATCCTCGTGGGACGCGAGCCGCGCGGCGAAAACCCCGCGAAGGTCATCGAGAAGCGCATGACGGACCTGCCCGGCCTCAGTTGCGCCGACCTGAGCAGGGACCAGCAGGCCAAGCTGCTCGAAACCATGCGCCGCATGCTGGTGTGTTTCCGCCCCGACGACGTCGCCGCCACCATGAAGACCATTGAGGACAAGCGGGTGGTCGAGCGGCTCTTTGTCTCCTGCTACGGCGGGCCTTACGACATCGGCAACGACCGGGTCTGGGACACCTGGCAGATCGAAGGGCCGGACATGGTCTGGTATTTCCGGGGCGTGCCACACATCCACGGCTATTTCCACTTGGCGGCATGAAAAACATCCTTCAGCCCACTCGCATCCTCCTCGTCCTTGCGCTGCTGCTCGTGCCCGCCTTCGCCCAGGAGGTCGGCAAAGGCGAGGATTTCAGCGGGAAGGATCTTCAGAACCGCGATCTTCGCCGTGAGCATCTGCTCGGCGCGAACCTCGCCGGGGCCAATCTGACCGCCGCCGATCTGACCGACGCGGTGATGCGGAAGGCGAACTTGAAGGACGCGAACCTGAGCCGCGCCAGAATGGGCGGCGCGGATTTGACCGGCGCGGACTTGCGGCAGGCCAACCTCGAACTCGCCGGCATTCAGGGGGCCAACCTGTCGCAGGCGAATCTTGAAGGCTTGGACTTGAAGGGCTTGAGCCTGCAAGGCTGCGTGTTGCGGGGCGCGAACCTGCGGGGGGTGTCCGGCTTCCGCGACCTCACGCGCGCGGACTTCCGCGACGCGGACCTGCGCGGGGCCTACCTGCTCGGCGCGGTGGACTACAACGGGAACAGCGCCAAGTTCGCGGGTGCGAAATACGACGCGCGCACCCGCTGGCCCAAGGGCTTCGACGTGGAAGGCTCTGGGGCGAAGCTCGTCGAAACTGCTGCCGAGCCAGCGAAAGTGCCGCCGCCGACACCATCCGCCAAGCCCGCTGCCGAGAAGCCGGCGAAGAAGAAGAAAAGGGGCGAAGCACCAGCGGCTCCAGCACCGGCCGCCAAAGTTGCGGAGTCGCCTCGGCCCGCCGACGCACCGTCCGACGCGGACGTGAAGAAGCTGCTGGAGAAGTTCTGGGCGCGTGAGCGGGTGAAGAATACGTTCAACTACCAGGCCATGAAGTTCGCGCCCGCGCGCAAGGGCGAGTTCCGCACCGACGGCGTCCCCGCGAACTCGGACACGAAGGTCTTCCCGGTCATGGTGACATGCGAGCACGTCGTGGAATACAACGACGGCACGACCAAGTCCGAGCCAAAGGCGCAGTCGTTCGTCTTCTTCAAGACCGAGTTCGGCGAGTGGACGTTCCGGTTCAAGGGGAACAACTAGGCTGGCGGCCGGGGTTCTACTGCCCCGTCTTGGACTGCGGCGGCAAGCGAAGCGCGACGCCGCTTTCGTCCGCACGAAAGGTGTTGGAACGCACTCACGCCTCCGTCCTCCCAAAAGCGCCGTCGCCGCTGCGCTCTGCCGGCGCAGTCCAAATGGCGCGACGCCCTCGCTCGCTTTACTCCCCTGCCCTTGCGACCTACCTTCCGCCGCGTGTCGGAAGCGAAGAAAACGCGGGTGATGATTGGGATGAGCGGCGGGGTGGATTCCTCGGCGGCGGCGGCCTTGTTGCAGGAACAGGGCTTCGACCTTGTGGGCGTCACGCTCAAGCTCTGGCCGCAGGACTGCGTCAACCGCGCGGAGGACAAGTGCTGCGGCCCCGAGGCGGTGAAGGACGCGCGCGCGGTGGCGCACCAGCTCGGCATCCCCTACTACCTCGTGGACGAGTCGGCGGAGTTTCAGAAGCAGGTCATCGCCTACTTCGCGGAGGAATACAAAGCCGGCCGCACGCCGAACCCGTGCGTGATGTGCAATGAGCGGCTCAAGTTCGGCACGCTGCTGCACCGCGCGGACCAGCTCGGCGCACAGCTCATCGCCACCGGACATTTCGCACGGACGGAAAAATGCGCGACGACTGGACGCACCCTGCTCAAGCGGGGTTGCGATCCGCGCAAGGACCAGAGCTACTTCCTCTTCTCGCTCAAGCAATGGCAGCTTGAGCGCACCCTCTTCCCGCTCGGCGACAAGACGAAGGCGGACACGCGCGACCTCGCGCGCGAGTGCAAGCTCAAGACCGCCGAGAAGGAGGAGAGCATGGAAATCTGCTTCGTGCCGGACAAGGACTACGGGAAGTTCCTCGAACAGGCGAAGCTCGCGACGCGGCATCGCGGCGACATCGTAGATGTCCACGGGCGCAAGCTCGGCGAGCACGATGGCATCGAGTTCTACACCATCGGCCAGCGCAAGGGCCTTGGCCTCTCAGCGCCCAAGCCACTCTACGTCGTCGAGCTGGATGCGGCGAACAACCGGGTGATCGTGGGCGACGAGACGATGCTGGACCGCGCCGAGTTCCGGGTGGAGCGCTGCAACTGGATTCCCTTCGAGACGCCGACGGCGAGCATCGAGGTCACGGCGAAGATTCGCTACAACCACCCCGGCACACCTGCGACAGTGACGCCGACGGCGGACGGCGGTGCCAAAGTGAAGCTGCACGAAGCCCAGCGCGCCATCACGCCGGGGCAGGCGTGCGTGTTTTATCAGGACGACCTCGTGGTCGGCGGCGGGTGGATTGCGCGCTGAACCGGGGCGCTTCAGCGGCCGGTCAGATCGGTGGGCGGGAGCGGCGGCAGTTGGCCCGCGTCCACCTGCTTCTTGGTGGCGGCCCGCTGCACCTCCATCGCCACCGTCTGCACGACGGGATCAACCGGTTGCGGCGTTGGCGGCGAAGTCGTGTTCTGCTGCTGGATCGGAACGGTGACGCTGCCGGTGCGAATCTGCCGCGTCGGGGTGATCTGCAACTGGCCCGGGGCCGGGATGGCGGGCGTGGCAGCGGGCACCGCCTGCGGGGTCGCTGGCGACGGGCGGTTGAACTGCGGGGCCATGCTGCCGCCGGGCGTGGGCTGGACCGGATTGAAGCCGGGCATCGGCACGGGAACCCCGGGAGCCGTCATGATCGGCGCGCCGGCGGCGGCCTTCAGCCCGTCCTTGGCGAAGGACATCGTGCGCTCCTCGCCCGAAACTTTTACCCGCACCGAGCCGTCCTTGAGATTGATGCCGCCGGGGAGAATTTCGAGGCTCCCCTGCCGCTGGCCCTCGGAGAGGCTGAGATACTCGGGCGTCGGCTTGCCGGGCACCTGGTTCACGAACATCGCACGCGGCGGGTTGAAGAGCGCGGTGATGCCGCTGAGTTTGTAGTTCGTGGGCGTCTCCGGCGCGGGGTTGGTGGGCGGCGGGGGCGGGGGCGGGGGCGGTTTGAGGCCGAACGGGTTGCGTTCAAGGATCACCTTGTAATCCCCCAGCGCGTCCGCCCGGACGGCGACGGAGGCGCAGCCGAGCGCGGCAAGGAGGAACCCAGTTTGAATCGCGCGTTTCATGTTCAACCGATGTCTGCCGGCTTCAACACCGGACAGGCTAGCTGGTTGCGCGCGACTGTGCAATACGGCGAAACACTTCCCGCTTGCCGCATCGGACGCGTCCAGTAGCTTGCGCCCATGCCGAAGAGCACTTGGATTGTCCCTTCGATCCTCTCCGCGCTGCTGATCCTCGGCGCGCTGGGCTGGCAGGTGCGGCAGCGCGGATTGGAACTCGCCGCCGCCCAGGCCGCGCTGGAAGAGGCGCGCAAGGCCGCTGAACAGAACGCCGCGCAAGCCGCCGCAACGAAGGCAGACCTAGAGACAGCGAAGGCAGATCTGACCGAGCTGACCGAGAAGCTCGCCGAGGCCGAGAAGGAGATGGCGACCGCCGCCAAGACCAAGAACACTCTGGAGGAGGAGATGCGGGCCGCGCTCCAGTCCAAGGACATCACCATCTCGCAGCTTCAGGGCAAACTGACGGTCAACATCCTCGACCATGTGCTCTTCGACTCCGGCGAGGCGGCGGTCAAGGCGGAGGGGCAGGAAATCCTGCGCCGGCTGGCCGCCGTGCTGGCCGCGCACACGAACCGCGCCATCCACGTCGTCGGCCACACGGACAACGTGCCCATCCGCGCCACGGCCCGCAGCCGCTTCCCGAGCAACTGGGAACTCTCCACCGCGCGGGCCACGGCGGCGGTGCGCTTCCTCCACGAGCAGGCCGGGGTGAATCCCAAGCAGCTCGGCGCGCTGGGCTACGGGGAGTTTCATCCCGTCGCGGACAACGCCACGCCCGAGGGCCGCGCGAAGAACCGGCGCATCGCCGTGGTGATTCTGCCGGAGGAACTCGCGGCCACAAAGGCGAAGCCGGCGGAGCAACCCGCGCCGCCGGACGAGGCGAGATAGAAAGGTCATGCGTCGGATATCGTGAACCGCGCTCGAACATTTGTTGGCCTTTGCTGCACGATTCTCTTGGTCGTCGCGCTCGCTGGATGCACTTCGCCCGAGGACTATGCGGCCGAGCGACGCCAGCGGCTTTTGACTATTTACCCACCTGGCAAAACCACGCGAGCTGATGTTGGGAATCGGTGGGGTGTCCGCCCCGAGTTCTCTGAAGCGCGACCAACTTCAGGCTGGGGAGCATTCGCACAGCCGTTCATCCGAGATCGAGCGATAAGGAGCGAGCTGCGCATCGGACAGCGCGTGTTCCGCTGCGAGCGATACCTCGGTCCGGACGGAATCTCCGGTGGTTTGTGCTCCGTATGGTTCTACTTCGATGATCGTGACTATGTCGTGGACGTCGAGTGGCAGTGGCACACGGATTAAATCACGGAAACAACCCGCGCAGCTTCTTTGCCTCCCGGACGCGGGCGACGCCCAGCGACAGCGCGGCCATGCGCATGGAGATGCTTTGCTTCCGGCTCAGGTGCAGCGTCTGCGTGAAGGCGCTTTCCAGCAGGCGGAAGAGCTTGTCGGTGATCTCGGTCTCGCTCCAGAAGAAGCTCTGCAAGTCCTGCACCCACTCGAAGTAGCTCACCACCACGCCGCCCGCGTTGCAGAGCACATCCGGGATGACGAAAATGTCCGGGCGCTGGTCGAGCACGAGGTCCGCCTCCGGCGTGGTCGGGCCGTTGGCACCCTCGGCGATGATCCGGCACTTGATCTGGTTCACGTTGGCGGCGGTGATCTGGCGCTCCATCGCGGCGGGCACGAGGATGTCGCAGGGCGTGATGAGGAGCTGTTCGTTCGTGAGGTTGTCGCCTTCCGGGAAGTGCGCGACGGACTTGGTGCGCGCGACGTGCTCCTGCAATTTGCCGAGGTCCAGCCCGCGCGGGTTGAACGTCCCGCCGAACGCGTCGCTGACCGCGATGATCTTCACGCCGTAGCGGGCGAGCGAGAACGCAGCGACGGACCCGACGTTGCCGAAGCCCTGCACGACGGCGGTGGCCTGGTTCGCGTTCAGGCCGATGGTGTCCATCGCGCGGTTGGCGAGGTAGCTGACGCCGCGACCGGTGGCTTCGCGGCGACCCAGCGAGCCGCCGATGGCCACGGGCTTGCCGGTGACGACAGCGGGCGTGGCGTGGCCGGCGTGGACGGAATAGGTGTCCATCATCCACGCCATGACCTGCTCGTTGGTGCCGAGGTCAGGCGCGGGAATGTCAATCTGCGGCCCGATGAACGAGACGAGTTCCTGCGTGAAGCGCCGCGTGAGCCGCTCCAACTCCCCGACGGACATCTGGGACGGATCGCAAGCCACGCCGCCCTTCGCGCCGCCGTAGGGCAGGTTCATCAGCGCGCACTTCCAGCTCATCCACATCGCCAGCGCGGCGACTTCGCCGACGGTCACGTCCGGGTGATAGCGCATCCCGCCCTTCGTCGGGCCAAGCGCGAGGTGATGCTGCACGCGGTAGCCGGCGAAGACCTCGACCTTGCCGTCGTCGCGCCGCACGGGCACGGCGACGGTGAGCGCGCGCTTGGGATACTTCAGCCGGTCACGATCGTTGGCGGGGATGTCCAGCCGGTCTGCCACGAGATCGAACTGCTGGCAGGCCATGTGGAAGGTGGGGTGGTCATAGACGTGCATGGCGGGAGGTTGAGCGCGGCCCGATGGAAGTGGCAAGCGGAGTAATCAGTATTCAGTGTCCAGCAATCAGTGCGGGCGGAACCGGCCCACACTGAAAACTGAATACTAATTGCTGAACACTCTCGGCGGTCCTCACTTCGGCGCGGGCGCGGTCAGGACGAACTCCAGCAAGTCAGCCATCCCCTGCGCGGTCAGGCCGGCGGTGAGGTTCTCGGGCATGAGCGACTGGCCGGAACTTTTCATGCCCTTCACCTTGGCGCGCGGGACCGTGAGGTTCTGGCCGCTGGCCATGCGGAGCGTCACGTCGCTGGGGGTCTCGTTGCCGATCAGGGCGGTGTAGCTCTCGCCGTCCTTGGTGTCCACCTGGAAGGCGATGAACTGCGGCGCGATCTCGGCGTTTGGCTCGATGATGCTGCTCAGGAGCTTCTCCTTGCCCGCCGTCTTCACGGTGACGAAGTCCGGCCCGAGCGCGAAGCCATCCGTGCCCGCGCGATGGCACGAGGCGCAGCGCTCCAGGAACACGGCCTTGCCGCGCGCCGCGTCGCCACGCAAATCGAGCGCGGGCTGGAACGACTTCAGCACGTCCGCCGGCTTGGGCGCGGGCGGGAAAACCTTGGCGGCGAGCGCGGCGACGGACTTGTCCTTGCTCGCCTGCAAGGCCTTCACGGATGCCGCCGGCAGCTCCGCCGGCTTCACGCTGCCGGACTCGACAGCTTTCAAGAGGACGAGCGCGCGGTCTGGCCGCGTGATGAGCGCCGCGAGCGCGTCGCCACGGGCGCGGGGCGAGAAGCCGGCCCAGCGCTTGACGAACTCCGAGCCGACCTCCGGGGCGGGGAAGCGGGCCAGCGACGCGATGGCCGCGAGTTTGAGCGGCTCCGCCGACGCGTCGAGCAACGGCACGAGCTTCGCCCCCGACTCGGCGTAGCTGGTGAGCGCGAGCAACTGCGCGGCCTGCACGCGGGCGGTTTCGGCGGCCTTCTCGTCGCCGATGGTTTGGGCGGCGTTCGCGAAGACGCCCTTGAGATGGCTCAACTTGTCGAGCGCCGCGAGCGTCGTGCCGGCGCGGGCGGCCCCGTCGCCCAGCGCGCGGACGATGGTGGCGACCGGCGCGCGGGAGTCGGGCTTGGCGGCGAACTCCAGCACGGCGCGGGCCTCGGCATAGCTGTTCCGCGCGCCGATCAGCTCGACGAGCTTGCGGAGGAATTCCTCGTTGCCGGGCGTCGAGCGGAACCGCAAGTCATGGGCGAGCGCAGTGAACACCTCCCCCGCGCCGTCCGTGAGGGAACTCAGCACGGCGGCCTGCACCCATTGGCTCTCCACGTCGCGGCGGATGATGTCGGCCAGCGCCTTCGGGCGCGCGGCACTGCGCACGTCGCCGAGCGTGAAGGCGAGCTGGTAGCGCACACGCGGCGAGAGGTCGCCGGTCATGCTGAGGAGCTTTTCAGCGACGCCCCCGCTGCCGCGCCCGCCAGAAACGACCGTCTCGCTCAACTTGATCGCGTGCTCGCGCACCCGCTCGTCGCTGTCGGCGAGGCCGGCGAGCAGGTGCTTCGGGTCGAGTGCCAGCAGGCCCTGCAACGCGTAGAGCGAATGCATCCGGCCGTGCGCGGAGCGGGATCTGCCGAGAAGCGTCTCCAACTCGGGCACCGCCCGGCGGTCCTGCCGCTCGTAGAGCAGGCGCGCGGCGGTGTCGCGCGTCCAGCCGTTCGGGCTGTCGAGGTTGGCGACGAGCTGCGCGGTGGTGGCGGTGCCCAGCTTGGGGAGCCGGGGCTGCTGGAAGTTCTCCGGCACGACGCGCCAGATGCGGCCCCGGTTGTTGCCGCTGTTCAGGTCAATGTGCTTCTTGATGGCCTCCGGGATGGACCAGGGATGCTCGATGACCTCGCGATACATGTCCGCGATGTAGAGGCAGCCGTCCGGCGCGTTTTGGAAATGCACCGGGCGGAACCAGGTGTCGCGCGAGGCGAGGAACTCGATGCCCTGCTCGTCCGCCGGACGCCTGCCGGTGAGCGCGACGCCGTTGGGCGAAAGCACTTTCCGGTGGACCAAATTGCCACCCGCGTCGCCGATGAAGGCGTTGTCCACGAACTCCGGCCCGTAGGCGTGGCCGCGATAGATCGTCGCGCCGGTCGCGCCGGTGAAGTAGCCGGAGACGCGTCCGCCGCCCTCGACCGCGCCGGGCACCACGCCGCTGATGCGCCAGCGGGTGCGGACGATGCGCCACGGCTCGTCCGGGCTGAGGCGGAAGACCTCCGCCGCCGGGCCGTCCGCCGCGATGCTGATGCGCGGGCTGGGCATGGGGAACGCCGGGTTCCGCGCGGCGTAGCGCAGGTCGAAGAGCAGCATCTGCAAGTGGTCGCTGTTGCTGCACACAAACTTGCGCCCGAAGCTGTCGAACGAAAGCCCGTATTGCCCGCCGCCGGCCTCCGTCTGCATCCGCAGGCTGCGCGGGTCGAAGTTGAAGTCGCGACCGCGCAGGTCGAGCGCAGGGCCGCCATTGGTGGCGGTGGGCTTCACGTCATTGCCACCAATCGGGCCGGTCGCGCCGTGGATGCGGTTGTCGAGGCCCCAGTTGAACGAGTTGATGAGCGCCTGCACGTTGAGCCGCGAGGCCCCGCTGCCGAAGCCGGTGAAGACGACCTTGCGCTCGTCCGCCTTGCCGTCGCCGGTGGTGTCCTTGAGCCAGAGGATGTCGGGCGTCGCGCCCACGAAGATGCCGCCACCGTAGCAGATGACCGCTGTGGGCCACGGCAGGTTGTCGGCGAAGACGGTGGACTTGTCGAACTTGCCGTCGCCATCGGTGTCCTCCAGCAGGCGGATGCGCCCGGCGTGCGGGGTCTCGTCGCGGCGCTCGGAGTAATCAATCATCTCGACGACGTAGAGGCGGCTGTTCTCGTCGAAGGCCATCGTGACCGGGCTGTTGACGAGCGGCTCGGCGGCGACGAGTTCGAGGCGGAAGCCCTTTTTGACCTGGAACGTCTCGACGGCCTTCGCCGGCTCGGCCGCCGGGAAGCGCGGCATGTCCTTCGCCGTCACCTCCGGCGGCGTGCCGGTCTTGCCGTAGGCCTCGGAGTAGGTGACGCGCGTCTTGGGCGCGGGCTGGGCGGGGGCCGGGAGGCTGGCAAAAGCCAGGAGCGCCGCACCGGTGAGCAGCAGGCGAGATGGATGAAACCGAGACATGGGACGAAAGTGCGTAATTTCTGGACGGCAGGGAAGTGGGAAAATGCCGACCGCGCAGGGAAGCCGGCCTCGACACGAGCCGGGAGGTGTGATTCATTCGATGCCAGTCACCAATTGCAATTGGGCAGCAAACACATGAACACAGGCATCCTTCACAATACCATCGCCCTGGCCCGCCGTGCTTTTACTCTGATTGAACTTCTGGTGGTCATCGCGATCATCGCCATCCTCGCGGGAATGCTGCTGCCGGCGCTGTCCAAGGCCAAGGCCAAGGCCAAGGGCATCCAGTGCATGAACAACAACCGGCAAGTCGCGCTCGCTTCAAAACTTTACCTGGATGACAACGACGGCACGGTTGTCTTCTTGTGGCGGCAGCCACGGCAACCGAACGAAGTTGCCTCCGCGCAAAGCCTCGTTCAAAGCGGGGCTGGCACGATCTGGTGGCCCGACAAGCTGAACAATTACGTGCCCAACAATCCCAAAACCTTCGACTGCGTCGCGCTGGTATATCCGGCCGCCATCAATGCCGGCGGCACGGCCAACAATCCGAACAAGCTTGGCATCGCAATGAACCATCCTGAGTTCGGCCTGACCTCGCCAGCCGGAGCCACGACGCGCGTCCGTGAAGCCCAAGTGGCAAGACCTTCGGATTCCTTGGTCTTCTCCGATGCCGCCCTGGTCAGCAACCCCAGCGAGCCGGACCCAGATTTATGGAAGGAGGTGGAGAAGACGGCCACGATCTATATGCGCGTCCCGTCGAACGGGGCCTTCTTTCTGGCCTCCGATCCGGTTCGAATGGTGGCCCGGCATAACAAGCGCGCCCCCGTCGGATTCTTGGATGGCCACTCAGACCTCATGAAACCGAGCCAGACTGGGATGCAGTTCCCTGCGGGGGATTCTCGGGCAATGTGGGACAAACAGTAACCACTGCTGACGATGCGTCTCTTGCCCTTGGCACTCCTCTGCGCCGCCGCATTGGTCGCTTGCAAAAAGAAAGCGGCCCCGCCCGCAATTCAGACTCCTTCCGAGACAACGGTCAGCGCGAAGGAGCCGACCCTCACGGAACTGAACGACGCGCTACAGGCCTGGTTCACCTCCCGAGGACAGGCTCCCGCCAGCTTCGAGGAACTGGCGAAGGCAAAGTTCATCTCCAAGGTGCCGACTCCGCCGCCCGGCCGGCAGTATGTCATCGACAAAGAAAACCTGCGGGTGCTGCTGAAGTAAGTCCCCGCCGTCGAGCCAGCCTTCAATTCCGCATGGAGCGGACGAAAGTGTCCAGGTCGTCGTTCTCCCGGCCGCGGAGTTTCGCCTTCCCGCGCATGGAACCGACGATCCGGCTCCACTCCTCGCCGGCGTAGGTGGCGGGGTCGTATTGGCGGTGGCAGTCCGTGCAGACTCCGCCGATGATGGCACGGCCGTTCTTGACTTGCGCGGCGGTCAGGCCGTTCTGGAACTTGCCGACGACAGGCACGACAGTCTTGGGCGGGTCGAGTTCCACTTTCGCGCCCAGCCTGGCGGGCGTTGAACCGGCGCTGCCGGCGGCGCTCGGCAAGGACGCGGCTGGCCTGCCATCCCTGGTCCCGCCTTTCTTCTTCACCCACATCCCGGCCGCCGCCAACACCACGACCGCGACCACACACGCGATGACCGTCCCGATGACCAGCCTCGCCTTGCCGCCGCCGACCACGACCACGTCCGCGTCGTCACCGTCGCCGTCGAGCTTGAGCGGCGTCTCGCGCTGGCAGTGCGGGCAGGGAGCGTTCGCACCGACGGCCTCGGCGGGATACTCGATGCGGCCACCGCAGTGCTCGCAGTTGCATTTCAGGAAGCCGGGCATTTGGTTGAGGGATTAGGAGCAGGATCAGGATTAGGAGCAAGAGGAGAAAATCCACACCGTCAGGAGCCGTCCGCTCCTGCTCGTGATCCGGATCTTAATCCTGCTCCTCATGCGCGTTCACTTCTCCCCGTCCGGCTCCAGCACGCAGCGAAAGCCGTAGAGCGTGCTGCGGCCGGTGGGCAACGCCATGTGCCGGCAGCCGTTTTGCAGGCTGGTCGAGTCCCAGAAGACCCACGACGCGCCGCGCAGCACCTTGAACTTCCTGCCGCCGCCGTCGTTGTTCAGCTCCTTGTTCTCCTGGCGGATTTTGTTGTCGTTCATCGTCTTCACATACCAGTCGTTGACCCATTCGAAGACGTTGCCGCCGAGGTCGTGCAAACCCAGTTCATTCGCGGGCCGGGTGCCGACGGGACCGGTGTTGTCGCCTTCCGCCGGCTTGTAGCCGGGCAACTTGGGCCAGTCCGCCATCTTCGGCCAGCTCTCGCCCCAGACGTATTTGCCCTTGCCCACGGCCAGGCTCCACTCGGCGTCGGTGGGCAGGCGGTAGCGGTCCTTCCTGCCCAGCGCGCCGCTCTTGCGCTCCTTCTCCGTGAGCCAGCGGCAATACGCGGCGGCCTCCTCCCAGGTCACGCCGCCGATGGGGTAATTGGTCTTGCCGGCATAGCCCAGCGCGGCCCAGTCGTTCTTCGCGAAAGAATCCGCGAACGGCACGTAGTCCGCCACGCGCGTCTCGAAGACGCTCATGAGGACGGGCGTGCCCGGAAGGGGAACGAACTTCATCCCGAGGCTGTTGGCGTAGGGCTGCTGCTTCGTGGCGCTGAATTTCCCCTGGGCGAACGCGCCGGGCACGACGAGCAATGCCGCGAGCACGGCACAACGCAGGCGCAGGGAAGTTCGGCGCAAGTTCACGGGCCGATTAGTTCGCCGGAAACGATGCTGATGGCGAGCCAAAATCCGTGGAGCGCGGACGCCCACGTCCGCAATCCGCACCCGGCCATAGAATCTTACTGCGGACGTGGGCGTCCGCGCTCCAGCACCGTCAGTTTCACAAACCGGTCGGGTGGTCGAGGAACGTCCACGGCACACGGAACTTGGTGGAGAGGTGAGTCGCCAGCGCCTTCACCCCGAAGGTCTCGGTCGCGTAGTGGCCGCCGTGGAGGACGTTCAGGCCCAGTTCCTCGGCGAGCGCAAAGGTCCAGTGCGGCCCCTCGCCGGTGATGAACGTGTCCACGCCTTCCGCCGCCGCTTTCTTCAACTCCGCCCCCGCCCCGCCCGTCACGATGCCGATGCGGTGGCACTCCCCTGCCCCGCCGGGCAGCAGTTTCGGCGCGACGCCGGCGGCGAGCGCCAGCCGTTTCGCCAGTTCGTCGCGAGAAATCTTCGTCGCGGTCTGAAGGCCAATGTGCGCCCCTTTCTCGAAGAAGAACGGTTTGAGTTTCTTGAAGCCCAGCGCGGCGGCGAGTTGCGCGTTGTTGCCCAGCTTCGGATGCAGGTCCAGCGGCAGGTGCGAGCTGTAGATGGCGAGATTGTTCTCGATGAGCAGGCGCTGAAGCTCGCGGCGCTTGCCCGTCCACGGCACGGTGTCGCTCCAGAACAGGCCGTGATGGACAACGAGCAAGTCCGCCTTCGCCGCGATGGCGAGCTTCACCGTGGCGAGGCTCGCGTCCACCGCCGCCGCGATGCGCGTGACGCGGCCGTCGTTCTCGACTTGCAGGCCGTTGTGCGCGCGGTCCCAGTCGTTGACCTCGGCGGTGCGGAGGAGCTTGTCGCAGTGGCGGACGACGTCGGCGAGTGAGGCGGTTGCCATGTGGGGAGGGGAGCACAAATTGGCTGCCCACGTAAAACGTAATGCGTAATGCGTAAGCAGGTGTCCGAACGCCTGTCTCGTTACGTTTTACGCATTACGCATTACGCCCCGCTCAATTGGCTTTTCAAATCCGCGTCCGCTCCCCACTCTCGCCGCCGTGACAAGTCCGCTCGCCCTGCTCCTCTATGAACGCCTGCTCCCCGGCAGCGCGCTGGGCAACAAGCTGCGCGACCAGGGCTATCGCATCCAGCACCTCACGGACGCCACGACGCTCGCCTCCACCGCCGAGCAGGAGAAGCCGCTGGTTGTCTTCGTGGATTTGGAGCTGAAAAACTCGGACGCCTTCGCTGCCATCAAATCGCTCAAGGACACCGCCTGGACCGCGCACCTGCCCATCCTCGCCTTCAGCAGTCCGCGTCACGAAAAACTCCAAGCCGACGCGCTCGCCGCCGGAGCCACGCTCATCGCCAGCGACGAATCCATCCTCACCCAGCTCTCCGCGATGCTCGACCAGGCGATGGCGGTGGAGTGACTGGGAAAGTAATTAGTGATTAGTTGCGAGTTGATTGCCCCTCCCGATTTCCGCCACGCTTTCCCCGCGAACGACCAAGCACTCATTACTAATTACTTTCCCCATCATGGCCATTCCCTCCATCAAACTCACCCAAGGCATCCACGTCCTGCACCTCTTCTTCCGCGTGGACCGCGTCCGCTGGGCCGCCCTGCCCGCCGGCGAGTCCGCCGCCACGCGCGACCGGCTCGACGCCCTCGCGAAGAAGTATCCCGGTCCTGCCACGCCTCGCGTCTGCACGTATGCGGGCGTCGGCGGCAAGGCGGACCTTGGCTTCATGATTTACGCCGCCGAGTTGCAGGACTTGAGCGCAATGCAGCGCGAGGTGGAACTGGCGTTCCCTGCCGGCACGTTGCAACTGGTCTACTCCTACCTGAGCGTCACCGAGCTGCCGGAATACGTCACGACCGATGACGACTTGAAGCGGATGATTCAGCACGGCGAGCGCAAGCTCCAGCCCGGCACGCCGGAGTTCGACGAGGCCTTCACCGCCGCCAAGAAGCGGAACGACGAATACAAGTTCTACCGCCTGAACCCCGAATTGGAGGACTGGGAAATCATGTGCTTCTACGGCATGACCAAGAAGCGCGACCTCGCCGACAACTGGTATATGCTCGACTTCGACACGCGCAAGAAGCTCATGGGGAGCCACGCCAAGACGGGCCGCAAATTCGCCGGCCGCATCTCGCAGCTCATCACCGGCTCCACCGGCATGGACGAGTATGAATGGGGCGTGACGCTCATCGCGCACAGCCTCGATGCCGTGAAGGAAATCATCTACGAGATGCGCTTCGACGAGGTGAGCGCCCGCTACGGCGAGTTTGGCCCGTTCTACATCAACCTGCGGCTCCAGCCGGGGGACTTGTGGGAGCATTTGAAGCTGTGACCCGCAGCCGCCGAAGTCAGGGGGCGGAACATGACAAAACCATCTTCCGTGACACGATAACTGTCGGGCTGGTGTTTTGGCTTCCGCTGTTGGTCGTTTTCGGCTGGTTCTTCTGGTGGCTGTTCTTCAGCGCTGACTACGAGCGGTTTTGAATCCTGCATCGGGAAACAAGCCGTTGCAGAACCAATCCCGAAGTTTATGCTCCTGCCATGAAGTCTTGCACACTCAACGAAGCCAGCACCCAGCTCGACCGCCTGTTCGAGGCCGCGCTTGCCGGTGAGGTGGTGCTGCTGACCAAGGGAACCCGGCAAGTGGTGCTTCGCCAAGCCGAAGGAGAGCCGGTGCCAGTTCGTCCGCCGGGATATTTTTCCGACTGCTACTCCGACGAGGACGCGGCTGAATCCAACCGCCTTGCCAGCGCGTCACCCACAGCACTCGTTGATTAACGCCCGCCCGTGCAACAGTGGGACATCTGCCTGTTTCCGTTTGCCGAGGCCGGGCTGCATCCGGCAGTCGTCCTGTCCTCCGACGAGCGCTGCGCCAATCCGGCCCTTTCCCACGTCAACGCGCTGATTTGCACTTCCGTCCGAGTCACCCGGCCACTCAAGAAGCATGAAGCGATGCTGGATGCGGCCGATGGTCTGGATTGGGAAACAGCGGTGCGGTGCGATGTCATCCACCTCCTACCCAAGGCTGCCTTCGCCGTTCCGCGCGGACGAGTCAGCCTCGCAAGGCAGGTAGTCATCGCGCGAAAGCTTGCCGAGTGTCAGCGCCTGCGCTGGTAAAGATGTCTGCCCCCGTCACCAGCCTCTACCTCCACGTCCCGTTCTGCGCGCACAAGTGCGAGTATTGCGCGTTCTACTCCGCCGTGCCGAAGGAGGACTTGGTCAGCCGTTACGTCAACGCGCTGGTGCAGGAGCTGGAGTTGGTCGCGCACGAGCTGAAGCCGAAGACGGTGTTCTTCGGCGGGGGAACGCCATCGCTGCTGAACCTCAAGCAGTGGGAGCAAATCCTCAAAGCCTTCGAGCGGCTCGGACTGCTCGGCGCCGAGGAATGGACCGTCGAGTGCAATCCCGCCACCGTCTCCGCTGACAAAGCGAAGCTCCTTCGCGACTTCGGTGTGAACCGCATCTCGATGGGCGTGCAGTCGCTCGATGAGCGATTGCTGGAGCGGCTCGGACGCATCCACAGCCGCGAGCAGGTCTTCAAGTCCTTCGACACGCTGCGCGCCGCCGGCTTCGCGAACATCAACGTGGACCTCATGTTCGCCATCCCCACGCAGACGATGGAGCACTGGCAGGCCACGCTCCGCGAGGCCATTGCGCTCGGCAGCGAACACCTGTCCTGCTACGAGGTTATTTACGAGGACGACACACCGCTGTTCCACCAGCTTCAGGCCGGCGAGTTCGACGTGGACGAAGAACTCACCGAGGCGATGTATGAGGAACTGGTCGCGACGGCAGGCAAAAGCGGCTTCCAGCAGTATGAAGTCGCCAACTTCGCGAAATCTGCATTCCCCATTCCCCATTCCCCATTCCCCATTCCCTCGCAGGCGTGCCGCCACAACGTGAACTACTGGCGCGGCGGCCAATGCCACGCGCTCGGCCCCAGCGCCGCCGGCTACGTGCGCGGCGTGCGGACGAAGAACTGGTCGAACACGCAGCTCTACTGCGAGCAGTTGGAGAAGGGCGTCCGCGCCATTGAATCTCGTGAGGAACTTCCACCGCTTGCCCGCGCGGGCGAGATTGCGGCGTTCGGCCTGCGCATGAACGTGGGCTGGGGTTTCGAGGAGTTCCGCAGCATCACCGGCTTTGACCTCCGTGAGCATTGGATTGCAGACATGGACACGCTCGTCGCCGAAGGTTTCGCCATCCGCACTGACGAGCGCTTCCGGCTGACTCCGCGCGGCTTGCGCTTCGCCGACCATGCGGCGGAGAAGTTTCTTCGGCCAGAGGCGATTCCAGCGTAACCACGAGCCTTCGCCCCGACTCTCTCCTGTTTCCGGCGGGTTTCTGAATAGCCCCCCGAACCATCGCGTCGGCAGACCCGGCACGCGGATTTAACATTCGCCAAAGCAGTGCGGGTGACGTGGAATGACCACGTTCCCGGTGACGGCAACGGTAATTTGAAAGGCTCAAACGATGACGACTACTGAAACGTCCGCGACGCTCGCGGGAGACAAGGATTTGCAGGCGCTCGAAAAGCTGAAGACCGCCAGCGCCGCCATCCGGCGCGAACTCGGCAAGGTCATCGTCGGCCAGGAGGATGTCGTCGAGGAGGCGCTCATCGCCATCTTCACGCGCAGCCACGCGCTGCTCGTCGGCGTGCCCGGCCTGGCGAAGACGCTGCTCGTCTCGACGCTTGCGCAGACGCTGCACCTCGGCTTCAAGCGCATCCAGTTCACGCCCGACCTGATGCCCAGCGACATCACCGGCACCGAGGTCATCCAGCAGGACCAGACCAGCGGCGAGCGCGTGTTCCGCTTCCTCAAAGGCCCCATCTTCTCAAACATCATCCTCGCCGACGAAATCAACCGCACGCCGCCCAAAACGCAGGCCGCGATGCTCGAGGCGATGCAGGAGCGCAAAGTCACTGTCGCCGGTGTGGACCACGCGCTGCCGAACCCGTTCTTCGTGCTCGCCACGCAAAACCCGATTGAGCAGGAAGGCACTTACCCGCTGCCCGAGGCGCAGCTCGACCGCTTCATGTTCATGATCAACGTGGACTACCCGACCACGGCGGAGGAACTCCAAATCATGAAGATGGCCACCGGCGCGCCCATCGAGAAGCCGCAGGCCGTCCTCACTGAGGAAGACATCCTCGAACTCCAGGCCACCGTCCTCCGGATGCCCGTGGCCGAGCACGTCTATCAATACGCCGAGCGCATCGTCCGGGTGACGCGCATCAAGACCCCGGAGGCGAACGACTACTGCAAGAAGTTCCTCTCCTGGGGTGCCGGCCCGCGCGCGAGCCTGAACCTAATCCTCGCCGCGAAAGCCCGCGCGATGCTGCGCGGCCAGTTCCATGTGAGCTGCGACGACGTGGCCGCTGTCGCGCCGCCCATCCTGCGCCACCGCATCATCCCGAACTTCGCCGCCCAGAGCGAAGGCATCACCGCCGACGACGTGGTGAAGAAGATTTTGGAGGCGATTCCGAAGGACCAGAAGGTGGCGTGAAATGTCGAAGCTCGAATGTCGAATGACGAATTGCCCCACGCGCGGCGCGCTTGAACCAGGCCGCGTGCGTTTCGTTCGCAATTCGCAATTCGCAATTAGCAATTCCCTCTGATGGACGCCGCCACGCTCGCCACACTCCTCGACCCCGTCGCGATTTCTCGCGCCGAGACGCTCGGGATGCACGCGCGTTACCTCGTCGAGGGCTACATGGCGGGCGAGCACAAGTCGCCTTACCACGGCTTCGCCATCGAGTTCGCCCAGCATCGCGAATACGCCCCCGGTGACGACCTTCGTTACCTCGACTGGAAAGTCCTCGGCCGCACCGACCGCTATTACATCAAGCAGTTCGAGCAGGAGACCAACTACGTCGCGCACATCCTCCTCGACGGCTCGGAGTCCATGAAATACGGCTCCGGCGGCTACACCAAGCTCGCCTACGGCAAGATGCTCGCCGCCTGCCTCAGCTACCTCATCCTCCACCAGCGCGATGCCGTGGCGCTGGACATCTTCGACACCGAGACCCGCGAATACCTCCCGCGCAGCAACAGCCACGCGATGATTCACAAGGTGCTCGCCACGCTCGCCGCGTTCGAGCCGGCGCGCCAGACGAACATCGCCGCCATCCTGCACGAGATGGCCCGACAAGTCCGCCGGCGCGGCATCGTCGTCATCATCAGCGACCTCTTCGACGACGAGGAGAAGATCATGGAGGGCATCCAGCACCTGCGCTTCGGCGGCAGCGAGGTCGTTGTCTTCCACCTGATGGACCCGGCGGAGCTGGAGTTCAAGTTCAACGGCCTCGTCGAGTTCGTCGGCCTCGAAGCCATCCCGAACATCCTCACACGCCCGCAGGAAATCCGGGCCAGCTACCAGTCCGAGGTCGAGCGCTTCCGGTCAACGCTGCGCTCCGGCTGCGAGAAGAATCACGTTCATTTCGTCCCGGTGAACACAGCCCAACCCTTGCATGAGGTTTTGTCGGGCTATCTGGCCTTCCGGTTGAAGACCTCAATCAAATGAGCTTCCTCAACCCCTTCATGCTTTTCGGTGCCGGCGCCATCGCCGTGCCCATCATCATCCACCTGCTCAACCGCCGCCGCTTCCAGCGCGTGGTCTGGGCGGCGATGCGCTTCGTTAAGGTCTCCACCGAGAAGAACCAGCGCCGGATGCTGGTCGAGGACATGATTCTCCTCGCCATCCGCTGCCTGATGCTCGCGCTGCTCGCGCTCGCGGTCGCGCGGCCCGCGATGCGTTCCACCACGCACAATGTCTTCGGCCAGTCGAAGGTCACCGCCGTCATCGTCCTCGACAACTCCGCGAGCATGGGCGTCTCTGACGGCGTCCAGACACGCTTCGACAAGGCCCGCAAAATCGCCGAGCAGGCCGTGGATGCGCTGCCTTCCGGCTCCGCTGCCGCCGTGATTCTCGCGTCCGATGTGGCCAAGGAAGTCATCAAGGAGCCGACCCACGACCTCAACCTCGCCCGCAAAGCCGTCCGCGAAGCACCGCTCTCCGACCGGCCCACGGACCTTTTCCCCTCCATCGAGAAGGCGCTCGAAACGCTCAAGGGCCGCTCCGCCATCCGCAAAGAGGTTTACCTCATCACCGACGGCCAGCTCGCCGGCTGGCGGCAGCTTGGCGACATTCAGAAGACGTTGAAGACTGCCAAGGAGCAGACCGGCGAGCAGCAGGTTTCCTCGCACATCGTCCTCATCAGCGACCACGAGGAGCGGAACCTTGGCGTCAGTGGCCTCGTCCTTAGCAGCGGCCTCGCGCCGCTGAACCGCCCGTTGCGCTTCGAGGCGCAGGTCGCCAACTACGGCAAGCTGGAGGCCAAGGACATCAAGGTCGCCCTGCTCGTGGACGGCGCGGCGGCCGACGAAGTCACCATCCCCAGCATCCCACCTGGCGGCACCCGCAGTGTCCCGCTGAACACCCGTCTCAAGACCGAGGGCTGGCACAGCATCACCGCGCGCATTGGCGGCGACCGCTTCCCCGGTGACGACACCCGCACGCTGGCCGTCCGCGCCATCCGCGAGATTCGCGTCCTGGTCGTGGACGGCGAACCCGGCACCGAGCCGCGCGAGTCGGAAACCTTCTTCCTCGACCACGCGCTCGTGCCCGTATCACCCGAGGAAGCCGAGCAATACTACGTCAAGACCTCCACCATCGGCCCCGCGGACATGGGTGGCACGCGCTTCGACGACTTCGACACCGTGGTGCTCGCAAACGTCCCCGATTTCTCCACCGACACCGCGACGGCACTGGAGAACTTCGTGAAGCGCGGCGGCGGCCTGTTTCTTTTCCCGGGCGCGAAAATCAACGCGGCGTTCTACAACCAGCAGCTCGGCACCACGCGCAAGCTGTTGCCCGCGACCTTCGGCGAGCCGCGCGGCGACGCGGCGCAGGAGGACAAGTTCCTGACCTTCCAAACCAAAGGCTACGACCACCCCATCGTCGCGCTCTGGAACGACGCCACCGCCGGCACGCTCGCCAGCGCCCGGTTCTTCCGCACGTTTGAACTCAATCTGCTTTCGGTTCCGACCGCCGATGCCGGTGAGAAAGCGGGCAAACGGGAAAGTGGGAAAGGCGGTTCACCCACCAACTCGCTGGCCAACCTCGCCGCGCCCAAGGCCATCCTCCGATTCAGCGACGGCTCCATCGCGATGGCCGAGCGCGCACTGGGCCTCGGTCGCGTCGTGATGTTCGCGAGCACGGCGGACACAGCGTGGAATGACCTCCCTGTGCGTCCCGCGTTCGTTCCCCTGCTCCACCGCACGCTCGGCACGCTCATCCAGCGCCACGACGAAGGCGCGAACGTCCGCGTCGGCGCACAGTTCGCCCGCCGCCTCACCGCTGACTTGCTGCACAAGGAAGCCGTGGTGATGGCTCCCGGCGCGGCCTCCAACACCCGCGACTTGCGCCGCGTCGAGCTGGTCAACGACACGCCCGTGCTCACCTACGAAGCCACCGACAAGGCCGGCATCTACGAAATCTCCATCGCCGAGCCCGCGACCGTGCTGAAGTTCGCCGCTCAGCCCGACCCTTCGGAATCCAGCATGGCCGAGCTGCCCGCCGAGGAGGTCACCTCCCTCGGCCAGGTCGCCGCCGTGCAGCGCTGGAACCCAACCTTGAACCTGCGCGAGTGGGTGGAGAAAGCCCGCGTCGGCGCAGAGTTCTGGCTGCCGATACTCTTGGCCGTTCTCGCATTGGCCGCGCTGGAGACGTTCCTCGCGCAGTATTTCAGCCGGGCCAAGTAATTCTTAGCCACTGATGAAACACGGATTAAACACGGATGCGCGAAGCGAGTTGGACAGCCGCCGTGTCTTTATCCGTGTTTGTTCCGTGTTCAATCCGTGGCTAAACAAACCATGACCGACCTGCTCCTAAAGTTGCTCGGTGCGCGCGTGGAAGCCGCTGGCGACCTCGCGTCCGTCCGGCTCGCCTTTCAGGGCGGCGTCGGCGCGGGGTGGGTCGTGCTGCTCGCGCTCGTGCTCGCGGGGTTAGGCGTGTGGACGTATCGCCAGTGGCCGCCCTCCACCACACCCGCGCGCCGCTGGTTGCTCACGGGCTTGCGCGTTGCGTTCCTCGTGCTGCTCACGTTCCTGCTGCTGCGGCCCGTGCTCGCCTTCACGGTGGAGGGCAGCGTGCGCCGCACCCTGCTCCTGCTTGTGGACGGTTCAGCCTCGATGCAAATCAAGGATCCGCGCGTGAGCGCCGACGACGTGAAGCGCGCCGCGCTCGTCAAGGGCCTCACCGACCCCACGAAGGGCCTCGCGCAACAGCCCCAGGCAGGCCGGCTCCGCGAAGTCGAATCCCTCGCGCGCCTCGACGTGTTGAAGGCAGGCCTCCGCAACGAGAAGCTCGACCTTCTCCCGCGCCTCGACTTCGAGTTCGACCTCGTGCCCTTCCACTTCGGCACCGAAGTCAACGCGCTGCCCCGCAGCAAAAACGACGTTTCCGAAACCGACGCCGAGGGCAAGAAGGCCCGCCGCAAGGCCAAGGTCGCCGCGTTCGACTGGGTCGAGAACCTCGACGCCAACTCCGCCACCACGCCCATCGGCGACGCGCTCCGCAAGGCCGTCGAGCTCAAGCGCGGCCAGCCGCTCGCCGGGGTCGTGCTCATCACCGACGGTGGCCAGAATTCCGGCCCGTCGCCGCGCGAGGTCGCCGCGCAGCTCAAGCAGGATGGCGTGCCGCTCTACATCTGGGGCGTCGGCATCACCAGCCCGCGCGACATCATCGTGGCGAACCTCTTCGCGCCCGAGGTCAGCTTCGTGAAGGACGAAGTGCTCGCCAACGTGCGCGTCCGTTCGCAGGGGCTCGCCGGCGAGAAGGCGAAGGTCGTCCTCAAACTCGGCGAAACCAAGGTGGACGAGCGCGAAATCACCTTCGGCCCCGACGGCGAGCAGGTCGTCGCCATGCGTTTCACGCCCGACAAGACCGGCGACTTCGAGCTTGAAGCCAGCGTCGAGGCCCGCGCGGACGAGACGGTGAAGGACAACAACTCCCGCGTGCAGCACCTGCGCGTGATTGATGCGAAGATTCGGGTGCTGCTCGTCGAGCAAACGCCACGCTGGGACTTCCGCTACTTGCAGGCGATGTTCATGCGCGACCGGCGCGTCGAGCTGAAGTGCGTGCTCTTCGATGGCGCGCCGTCCATTTCGCGCGACGCCAACTCGCCTTACCTCGAACGCTTTCCGGTCAACAAGGAGGAACTGTTCAACTACGACCTCATCATCTTCGGTGACGTGGACCCGAAGCAGCTCACCGCCGAGCAGCAGCGCAACGTGAACGAATTCGTGTCGCGCTTCGGCGGCTCGTTCCTGATGGTCGCCGGCAAGCGCTTCAGCCCGAACGCTTGGCGCAACACGCCGATTGAGCAGATTCTCCCCGTCGAGTTCGACGCCGTGAACACCGCTGCCGTGACTGGCGATGGCATCGCCGACAAGCCCGTCCGCCTCACGCTCACGGCGCAGGGCCGCAGCTCGACGATGCTGCGCTTCGGCGACAAGGAGGACGAAAGCGCCGCGCTCTGGAAGCTGCTGCCACCGGTCTATTGGGTCGCGAAAGTCTCGCGCGCCAAGCCCGGCGCCGAGGTGCTCGTGGTGGACCCCGACCCGCTCAAGGCCTCGCGCTTCGGCCCGATGCCCGTGGTCGCCGTGCAGCAATACGGCCTCGGTCAAGCGCTTTTCGTCGGCACGGACAACACCTGGCGCTGGCGCAAGAACACGGGCGACGAGATTTACACGACCTTCTGGGGCCAGATTGCCCAGCGCCTCGCGCTGCCGCACATGACCGGCGGCTCGCGTCGCACGCAGCTCACGCTCGACAGGCAGAACTTCGTGAGCGGCGACCGCGTGGCGATTTACGCACGCCTCTATCGCGCGGGCTTCGAGCCGGTGAACGACCCGGTGGTGAAGGGCAGTTACACCGTCCGCAGCGGCGACGGTGGCGGCGCGACGGAAGTTTCCCTCCGCCCCGTGGCCGACCAGCCCGGCGTCTATCGCGGCGAGTTCATCGCGCCGGCTGCGGGCAGCTACAAGTTCGGCGTCGAGAGCGACCCGGACACGCGCGTGGATTTCAACGTGACCGCGCCGCGTTTCGAGCTGGGCGACACTGCGATGAACGAGCCGCTCCTCCGCGAGATGGCCGCCATCAGCGGCGGCGAGTTTTTCCGCGAGGAAACCCTCTTCCAACTGCCCGAGAAAATCTCCGCCAAGACCGAGCGGGTCCGCTCGCCCATGGAAGTCGAGCTCTGGGCCAGCCCGCTCTACTTCCTCCTGCTGCTCGGGGTGGTCACGACGGAGTGGGTCCTCCGCAAACTGTCGCATTTGAAATGACCGCCGCCCCGGAACAATGCACCGCCTCTGTCCCGCCGAGCGCCCAGCTCGCAGGCCAGCTCGCCGCCGTGCGCTCGAAGAAAACCGGCGTGGAGGCCGGCTCCGGCGTGGCCCTGCTTCTCGGCGGCCTCACGCTGGCGCTCGGAATCGGGATGGTCCTCGACTGGTTCCTCGACTTCCCCTGGGCCATTCGCTTTCTCATCTTCGTCAGCTACCTCGCCGCCGCCGGCCACATCATCTGGCACTCCATCCTCATCCCCATCCTCCGCCAGCCGGACGACGATGACGTCGCACTGCTCGTCGAGCGCGGCCATCCACAATTCGCCACCCGCCTCATCGCCGCGCTCCAGCTCACCCGCCCCGGCGCGCTTCAAACTGGCGAGGCTCCTTCACTCGTCCGCGAACTGGTCGCCCAGACCGAGCGCATCGCGCGCCCGCTCGACTTCACCGATGTCATCAGCACTCACCAATTCCGTCGGCTCGTCGGCTGGGCCGTTGTCATCGTCGGCATCGGCGGCGTGGTGTTTTGGAAAGGCGGGGAAGTCAGCCGCGACTTGCTGCACCGCGCCTTCCTCTCCCGCGAAATCGAAGTCCCGCGCAAGACCCGCATCGGCCAGACCAGCGGCGACCTCCGCATCGCGCGCGGTGACAACGTGACTTTGTTCGCCATCGCCAAGGGCGTCGTGCCCGACCGCGCCAAGCTCGTGCTCAAGTTTGCCTCCGGCCGCACGCAGGAGTTCCTCCTCGAACCCGGCAAGGAGAGCAAAGCGCGCTTCGAGCAGGCGCTGGAGAACGTGCAGGACTCGTTCGACTACACCTTCCACATCGGCGACGGCAAATCCCGCTCCGCACGCGTCGAGGCCGTCGAGCGCCCCGGCATCGCGAAGCTCGACGCGTTGCAGGTCTATCCCGAATACACCGGCCTCGGCACCGTGCGCCGCTCGCTCGGCGACCTCACGCTCCTCGTCGGCAGCAAGCTCAACCTCACGCTCACGCCGACCAAGGAAGTGGCGAAGGGTGCGGTGCTCGTGACCAGCACGACGAACGCGCAGCCATTGACGCTGCCGCTCGCCGTCAACCCGAAGAACGCCCGCGAAGTGCAGGTGAGCATCCCCATCACGAGCGAGTCGTTGAGCGGCTTCTCGATTCACCTTGAGGACAAGTTCGGCTTCCGCTCGAAGGACGACGCGGTCTATCGCCTCGAAGTGTTGCCGGACAAGGCCCCCGTCGTTCGCATCACTTACCCCGAGCGCAAGGAGGAACTCATCACACAGAAGGCGACCATCCTCATCGGCTTCGAGGCGGTGGATGACTTCGCCGTGAAGCAGCTTTTCCTCCGCTACACTGTGGATGGCGGCGAGGAAAAGGGCATCGAGCTGACGCTGGAAGCCGCCCAGCGCGGCCTGCGCCGCCGCTACGATTGGAAGGTCGGCGCGCTGAACCCGAAGGTGGCCGAGGGCGCGATGCTTGAATACTGGATTGAGGCCCGCGACAACAACAACGTCACCGGCCCTGGCATCGGCGCGAGCGAACACTTCAGCGCCAAGGTCGTCAGTGACGCCGAGAAGCGCGCCGACCTCCTCAACCGCGTCGGCGACAGCATCGGCGCCATCGGCGAGGCCGCGAACGACCAGGAGAAGCTCAACCAGCGGCTGGGCGATATCATCCAGGGCCGGCCGGAGCGGCCGTAGCCCGTGCCGGCGACTTGCAGTCGCCGCCCATGGGAGACAGCAGGACGGATGCTTGCGAATTCCGCCTGCAATGCGACGACTACAAGTCGCCGGCACGGGCGCTTGAAGTAACTGCCTCCATCCTGTTCACTTCCTACGTGACTCCGCGTGCTGACCGACACTCACGAACCCTTGCGTTCGTGCTGCTGCTTGGTGTCGCCGGCGTGCTCGGCGCAGCGTCAACCAAACTCCCCCAGCCCAACTGGGCCTTCCAGCCGGTCACGCGCCCCGCCGTCCCGACGTCGAAGAACGCCGCATGGAGCACGAACGCCATTGACCGCTTCCTGCTCGCGAAGCTGGAAGCGCAAGACCTCTCCCCTGCCCCGCCGACCGACCCGCGCGCGCTTGCCCGCCGCCTGCACTTCATCCTCACTGGCCTCCCGCCGACCCCGGACGAAGTCGAAGTGTTCGTCCGCGAGTCGGCCATTGGCCATCGGCCATCGGCCATCGCCAAGCTTGTTGACCGGCTGCTCGCCAGCCCGCACTTCGGCGAACGCTTTGCCCGCCACTGGCAGGACGTGGTCCGCTATGCCGACACCCACGGCACCGAGCACGACGCCTTCCTCCCGCACGCCTGGCGTTATCGCGATTATCTCATCCGCGCCTTCAACAGCGACCTGCCATACGACCAATTCGTCCGCGAACACATCGCCGGCGACCTGCTGGAGAAACCGCGCTGGGCCGGCGGCTTGAACGAGTCGCTCCTCGCGACCGCTTGGTGGCGGCTTGTGGAGTTCAATCAGACACCTGTGGACGTGAAGGGCGAGGAAGTCATCGTCGTGGACAGCCAGATTGACGCGTTGAGCAAGGCGTTCCTCGGCCTGACCGTCTCCTGCGCGCGCTGCCACGATCACAAGTTCGACCCCATCAGCCAACGCGATTTCCACGGCCTCTACAGCATCCTCGCCAGCACCCGCACCTCGATGCGCGTGCTCGACGCGCCGGAGAAACTCTACGCCCAAGACGCGGAACTGGCGAAGGTGAAGGGCGAAATCCGCTCCGCTCTCGCCGCGACGTGGAAGCAGCAAATCGAACAATGGCCTACTGCCCTCTCCTCCCCCTCCCCCACCGGGGGAAAAGGCCGGGGTGAGGGGGCAAACGCCTCGCACACAGTGGAAGCCGCCCGATGGCGCACCGCCTTTGCCGCCGCTGAAACGAACAAGTCCCCGCTCGCGCCGCTGCTGAAGGCGTTGGCAGGTAGGGACGCGCTGCCGCGCGTCCAAGCCGACCGGCAGGTCGGCCCTACCATGTTCGCCGACTTCACCACCGGCTCGGACAACGGCTGGTTCGCGACCGACAGCTTCACGCAACACACACCTGCCGGTGGCTTCTCCCTCGCCACCACTGGTTCGAACATCGTCTCCGCGATTTGCCCTGCCGGACGCTTCTCCCACCTGCTCTCCGACAAGCACCCCGGCACGCTGCGCTCGCCCAACTTCACCATCACCAACAAGTTCATCGCCGCCCTCGTCACCGGCGACAACAACGCTCGTGTCCGGCTCGTCATCGAAAACTTTCAGGGTGATTCGCTGCTCTTCACGCAAGTCACGCCCAAGCTCACCGACCGCTCCACACTGCGCTGGGTCACGCTGCCCATCCGCGACACGTGGCGAGGCCGCCGCGCCTACATCGAGCTGGTTCCGCGCGACGACTTCCCCTACCTCGGCATCGTGAAGGATGCTACGAAGCTCCCGACCGACGGCCGTTCCGCCGCCGGCATCGCGAAGGTGGTCTTCCACGACGGCGAGAAGCCGCCCGAGCCGCCCGCGTGGCCGAACGAACTCGACATCCCGCTCCGCAGCTTCTCCTCCCTCGCCCCCATCGGGGGAGAGGGCCGGGGTAAGGGGGCAGCTTCCGTTTCCCAAACACGCCCCACCTTCGCCGCCGCATTCGTCGCCACAGCACGCCGGGCTGTGGAAGCATGGCAGGCGGGCAAGTGCGAGGACGCTCAAGCCAATTTTCTGAATTCTCTCGTGAGACTCAGCGTGCTCGACAACGCCGTCGAACAAGTAGGTCAGCGCGTCTCGCCTGACCTTCAAACTAAAGTCCCCGCTCAAGCGGCTGCCCAAAATCAGAAGGACAGGCGGGACGCCCTGTCCTATTTGGTGACACGCTTCCGCGAACTCGAAAGCCGTGTCCCAGTCCCCACGCGCGTCGTCGCGGTGTCGGATGAAGCGCCGGCCTTCGAGACGCCCTTCTTCCCGCGTGGCGACCACACCAAGCCCGGCGCTCCTGTGCCCCGCCAGTTTCTCTCCGCCTTCGGCAACGCGTCGTATCAGTCGCGCACCAGCGGGCGTCGCGAGATGGCCGAGGACATCCTCCGCAATCCACTCACGGCGCGCGTGATGGTGAACCGGCTCTGGCATCACGTCTTCGGTGCGGGGCTGGTGCGCTCGACGGACAACTTCGGCAAGCTGGCCGAAGAACCAAGCCATCCCGAACTGCTCGACTGGCTGGCGAGCGAGTTTGTCGCACGCGGCTGGTCGGTGAAGGCGATGCTGCGGCTGATGCTGACCAGCCGCGCGTTTGCGATGGGCACGGAGACTTCCCCCGCTGCCACCGAGCGCGACCCCGACAACCGCCTGCTCTCGCACGCAAGTCTGCGCCGCCTCGACGCTGAATCACTGCGCGATGCCATCCTCGTCGCGAGCGGACGGCTGGACCGCACGCCGTTCGGCCCCGGCGTGCCCGTGCCGATTCCGCCCGGCCAGCGCGATGATTACTCGCCCGTGGACGGCCCGATTGACGGGCGCGGCCGCCGCAGCCTCTATCTCGAATTGCGACGCAATCATCCGTCGCCATTCCTTTTCGCCTTCGACCAGCCCAAGCCCGCCGCCCCTGCCGGACGCCGCGAGGCGACGAACGTTCCCGCACAAAGCCTCACGTTGCTGAACGACCCGTTTGTCATCGAACAAGCCGGCCACTTCGCCGCCCGCGCGCTGGCTCAACCCGGCGACCCGAACGCACGCATCCGCTGGCTTTACGCGACGGCCCTTAACCGCCCGGCAACTGAATTGGAAGTCACGCGTGCCGCCGCCTTCCTCGCGCAGCAAGCAACCGCGCACGGAGACCAGAAGATGGCTTGGCAGGACTTGGCTCACGCGGTGTTCAACCTGAAGGAGTTTCTCTACCTGAAATGAACTCGATCCGTAGGAGACGACGTGAGGAGTCTTACTCTGACTCCGTCAACGAGGCGTCCTCAAACTCGATTAGTCAGAGACTCCTCACGTCGTCTCCTACCGGAATGTTGTCCCGCCGCGCGCTGCTCCAGCGCGTCTCCACCGGCTTCGGCTGGCTGGCCTTCGCGGGCCTACTCGGGCGGAACGCGACGGCTTCTGACATTCCGCACTCCGCTTTCCGCACTCCGCATTTCTCACCCCGGGCCAAGCGCGTCATCTTCCTCTTCATGGACGGCGGGCCTTCGCAGGTGGACACGTTCGATCCGAAGCCACGGCTCAAGGCCGAGCACGGCAAGCCGTTCCCGCTGCGCATGGACGCGACGCAGTTCGATGCCATCGGCAAGACGCTGGCGAGTCCGTGGGAGTTTTCACCGCGCGGGAAGTCGGGCTTGCCGGTGAGCGAACTCTTTCCGCACCTCGGCGGCTGCGCGGACGACCTGTGCGTCATCCGCTCGATGACCAGCGCGTCGCCGGAGCACGCGCAGGCCTGCTACTTCCTGCACACGGGCAGCACGATGCAGGGCCGCCCCAGCATGGGGGCGTGGGCCAGCTACGGCCTCGGCAACGAGGCGGCGAACCTGCCGGGCTTTGTCGTGCTCAACGGCGGCATGATGCCGCTGGGCGGCGTGGCGAATTGGAGCAGCGGCTTCCTCCCGGCGCGACACGAGGCGACGCAGTTCAACCTCGTGAGCGGGCCGGTGATGGAAAACCTGGCCGCGCCCGGTCCGGCAGCGGCGCGGGCGAATCAGTTCGCGTTCATCGCGGAGAACGACCGCGCGTTCGCCTCGACGCTTGGCCCGCAGAGCGCGGCGGTCGAGTCGGCGATTCGCAACTATGAGCTGGCCGCCGCGATGCAAATGGCGGTGCCGGAGGCCGCCGACCTGCGCAGCGAGAGCGAGGCGACGCACAAGCTTTATGGCACGGACTCGTCCGACCCGCTCAAGGCGCGCTACGCCCGCGAGTGCCTGCTGGCGCGGCGGTTGGTGGAGCGCGGCGTGCGGTTCGTCGAGGTCAGCGCGGTGAGCGGCATCCGCTTCGTGTCGCCGTGGGATCAGCACGGGAACATGAAGAAGGACCACGCGCGGAATGCCTTCATCGTGGACCAGCCCATCGCGGCGCTGCTGAAGGACTTGAAGGCGCGCGGCTTGCTGGATGACACGCTGGTATTGTGGGGCGGTGAGTTTGGCCGCACGCCGTTCGCACAGGGCAACGACGGGCGCGATCACAATCCGCAGGGCTTCACGATGTGGCTGGCAGGCGGCGGCGTGCGCGGTGGGATGACTTACGGCGCGACGGACGAGTTTGGCTACCGCGCGGTGGAGAACGTCGTGGAGATGCACGACCTGCACGCGACAATGCTGCACCTGCTGGGTGTGGACCACGAGCGGCTGACCTTCCTGCACGGCGGGCGCTTTCACCGGCTGACGGACGTGTTTGGGCACGTCCTCCGGGAAGTGCTGGTGTGAATGGAAGCGGGACCAGCCGGGGCCGCAACTACAGCCCGCCGAAGCGCCGGTGGCGGCGGGTGTATTCCTCCAGCGCCTCGTAGAGCTGCGGCTTGCGGAAGTCCGGCCAGAGCGTGGGCGTGACCACGAACTCCGCGTAGGAGATCTGCCAGAGGAGGAAGTTGCTCACGCGCAGCTCGCCGCTGGTGCGGATGAGCAGGTCGGGGTCGGGGTAGGCGTGGGTGTAGAGGTTCTGCGCGATGACCTGCTCGTTGATCTCCGCCGGGTCGAGCTTCCCGGCCTTCACCTGTTGCGCGATGGCGCGCGTGGCCTCGACAAGTTCCGTGCGCCCGCCGTAGCTGAGGGCGAGGATGAGCGTGAGGCCGGTGTTCTTCGCCAGCGCGGCCTTGGTCTTCGCGAGCTGCTCCTGCACGAACTCCGGCAGGCGGTAAATCTGCCCGACGGCCTCAAGGCGGACGTTGTTCTTGTTCAGCTCGCCGATCTCGTTCTTGAGGAAGCGCGCGAGGTATTTCATCAGCGTGTCCACCTCGTCCTTGGGGCGGTTCCAGTTCTCGACGGAGAAGGCGTAGAGGGTGAGATACTTCACGCCCAGCTCGCCGCAGGTGCGGACGGTGCTGCGCACGGACTCGACGCCGTTGCGGTGGCCCTCGACGCGCGGGAGGCCGCGGGTCTTGGCCCAGCGCCCGTTGCCATCCATGATGATGGCGATGTGCGTGGGGATGTTGGCCTTGGCCGAAGGGCTGAGTTGCGGCGCGTGACTGCTCATGTCGAGGGCGGGAGAGTATTTCCGCCGCGCGGTTGCGTCCACGCGCAAGTGTGAGGCGGTGGATGCCCGTGATTCGGGCCGATGAAGATTGTTTCCCTGAACCTCGCCGCCCGTCGCCGCGTCTGCCTCTCTGTTGCCATGAAAACTCAACCTCGCCTCACTCCTCAGTTGCTTGCCGCCTTCTTGTTCCTCTTTGCCTTCCAAGCCTCCGCCGCCAACTGGCCCGCCTGGCGCGGCGCCAACGCGGACGGCATCTCCACCGAGAAGAATCTCCCCGTGAAATGGAGCAAGGATGAAAACGTCCGCTGGCGCGTGCCGCTGCCTGAGGCCGGCAACTCCACGCCCATCGTCTGGGGCGACCGCATCTTCGTCACGCAGCCCCTGGGCGACCGCCGAACGCTCATGTGCCTCAACCGCGCCGACGGCAAGCTGCTCTGGCAGCAAGGCGTCACCACAAAGGAGAAGGAGCCGACGCACGGGACGAACCCGTTTTGCTCGGCGTCGCCGGTGACGGACGGCGAGCGCGTCATTGTGTCCTTCGCGAGCGACGGACTGTATTGCTACGACTTCAGCGGCAAGGAGCTGTGGAAACGCACGGACCTCGGCCGGCAGATTCACATCTGGGGCAACGCCGCTTCGCCGGTGATCTACAAGAACCTGTGCTTCCTTGATTTCGGTCCCGGGGAGACGACTTATCTAATCGCCGTGGACAAGAAGACCGGCAAAACCATCTGGAAGAACGAGGAGCCGGGCGGCGACTCCGGCAATCCGCCCGCCGCCCCGAAGGATGCGCCCAAGGACGCGCCGGGAGAAAAGAAAGCCGCCCCGCGCGGCAAGTGGCTCGGCTCCTGGACGACCCCGCCCATCATCAACGAAGGCGGGCGCGACTCGCTCCTCATGTCCTGGCCGGGCCGCCTCTGCGCGCTCGATCCGATGACCGGCAAGGAACGTTGGAACTCCACGGGCCTGACCCCGCTCGTTTATACCTCACCCATTCATGCGAACGGCATCGTGGTGGCGATGAGCGGCTTCGGTGGTTCGGCGCTGGCGGTTCGCGCCGGTGGTTCCGGTGACGTGACCACCTCGCACCGCCTCTGGCATCACCCGCGCTCGCCCCAGCGCATCGGCTCCGGCGTGATTCACGAGGGCCACATCTACATCCACAACGACCCTGGCACCGCCATGTGCCTGAACCTCGAAACCGGCAAGGAAGTCTGGAACGAGCGCCTGACCAGCCCCGCCGCCACCGGCGCAAACTGGAGCAGCGTTCTGCTCGCTGACGGCAAGTGCTACACGATCAACCGAGGCGGCACCTGCTTTGTCTTCAAGCCCAGCCCAAAGTTTGAGTTGCTGGCGACCAACCCGCTTGGGGAACCCTCGAACAGCTCCATCGTCCCCTCCAACGGCGACCTGCTCATCCGCACGCACAAGGCGCTCTGGTGCATCGGCGGGAAATAGTCGCAAGGTAGGGCGGGGTGTCCTCACCCCGCCGTCTGCCGCCCAGACGCCCCAAGACTCCGGCGGCGCGCTGAGGACAGCGCGCCCTACCAACGTCGGTTCAGCGCACCACGAAAGGAAGCTTGGTTTCCGCCTCGGCAGCGGGCAGCGGGCGATTCACCAGCCGTTGCAGGTTCACCTCGAAGGGCCGCGCAAGGCTGTTCCCGGCGTGATCTTCAATCGCCGTGGCGATGCGCAACTCGTGCGGGCCGGCGGCCCACGGCTTCTCCGGCACAAATTGCCATTCCTGCTCGCCGCGTGTGACGGTGATCGCTCCGGCGATTTCACCAGACTTCCCAGTCACGTGCAGCAGGCGATGCAGCGTAGCCCAGTCGAGCGGTTGCGGGAACGTGACGCGCAGCACGTCGCGCGTGCCGGCGGCGGGCGCGTGGACTTGCCAGCTTCGCGCGCGGAAGGATTTGGTCATGTTGGCACCGAGCGGGACGCCGCGCGCGGAAGGCCAGCGGCCGTCAATCACCAGCCGGTAATCGCCGCCCTCGCGCAGCACGGGGCCAAACTCGACGTTGAGGTTCACGCCCGTCTTCTGCCGGCCGGGATGGAACCACAGCGTCAGCCGCCGCCCATCCGGCGACCACAGCTCCGTCTCGCGGAACGGGGCTTCCACGGCCTGCCCGCGCGCGTTCACGAGCCGGCAGTGTTGCAGGAACACGCCGCTCTCCATCGGCTCCGAGAAGACGAGGTAGAACTTGAGGTGGTTCGCCGGCAGGCGGTCGCTGGTCGGGTAAATCGCAAGCAGCTTCGGCGCGGCGGCCGGCGCGGGTGCGGCGGTGCGGTGCTCGGCGCGCAGGCTGAGGCCGGGGCGGTCGAGCCGCGCGGTGTAAGTCTGGCCGGGCAGGAGCGGCAGGCTGGGGCGGAACCGGAGTTGCGCGCCGGCATGCGAATATGTCCCTGCGAGAGGGACGCTGCCGGGTTTGCCTTCTCCGAGCCACAAGCCAAACCACGGCTGCGCGGCGCGGGTGAGTTCGGCCACGGCGTCCGCCGGCCAACTGGAATTCGCCGGAGCCTCGACGATGAGCGTGACCGCGAGCGGGTTGTTGCGGTCGGCCTCGAAGCGGATGGCTGCGGCAGCATCCGTCGCAGCCAACAACCAGCCGAGCAAGCCGATGGCAGCCAGCCGGCGGGCGATTCTCGAACCGGAGCGCAGGTGTCCGACCTGCGCGGCCTGGAGGGCAGACATTGCGCCGGTTGGACACCGGCGCTCCGGCCTGGGTTGGAGCCTCCTCACGTCGGCTGCTACCGGCTCGCTCACGGCAACGGCGCAATCTCCAGTGCGAGGGCGGTGCCCTGCTCGCGCAGAACGACCACCTCGGTGTTGCTGAGTTTGTCCACATGCACCGCGCCGAAGAGGCTGTCCACGATTTCGATGCCATCCGGTCCCTTCGGCTGCTTCACGTCGCGGCGCACGGCCTTCTGGTTGATCTTCGCCTCGTCGCGGACCTTGACGTGCGACATGTCCACGCGCGCGCCCCAGTATTTGCTCGGCCCAAAAAGGTTTTGATGGAAACGCTGCGTGTGCGTGACGAGCCACTGCTTGCCGTCCTTCTCGTAGGTGAACATGTCGAGCGGGCGGTTGCCGGAGCCAAGCTCGACGACGCTGGTGCCCTTGACCTGTGCGTTGGGCTTGAGGTCGTTCAGCTCGAACTTCGCGATGGGCGTGCAGGCGAACGAACCGACGACGTAGTGCTTCCCGTTCTCCTCCATCGGCACGAAGCTCGTGATCGGGGCCTTGGTTTCCCATTTGCCGTGCGCGACGTGATACGTCTCCGCACTGACCGGCACCGCGCTGCCGCCGTGCGCGAGCGGGAGCGACAGGGTGAAAATCTTGCTGGAGAACTCCTCGTTCGAAGAACCGGCGGCGAGCACGCGGTCGCCGGCGAAGGCGACATCGGAGACGTTGCCAACGCGCGCGGTGTCGGCGGCGGGCAGCGAGACGCGCGCGTGCTTGGCCTTCGCGTAATCCAGCGGCGCGGCCTGACCGTCAGCGGTCACGACGACGATGAGCGAGGCGTTGTCCGGCTTGCGCGTGACGGAGAGATAGATTTTGCCACTGGCCGGGTTCACCGCCATGTCGGCGATGGTCACGCCGCCTTCGGGCGCGCCGAGGCGGGCGGCGAGCAGCGCACCGACGTTGTCCACGCGCTGCTTGAGCTTCTGCACGGGGCCGGTGTCGCCGGTCTCAATCGCCACGATGGCGGCATGGCGCGGCTCCGTGACGAGCAGCAGGCCGCCTGGTCCGAAGGACATCGCACCGACGGAGCGGAGCTTCGGGTCCCCGGTGGCGGCGTCCTTGAGATGGCTGGCGGCGGTGAGGTTGGTGGACAGCGCGGCAACGAAGGCCGCGCCCGTGAGCAACAGGGGGAATGAGCGCATGGAGACTTAGGCGAAGGCGGGCGGGGTGGCATTCAAGGCGGGTAGGGAACGACATGCAGCCCTTTGCCAAACCAAGAACGGAGCGCAGGTGTCCAACCTGCGTGTCACCAACCATCACGAACGCGCAGGTTGGACACCTGCGCTCCACTGGCACGGGCGAATCGCGAGTTGTCATCCAAGCGGCGGTGCGGTTAATTGGCTCCACGCTATGACTCGCCAACAAGTGCTCGACCAATACTTCATGGACGCACGGCATAAGCTCATCGAAGTCGCCGCCTTCCTCGACCGCGTGGACCGCTCCGAGGGCGACGCCGACTTCCGCCTCGCCGCCTTCCGCACCGCGCTGAAGCACCTGGCCGAGAAGAAGCCCCACCGCGCCAAACGCGTCCTCCTCTCCTTCAGCGACCCGACGATGAAGCCGATTGCGAAAGCACCGGGTAAGGGAGCTTGTGGCGCGTGGAAAGCTCTTTGATTCTGCAAGGTGGCGTATGGAATGGCGCAAACTGAACCCAAGAAACAATACCGAGGAGGAGCTGCAATCGTCTCTCAAAGCGATGCCCCGGATTTGGTTTCTGTTTGCACTGCCCATGCTTCCTTCTCTGCTGCTACAGCCATGGGAGGGCTTGGGTTGGTCGAATCCGGTTTGTTTCAGTTTGATTTCCGCCCAGTGTGGTTGGGGCTGGTGGGCGTGCAAGCGAGAGCTCAGCCGTCGCACTCAAGCGAGCCAAAAGAATACATGAAGCTCCACCTTCTCCGCCTGACGCTCGTCTTCTCCTCTCTCGCATGGGGAGTCTCCGTGTTCGGCGTATTTGCGAGCTGGCCTGCGGCGGAAGCGGTGTTTCAAGAGCTTGGCGCGAAGAGCATTTCTCACGACCCGATGCTGGACTACTGGCTACGAATGGCGGCTGGACTATTTACGCTCGTAGGCGGCCTGTTCTTGCTGCTAGCCCTGCATCCTATGAAGCACAGAGCCATCATCCCGTGGTTCGGCGGCTTGATGCTGGCCGAAGGCGTTGTGCTGCTCGTCCACGGATTGCGGTTGCAGTTGCCGCCCATTCCTTTCGCCGCCGATACACTTGCCTGCCTAGGTGCTGGCGCGGCCATTCTTTACCTGTCGCACGGCGCGCTTCCGCCGTCTGCTGCGACTGAGCACTAATCACTAATTACTTTTTCCACTCCATGCGCTACATCGAACCCCACGGCCACATGGTCAGCCGCACGACTGACGATTACCAGGACATGGTCACCGCCGGGTGCGCCGCCGTGTGCGAGCCGGCTTTCTGGGCGGGCTTTGACCGCTCGTCCGTCAATGGCTTCCACGACTATTTCTGCCAGCTCACCGACTACGAGCCAAAGCGCGCGGCGAAGTTCGGCCTGCCGCATTTCTCGTGGCTCTGCATCAACCCGAAGGAATCCGAAGACGTCGCGCTGGCCACGGATGTCATCGGCCTCATCCCGAAGTTCCTCGACCGCCCCAACGTGCTGGGCATCGGCGAGATCGGGCTGAACAAGAATTCGCGCAACGAGATGAAGGTGCTCGAAATGCACGTGGACCTCGCCGCGCGGCACGACCAGCTCATCCTCGTCCACACGCCGCACCTGGAGGACAAGCTCAAGGGCACGCGCCTCATCCTCGATGTGCTGCGCAGCGACAAGCGCATCCGCCCGGAGCGCTGCATCATTGACCATGTCGAGGAGCACACCATCCAACTCGTGCTGGACGCGGGCTTCTGGGCGGGCATGACGCTTTACCCGGAGAGCAAGTGCTCGCCCGCGCGCGCGGTGGACATGCTGGACCTGTATTCGCACGAGCGCATCTGGATGAACTCCGCGTGCGACTGGGGCGTGAGCATCCCGCTGGCCGTCCCGCGCACCGCGCTGGAGATGAAGCGCCGCGGCTGGCCCGCCGACCTGATTGACAAGGTGATTTACCGGAACCCGATCCAGTTCCTCAGCCAATGCCCGAAGTTCAAGCTGCCGTGAGGAACCCTTCCGCCACCACGCTCGTATTTCCATACTTGATCCCGCTCCTCGTTCGAGACTTCTATTTCAACACACCCATGCAAATCAAAGTCTTCCTCTTCTGCGCCCTGCTCGCCTGCTCTGGAATTGCCTGCCGCACCCACTCGGCGACATCCACCCGCTCCGCAGCACCGGCCAGCACGCCAGCTCCCCTGCCCCTCTGGCCCAAGCAAGTGCCCGGCGAGACCGCGCCCCTCGGCGAGGAGAAGGACACTTCCACCGAGAAGAGCAACAAGGTCGCTGGCAAGCCGCTCATCCGCCTGGGCAACGTCTCGCAACCCACCCTCACCGTCTTCCGCCCCGCGAAGGACAAGGACACGGGCGCGGCGGTCATCGTCTGCCCCGGCGGCGGCTACAACATCCTCGCCTACGACCTCGAAGGCTCGGAGATTTGCGAGTGGCTCAACTCCATCGGCGTCACTGGTGTGCTGCTCAAGTATCGCGTGCCCAAGCGCCCCGGACTGGAGAAGCACACGGCGGCCTTGCAGGACGCGCAGCGCGCCGTCGGCCTCGTGCGCTCGCGCGCGACGGAGCTTGGCCTCGACCCGAAGCGCATCGGCATCCTGGGCTTCTCGGCGGGCGGGCATCTGGCGGCAACGGCCTGCAACAACTACGAGAAGCGCACTTACGAACCGGTGGATGACGCGGACAAAATCAGTTGCCGACCCGACTTCGCCATTTTGATTTACCCGGCCTACCTCACGGTGAAGGAGCAGGGCGACAAGGTTTCGCCCGAGCTGCCTGTGACCGCGAACACGCCGCAGACTTTCCTGGTGATGACGCAGGACGACGGCGTGCGCGTCGAGTCCGCGCTCTTCTACTATCTCGCGCTGAAGCAGGTGAAGGTGCCCGCTGAACTGCATCTCTATCCGACCGGCGGCCACGGCTACGGCCTGCGTCCGAGCGCGCACGGGGTCACCACCTGGCCCAAACGCGCGGCGGAATGGATGCAGACGCGCGGGCTGCTGGCGAAGTAATCCCCTGCCGGCGACTTCCAGTCGCCGCCCGAGACGCTTCCCTCCGACGGCGACTGCAAGTCCGCCGGCACGTCACCGCACCGTCCCGGCGTAGTTCACCCAGCCGTGCTGCACCTGCCGGGCCGCGCCGCGCATCGCGTGCTGAAACTCCACCGCCCGCAGGTTCTTCCCCGCCGCGTGGCACAGGCTGGCGGCCTGCACGGCGACGGCCTCGTCGTAGGCGGCCAGCGCGGGGAACAGTTTCGCCGCATCCGTGCCGTGGCGTTTCACCAGCTCCTCGGCGTAGGCCCGGGCGGGCGTGAACTTCCCATCCCCATCGGCATCCACCCAGACCGGGTTCGTCGCGCCCAGCACGCGCGGCGTGAAGACCTTCGAACTCGGCTGATACGGGCGCGGCGTCTCCCAAAACGGCGCGGCCACGCCCGGCCCGCTGGCGATGGCGACCAGGTGGTAGTCATGCTTGAAGCGCGGGAGCTTGAAGGCCAGGCGCAGCTTCGTGACTCCGCGCACCGGCGCGATTTTCTGCCCGGCCACCCGCACGCCGTTGGCAAACAGCTCCACCTGGTCCGCCTGCACCCACGTCGGGCCAAGCACCGTCACGACCGCCGTCACGCCGCGCTGCCCGCGCAGCGCGAGATCGCCGACGCCAAAGCGGTCATTCACCACGAGGTCCGCCAGCAGGCCGAAGCTCACCAGCGCGCGGCCTTCGCGCAGGCTGCGGCAGGCCGCGTCCACGTTGATGGCGGCGGGATTCGTGTCCGCGCAGCGCACGTAGGTCCGGCCCTGGCCGAGGATGAAGCGGCTCACGTCGTGCGTGTCGCTGGAGCCGAGCGCGGTGAGGCGGTGGCCGTGGTTCAGCAGCGCGAACCAGTCGCGGAACAGCAGCATGATGTCCGACTGCATTGCGGCGGAAGTGATGACCTCCAGCCCATCGAAGGAAAACTCCTGGCCGCGCACCGCCGCGCCGGAGACCGCGTTGAAGTTCGCGGGTCCAAGCGGGACGAAGCCGCTGTGCAGATCGCGCGGGTGGTTCAACGTGATGACCTGGACGCCGGGCGTGGCGCGGATGCCGGGGAGCAGCGCGGCCCAGTTGGTCACGCTGAAGTCGGGCACCGCCGCGCCGGACGCGATGGGAAACGCGTTGAAGTGGCCGGCCTTGGTTGTGACTTCGTTGCCAATGACAGACGTGAAGCGCTCGGCCATCCGCGTGCGCTGCGACGCCTCGGCGTAGTCGGCGTGGACGTTATGGTCGGTGGCCACGGCCAGTTCGATGCCTTCGCCCGCGATGGTGAGCATCCGCTCGTCCTCGGTCGCGTCGCCATGCCGGCTCTTGGTGAACGTGTGAATGTGCGTGTCCGTCGCGACCCAGCCGTGCGTCGGCACGGCCCGGCGGAGGTTCAGCGCGATGGATTGCGTTTGTCCGGCGACCAGCGTGACGGCTTGCGTGGCGACGCTGAACTCGAAGCCGCGCGAGGCAAAAATCTTGTAAGCGCCGGGCAGCAAGCCCGCGCTCGCCGTGCCATCGCGCGTGTAGAGCACCCCGGGCCGCGCGGCGAGTTCGGTCTGGTTCGTCGTGCCGGGCAGCAAGGCTGCGAGCGCGCCCTCGGCATCCACAATGGTCAGGCGGCACGGCAGGCCTGACTTCGTGTCAGAATCGGTGACACGCATGGCAAGCGTCGCCTGTGAGAGCGCCTCTTTGAGCGGAGCGGGCACAAGCCGGAAGTCGCCGACCACGATGTCATCCACCGCCGTGGGCGGCAGGATGGCGAGCGTGTTCGTGCCCTCGCGCAACGCGCCCGGCGGCACGGCCAGCGCGTGGACGAGCGGGGTTTCCTGCGCGACGAGGCTGCCGAGGCGGCGGCCATTGAGTTGCACCTGCCAGCCTTGCTTCACGTCACGCTGGCGGATCAGGAGCGTCTGCTCGGCCTCGTTGCGTTGCGCCTCGAAGTGGATTTCCAAACGGCGCCCGTGCGGTTTCTTGCCGACGAACTCCTGCCACTCGGGAAATCCCTCCGTGCCGAGGTGGTAGCGGGCGGCATCCAGCACCCGCGTTTGCGCGCGCGCGGAAGGCGCTGTGAACAGCAGCACCAGCGACATCGTGAGCGGGAAGCCACGCAGCATGGCGAAGTGTAGCCGCAGGGCCGCTTGCCCGGCAAGGCGGCGGACCGAAAACCTTCAGTTCAACTTCGCCAGCTCGCTCCGGGTCAGCGCCACCAGCGGCCGCACCGTCTCTGCGCTGAAGTCGAAGCGGCATCCCGCTGCGGCGAAGAGTTCCGGCAACGGACGCGCGCCGCCAAGGGCGAGGCCGGCCTTGTAGTCGCGCAGCGCCTTCACCGGGTCGCGATGGGAGTTGGCCCAGACTTGCAGCGCGCCAAGCTGCGCGATGCCGTATTCCACGTAGTAGAACGGGTGCAGGAAGATATGGAGCTGGCGGTGCCAGAGGTTCGCCCGTGCGGACTCGTGGCCGGTCCAGTCCACGTCGCCGCCGAAGCGGTCCATCAGCGCGAGCCACGCGGCGGTGCGCTCGGCGCGCGTGTGGCCGGGGTGCGAGTAAATCCAGTGCTGGAACGCGTCCACCGTCGCCATCCACGGGAAGAAGCCGATGATGCCTTCGAGGTGCGTCTTGCGCGCCCGGTTCGCCTCGGCGGGGGCGTAGAATTCTTCGAGGTGCTGGTTGCCGAGGAGTTCCATCGCCATCGAGGCGACTTCGCAGAACTCAATCGGCGCGCCGCGATAGGCGTAGAGATCCTCGCCCTTCGCCGCGAGCGTGTGGAAGGCGTGGCCGGCCTCGTGGAGCATCGTCTCCACGTCGCGTTGCACGCCCACCGAGTTCATGAAGATGAACGGCAGCCGCGCCTCCGCGAGCGTGGACTGGTAGCCGCCGGGGGCCTTGCCCTTGCGGTTCGCGAGGTCAAGCAGCTTGAGATCACGCATCTGCGCGAAGCCGCCGGCGAGTTCCGCGTCGAGCTTATCGAAGACTCGTTGAGTGCGCGTGACCATCTCGTCCACCTCGGCGAAGGGCCGGAGCGGCGCGCGGTTCAGCGGGTCCACGGCGGTGTCCCAGGGGCGCAGCGAGGCGACGCCGAGCTGGCGCTTACGCTCGGCCTGCAGGTGGCGCACGACCGGCATGAACTCCGTGTCCACGGCGGAGTGGAACTTGACGCAATCCTCCGGAGCGTAGTCGAAGCGGCCCTTCGCCCGGAAGGCGTAGGCAAGGTAGTTGGGGAAGCCGGCGTTGCGGGCGATCTGCTCGCGGACCTTGAGCATCGCCTCGAACTGCTCCTCGAACTTGTCCGCCTCCTGCAAGCGGCGCTGGGCCACGAGCGTCCACGCCTCCTCGCGGAGCGCGCGGTCCGGCTCCTCCAAGTAGCGGCCCATCTGGACAAGCGTCTTCTCCTCGCCCCGGAAGTTCACCGTCAGCGAGCCGGAGAGCTTCTGGTATTGCTGGCCGAGCTTGGACTCCTCCGTTTGCAACGGGACATTCTCCTCGCGGAACAGCTCGACGAGCAACGCGGTGTCGCGGTCGAAGACTTCGTAACGCCGTTTGTCCAACTGCGACCGCAGCGGGTGCGCGAGGAACAGCTTCGCCAGGTTAAACTGCCGGGGTTTCAGCTCCGGCTCGATCTGCTCGACGAAGTGCAGGTAGGCCGCCTCCGCCTCCGGGCTGTCCGTGTGGCAGGTCATGGCGATGTAGCGCTGGCTGCCCTCCTGATCGAGCGCGGCGGCCAGTTCGCCCTGGTCGAGAATCCAGCGCTCGAACTCGGCGGGCGTGGCGCACTGCGCGGCGCGGGCGTCGAGCTGGTCGAACAGCGGCGCGATCTGGCTCCAGTCGCCGAGGTCAATCTGGGCGGGCACGAACCGGCGCGGGGCATGAGCGGGCAAACCGGAGAAGGGCAGCAAATTCATCGCAGCGGAGGATGGGACAAGCCGGCGGGACGGCAATGGAAAAGTGCCGGGACAAACGATTTGCGGAGCCGCGCGATAATAGAACTTGCGGGCGCGACGGATTTCCCTATCTTCCGCGAACCTTGATCGCGGGGTGGAGCAGCCCGGTAGCTCGTCAGGCTCATAACCTGAAGGTCCCAGGTTCAAATCCTGGCCCCGCAACCAATCTCGTCCCCCTGGGTCCGAAACGGATTCAGGGGGATTTTCCTTTCTCCCGACACTTCAACGCCTGCTGCCCGGACGGGTTGAGGAACTGACAGACAACACGCTCCACTTCCGGCAGGATTTTCCCCGTGCCAGAACTGCCGGAAGTCGAAGTGCTCGTGCGACATCTGACGCCACTGTTGCGGGGCAAGGTGGTGCGCGGCGTCGTGGTGCGAAAGGCGAAGGTTGCCCGCCCCACGACAGAGCGCGCCTTGCGGGGCGCCCTGGTCGAAGCGCTATTCATCGGACTGACGCGACGCGGGAAGTATCTCATTTTCACTCTCGAACGAATGGGAAAGCGCGGCGATGTCACGGTCACCGGGCATCTGGGCATGACGGGGCGGATGTTTCTCCAGCCGAAAGCCGCGCCGTTGCCGAAGCACGCGGTCGTGGTGCTGGACTTGGGCCGGCACGCGTTCGTTTATGAAGACCCGCGCCAGTTCGGGCGGTTCACGTTGGACGACTCGGCGGTGCGGCAACTCGGGCCGGAGCCGCTGAATGGGGAGTTCACCGTGAACTCATTCGCCAGTTCACTCCGGCGCTCCGCGCAGGCGATCAAGGTGAAGCTGCTCGACCAGTCGCTCGTGGCGGGCATCGGGAACATTTACGCGAGCGAGGCGCTCTTCCGCGCAGGCGTGTCGCCGAGACGGGCGGCACGGCGCGTGAAGGCGGAGGAAGTCGCGCGGCTGCACGCGGCCATCCGCGAGGTGCTGGCGGAGGCCATCGAGTGCGGCAGCACGATACCGCTGGACTTCGCGGGCGGTAGGAAGCGCGACGGGCTGTTTTACTACGGCACGGTGGAGGGCAACTCGGAGTTCTATCAGGAGCGGCTGCTGGTTTATGACCGCGCGGGGAAGCCGTGTGTGAAGTGCGCCGCGCCCATCAAGCGCCTCGTGCAGGCGGCCCGGAGCACATTCTACTGTCCGGGGTGTCAGCGGTGACAAAGTAGGACAGTGCGTCTCGCCTGTCCTCTGACTTTCAGATTCCTTCAGATTCCGCTTGAGCGGGGCGTTTGAATGGAGAGGCAGGCTGGAAGCACTGCCCTACTCGTCACGCTTCGCGCCGCTGCGCGAAGGCGGCCACCGCCACCCACAGCGCGAGGAAGGCGGCGAGCGTCAGCACGATGGGCTTGAACCAGCCGCCGGCCTTGAGGTTGCGGGCGGTGAACTCAACGGTCATGGGCTTGTTGACCTCGGTCTGAAGGACCTGCGTGAAGGCGTGGCGCTGGCCACGCAAGGGCAGGTTCACGCGCAGCGGCTGCACGGTTGCGACGGTCACTTCCTGCGCCTTCTGGAGCTTCTCCAACTGCTGCTCGGCGGCCTGCTCGTCGTAGAGCAACAACTGCTGGCCGGCCTGCGCCTGCGCGCCTTTCGCATCGCCGCCCGCGGCGAAGTAGCCATCCACGTTCACGCCCAGCTTCGTCGCGTTGTCCAGCGTGTAGGCCTGCTGCGCCTGCACGAGGTTGCTCGCCTGCGAGCGGCGGAGCTGGACCTCGACTTCCTTCAACTGCCGCGCTCCCTCCGCGTCCATGTCCTTGCCGGCCTGGCCGCCTTGGCCGCCCTGCGGGTTGTTCACGCTGCGCTTGTAGTTGAACCACTCGTTGTTCGCCTCGCTCAATTTGCCAGACGAGAGCAGGCTGCGCAGGTTGCCCAGCGCGTTGGCCCGGCTCGACTCAAAGGTGTCACGGGCTTTCGCCTCCTGCCGGGAATACTCC
This sequence comes from Limisphaerales bacterium, assembly GCA_009773355.1. Classification (GTDB taxonomy): domain Bacteria; phylum Verrucomicrobiota; class Verrucomicrobiia; order Limisphaerales; family SXTU01; genus SXTU01. The sequence continues at coordinate 76,053 of WRPG01000007.1, forward strand.
GTGGCCGAGTAGTTCACCGTCACCACCGGCGCGCCGCTGAGGTCGCGGCCCATCGTGCCGCCGAAGTCGGTGTATTCGTAGTCGGGAGGCAGAAGCAGCTCCCAGCGCGCGTTCTTGAGCGGCACGTCGAGCTTCGGCGACGCGAAGGCCACGTTGCCCTTGCGCTTCGGGAACTTGTCGGCGGCAACGTAGGTGAACTCCACGGCCATCGCGGTATCGCGGGCGTTCTGCTCCAGCGGCAGCAGCAGCTTGCCGCCCTGCTTCGTCGGGCGCACCGGCGTGCCCGCGACGAACGCGCTCCAGACCATCGCCCCCGGCGGTAGCTCCACCTCGAGGAACTGCCGGCCGTTGTTGCGCACGGACAGCGAGACTTCGGTCATCATCTGCCCGTCATCGGACACCACGGTCGTGAGCCGCGCGCTGTCCACCAGCGCCTGCAACACCGCCGCCTCGGCGAAGCGCTGCGGCGTGACCGCCAGCTTCCAGCCGGGCCGCAGGTAACGCCACGCGAGGACAACCTGCTCGCCCTTCGCGCCGCTCGCGTAGCCCGCCGCCCACTCGGGCAACTCGCGCGGGTCCACGGTGAGCAGTTCGCCGGTCTTCGCTTTCTCCGACACTTGCAACGGCGGCTTCGCAAGAATCGCCACCGACCCCGTCTCGCGCTCGACGCCCACGGCCTCGACCGCCGGCATGTCCACGGGCGCGTTGGTCTTCGCGGCGCGGGCCTGCTCCCACGTCACCATGAACGTGTGCTGGCCGCGCAGCTTGTTCTGCAACTCCACGCGCCACACCTCGCCGGTCTGGTCGCGGCGGCGAATGTTCGGCCCAGTGATGTCCACGTTCGTGACCGTCAGCGGAATCTTCAGCCGGAACTCCTTCACCGGCGCGTTGGCGATGTCCAGCCGCACCAGCGCGCGCCCGCTCACGAGCGTCTCGGTCACGCTGATGAGGTTCACCACCTCGGCGCGCACCCACGACTCAAGCTGCTCCGCCGCGATGCCCAGCCGCCACGTCGCCGTCGCGCTCGGCTCGGTGGCGAGGAACTTGAAGGCCAGCGTCGGCTGCTCGCTCAGGCCCCGGTAAATGCCCGTCGGCATCGTCGCGGCAGGAATCTCGCTCAAGCCGTCGAAGCTCTCCGTCTTCACCGACAGGCCCGCCTCGGTGCTCACCGCGACAAAGCCGTTCAGCTTGTCCACGCCCAGCGGATGCACCGCCGGCCCGGCGAGTGCCTTGGGTGGTTCCTTCAACGTCTGCACGAGGATGACCAGCAGCGAGACCGCGCCCTGCGTGCGCTCGCGCAGCGGAACCTCCAGCACGCGCACGCCGGCCTCGGTCTTCTCGGTCCAGTTGTTGATGGGCATGAGCGCGCTGCCCCGCTGGCGCAAGGCGGCGTCCACGTAGGCGACGGTTTCAATCCGCCAGCCCGCCGGAATCTGCGCGCGCAACTGAAAGATGCCGGCCTTCTTCACGTTGTAAGTCACCTCCGCCGCGAGCCGCAGCTCCTCCGCGCCCACGCGCAGCCGCTGCATCACCGTCGCGTCAACCTGCGGCTGCACGGCCTCGGCCTTCACCGCGAAGGCGAACGTGTTGCGCAGGTAGCGGAAGGCGCTGACGAGGTCGGTGTGGTTGAGCTTGCTGGCGCGGTTGAACTCTGCGAGGTCCACGCGCTGGAGGTCCGTGGCCGTCTCGACCGCGAGGCTCGTCTCCTCCGCGCCGCGCACCGCGACGAGGCCGGACTCGCGCCGCACGTCCTGCACGATGGGCACCTCCACGCGCACCGTCGCGGGCAGCGCGCCGAGGGACTTCTCGGTCTCGATGGTCAGCCGCCAGTTCGCGGTCACGCCCTTGAGCAGGTCCACGACGAGCGTTTCCGCGCCGGCCTCGGTGAGCAGTTCCCACGTCCGCACGCCCTCGCCCTCCACGCGCAAGAGCCGTTGCCCGGCGGGCAGGCGCACCTTCGCCTGGCGCAATTCGCCCTGCGCGATTTGGTAATCCACCACCGCGCGCGAGTTCACCACGCCGCCGCCCACGGTCACGAGCGTCGCGGTCTGCGCGAAGATGGTCGCGTCCATCTCGGCGATGCGTTTGAGGCGCGGCGTCCACGCGAGATCCACGCGGTCGGTCGAGCCGATGATGGCCTCGACGCGCGTCTGCTTGCCGGCGGGCGTGCGCTTGAAGGCGACGGCGCTGGGGAACTCGACATCCGCATCCGCCTCCTCGATGACGGCGGTGAACTGGCTCGCCAGCGCAGGCGGCAGGCCGAACGCGAGCCGGCGCTTGGTCACGTCGCCTTCGAGGCGCGCGAGGAGTTTCAACTCCACCGTGACCGCGCCCGCCTTGGGCAGCCAGACGCGGGCCGTCGCGCCCTCGCGCACCAGCCGCGCCTCGCCGGACTTGGCGGTGAAGCTCTGAATGGCCACGTCGCCGCCGAACAGGGTGAAGGTTTGGTTCGTGGAAGTGGAACTGAGCACCAGCGTGGCGGTGAACTCGGCGGACTTCTCGCGGAGCGTGCCGGTGTAGGTGGCGGACTGGAGGGTGACTGCCGATTGCCGATTGCCGATTGCCGATTGGTCCTGGCCGAACGCGCTCGCCGTGAGAAACGCGAAGAGCAGCAGTGTGGCAGCCGGTGGCACCGGGCCGATGTCGCTATCTCCCTTCATCGGCTTCTTTTCCACAGTCTCTGCGCCCGAAGTTTTGTCCTTCGTAATCACATACGACGCATCGCTCTCGTAGTCGCGGACCACACCGACGCGTTGTTCAGCGGGGTTACTACCTCCAGACGCGTTGGCACCGGTAGCAGTGTTTTTCGGCCAGAATCGCCAAGCGAGCCAGCAGAGAACAGTCACCGCGACAGTCGGCACTGTCGCGATAAGAACCCAGTGAAGCGTTCGCGCTGAAAGCCCCAGCCACACCACGCCCGCCAGCGCCAGCGCCACGCCCAGCGCGATGCCGAAGCTGCTGCGCTCCGCGCTGCGCCAGCACAGGAGCGCCCACAGCAGCCCGCCGACGAACAGCGCGAGCTGCCCGGCGGACTGCGCCGCGCGGAACTTGCCCAGCGGCATCAGCGACAGCTCGATTCCCAACGGCTCCTGCCGGAGGTTGAGCACCTTGGTGAACGTGAACGCCTGTCCGCTGCGCGGGATGTCAATGCGGATGGACCGCATCCCCGCCGCCACCTGTGCCGCCTCACCCGCAGCGTTGGCGTAGCCGCCGCCCGGCGCTCCGCCCCCGCCCACGCCGCCAAAGCCGCCAACGGCGAGCGCGCCGAGTTGGAAGGCTCCGTGGGCGCCGCCGGAGCGAGCGGTGCTGAAGTGAACATCACCGTTAACCGTCGTGACCGAGTCGAAGTTAACGGCCGCCGTCTGGTTTGTCACCATAGCGCCGAAGGCAAAGGTGCTTCCGGGGGCGATGGGGTTGCCCTGCGGCTCCAAGACGGGAGCTGACGGGGGCATCGCCATTGGCGGCGGCGTCATCGGCACCGGGCCGGAGGCGGCCTTCGCTTCCGCTCCACGGTAGGACCGGCCGGCCAGTTGCCGCTCGGTGGCTGCCCCGGCCTCCGTCCTGGCCTTGAACTCGTCCGCTGCCACGCCGGACCGGTCCAGCTTCCGGGCGCTGTCCGCAAGGGCGAGTGATTCCGACTTCTCGCGCTGGGCCAGTTTCTTGTCCACTTCGGCCAGACGTTCCGATTCAGCCCCACGAGATTGCGGCTTCCCCGCTTTCGCCGGTGCGTTCGCCTGCTGCGGTAATTCGAGACTATAAACAGTCGTGACGTTCTTCGGAGTGCGAGCTTCGGGCAACATCGCCCGGAGTTGCTCGGCCTGTTCTTGCGCGAGGGCCGTCTCCATCACGACGGTTGAGTCGCTGCCCGTTGCTGCGGCTCCCACTTGGCGGCTGTCAGAAGGGTCGCCTCCGAGGCTGTCCATCATTCTGATTTGCAACTCGGGCAGTTGCGGAACAATGAGCGCAACGACGATGACCAGTGCAGCGACAATGCCGCAGAGCTTCACCGCCGAGCGCCAGCCGCCGCGCCGGGTGCACATGATTCCGCCGGCGACCAAGGTGGCGACGAACAGCCACGCAACGATGGTGGAGCCGATGTTCCGCAGGATTGACCCGTAGTAGCTGAGGAAGAGCGTCCATGCCTCACGCAGTTCGTAAGTCGTCCCGCGCGCCACGGTCATGGAGCCGCCGAAGCTGGACACGCGCTTGGTGGCGGGGACGAAGAGCTGCCACTCCGCGTAGGTGTTGGGCACGTCGGTGGCCGGCGCGGTGAGGGCGACGGACTGCGGCAGCCACTTGTCCAGCGCCGCGAGCTTCTGCGCATACACGATGTCCACGGCGAAGGCCTCGTCGCGGTTCGCGCCGCGCGGCAGCGGGACGACCAGCCACTCGCCGTCGCGCTCGGCCTTGCTCGGCTCGTTGTTGACGTAGCAGCCCCAGAAGTTCGCGCCCGCCGGCAGCTTGAACTTCTGAAACTGCTTCTCGTTGTTCTTCACCATGAAGCTGGCCTGCGTGAGCATCTCGCCCGCCTCGGTCACGACGCTCGTGAGCTGCGTGCGGTCGGCCACGGCGTCGAGCACGCGCTCCTCGTCGAAGCGCGCCGCGTCCGCCGTGAGCGCGAACCCACTGCCGGTGTAGCGCCACGCCAGCAGCACGGGCCGCGTGCAGAGCGCGCGGTCGGTCTCGGCCAGCTCGCCGGGGTCAATGGCGCGCAGCGGCTCGGCGGCGGGCTTGGGCTGGAGTTTGAGGTTCGCCGCGGCGGTCACGGCCACGGAACCGGTCTCGCGCTCGACGCCGTCGCAATGCGCGCCCGCGAGGTCGAGCGCGGCCTTCTTCGGGTCGAACTGGTAGTCGTAGGTGACGACCAGCGTGTAACCGCCCCAGGCTTTGTCCTGGAGAGAGATGGTCCAATTGGATGACAAATCTACGGCACCGACCGAAGCAGCGTTGGTAATCGCTCTGCCGCCTTGGAAGGTGACGAAAACACCGCCAATCACCACGTTTGTCGGCCCCTGCTCCTTCCGTCGGATGTTCGGCCCGGTGAACTCGACGTTCTTCCAGTGCGCCGGGAGCCGCACTTTGAACTCCTGCACGCCCTGGTTCAGGATGCCGAAGCGGATGGTCGCGCTGCCGCCCACGAGGCCGTCGCCGACCGTGACGAGGTTGAAGACCTCGGCCACGACGCGCGCGGGCAGGCGCTCCGTGGCGAGGGCGAGCTTCCAGTCCGGCGCATCGGCGGTGAAGGCAAGCGCCTCGTCACCGGCGCGCTGCAAAAGTTGTGTTACCGGGATTTCCCGCGCGCTGGTGAGTGTTTCCGTCTTGAGCCGGATGCCCGCCGCCGAGGCCGCGCCGATGAAGGCCGTCTCCTTCGTCGCGCCCGTCGCACGCACCGCACCGACAGTGATTTGCGCGGGGAAGGTCTTGTGGGCTTGCTCCAACACGAGGTCGAGCCGATGCACGCCGAGCACGCGCTGGGTGAAGTTGACCTTCAGCTTGCCGGCGGTGGCCTTCCAATCCTCCACGTTCCCGCCGCGCACGTCCGTCACGTTGAAGTTGGTCGGGTAGCTGAACTCGGCGGTGTAGATGCCGGCCTTGAGCACGCTGAGGTTCACCGCGTGGCTCACGACGAGCCGCGACTCCTCCAGCCGCGCCGTGACGCGCGCCGCCGTTTCCAGCACCGGCTCGATGCGCTTGAGCCGGGCCGCGACACTGAAGGGCCGGGCGTTGAAGCGCCACGCGAAGAGCGTGCCCGTGCTGGCGTTGACCTGCCGCAGGCCGGGCGCGGCATCCACCTCGACCACGGTGTCGTCCGCGCTGACGGCGAAGGTGCCGGCCTCGCGCTCGATGTCCAGCGGCTGCGGCACGGCGAGCGTGACGGCCAGCGGCGTGGACTCGACGGGCTGCTCGGTGTAGAGCGTGAGCGAGTAGTTTTTTTCCACGGGCTTGGCGAAATCCACGGTGAGCAACTGCCAGCCCGCCGGCAGGCCCGGCGCGGTCTTCGCGGCGGACCAGTCGCGGATGCCGTCGCCTTGCACGCGCGTGAGCGTGTGGCCCGGCGGCAGGCCGACGGTGAGCCGCGAGACGCTGGCCTGGAGCAGCTCGTAGCGCAGCGCGGTGGTGAACTTGATGACCGTGGGCGAGACCTGCGCGGCGGCGGCGGTGTCCACCGTTATGAGGGACTTGCGCGCAATCTCGGTGGTCTTGCTCTGCCAGCGCAGCGACACGACGCGGTCCGCGCCGACGACGCCCGCGATGGCGGAACCGGCCTTCGCCGGGCCACCCTCGATGAGCGCGCCGCTGAGAAGCTCGACTTCCACGCCGGTGTTGCCCTCGGCCTTGAGGCTGGCGGTGGCAGCGGGCGGGCCGGTGAAGGCGATGTTGTTCCACGGCTCGGCCTTGGTGATGCGCGCGATGACTTCGAGCTTGAGCGAGTGGACACCGGGCTTGGCGCAGTGGAGGCGATAGGAACCCGCGCGCGTGCCGGCGACTTGCAGTCGCCGGCCGAGGGCTCCGTTCGCAACCGACGGCGACTGCAAGTCGCCGGCACGGGTCAAGCGCACGCCCGCCGGCAGTTCCGGTGCGAAGACCGCGATGTCGCCCTGAAAGAGGATCGCGCTGACCTCGTTGGTCGTGAGCGACTCGACCTCCACCGTCGCCGTGAAGCGCGCCTCGGTGTCGGTGACCTTCCCGTCGTAGCGCACCTCGCGGACGATGAGGTTGGTGTAGGTCGCGGGCGCGACGGGCGCGGGCTGGGCGAAAACTTTCGGCGGACTCGTGCCGCGCGAGAGGATTTGCAGGCCGTTGAGCACCGCCACGCCGCCGGGCCCGGGCGCGACCGTGATGACGACGGGTTCACCCGCGAGCACCGGCACATCGCGGAAGACCACGAACTGCCGGCCTTCCTGCCAGTCTTGCGAAACTTTCCAGCCGGGCGCGGAGCCGGGGCCGAGCGGGCCGAGAACGTTCGTGCCGGAGCGGAGTTGGAAGAGGGAATTTTGCGCCGGGCCGGAATCGGCGTCAGCGTGGCCGTAGAGGTAGAACTGGTAGCTGCCGGGTTCGAGACCGCGCAGGGTCAGTGAGATGTTCGAGCCGTTGTGGGGGAAGATGAAGTGGTCGAACATCGCGTCGCCGGAGGAGTTGCCCCAGGTGCCGGGGGCGTTGGTGACGCCGAGGCTGACGGCGGACTCGGAGCGGTCGGAGAGCTTGAGTTTGTCGAGGAAGCCGTTGGTTTGATAGGGCTTCCCGGGCAAATGGCGCGGGCTGTAGTGGCTGTAAACATTCCAAAAGTCATTCGTGCCGAGACCAGTGGCGGCGAGGCCGGTCTTCGGGCTGGCCATGCCGACGCCGAAATCCACGTTGATGAGGAGCTGGGCGTGGGCAGGGGAGAGGAGTATGAGCAGGAGGAAGAGTAGGAGCGGGAGAGGGAGGGGAGGGCGGTTTTTCATGGCGGCGGTTGGTTGGAAGGTTGCGGACTGTGGGCAGGGCGGTTGCCAGCGGGTAGTAAAAGAGTTGTCAGAAAAGTGTGCGGCGGACACGGGTGGGCGGCGGGCGCTCATGGGAGATTGGCTGGCAGCGTAGCGGTTCACGGGCCGGAATGTCATCGGGTGAAACACGGAGGGCGGAGCTTGGTTGCGGCGCGCATGGGGCGTTGGACGGGAACGACCAACAGATGCTCCCGCTGCACCGCCCGGAAATCAGGCGAAGAGCGCACCCGACCGCCCCGAGATGGTCAGGTCGGCGGGAACTTCAGGCAGCGTCACGCGACGCCCACCTTGGATCGAGGACCACACAATGGCGAACAACAGGTCACACCCGAGCGCGATTTCCTCCGGCGCGATGCCGAGCGCGCAATGACCTCGGACGGCTGCGGCCAACTCCGAGAAGGCGCGCTGCGTGCCGCTCATGACAGCGGGCGGCACATGATGCTCACGCGCCAGTGGATAGGCCGCGTCCGGCGTTACCTTGCGATTCCATTCCAGCCAGGAGCCGTCCGCGCCGACAGTCAGCGTGCCGTGCTCACCAGCGAGATGCGTGTGCAGTCCGCCGGCGCAGGTGAGCGTCGCGCGCACGCCGTTGGCAAACTGGATGAAGGCGCTCTCCACCTTGGGATCGGCGTCCACGAAATGGCCTTGGACGGCTTCCGTTGGGATGGCGCATGTGGCCTGGACGAACTGAACTTCACGCGCGCCGCTGAAGAAGACTGCGAGGTCCACCGAGTGCGGATGCGTCCAGAGCAGCGCACTATGGCCGAACTCAATGGTGACCTGCTGAAGCGCGCCGAAGCTGCCCTCGGCGAACCGCAGCTTCGCCTCGCGATACGCGTCCATGTAACGCCGCGTCGTGCCGTAGCTGAGTTTCACGCCGTGCGCCGCGACTGCCCGGAGCGCGCGCTGGCATTCTTCGCGCGAACGGCCCAGCGGCTTCTCGGCGTGGATGCCGCGCACGCCATGCGCCGCCGCGAACTCGATGATGTCGCAGCGTCCGGCGGTGCGCGTGGCGATGGAGAGCAGGTCGGGGCGGACTTCCTCGATGAGCTTCCGGTAGTCGGTGAACCAGCGGGCAGCGCTAAATTCCTTGGCCGTCGCCTCGGCTCGTGCTGCGTCTGTGTCGCAGACGGCAACCAGCTCAAGTCCCGGTGTCGTGGTGATGGCCTCAGCGTGGTTGAGCGGCAGCCAGCCGGGCGGACACGCCGCGCGAACGTGTGGGGGAGTGTGCGCGCCGATGCGACCGCAACCGACGAGTGCCACGCGAAGTTTGTCCGGGGCGGCGCTCATTTCATTTACTTCCATTGCAGCACGCTGGTCAGCCCGTGACCGGTGCGATGCGCGAGTTGGTCGTAGATCTCCGGCAGCTTTTCCCACGGATGGACGGAGCCGATGAGCCGGCGGGCAGGAAGTTTTCCGGCGACGATCTGGTGCAGGAGGAACTCGCAGTTGCGCTTCACGGTGAACCGCAGGTCGTGCGCCGACACATCCAAATCCGGCGACTGGCCGCAGGCGTGGATGGTCAACTGCCGGTCGTAGAAAAACTGGGAGTCGAGCGGGTTGAACGGCGGCGCGGGCTGTGTGCGGCCGGGGAAGCCCAGCACGCAGATCGTCCCGCCCTTGCGCGCCAAGCGCAGCGCGAGCGCCCAGTCTTCCCAGCGATTCGACGTGGTGACGACGAGGTCAAGCCCCGCGCCACCGGCCTTCGCGGTGACGGCCTTGGGCGTGTCGGTAAGGTCCTTGTGCCACGCGTCGAGTGCGCCGAGATCGAGTGCGAGGTTGCGCCCGTCCACCTGATCGGAGAAGGCGTGGACATTGCCGCCGAAGCTCACCGCCTGCGAGACGGTGGCGAGGCCAATCGTGCCCAGACCGATGACGCCGATGTGATGACCGGCCGTGAAATCACCACGCAACAGCGCGCTGTAGCCGAGGTGAAACAGGTAAGTGACGGATGCCGGAACGGGCGCGGTGCCGACGGGCAGCGTGACGATGACTTCGTCCTCACGGCAGACGAACGCACTGCGGTGCGACTGGAAGGTGAGAATGCGCGCGCCGGGCTTGAAGCGCGTCACGCCCGATCCGCAAGCGACGACTTCAGCGACGTTGCAGTAGCCGACGAGGCGCGGATAGACGGGACCGGGGCGCAACGGCGGGTCGCCGCGCCACGCGGCCACCTCGGTTCCGGAAGAAATCGCGGAGCACACAGTCTCGGCAAGCAGCTCGTTGTCCTTGAGCGCGCTGGCGGACAAAGCCTGTTCGCGGAAGACCAACTGACGCGGGCCGGTCAGTTCAGCGATGCGGCTGGTGAGGGTCGCGCTCAATTTACGAGGGGAACATCCTGCTGGCTCGCGTGGATGCGCGCACGCATCTCGGCCACGTCCGCCGGGCGGATGGACTTGCTGTAGGCGAAGGTCTTCACAGCGTATTTTTGCGGACGGAGGAAGCGCTTGAGCGGGAGGAACGGGTTGAAATGATACGGCAGGCCGACGGACTGAAGGCTCTTGAGCTTGAGGCCGCGACGTTTGTCGGCGGCGGTGAGCTTGGACCAGTCCGGCTCTGGCGCGGCCTTCACGGCGTCGGCGATCATCCCGGCGAGCGTCCGGCAGGACTGGCCGTCGGTGCGGTCGCACCACTTCTTCAGGTGAGCCACGCGCGCGGCGGGCAAATTCGCCGGGTCAAACTCGCGCAGGAGCTTCCGCACCAGCGGCACAAGCGCCTTCGGCTCGCCGCACAATTCGTTCGCCGCGCCGTGGTCGTGGTGAAACCAGAGCGGATACTTTTCAAACGTCAGCTCCACCGTCGGCTTGCCCGCCATCCACGCCTCCAGCGCGGTCGTGCAGGTTTCGCAGGAGATTTCCAAGTCGCAGTCGAGGATTTGCGTCGTGATGTTGGTCACGAGATCGAGGTGGACGTGGCGCTTGCGCTGCGCGTCCAGCTTGCCAAACCACGCGTGGTGAAGCGACTGCTCCTCGTTCGGGTGCGGGCGCAGAATGATGTCGAACTCGTCCGCCGCGACCAGTTCGTCCAGAAACTCGAAGGCCCGCGCACGCGCGCGGTGCTGCGCGCCGATGGCCGTCCAGTAGTCGCGGTGCAGCGGGATGCGGTCCTTCCACGCGGCGAAGAACTTGTCGCCCTCCTCCTTGGGCAGCTCGTGGAACTTGGCGCAGACAAAGTTCGTGCAGACCAATACCTTTGGCCGCTCGCGCTTGTCAGATGGGTCGCGGCGGTAGAAGACGCGCGACCACGGCTCCTTGTAGAAGTCGAAGCGCGGCACGCCGATGACCTCGATGCGCGTGTTCTTGTCGAAGCCCTCGGCCCGGAGCGCCTGCGCGTGCGGCTCGTTCCAGCAGAAGTAGTAGTCAATGTGCGCGTCGTTATGGAAACGGCCCGCGTTGTATTTCATCTCGCCCTCGTCGTAGAGGATGCCCTCGTTGAGGAGGACGGCGGTGCGGACCCCCATCTGGCCAAGCCGTTGGGAATACTTCTCGAGATGGCTCGCGAGAATGTGGTTGAAGACGATGAGATGCGGGCGATGCGCCGCCAGCACGCCGCGATAGGCCTCCAGCGGCTCCAGAAAACATTGCAGGCCCAGTTCCTCCAACTGGTGCGCGATGAGCGCGGCCACCGGCAGATCGCGGCGCCGGCTGTCCACGAGGAGCACCACGCGCTTGGCTGCGGACTTGGCCTGGCTCATTTCAACTGGGAGATGTTCGCGATGACCTTCTCCACGGCAAGCGCCACGTCCTCGACATCGGCGCGCGACAGGTGCGCGTGGATTAGCGGCGTGTAGAAAAGGCGGCTGAAGTGCATCAGTTCGGTGGTCGGGCACAGGCCGCGCGCGTAGCTGACCTCGCCGGAATAGCCGCGACACGTCGGGCCGCAGTTCATCACGCGTTGCTGGTAGATCGGCTGCAAGTAAAGCGGCTCGACGTATCCGCCGGCCAGCGCCACGCCCTCGGCCTTCACCGCCTCAAGGAACTTCGTGCGCGGCACGCCGTGGAGCGCCTCGTCGTATTGCGTGGCGAAGACGTAATAGACATGGCGGCAGTCGCGCTGGCAGGTCGCTGGCTGGAGGCCGGGGATTTTTCCCCAGCGCTCCTGGAGAATTCCGGCGTATTCGATGCGCGGCGCGGTCAACGCTTCGAGTTTCTTCAACTGCTCGCTGGCGATGGCTGCGTGCAGTTCCGTCATGCGATAGTTGAACCCGATCAAGCCGAAGTTCCGCGCGTCGCCCTGCGCCGCAACCACGGTCTCCGCGTGATTGCGGATGAGCCGCAGCCGCTCGGCGAGATGGTCGTCGTTCGTCACCGCCACTCCGCCTTCGCCGCAGTGGATGGTCTTGTGGTAGTTCAGGCTGAAGATGCCAATGTCGCCGAGCGCACCAGCCCAACGGCCCTTGTATTTGCCGCCGGGGATTTGCGCCGCGTCCTCGATAAGCCCGAGCTTGTGCTCCTTCGCGATGGCGCGCAGCTCGTCCCACTCCGCCGGGTGACCGAAGATGTCCACGGCGAGAATCGCCTTTATGCGCGGCGTGATGCGCGCCCGGACGCTCGCGGGCGAGAGGCAATAGGTGACGGGGTCAATGTCCGCGAAGACCGGCGTAGCGCCATACACGAGCGGCGCGATGGCGGACGCGGACATCGTGTAAGGCGACACGATGACCTCGTCGCCCGGCCCGATGCCCAGCGCGCCGATGGCGGCGAAGAGGCCGGAGGTGTTCGAGTTGATGGTGACGGCGTGCTTCACGCCGAAGTAGTCCGCCCACTCGCGCTCCAGCCCCCGCACGCGCGGTCCGCCGTTGAAATGGTCGCCCCACACGCCGACGAACTCCGAGAGCACACCGGTCTCCATCACCTCGGCCACGGCGCGCTTCTCCTCCGCGCCGATGGTGTTGCAGTGCGCGAACGGCTTCGTGCGCACCGGCTGTCCGCCAAGCAACGCCAGTTTGGACTTCTCAAGAATTGCAGCCATGGGAATCGAGCAACAACCGCATCACGCGCTCCGCCGCGCCGGACGGGCGGGGCAGCGAGCGCAGCAATTCTTTCCTGCTCCGGCGGCGACTGTCATCAAAGATTTCCTCCGCCACCGCGGGCGCGAGCGCGTCACGCGTCGTCACTGCGCGGCTCCAGCCAAGGCGGTTGCTCGGCAGCGGGTCGGGGCGGAGCAGGCCCGGCTGGTAGCTGACGACGGGCTTGCCGAGCAGGCAGGCTTCGAGCAGCAGGTTGGAATTCATGCCGAGGACGAAGTCACTGGCGGCAACCAGTTCGCGGTAATCGCCGAGCGAGTCATCCACGACGTGAGTCGAAAGCGCAGCGGTCTTTGGCAATGTCAGTTCACTCATCTCGCGCGGATGTCGCTTCACGAGCAGCACAGCTTGCTGGCCTTGCCCTCGCAAAGTTGCGTCTAGTGCCGCGATGATGTCGGACAGCACCAGATGCTCATCGAAGCCCCAGCTCGCGCCGTCGGCCATTTGGGAGATTGGCTGGGATGCGAAGAGGAGGAGGAGCGGGTGCAAGTTCGCGCCCTCTGCATTGGGTGGCCGTTCTCCCTCACCCCGGCCCTCTCCCGCTGGGAGAGGGAGAATCGTATCCAGCGTTGGAGCAGAGCCAGCGCGTGTGGTGCCTCGACGAACGTGCGTGGCTGTTCCCTCTCCCAGCGGGAGAGGGCTAGGGTGAGGGAGAACAGCTCCTTGCGCCGTCTGACTTCCATCTAGCCCCAGCGCCTGAGTCACCTTCTTTCTCGCGGCGGCTTGTGCTTCCGAAGAGTGAAACCGCTCCAACTCATCGAAGCCGGGATGACCAGTGACGGCCAGTTGCTCCGTCGGAAAGCCTTCCCCCACCATTTCCGTCCGCGCGGATTCATCCATCACGGCGATGGCGTCCGGCAGCACGAACTCGCCCCACCGATTGTGGAAGCGCACGCGGTAGTTCACCCAACTGTCCAGCACGCTCACGCTGCGGATGCCGGCCTGGCGCGCGGCGGCGATGGCTTCCAGTTCCCATTGCTCCGGCTGCCAGCTCGTGCCGAGCAGCAGGCGGTCGCACGACGCCACAGCAGAAACATCCACCGGCGCGACCGGCCAGCCTTCGCGCCGCCAAATCTCCACGGCGGCGGCGTAGGCTTGAACTTGAAGCGTGATGCCTGGCTGCGACGTGAGCCGTTTCAGGACTGGCGACAGCGCCCGCGCCCCGCCCGCATCGCCTGCTAGTGCCAGCACCTTCATGCCAGAAGCTTCTCGGTCTGGCGCAGCACGGCCACGCCATCCTCGCCGGAGCAGAGCAGGGGATCGCCGCGCTCGATGTGGAGCACGAGGTTGTCCACGGCGTTCGAGAGGCAGTCCTTCAGCGGCGAGGCGAAGAGCTTCGCGTGGTCGCGGCGCGGCGTCTCGACGTAGTTGGTGTAGCCCTTGAACATCGCCGACTGCTTCGCGAAGAACCGCCACTGCGCGCCGCCGAGGGCGAACTGCCAGCGGCTCTTCTCGCAGAGGAAGTCGCCCTCGAACACGGTCGCGACGGATTCAGGGAAGCACGTCAGCACCGCGCGCCCGCCCCACGGGTAGCGCAACTCGGCGTCGTAGGCGCGCTGGCCGTCCGGATCGCGCGTGGTGGAGGTGACGCGCAGCGACGCCGGCTCGCCGAACCAGAAGCGCAGCAGGTCGAGCGCGTGGCTGCCGTTGTGGACGAGGCCCTTGCCGTAGGTGAAACGGGCGAGCACGAGTTTGCCGTGTTTGCCCGCGCGGAGTTCGTCGCGGATCTGCTGGAAGGCGGGCGAGAAGCGGCGGAGGTAGTTCACCCCGAGCGCGACTTTGTGCCGGCGGCAGAGGCGGACCAGTTCGGCGGCTTCGCTGGACTTCAGCGCGAGCGGCTTTTCCACCAGGAGCGCACGGAGGCCGCCTTGCTTCACCAAGTCGCGGGCGAGCGGGAAGTGCGTTTCGTCCGGTGTGCAGAGGGTGACGAGGTCGGGCTCGAATTCGCGGGCGGCTTGGAGCGGGTCGGTGGCGGAGGGGACGCTCCAGAGGCGGCCTGCGGCGCGGGCCTTATGCGCGTCGGCGTCCACGACGGCGACGAGTTCGGTGCGCGGGTGGCGGGCGTAGGCCTCCGCGTGCGAGTGGATGCCGGGCAGCTTCGCGAGCCGGCTGAACTCGCTGCCGATGCGGCCACAACCGATGACGAAGGCGCGGAGTTTGGGCATGGGCGAGGTTAGGAAACTCTTTCCGTAGGAGACGACGTGAGGAGTCTCACTTGTTTCTGAAAGGAAGTTAGAGACTCCTCACGTCGTCTCCTACGGAGGTTGGGGGTGCGTCGGGCGAACTGTCTCAGCGGCATGAGCATGGGCGAAAGCTTTTCACGACTCTGCCCGACTCGCTCACTTAGCGCACTTGTATTCTCCGGCGTCGAGCTTGCGTTTCACGGCGGCGAGCAGGTCGTCGGGGATGGGCTTGAAGGCTTCGCCGGGCGGCTGGGGCGGGAGCTTGGCGGGGGACAAGTCGTTCGCGAAGACGGCTTGCACGGCCTCGGCGGCGGTCTGGAGGGCGTGGCGGTAGAGCGCGACGCGGACGGCGGAGTAATCCATGCCCTTTCGGATGGGCAGCTCGCGCGGGAACAGAATCGGGCCGCTGTCCAGGCCCTCGTCCATGAAGTGCGCAGTGACGCCGACGGGTTCGTCGTTGTGGATGGCCCACTCGCAGCAGGTCGCGCCGCGATACTTGGGGAGGATGCCGGGATGGGCGTTGAGCACGCCGCGCGGGGCGGCGCGGAGCAGGTCCGGGCCGACGCGCCGGGGCGTGCCGCCGTTGAGGAGCAGGTCTATCTGCCGCGCGCGGACGAGGTCGAGGCACTGCGGGTCGTTGTGGTTGGGCACGTCCACGCAGGCGCAGCGGGCGAAGAGCGGCGCGGTGTCACGCGGCGGGAACGCGCCCTGGGTGCGGTCGGCGAAGATGGCGCGGTCCTTGTCGGAAAAGTCCTTCGCGTCGAAGAGCAGCGTGACCTGCAAGCCGGGCACCGCCGCCAGCTCGTCGAGGAGATACGGCAGCGTCGGATGCGAGCGGGAGGTGAGGATGCCGAGGTGGGGCATGGGAGTGCGTGTCGGTTCAAGCCACTCGCTGTGCTGAATCGGAAGTGGCAGAGTCACTCTGAAACTCCACGCTTGCTACGCCCGCGATAGTCGGCACGGCTACATAAGTAACTGGCGAACCCAAACCGGGAGCAAAAGCCGGCTGAACAGGCTCGTTGCCGACGAAAATGCCGATGGCATCAAGCGCACTCTTGTCGTGGTCGTAGAGACCTTCTGCGTAAAGGTCAGTGCCCTTAACACGCAGCAAAATCATTGGCTGCACCATGTCCGGTGTGATGTCAGGGGACGAGATGAGCGGACGCATCCAAGTCTCGTCCCCGCCCATCGGGCCATCGTCTTCCTCAGGAAGTCCAAGCGTGAGGCACCAGAGCCAGATGGGGTGTGCCTTCATGTCCTCCAAGCTTATCTCAGTGTTCGCTTTGGCCTCTCCGTATTTCATGCGTCCGGGTTGGTTGTCCTGCTCAGGCTAGATGGCAGGGATTTTGGCAAGGATGGCGGCAATGTCCACTTTCTTGCCGCGTCTGGCTCGCTCACGCAGGTAGCGCTCGGTGTCGAGTGCGGACAGCTTCTCTGCGACCGCGCTGCTGACTAGTTGATTTACCGAGATGCCCTCGGTGCGCGCGAGACGCCTGGCATGACGGTGGATGGAGTTTGGAAGTTGGATGCTAAGTTTGCTCATCGGAGCGTCCTTCATCTCATTTCCCCGCCCGTTTCCTCGCCTCCGCGTCCCAGATGGTGTCCTTGAGCCAGTGGCCCTCGGCAGTGCGCGTCCAGACGCGCGGGTCGCGGAAGCGGTCGGCCTCGCGGTCGAGCTGGCTGCGCTTCCAGCCGGTGTATTCGAGCCAGCGCGGGATGTCGCTGGGGATGACGTGGTCGTATTCGCGGACCAGCTCGATGCCGTCGGCGCGCGGGATGACGCCGTCGCGGATGTCGCGGCAGGCGTGGTCGGTGGCGCGGCCGTAGCCGAACTTCACGAACTTCATGTAGTCGTGGATGCCGTTGTCGTGGATGTCATTGAGGTTCGAGTCGCGGCGCCAGGTGCGGTCGAAGGGCTGGTCATAAAGCTCGAAGCCGTAAAGCTCGACCATCTTCTTGAGGTGCTCGCTCTGCCGCCAGCCGAAGTAGTTCGAGATGAAGATGCCGCGCAGGCCGATGCGCTCGATCTCCTCGTCGGTCGGATACTTCGCCCAGAGGAAGTCCTGCGCGGTGAGGCCCTCCTTCCACTCGGGATGGCCCATCTTCGCGAGGCCGTCGTCGGTGAAATCGAACCAGTCGTAGCCGCGGCACATGTGCTCGGTGCGATATTTGCGGGTGAACTCGACGAGGTCGTTGTAGGAGTGCATCCCGCCGAGGTTCATGAAGCCGTGCTCTCCGTAGTTGAAGAGCTTCACGCCGAACTTCGCCGCGACGAGAATCGGCAGCGTCATGATGCCGATGTGCGTGTGCCAGTTCGGGTCGCCCATGACGGACATGCCGAGGCGGTTGAGCTTCTTGAGCACGTCCACCTCGGGCGTGAAGTGGAGGAAGTCGCCCTTGAAGCACTCCTTCATGCGCTGGATGTTGCGCAGGCCGACGGCGGTGTGGTTGTTCTCGGCGTAGCAGACGAAGAGCACTTTCAGGCCATAAACCTTGGTGAAGAGGTGCGCCTGCCAGAAGCTGTCCTTGCCGCCGCTGACGCCGATGACACAGTCGTAGGTGCTGCCGTCCTTGCAGCGATACTGGTCAATGAGGTCCTCGAACATGCGCTTGCGGCGATCCCAGTTGACCTTCTGCTGCTCGTCGTAGGTGAGGCAGCCGCTGCACACGCCCTGGTCGTTGATGGTCAGGGGCGTGGCCGCGATGATGGGATACACGCAGCGCGTGCAATAGGTCATTGGTTTCACTTCACTCATGCGCGGCGAAACTGAACGAACGAGGAAGTCGCGGCAAGACTGGAGGCGGGTTTGCCGCTCTCATTAGCACCGGGCTTCAGCCCGGTGAAACACGGCGGCAAGTGGCAGAGCCGTTTCAACGGCTTAGTCCTGCCTTGCTGCGGTCAGGCAGAAACCGTTGAAACGGTTTCTCCCCCTCATCGTGCCTCCACACCCGGCTGAAGCCGGGTGCTAATGAGAGGCGCGACCCGTTACGCCGGAGAGTTGGCTTTTCGCCTTCGGAAACACCACTTCCGCATTCCGCCGGAGAATCAAATCCAGGTCACCATCGCTCAGGCCGCAGTCGAGGAGCTTCGCCAGTGACCATGCGGGGGAAACGAGCTGGCCGTCCGAGCCAAAGAAAATCCGTTGCGCGCCGGTCTCACGGATGAAGCGCGCGAGCTGCGTCTCCTCGGCCAGCGCGTGGCTGGTGGAGAAGTCGAACCACACGTTCGGCAGCGCGCGGAGACGGTGCGTGCGGCCCCAGTTGCCATGCGCGCCGACGAAACGGACGGTTGGGAACTTCCGCGCCGCGCCTTCCAGCCCGGTGAGGTGCGCGAGCACAGGCAGGTTGCGCTTCGCCGCCTCGGCCAGCAGCGGCTCATAGGCCGCGTGGTCGAGACCGAGGCCGTAGTTGTCCTGAATGGTCTTCACGCCGACGAAGCGCGGGTGTGCGGCGAGGCGCTCGATCTGCGCGAGGCTCGCCTGCGGCTGGAGCGGGTTCACCACGATGAGGCCGACGGCGCGCGGGTCGGCAGCCAGCACGCGCTCGGTCTGGCGGTTGCCGGCGTCGAGGTCGTAGTTGATGGCCTCGATGGAGAAGACCAGCACGCGCTCGACTCCAAAATCCGTCCAAGTTCGCTGCTGCGACGCGAAGTCAGTGGCCGGTTCGCCGAGGTTCCAATGGTCGGGATGCCAGTGCGTGTCGAACTTGGGCCATGATTTTAGTTTGGCCCAAAGCTGCTGGCGCGACGTGGCGGCGGGGGAAGGTGCTTGAGGAGTGGCGGTGAAGTTCAGGAGCTTCGCGAGCGTGCCGCCGGCTATGGCGGCGCGGTTCTTGGCGGACAACTCTGCCTCAGCCAGAACCGCGTGAGGCGAGGCGGGCAGGTTGTGCGGCGTGTTGCTAGCGAAGAAAAGCCGATCTGGGCCGATGGTCTCCGCGAGCCGCGCGATGGCTCCGGTCGAACAGGCGTTGCCGACATCGAAGAAGAAGTTCGGACAGGCTCGCGCGGCGGCTTGCTCGTGGCCGTGCATCCGGTAGCGATGTCCAGCCATCCAGCGGATGAGCACCGGCGACTTCAGCCCGCCCCAAGCCCGGCCCACGGCGGCAAGTTCCACGTCGTCGCGGATGCCGGCTTGCAGCACGACGTCGAGGCTCTCGGCAGCGCGCCCGAGTTCCATCATCCACAGCGAATCCCAGACAACAGGGTAATAGGACGGCAAGCTAAAGAGCGCGGCGACACGGATGCCCAGCTCTTGCTTGAGCCACATGAGCTGCTGCTCGGGCGTCTCGTCGTAGCGCGCGGGATGGAGAATGCCCAGCGGGAGAATGCGTTGCGGATGCTTCGCGGCGAGCTGGGCCATCTCGCGGTTACCCGCCTTCACGTCGTAGTAGAGCGAGCGATACGAGCCGACCAGCGCGGTGCTGACACGGTTCTCATCCAGCGAGCGGAGCAGGTCATCCGCCGTGAAGGACGCCGCCTCGCCCATCGCTTGGCCGACAAAGCAACCGCCATCGAACAAGGCTGGCATGGTCAGAGCGCCGGGTTGAACTCCGCTGCGAGCAGGCCCCAGCACGCGATGTCCACGAACGCGCCGTCCACGAGCAGTGCCTGGCGCTTGGTGCCTTCGTGCTTCCAGCCGAGTGCCTTCACCGCCGCGTTGAAGCCGGGATTGGGCGACTCCGCCCAGAGGCGGTTCAGACCCATGCTGCCGAAGGCGTGCTTGGTGACCGCACGGATGATCTCGCGGCCGTAGCCTTTGCCCCAGCAGCTCTTCTCGCCGATCATGATGCTGAGTTCCGCCGAGCGATGGACCCAGAGAATGGTGTTCAGCGCCACGTTGCCGATGTGCTCGCCGGTATCGCGGCGGATGATGGCCAGCACGAGGTCGCCGCGTCCAGGGATGCTGGCGATGAACGCCTTGAGGCTTTCGTAGTTGCTCGGAAACGCCTTCGGCCCCCGGAAGCGCAGCACGTCCGGATCGTTCAGCCACGCGAGATAACGCGCCGAGGCATCGGCTGGTTCCAGCGCGCGGAGCGTGAGGCGCTCGGTGGTGAGGAAGGCCGGCGAGAGCGCGTTCGCAGCTTTGGTGTCCATGCGGAGTTTTTAGCGGACGTTCGCGCCCGCGTCGCGCAGAAATTTCTTGGCCCGGCGGTAGGCGTTCTCGGTGAAGTTGAAGATGTTTCCCGCCGCGATGGCCGAGGCGGGCGTCTTCGCCAGCACCTCCGCGAAGTCCTCGAACACGCCCGCGCCACCGCAGGCGATGACCGGCACGTCCGCCCACTCGCAGACGCGATTGACGATGTCGAGGTCGTAGCCGTTCGCCGTGCCGTCGCGGTCAATCGAGTTGAGGAAGATTTCCCCCGCACCGCGCTGCTGGACTTCCGCAAGCCACTCGCGCAACGGTTTGGCGAGACGTTCGCGGCCGTTGTGCGAGTAACAGGCGTAGCTGCCATCGGCCTCGCGCTTCACGTCCATCGCCACGACCATCGCCTGCGAGCCGTATTTCTCCGCGACCTGCGTGATGAGGTCCGGGTTCAGCACGACGCCGGTGTTGATGACGACCTTGTCCGCGCCGTTGGCGATGAAGGCGTCCACCGTCTCCAAGTCGCGGATGCGCCCGCCGAAGGACAGCGGCATGAAGCAGTGCCGCGAGATGTCGCGCAGGATGGAGAGCACGTCGGAGCGGGAGGCGGTCTTGAGGTCATCGCGCTTGAGGTCGTAGGCACCGTCGCGCGTGATGTCCACATAGACCAGCTCGTCCGCGTCCCAGTCGTTGAGCCGCTCAAGCTGCGCGGTGGGGTTGCCAAGCTGCTTGAACTGCGTGAACTCCTGGCTCCGCACGATCAGGCCGTTCTGGAGGAACAGGCACGGGATGAGGCGGCGTTTCAGCATGGGGAGAAACATGCTGCGTGTTGCGTGTTCCGTGATCTGCAACGGGCGCGTCCTGACTGAATCACGCAACACGCAACACGGAGCCTGCGGTCTGCTCTACAAGTTGGGTGGGTGGCTCTCATCGTGTTCGCGGTCACACTGACTTTTGCTTCACATGCGAGTTGATGGCGCGCAGCTCGGGATGTTCGCGCATGAGCTTCAAGATGTCCGCGAGGCGGAAGCGCGGGTTCGTCGGGTAGAGGCGTTGGAAGATTTCACTGACCAGCTTGAAGTCGTCCGGCGTGTCCACGGTGAGGCGCAAGTCGGCGTCCTCGGGCGAGAGCGAACTCGTCACGTTGTGCAGGCGGAAGCGCTCCGGGTGCGTGTAGATGTAGATCGAGACGTGCTCGCGGTCGGACGGGTTGTTGGTCAGCTCGGCCGCCTGCGCAAGCACCTTGGTCGGGAACACCTGCACATCCATGCCGCGCGGGTGCGTGCGCTGAAGGACGTTTGCGCAGTAGTCCACATCGCGGCTGCGAAACTCACGGATGACCTCGCTGACCAAGTCCGGGTCAATCAGCGGACAATCGCCGGTCAGTTCGACAATCAAGTCCGCCTGCGCGGATTGCGCGGAACGGAGCACGCGATCGAGCACATCGTCCTCGCCGCCGCGAAAGCAGCCGACGCTCAGCCGTTTCGCCAAGTCCTCAATCGGCTGGCAGCTCGGGTCGGCCGTGGTGGCGATGACGATGCCGTCCAGCTCCGGCACCTGGCGAAGGCGCTCGATCATGAGTTCCAGCAGCGGCTTGCCGCAGACGGGCAAAAGCACCTTGCCCGGCAGCCGGGAAGACTTCATGCGCGCTTCGATGGTGCAGACAATTTTCACAGGGGATCAGGTCAGGCGGTTCGTTCGACAAATCGCTTCAGCAAGTTCAGGCCGGCGGCATGGGACTTCTCCGGGTGAAACTGCACACCCATCACATTGCCGCGCTCGACACCGGCGACGAACTCGCCGCCGTAGTCGCTCGTCAGCGCCACGTCCGCCGCGTCCGCCGGCGCGAAGTGGTAGCTGTGGACGTAGTAGAAGCAGTCCTTCGCCCCCGCGTCCCCGAGCAGCGAGCCGGTGCGGCGCGACACGGTGTCGTTCCAGCCGATGTGTGGCACGCGCAGGCCGGGCGCGTTGAAACGCACCACGCGGCCAGGAATCAGGTTCAGCCCGGCGGTCAGTTCGTGCTCCTCGCCCTCGGTCGCAAGCAGTTGCATCCCGAGGCAAATACCGAGTATCAGCCTTCCCTGCCCCACCAGCCGACGCACCGCATCCTCGAAACCGAGCGTCCGAAGCTGGTGCATCCCCTGCGGGAACGCGCCGACGCCGGGCAGCACGATGTGCGTGGCCGGCTCCAGTTCGGCGGGTGTGACGGCGATGCACACATCCGCACCCACCTTCGCGAACGCGTTGTGGAGCGACGCGAGGTTGCCCATGCCGTAACCGATGATGGCGATTTTTGGTTTCACGCTGCTCGTGACGGAGGCCGCTACGCACCGAGCTTCTTTTGCTCGACGTGCGCGTTGAGCGTGGCCAATTCAGGCTTGGCCTTCAACAGTTTCAACACGTCCGCCGTGGTGAAGTCCGCGCCCAGCGCGGCATAGACGGCCTCGACGAACTGCCAGTCCTCCGGCGTGTCGAGCGTCCAGCGGTGCGCGGACAAGTCTTCGGTGCCAAGGAAGGTGTTCACCCGGAACAGCTCGGGGTGCTGGTAGAAATAGGGCGTGACATGCTCGCGTTCGTGCTGCCGCGTCGCCTCGCGATGCGCGCGGGTCAGCGCGGCCAAGGTGAAAATCTCCGCGTCAAGTCCGCGCGGATAGCAGCGCACCTGCACGTTGCTCAGGTAGTCAAGCCCTCGGATTGCGGGGAAAGCTGCGAGCATCTCGTCCAGCAATGCGCCGTCGAAGAGCGGGCAATCCGACGTGACGCGCACGATGACATTCGCGCCGCTGGCTTGGGCCGCGCCGAAGTAGCGGTCGAGCACATCCTGCTCGCTGCCGCGCCAGCAGCTCACGCCCAGCCGCGCGGCCTCGGCGACAATCGGCTCATCGGCGGGCGATTCGGTCGTGGCGATGCAGATGCCGTCGAGCCGCTTCGCCAGCCGCACGCGGCGCACGACGTGGCCGAGCACGGTGTCGCCCGCGAGGTGCTTCAGCACCTTGCCCGGCAGCCGCGTGGAACCCACGCGGGCCTGGATGATGGCGATGGTTTTCATCTCAACTCGTAGGAGACGACGTGAGGAGTCTCACTTTTGGATTCGGAAGCAGGTTCAATCAGAGACTCCTCACGTCGTCTCCTACGAGTTCCCAACTCAGCGGCGTGCCGCGCTTCGCATCGTGCTTCGCCTTCCGGCCGAGCACCTCGCCCAGATGCCGCGTGTGCAGGCCGTGGCCGGGGCGGATGCTGCGGACGTTCTGCGCGGTGAACGGCTCGCCGGCCTTCACATCGGCGACGACGAAAAGCGAGCGGCGGAACTGCCGGCTCTTTGCCTCGTTTGCGCTGACCTCGTAGTTCACGCGGCCCAGCGCCTTCTCCGTTGTGCGGATGGCGGCGACCATCGCTTTGAACTCGTCCGGCTCCAGCGAGAAGGTGCTGTCCGGGCCGGGCGTGGCGCGCGAGAGGGTGAAGTGCTTCTCGACGATGCACGCGCCCAGCGCGACCGCCGCGACGGGCACGGTGTGGCCCATCGTGTGGTCGCTCAAGCCGACGGGCACGCCGAAACACGCCGCCATGTCCGCGATGGTGCGCAGGTGCATCTCCTCGGGCAGCGCGGGATAGGCGCTGGTGCATTTGAGGAGCGCGAGCTGTGTGCAGCCACCGTCGCGCAGCGTCTTCACGGCCTCTGCGATTTCCTCCTGCGTGGCCATGCCGGTCGAGGCGATGATCGGTTTGCGCGTGGTGGCGATTTTGCGCAGCAGCGGCAGGTCCACCAACTCGAAGGACGCGACCTTGTGGCACGGGACGTTCATCGCTTCGAGGAAGTCCACGGCGCTCGCATCGAAGGGCGTGGAGAAGAAGTCGAGGCCGAGTTCGGTCGCCACGGCTTGGAGCTTGGGCTGCCAATCCCACGGCATGAAGGCTTCCTGATAGAGATCGTGCAGCGTGCGCCCGTCCCAGAGCGTGCCGCCGCCGATGCGGAAAAACTCGTTGTCGCAGGGGATGGTGAGCGTGTCGGCGGTGTAGGTCTGGACCTTTACGGCGTCGGCACCGGCTGCGGCCATCGCGCGCACAATGCGGACGGCTTGGTCGAAGTCCTGCCCGTGGTTGGCGGACAGCTCGGCGATGAGGTAGGCCGGGTGGCCGGGGCCGACCTTGCGCGAGCCGATGGTGAGTTCGGGAGTCATGGTTCAGCCGCGCTTCGCTTGAGTTCAAAGCGCAGCGCGGCGCAGCCTTTTACCTCGGTTTGGCCTGCCGGTTCAAACCCGGCTTTCTCGAAGGCGCGGATGGAGGCGGCGTTGTCCGGCTTGATGAAGGCGTGGATGGCTTCCACGGCAGACTCGCGGAAAAGCTTCTGGCAGGCCGTCCAGATGAGCAGCGCGCCGAGGTTTTTGCCGCGCCGTGAAGCGTCGAGGCTCACGGAGATCGTGGCGATGCAGCCTTCGAGGTCGAAGCGGACTTGGCCGAGAGGTGGAGCGCCGGTTTCCAAACCGGCCCGCAGCCATTCGCCAGAACCTAAAGCCGGTTCGGAGACCGGCGCTCCGGCTTGCTCGGCAATCCACAGGCGCGTGTTTGCGTCGGCGAGCTTGCGGGTGAACCATGCGGTGTGCTGCTCCCACAGGATCGGGTCGGACGTGAAGGAGACGGCGCGGACGGCGGGGTCGTTGGCCCATTGCCAGACGCGGCGGCAATCGTCGGTGGTGGCGGGGCGGAGGTGGAGCGAGTCCTCGTTCATGCGCAGCCAGACGCGGAAGGTGCCGAGGCCGTCCACAAGCGCGCGGGCGCGGCGGGACATCTCGGCGCGGCGCGGGGCGTCGGCGAGGAGGGAGCGGAGATCGGCGGAGAGCGATGCGATGGTCGTGTGGATGGCCGCGCCGGTCTGGGCGAGGCGCTCGGCGTTGGGGCGCTGGTTCTCGGCGAGGACGAGCACGAGCATGGGGACGCCGAGGAAGGAGAGTTCCCACGCGGTCGTGCCGCCGGCGCAGATGGCGAGGTCGGCGCGGGACATGAGCTGCGGGAGATCCGGTGGGTTCTGGTGAAGGGTGATAGCCGATGGCCGATTGCCAATCGCCGATTGCAGTGAGGCGGCGTGCGGGTTGGCGGGGCCGAGGATGATGTCGGCGGTGAGGTTCGGGATGGTTTGGAGAATCGAGAGGACTTGGGCGGTGACATTGTCAGGGTCGCTGCCACCGAGGGTGACGAGGAGGTGTGGTGTGGGCGAAGCCCCCTCACCCCGGCCCTCTCCCCCGGTGGGGGCGAGGGAGGGGAGGCGCGCGGTGCTCGTTTGCGCGGCTCCGCGGGTGAACTCGCCGCGCAACTGGACGAAGCGGGGGCCGAGGAGGAGGTGCGTGGTTGGGTCGCGGTGCGGGTAGAGGGCGGCGGTCGCGCCGAGATTTTGGTTCAGGATGAAGTCGGCGGAGTAGCGGGCGGCTTGGGCGGTGTCGTCGAAGACGAGGAGGCGGATGCGGGCGGCTTTCACGGCGCGCTGGAAGGCGGCGTCGAAGTGGTAGCCGTCGAGGACGAGCCAGGTGGCGCGGAGGGATTGCGCAAGGGCGATGGTCTCGGCGGCGTCGGCGGGCGAGCCGGGCGGGGCGGAGAGTTCGCGGAGGGAGACGCTGAGGGATTCGGCACGGGCGCGGAGGGCGTCTGTGCCGGCGGTTTGTAACCGCCGCTCCGTGGGGTTGTCGGAGCCGGCGGACGGCGGTTGCAAACCGCCGGCACGGGGGGCGGTGAGCAGCGTCACGGTGCTGCCGGCCTGCAACCACGGCTCCGCCAGCGCGAGGCAGCGCATCACATGGCCCATGCCGATTTGCGGGCCGGCGTCAGCGCGGAGGAGGAGGGTGGACATCGGCGACGGCTCCTCTTATTAGCACCCGGCTTCAGCCGGGTGTTGCGTAGCGGCGGGGAGCCGAACCGTTTCAACGGTTTGGCGGGGCGGGACAAAACCGTTGAAACGGTTTTGTTCTCTCACCGTGCCTTTCACCCGGGTGAAGCCGGGTGCTAATGAGAGGGCGATTCGATCAACGAAAGACCGGTGGTCGGTAGTGTTCCATCGCATAGTCATTGATGGCCTTCATCTCCTCACGAGTGACTTCGTCCCTAAAGTAGCAGCCATCTTTGTCGCACCGAAGGAACTCGTTCAGCGCGGGCACTGCGGCTACAAACTCAGTTAGTTCCTCGAAGATCTTCGCAGGTTCTTTGAACCAAATGTAGGGATGCCTGCTGTTCATCAGCGTTCCGCGGTTCCACCAACTCGCAAGTTGGATGCACATTAGCCGTATCCTTAACCCGTCGAAAGCTCCGACTGCGCCAGCGAAGGTCGGACCCACTGTCCAGTCTTGAAGATAGGAAATAACGTCCTTCACGACTTGGCGAACGGCCGGACTATCGGAGAGCGACATGTCAGCGAAGGATTCGTGTGAGCGTCTCCACCACCCGCTCTTGTTCCCCATCCGTCAGCCCCGCGAACATCGGCAGGCTGATGGTCTCGGCGTAGTAGCGTTCCGCTTCGGGGAAGTCGCCGTCCTTGAAGCCGAGGCGGCGGTAGTAGGGCTGGGTGTGGACGGGGATGTAGTGGATTTGCACGCCGATGCCGGCGGCGCGGAGCTCCTCGACGATCTGGCGGCGGGTCTTCTGGAGCCGGTCGAGGCGCAGGCGGATGACGTAGAGGTGCCAGGCGTTGGCGGTGTCCGGGTGCTGCCAGGGCGTGAGGAGCGGGAGGTCGCGGAGGAGTTCGTCGTAGCGGCGGGCGAGGGCGCGGCGGCGGGCCACGAACGCGTCGAGCTTGTTCATCTGGCTCTCGCCGAGCGCGGCCTGAAGGTCGGTGAGTCGGTAGTTCCAGCCGAGTTCGGTCTGCTGGTAATACCACGGGCCGTGGCTCTCGCCTTCCATGAGCTTCGGGTCGCGTGTGATGCCGTGGCTGCGGAAGAGGAGCAGGCGCTCGTGAAGGTCGGTGCGGTTCGTGACGACCATGCCGCCCTCGGCGGTGGTGATAATCTTGACTGGGTGGAAGCTGAAGATGGCGAGGTCGCTGTGCGCGCAGGAGCCGACGGGCCGCCCGCGATAGCTCGCGCCGATGGCGTGCGCGGCGTCTTCGAGGACGAGGATGCCGTGGCGCTTCGCGAGTGCGGCGATGGCTTCCATCTCGCAGGACTGGCCGGAGAAGTGGACGGGGACGAGGGCTTTTGGGAGCCGACCGGTCTTTGCGGCGGCGGCAAGTTTCTCCTCCAGCCGCGTGACGCTCATGTTGTAAGTGCGCGGGTCAATGTCCACGAAGTCCACGTCCGCGCCGAGGTAGCGGGCGCAGTTGGCGGAGGCGACGAAGGTGTTGGGCGAAGTCCAGAGACTGTCGCTAGGTTGGAGATCGAGCGCGGCGGCGGCGATGTGGAGGGCGGCGGTGCCGTTGGCGACGGCGACGGCGTATTTCACGCCGCAGTAGGCAGCGACCTTGCGCTCGAAGCGTTCGATGGCCGGGCCTTGCGTGAGCCAGTCGGAGCGGAGGACGGCGACGACGGCGGCGATGTCGTCCTCGTCAATGAGCTGGCGGCCGTAGGGGATGACCTTCATGGCGCAGGCGGGCGCGGCTAGGCGAGGTCGAACGACGCGTCCACATGCTGGCGGATGAGGGCGCGGATCTGCGGGACGTTGAGCCAGTCGGTGTTGCGGCCGGAGTTGAAGGAGAAGCCCTCGGGCACGGGCGCGCCGGCGTGGTGCTGGCAATACTCGGCCATGACCTCGGCCTGGTCGCGCAGGTGCGGCATGGGCACGATGACGTATTGGTGCGCGGTGGCGATGGTCTGGAGCGCATCTGTCTCAGTGACCATTTCCTCGTGGATTTTCTCGCCGGCGCGGATGCCGACGACGGGCTTGGCGCAGTCCGGCCCGATGGCTTCGGCGACATCGGTGATGCGGTAGCTGGGAATCTTGGGCACGAAAATCTCGCCGCCCAGCGCGGTGGTGGCGGCGTCAATGACCATCTTCACGCCTTCATCGAGCGTGATGTTGAAGCGGGTCATGCGCGGGTCGGTGATGGGCAGCGTGCCGGTCTTGCGGCGGTCGAGGAAGAACGGGATGACGGAGCCGCGCGAGCCCATGACGTTGCCGTAGCGGACGACGGAGAAGCGGATGTCGTGGTTGCCGCGGATGTTGTTGGCGGCGATGAAGAGCTTGTCGCTGCACAGCTTGGTCGCGCCGTAGAGGTTGATGGGCGCAGCGGCCTTGTCGGTGGAGAGGGCCACGACGTGACGCACGCCGGCGGCGAGGCTGGCCTCGACGAGGTTTTCCGCGCCGAGGACGTTGGTCTTGATGCACTCGAAGGGGTTGTATTCGGCCGTGGGCACCTGCTTGAGCGCGGCGGCGTGGACCACCACGTCAATGCCCTCGAGCGCGCGGGTGAGGCGGTCGCGGTCGCGGACATCGCCGATGAAGAAGCGCACTTGGGGGTGCCTGGCGAAGGGAAAGTGCTGCGCCATCTCGAACTGTTTAAGCTCGTCGCGCGAGAAGATGACGAGCTTGCGGGGGGCGTGATGCTTCAGGAGGGTTTCCGTCAACCGCTTGCCAAAGGAGCCGGTGCCCCCCGTGATGAGCACCGAAGAGTTTTGCCAATTCACGCGGCGAGGCTAGCAACAAGGCGCGCCGGTATGCCATAAGAAGTTCCACTGCGGGATGCAGGTGAAACCCCGGCTTAAATCGGATTGCCAAAAACCGCGTCCTGTTCCTAAGCTTCCCGACCATGAAGCACGTTTCCTTGCTCCTGTTCGCAGCGTGTCTGGTGCTGGCCTGCCCCAGCGCCAGGGCGGCGGCGGCGGATGAGCTTTACGTCAAGGTGTTCAACACGGTCCTGCAGGGGGATTCCCTCCGCGAGGCCGGCCAGGGCAAGCAGGCCCTGGAAAAATACCTGACCGCGCAGGATGAGCTCAAAAAGCTCCAGGCCGCCTACAAGACGTGGGAGCCAAAGCTGGTCGCGTTCCGTCTGCAATACCTCAACGACTGGGTGACGCGGTTAAGCGTGCAGTTCCCCGGCACCACCGCGCCGAAGCCGATCATCCCGACGAGCCAGACCGGCGACGAGGCCGGCTCGGAGAAACTGACCGGTCTCGAGAAGCAAATCCGCGACCTGAACAACGAGCTGGTCAAGGCCCGCGCGGAGGCAAGCGGCGCCCAGCAGCGGCTCAAGGAAGCCCTCGCCGCCCGCCCCAAGGACGTGGACCCCGCCGAACTGGCCAAGGCCCAGCAACGCGCGCGCGACCTGCAAAAGGCCGCCGACCTCAAGCAAATCGAACTGGAGGACGCGACCAAAGCCCGCACCGCCCTGATCAAGGAGCGCGACGACTTGCAGAAGCGCGTCGCCGTCCTCACCGACAAGGCCGAGGTGCCCGTGCTCAAGAAGGAAAACACCGCGCTCAAGATGAAGATTGACGAGCTGACCAAGCGCGCCGCCGCCGGTGACAAGTCCGAGGCGCTGGCGGGCGAACTCGCCGCCGCCAAGGCCCAGCTCAAGGCCGAGCAGGCCCGCGCCGCCGAACTCGCCAAGGCCAACCAGAAGATGGAGGCGATTCTCACCGACCCGAACAACGCCACGGGCATCACCGTGGATCAGTTCAAGTCGCTCGAGAAGAAGAACAAGGACTTGGAGTCGGCCGTCAAGGCGCTTGAATCCCAGGTCCAGAAGGGGGCTGCGGACGGTGGCAAGCTCCGGCAAATGGAGAAGGAACGCGAGAACCTGCAGAAGCAGCTCAACGAACTGCAAAAGCAGTTGAACGAGAAGAAGAAGGTTTCCAGCAACGCGACGGACAAAGTCGAACAGGAACTGGCCGCCGCCCAGGCCAGGGTGGCGGCACTGGAGGCCCGAAAAACACCCTACACGGCGGAGGAGCTCGCCTTGTTGAAAGGCTCCTCCGCTCCGGTCGCGGCTCCCGCGCCGGTCGCCAAGTCGGCAAAGAAAAACTCTGCCGACCTGCCGCCCGGTGCCGCGAGCGTGGCCCTCGAAGCCCAGCGCGCCTACGCCGCCCAGCGCTTCGATGACGCGGAGAAGAAATACCTCGAAGTCCTCACGCTCGATCCGGACAACGTCTACACGCTCGCCAACCTCGGCGCGGCGCAGATGGAGCTGAACAAGCTCGCCGAGGCCGAATCGCACCTCAAACGCGCGCTCGCGCTCGAGGCCGACGACGCCTTTTCCCTCGCCCTGCTCGGCCTGCTCAAGTTCCGCCAGCAGAAGCCCGACGACGCCTTCGACGCCCTCAGCCGCGCCGCCAAGCTGGACCCGGACAACGCGCAGACGCAGAACTACCTTGGGCTGGTGTTGAGCATGAAAGGCCAGCGCGAGCCTGCCGAGGCCGCCTTCCGCAAGGCCATCCAGCTCGCGCCCGGCTACGCCGTCGCGCACTACAACCTCGCGGTCTATTACGCCACCCAGCAGCCGCCCACCCGTGAACTGGCCCGCTGGCACTATCAGAAAGCCGTCTCCGTCGGCCACCCCAAGAGCGACGAACTGGAGAAGCTCCTCGCGCGGAATTGAATGGCCGCGAAAGGGCGCAGAGGTCGCAAAGCAAAGCTGAAAGTGGTGGCTGTTCGTTGTTGGTTCGGTTTGACCCCTTTGTGATCTTTGCGCCCTTTCGCGGCCAATTCATTCCCATGCTCCGCCAAAGCACCCACGAACTCGTCGTCCCGACGCGTGGTCGTGGTTTCACCGAGATCACCCACGAAATCGTGACGCTCGTCCGCCAGGCCGGCCTGCAAGCCGGCCTCGCCACGCTGCACCTCCGCCACACCTCCGCCTCGTTGCTCATCCAGGAAAACGCGGACCCCGAAGTCCGCCGCGACCTGGAGCGCTTCTTCGCCCGCCTCGCGCCCGACGGCGACCCGCTCTTCCAGCACACCTGCGAGGGCGACGACGACATGCCCGCGCATGTCCGCACCGCGCTGACCACCGTGAACCTCAGCATCCCCATCGCGCGTGGGGAGCTGGTCCTCGGCACCTGGCAGGGCATCTACCTCTGGGAACACCGCACCGTGCCGCATCGCCGGCAGCTTGTGCTGCACCTGTTGGGCGAGTGACGCTCCAATCGCAACTCGACATTGGAATGTCGAGCTGCGCCGGGACGCTTCACCGCTGTTCAGCCGCCTTCCGCAATCGCTCCGCTTCCGCCGCATGCTGCCGCGCCTCGTCGGACTTGCCCTGCTTCGCCAGCACTCCTGCCAACTGCGCGTGCGCGTCGGCGGTCTGCGGGTTGAGTTGCAGTGCGCGATTGAGACTCTCCACCGCGCGGCTCAAGTCGCCTTTGCTGGTGAGCGCGATGCCGTAATTCAAGTGTGTAGCCGCGCTGTCCGGCTTGAAGCGCAGCGCCTCGTCAAACTGCGCGAAGGCGGCGTCGAACTTCCCCTGCCGCGCCAGCGCAATGCCGTAATTGTTCCGCGCGGCCAGGTGGCGTGGTGCCATCGCGACGGCCTTGGCGTAGGCGGCTTCGGCCTCGGCCCAGCGCCCTTGGCGCGCCAGCACGTTGCCGAAGTTGAAGGGCAGTTGCACGAAGGCGGTGTCCGGGTTGATGGCCAGCGCCTCCCGGTAGCACGCCTCGGCCTTCGTGTCCGCATCCGCGTCGGCATGGGCGTTGCCGAGCTTGAGCAAGGCCACCGAGCGGTAATGGCTGGTGGGCGGCAGGCGGCGGAGCAACTCCTCAAAAAACACGAAGTCGTTCTCCCACACGCGCGCCTGGCGCTGGCTGGCGACCACGCAGAGGGCAGCCAGGATCCCGGCCATCACCAATGCGGGCCGTCGCCAGGGACCATTGCGCCAGTGCCAAAGCAGCGCTGCGGCAGCGACCGCGACCAGCACGCCGTTCACGATGGCGTAGCGGTCGTGCGGATAGTGCGGCCGCTCCGTGAGACCGAGCATGGGCACGAGCAGGCCCAGATGCGCGAGCCATAACGCCAGCGCCGCCGGCCACCGCCGCCAGCGTGCCAGCAGCAGCCCGGTGACGCCGACCACGGCGATGGCACTGGCGGTGAACGCGGGGTCGAACGGGTGGTTCCCCAGCAGCGTGGTGTAGAATGGCCCAAGGTCCAGCGGCAGGAGGGATTTCCAAACGTAGTAAGCCCACAGGTAGAAGGCCTGCATCGCGCGCGCCGCGAGCGTGAACTCGCCCAGGCTCGTCGGCTTGGACCAGTCACCGGTGACGAAGAACCGGCCATAGACCGTGCCGGCCACGAGCAGGAGCGAGAGCGCGAGGAAGGGGAGCTTGTCCCGGAGCGCCGGTGTCCAACCGACGTTGGCCGCGGCTTCACCTTCGCGCCGGTTGGACACCGGCGCTCCGCCAAGCCGACGCAGCGGGTAGAAATCCAGCGCCAGCAGCGCCGCGATGAACCCAAGCACGATGGGATACGACAGCACCGCCAGCGCGAACGCGGCGACGGACAGCCAGTAGTCCCGCTTGCGCGCGGCCGGCCCGCCCTCCGGCGCGTTGGCCCGCAGGTAAAGCAGCGCGGCCACCAGCGCAAACAACAGCGCCAGCCCGTAAGGCAGCCCTGTTACCCACGCCACCGGCTCCACGCGCAGCGGGTGCACGGCCCACAGCAATGCGCCCAGCGCGGCGCAAGCGTCCAGCGTAGCAGCCGACGTGAGGAGGCTCTGATCTTCTTTCCGCGCTCTGCGTTCCGCGTTCCGCATTTCAGATGGAGCCTCCTCACGTCGGCTGCTACCGGGAGTTGCGAGTTGTAGCAGCCGCCGGATGAGCAGGAAGACAAGCACCGCGTTCACGCAATGCAGCAGCACGTTGGCGAGGTGGTAGCCGAAGGGGTTCAGTCCAAAGACTTCATGCACCAGCGCCCACGCCAGCCACGAGAGCGGTTTGTAGCGGATGGCCTGCTCGAAGTCGGTGAACATCCAGCGCAGGTTCTCCGCCGTCAGCCCTTGCACATGCGGGTTCTCGAAGACGTTGATATCGTCGTCCCAGCGCAGAAAGCCTGACTCCAGCGTGCGGAAGAAGACGCCGAAGACCACCGCGATAAGCGTGAAGACAATGGCCGTGGTGCGGTGGTGCGGGCGCATGGTCAGGCGTGTTGCGTGTTGCGTGTTGCGTGAAAAGGACCGTCGCGGCCGTGTGCCCGCACGCAACACGCAACACGCAACACGCGCCATCTCGCGAATGAAAGCCTCGTATTCATCGCCACTTTCCCCCGCTCACTCCCACTCCCACGCGTCTGCGGGCGTGAATTGCCCGGTGTTCAGCAGGAACTTCACGCCGAACGCCGCCTCGTTCACGGAGCCGAGCGCGATGCGCCCGCGCTCAATCGTCAGCGTCGGCCAGCCGGCGGGGCTGGGGTGGTAGAGGTCGAAGTGCGCGCGGAGGATGTCCTCCTGCACGGCGCGCGGGAACTGCGAGAGGCCGGCGTTGTAGTGGTGGCCATTGCGCTCGACGCTCTTGATGCCCAGCGCCGCGCAGACCGCGAGGTCCTGCAGCAGCGCCACCGGGCCGACGTTGCACAAGTCCTCGCCGCTCATCAGGAACGGCCGCGTGGGCGACTGCTGCTGCCGGTGCGCGAGCAGGCAGCGGTTCGCCACGCCCTTGATGACGCCCTTGCAGTTCTTGTGGCTCGTGCCGTCGTAGCCGAGCGCGAGCGCGGCGGGCAGGCTGTCCAGTTCGCCGTCCGACTCATCAATGATGAAGGGCGGGCGCTCCGGCCAGTCCGCGAGCGCGGCGGCGGCGTCCTTGTGCAGCGCGAGCGAGCGATGCAACGGCTGCTCGACGAACAGGAGCTTCGTCAGAAACGGCTTCAGTGATTCGTCCGCGCGCAGGGTTTCCCAGAACTGCCGGAACCCGGCGAAGGACTTGAACTGCTCGTTGCCGTCGAGCGTGAAGGCGAAGTCCTCCCCGCACTCCGCCTGCAAGACCCGCGCGATTTGCCGCAGCCGCTCCGTGTCGCGCGCGAGGTCGCCGTTCACCTTGAGCTTGAAGTGGCGCAGGCCATACACGCGGATGCTGGCGACGAGCGACTGCGGCAGGCCGTCGTTC
This sequence comes from Limisphaerales bacterium, assembly GCA_009773355.1. Taxonomy (GTDB): domain Bacteria; phylum Verrucomicrobiota; class Verrucomicrobiia; order Limisphaerales; family SXTU01; genus SXTU01. Next base: position 109,827 of record WRPG01000007.1, read on the forward strand.
AAGTGCTCGCCCGTCGCGATGTCAGCGTCCGTCAGTGGATCGCTCAACCCGACGGTGTGGCGTGCGATGACTTCCCCGTGCGGACGTGCCGGCAGCCACTTTGCGGGCGAGAACCCTTCGAGTTCGGAGCGCAGTTCGCCGAGGCGGATGCCGAAGTCATTGTCGAGCAAAGCGCGGTGAAAAGGCTTCGCAATGGCCCGGCAAAAGGCGTCCATCACCGCGCGCTCGACGAGCGACGTGCCGAAGTGCGCGAGCAGCGGCGGCTTGTTCTCCGCCGTCGCCCACGCCGTTTGCGAATCGTAGAGTTGCAGCCACAGGTCAAACACACTCGGGGCGTTCTGCTCCTCCGCCGTCTCCATCGCCGTCTCAATTACATCCAGCATCTCGTGGATTTCGTCCAACACCTCGCGCGCGGGGTCCTTCGTGAACCACTTCGGCGGCAGCAGGTCCGCCGCCACGCCCAGCGTCGTGCGCCCGTTGACCTCCAGCGCCACGCGCACGAAGGCCATCGGCATGTGCGTCATCGTCGCGATGCCGTATTTGAACGGCATCCGCGTGTGCAGATTGTGCAGATGCAAGTCGCCTTCGCAGACCCGGATGTTCACGAGCGGAGTGTAGCGGCGGCTGCACGCAGTTTCCAAGGCGGAGTGTTTAGTTTTCAGTGTTCAGTCACGGCAGCGCTCCGTTTACCCCGACTGAATACTGGTTACTGAACACTGAATACTCAGTCCTCCTCCGAATTTCCCGCGCCGCCGCACTGTCGAAGCTCCCGCATCCGACAACCTACTCAACATGAACCGCAAATCATTCCTCACCCTCGGCCTGCTGGCCTTCACCGCCGTCTGCTCTGCGTCCGCTGCTGAGTTGCGCATCGGCATGATCGGCCTCGACACCTCGCATGTGCCGGCCTTCACGGACATTCTCAACAACCCGCAGAACAAGGCCCATGTGCCCGGCGCGAAGGTCGTCGGGGCCGTCAAGGGCGGCAGCATGGACATCCCGTCCAGCCGCGACCGCGTGGAGGGCTTCACCAAGACGCTCGTCGAGAAATACAACGTGAAGCTCTACGACACCGTCGAGGAGCTGGTGAAGAACGTGGACGCCGTGTTCATTGAGAGCGTGGACGGCCGCCCGCATCTCGCGCAGGCCATCCCGGTCATCAAGGCGGGCAAGCCCCTCTTCATTGACAAGCCCATGGCCGGCTCCTTGAAGGACGCCTTGGAAATCTTCCGCCTCGCCAAGGCAGCCAAGGTGCCCGTCTGGAGTTCTTCGTCCCTTCGCTACGGCAAGGCCGCTCAAGCCGTCCGCGCCGGCTCCCTCGGCAAGGTGACTTACGCCGAGACCACCAGCCCTGCGGGCCTCGAGGAACACCATCCCGACCTCTACTGGTATGGCGTCCACGGCTGCGAGACGCTCTTCACCGTCATGGGCACCGGCTGCGAGAGCGTGAAGCGCGGCAAGACCGCCGACGGGAAGATCGAAGTCACCGGCAAGTGGAAAGGCGGGCGCACCGGCATCTTCCGCGAGGCGAAGGGCTACACCGGTCTGGCCAAGGGCGAGAAAGGCGAGGCTCCCATCGGCGCCTACGACGGCTATGCGCCGCTCGTGGTCGAGGCCATCAAGGCTTTCCAGACCGGCGTCGTGCCGGTGAAGCCCGAGGAGACCATCGAAATCCTCGCCTTCATGGAAGCCGCCGACGAGAGCAAGCGCCGCGGCGGCGCGGAGGTGACGCTCGCTGAAGTGCTCAAGAAGGCGGGCGGAAAGTAGCTCGCCATTCCAGTGGCGAGTCGCTCTCCGGCCTTGGAGTGATGCGAACCAGTCACGACATTGGAATGCCGTGCTACTTCACCGGCTGCGGCTGGCCTTGATCTTCCTAATGGCCGCTTCGGCGGCCTCGCGGACGAAGATGTGTTCGTCGGTCAGCATCCGCCGCAGCACGGGGAGCGCAGTTTTCGCCTGGCTGCCCAACAGGCCCAGCACCGTCGCCATGCGCGCGCGGACGCGCTCGGCGGGATCTTTCTCCGCCACCTCCATCAGCCGAGGAACCACGTCTTCATGACCGGCTCCGTGTTGTGCCAGGAGACCCAAGGCTCCCCATCGGGAATTTTCGGAAGGCGCGGTGAGCGTGGCGAGGATATGCGGCATGAAGAGCCGGGCGTCCCCGCTCAACCGGAGCACTGCGTAGGCCTGATGAAACTGCGCGGGCGCGTTGGTTTCGACCGAGTGCAGCGCACGCAACTGTGGCTCGGCCTCTGCCATCTCCATCCCGAGCGCGCCGACCGTGTGCGCCGCACCGGCCCGCACGCCGGGTTGCGGATGGGCCAGTGCCTCCAGCAGCGCGGACTTCACCAGCGGCGAGCGCGGGTGGAGGCGCACGAGCGCACGCGCAGCCTCGCCGTGAAAGTGGTTCGGCAGCTTTAGCCCGCCATCGAGCGGCGTCCCGACTGAATTGCCGGCGTTGGTCGCACCAAGACTTGCGACCAGTGCGGCCACCGCGATTTCAAAGTGGTTGGTCACATTGCCAAGGTAGGCGGCGGCATTGTTCGCGTTGGCGCCTGACTCGGAGACGCTGGCGCGGGCGAGGGCGAGCAGGGCGGAACGCTCGGTGAGCCCGTATTTCCCCAGCAGCCCCAAGGCGACGGAACGGACATTTTGGTTGGGGCTGGTGGTTGCCCGCACCAGTTCCGGCAACGCTTTGCGGGTGGCAATCGTCCAGTCTGCTCGTTGTGGCATGGCCCCGAAGAAAAAATCAGCCCGGGGACTCTTGGCCACTTCCAGAACCGCAAACAACGGCTCGGGCCGGTCTGAACCGATGGCAGCAAGGGTGTTGGCCGCCTGGTAGCGGAGCGACTCGTTGGACAGGTATATCGAAGTGAGACCGCCGGGCACGATGCGGTTGGGCAGCTTGACGAAACGCAGCGGTCCCCCTGGCGTCACCGAATTGGTTGGAGGCGTCACGAGCACGGAACACACGGCTGGAACGGCGGCTCCTGCCATCGGCCCGAGTTCGCCCAGCAATCCCATCGCGAGCAGCGCGTTTTCAGCCGTGGCCGGCGGTGGCGGGAGCTTGGTGCGCCAGGCTGGCTTCACCTTTTGCCAGAGCGTCACATACCAGCGCTCCGCCTGGCTGGATTGGGTGTGAAGCCGGTGGATGAGGAAGGGAACCGCATTGGTGCCCATCTGCCGAAATGCGGTGAGCGCGTTGGTGTCGCCGCCTCTGAACTGCTCGAACCACTCTGCCGCCGCAAGTCCGCGATAGGACGGCTCCGCAGGCTGAACCAGCGCCAACACTCCAACGCCTACCGCGAGTGCGAAGAACAAGCCAACCGCCGTCAACGCCATGCGCTTCATGGCGGGGCGGTTATTTCGCCGCCACCGGCTGCGGCTGGGCCTTCTCCCACTCGGCCTTGGACACTTTCTTCGCCTGGTGCAGGAAGACGGAGAGGCCCTTCTTGTTGCCGGACACCACGTCAGGCAGCCCGTCGCCATTGATGTCGCCGGCGGTGATCTGCGTGCCGACGCCGGAGTTGTCATCAATCAGGTGCGGGATGAAGTCCACGGTCTTGTCCGCGCGGCGCTGGAGCTTGAACCAGTAGAGCACGGCGGGCGCGTTCGGCTCGGCGTCGCCGGCGGGGCCGTGCGCCCAGAAGCGCTTGCCGGTGACGAGGTCTTTCACGCCGTCGCCGTCCATGTCCACGAGCGTCTGCGAGTGGAGCTGGCTGAACTTGATGCCGTAGCGGTTGTGCTCGGGCTTGTTGTTCATGATGAGGTGCTCACGGAACTTCACCGCGCCGCCTTCGCGCTGGCCCTCATACCAAGCAAGACCGTAGCCATGCGCGTCCCAGCTCGTGATGACATCGGCGAGGCCGTCGGCGTTCACGTCATAGACCAGCATCTGGCCGCCGCCGCGCAGGCCGGCGGGCGCGAAGGGCACGGCGTGAAACTGCCACTGCCCGCCGGCGCGGTAGTCCTTGGGCTGCTCCCACCAGCCGTCGCGGTCGAGAATGTCCGCGTGGCCGTCGCCGTTCACGTCGCCGAAGCCGTAGCCGTGCGTGTAGCGGAAGTATTTCTTCGCGTCGGTCGGCGAGATGGCCCAGAACTTCGCGGGCTTGGTCGGGTCTTTCCAGTCCAGTTCCGCGAAGCCGAGCTGGCCGCCGGTGTGGAAAATCAGCTCGGGCTTGCCGTCGCCGTTCATGTCGCCGAGCTGCGGCGACTCGTTGTCGGTCACGGCGAAGACGACGTGGCGCGGCCAGTGGCCGGCGACGCCCCTGGGGTTTTCATACCACGCGGTCTCCTTGCCCGGCCACGAATAGACCAGGATGTCCGGCCAGCCGTCGCTGTTGAAGTCGTGGGTGAAGGTGAGGAAGTAGTCGGAGTAGCCCTTCGCAGGGTCGTAGGGCTTGGCGGCGGGCGGCGTGTATTCCACGCGCTGCTTGAAGTCCGGCCCGAGGAAGAGAAACGGCCCGGCGACCACGTCCTTCTTCCCGTCCTTGTTGAAGTCCGCGAAGTCCGCGCCCTCGCAGAGGAAGTTCGTGGTCACGAGGATTTTCTGGAACGAGTGCAGGGTGTAGTCGGCGGCAGACGCGGCGGAGAGCGACAGGCCGACGGCGAGACCGGTAAGGAGCTTGTTCATGCGGACATCATTCGGCTTGCGGGCTGACGGGTCAAGCTGCGGAGTGCGTCGCGCTTTTCGCTGCCCAATCGCCCGCCAGCAGGTTAAGACTGCGCCATGAAAATGTTCCTCACCCTCACCGTTGCATCCCTCACCGCCATCATCGCTTCCGCCGCCGAGCCGGCCGGCTATTACAGCCGCACGATTTTCACCGACGACTTTTCTGCCAACGGCTTCGGCCCGCGCTGGGGCCACTACAAGAGCAGCAGCGTGGTGAAGGATGGCATCCTCATCGGCATCACCGCGCCGACCTCCGACCACTCCGCCGTGGACAACATCAGGTTCCCCGGCGAGCGCGACCTCGAGGTGTCGGTGAAGTTCCGCTTCACCAGCGGCAAGGCCAAGAGCTTCAACGTCTGGTTCGACGACAAGGATTACAAAGGCTCGCACGCCGGGCACATTTGCAGCGTCAGCGTCAGCCCGACGGCCGTGAACATCGCCGACGCCAAGACCGGTGGCTTCGACCTCACCGGCGGCCTCTACGATCGCAAGAAAGCCAACCAGCTCACCGACGCGGAGAAGAAGATGCTCGCAACGAAGGCCAAGCGCATCCCCACGACCGTGAGCCTCCAAGACTGGCACACCCTCGTCGTGCGGACGAAGGGTGCCGAAGTGAGCGTGCTGATTGACGGCAAGCTCATCGGCACGTTCGAGTCCGACGGCATCAACCACGCCACCAAATCCCTCGTGAGCCTTACCACGAACCCGGTGGACGTGCATTACGACGACTTCAGCCTCAAGGGCACCGGAGCCGGCAAAGTGGCGGCGAAGTAGTGAAGCGCTGCCGTCAAGCGAATGGGGACAGACGAATTGAACAAGACCATGAATCCCCGCCCGACTTCATTCGCTTGTCCCCATTCGTTTGACATTACCCGGCGGAAGTTCCTCTGCGCCACCGTGACTGCTGGGGCTGGTTTCGCGGCTCTGTCTCCCGCGTTTGCCGCAACGCGCACTGCCGCAGCCGCAGCCGAGCAGGCGCACGCGGAGATTTGGCGGCGCTTCATTGACCGGCATGGGGTGATGATTGACTTCGCGGCGATGGACGGCTCGGTGTCGCTGCCCACGCCGGAGGAGTGCCGCGCGGGGAAGCCCAACGCCCTCGGCTGGTGGAGTCCCATCGAGAACGGCCCGATGTTCAACGGCCTCTACATGGACGCCGCCGTGAACCGCTGGCGGCACACGCGCGCGGACGCCGATGCGGCGAAGGCCCGGCGCTTGATTGAGGGCCTGCTCCTACTCGCGTCGGTCAGCGAGGTGCGGGGCATGGTCGCGCGCGGTGTGAGCACCGATGGCAAAGCTCATTATCCAATGGGCTCGAACGACCAAATGTCGCCGTGGTTCCTCGGCCTGTGGCGCTACCTCGACGCAGGCCTCGCCACGCCGACAGAACGCGCCCGCATCACCGCCAAGCTCGTCGAGGTCGCGGACGCCATCGTGAAGCTGAACTGGGCCATTCCGGCGGAACCGCCCTTCAACAAGCGCGGCTCGTTCGCCGGATTCGAGTTCGACAGCGCCCCGCGCCTGCTCTTCGTCTGCAAGCTGATGCACGCCCTCACCGGCGACGCGCAGTGGGACACGCGTTATCGCACCGCGCTCGCCGAGACGGGCGGCCCGGACAAGCTTACTCGGCTGCAAATCTGCGAGCACGGCATGGTCTTCCACTACGCCAGGTATCACTCGTGGACCTCCTGCACCTGCGTCGGCGCGGTGCGGGCCTTGTGGGAGATGGAAAAGGACGCGGCCACGCGCGCCGCGTATGCCCGCGGCCTGCAAGCCAGCGCCGACCTCGCGCTCAAGAGCCTGCCGTTGGCCGAGCGGTTCGACAACGCGGACACCAGCCGCTTCGAGATGAACTGGCGCGTGATGAACGCGCTGTGGAAGCCGCAGCAGACGGAGAAGGAGGCTCAAGACCTCGCCCACGCACAGTTGCGGGAGTTCCTGAAAGTCGCGCCACGCCGCGCGAAGGAAACCGAGTTCATCCGCGAGCCAACCGCCGCCGCGTGGGTCGTCACGTTGGCCCCGGACGCAACCGTCCTGAAGCAGCGCGCTCCCGCCGTCGAGCGCGTCATCGCGCACTACGACTACGCCAAGCTCTACTACTCGCAGTTTTTTTGGGTGGAAGCGGCTTGGTGGCGACTGACGAATGTCGCAAAGGGCCAATGAACATGGAGAAGCATCATCGCCTTGTTGGAAAGGCCGTCGCTTTGAAAAAGGCGTGGATTTGTGCGGTTGTGATGGCCGGTTTCGGAAGACGTTTGGAGCAGAATCATTTTGAAGTTCCGAGCTACTCAGCGTGGGAGAACAAGGCGTTGAAACGGCATGTCGATGAAATTGAGGACGATTTCAGGGATGTCGTGTGTCGGTTGCTGCACAGCAAGGATAGGATGCAGTTGCCTCGTCTCGCTGAATGGTTCGCCAGTCGCTATGATGGGTGGCGTGACACTCGCTTCGGCATCTACGAGATGGGTAGGGTTGGCGAAGTTGAGAATGCTATTGGCAGATTGGCCTTCCGGGACTTCATGGATTGTCCTCCCTACGCTCAACTCCTCCTTCAAGGACTCAACGAGCCAGCACTACGGCATCCTGAGTATCACCTTGGTTCTGACCTTGCGCTCTTGTTCAACTTGTTCTTGGACAATGAAGCCATTCTTGCCGAGGCAGCCAAGCGGCGAGAGTTGCATTCCTCCGAGCATAGTCAGTCGTTGGGGCGGAGCGTCATTTTGACATGCTTTAACCTGCTTGAAGCCTTTGTGAGCGGACTGGCTGTTGCCTGGCTAATGGAGAATCCATCTGCCTCGGCAGAGATAGTCAAGCGGTTGGAGGATAAAAACCTCCCGCTCCGACGTCGGCTTATCGAACTTCCAGGCGTCATCGTTGGACGCCCGGGTGTAATCGACGGGAAAAAGCCCCCGATGGAACCACTACTTGGCGAGTGCAAAAGGCGGAGGGATTCATTCGTTCACTGTGAGCCTGGCTCAAAACCGACGAGCTGGGGCTACGTGAAGGAACATGAATTCCACTCGGTTGATGCGTTTGCGGTTCGCAAGACGCTGGAATTGACACTCGAAAGCATTTCGCTTGTTTGGAAAGTTGTTCACGGTCGTGAACGTCCGTCTTGGCTTCCTCAACTAAATACTGCCGGGCGATTCGAGCGAATCACCGTGGTCTTGACACCAGTCTCAAACAAACTTCCTGTTCGGAATGCACCGACGCTTGCTACCTAGCGCAGGGACGCATACCTGCTCCGAAATCACGCCTTCTATGAAAACCATAAACCGCCGCCACTTCCTCCAAACCACCCTCACCGCCGCCCTCGCCGCCTCCGCGCGCGCTGCTGACAAACGCCCCGCGCGCCTATTGCTCCGCTCGTCGTGGCAGACGGTGAACATCGGGGACATCGCGCACACGCCGGGGGTGCTCGCGCTCATCGAGAAGCACCTGCCCGGCGTCGAGGTGCGGCTGTGGCCGAGCAAGGTGGACAACGGCGTCGAAGAGATGTTGCTCGCGCGCTTTCCGAAGCTGCGGCTCGTGAAAGGACCGGAGGCGCTCAAGGCCGCTTTCGCCGAGTGCGACTTTTTGCTGCACGGCTCCGGGCCGTCGCTCGTGGCGCAGAACGACGTGGCGCGCTGGGCCAAGGAAACCGGCAAGCCCTACGGCGTCTATGGCATCACGCTGCCGCTGCAAGGCTCCACGGCCACTTCGCCCGCGTCGGACAAGACCATCGCCGCGACGGTTGCGGTGTTGAGCGGCGCGAAGTTCGCCTACTTCCGCGATTCGAGGTCATTGGAGTTCGCGAAGCAGCGCGGTTGCACCAGCCCGGTGATGGAGTTCGGGCCAGACGGCGCGTTCGCCACGGACTTGCGCGACGACGCGAAGGCCACGGCCTTTCTCAAGGCGAACGGCCTGGAGGACGGCCAGTTCCTCTGCTGCATCCCGCGCCTGCGCTTCACGCCCTACTGGACCATTCACAAGGAGCGCGCGATGGACCCGGTGAAGCACGCACGCAACGAGGCTTTGAAGGAGCAGGACCACGCGCCGCACCGACAGGCCATCATCGAGGTGTTGCGCCAGACGAAGCTCAAGGTGCTCATCTGCCCTGAGGACCAGACGCAGATGGCCGTGGGCAAGGAGTTGCTCTACGACCCGCTGCCCGCCGACGTGAAGCCGCGCGCGGTGTGGCGGCCGAACTACTGGCTCACCGGCGAGGCCATCTCGGTTTACACGCGCAGCGCGGGGCTGTTCGGCAACGAGATGCACTCGCCCATCATGTGCGTGGGCAACGGCATCCCGGCCATCGTCTGCCGCTGGGCCGAGCAGACGACCAAGGGCCTCATGTGGCGCGACATCGGCCTCGGCGACTGGCTCTTCGACTTCGACCAAGAAGCCGACCGCGCGCGTCTCGTGCCCACCGTGCTGGCGATGGCGAAGGACCCGGCGGCGGCGAAGGCGAAGGCGGCGAAAGGCCGCGAGTTCGTGATGAACAAATTCGCCGCGAGCATGGCGGTGGTGAAGAGGCAGTTGCCGGGTTGATTCGCCACAAATCTTTAACCGCAGCACAACACAACCCATGAAAATCGCCGCCCATGTCGTCGCCGCCCTCTTCGGTGCCATGTTTCTTTTCGGAGGCTTCTTCTTTTTCTTCGGCACCATGCCGCCGGGGCCGCCGGAGGATTCTTTGCCCGGCAAGTTCATGGCCGCGTTCGGTCCGACCGGCTACATGGCCTTCGTGAAGGTGTGCGAAATCATCGGCGGCGCGCTCGTCGTGGTGCCCCAGACGCGCAACCTCGGCCTGCTCATCCTCGGCCCCATCGTCATCAACATCCTGTGCTTCCACGCGTTCGTGGCGAAGGGCGGCTGGGGTGGCGCGCACGCGTTCATCACGGTGGCCGCGCTGTTCCTCCTCTGGACGGAGCGCAAGGCCTTCGCTGTGCTGGTGAACCGCCCGCCTGAGCCGACACCGTAGCTCGACATTCCAATGTCGAGACTCCCGTGTGTTGAGCCGGAGCGAAGCAGTGAAACTGAAGCGGTCCACTTAAACGCGGAGATGCAGAGGACGCAAAGTTCCGCAGAGCTGAGACCGGCGAAGCCCAGCAGATGGCGACCGCTTTTGGATTGCCCAACCTCTGCGTTCCTCCGCGTTCTTTGCGCCTCTGCGTTGAAGCGATAGCCACCATCTGCCGCACCGCTCCGTATAGGCTGAGAGCGCTTCAGCACTCGACATTGGAATGTCGAGCTACGCGCGCGGCGCTGCGGGCGTGATTTTCTAGTGGAGCCATCCGCATCCCTTGCGCCAAGCTCCCGCCGTGGAAGTCATCATCCAATCCACTCCCGAAGCCGCCGCCGGGCTGCTCGCGCGGCTCATCGCCCACGACCTGCACGCCAACCCGCGCCTCGTGCTCGGCCTCGCCACCGGCCGCACGATGGAGAGCGTCTATGACCGCCTCGCACGGATGCACCGCGAGGCCGGCCTGAGCTTCGCCGGCACGCGCACGTTCAACCTCGACGAATACGTCGGCCTGCCGGCCAGCGACCCGCACTCGTATCGCCACTACATGCAGGAGCACCTGTTCCGGCATGTGGACGTGGACCTGCGCAACACCCACCTCCCGCATGGCGACGCCCCCGACCTTGACGCCGAGTGCCGCCGCTACGAGGAACTCATCCGGCAGTGCGGCGGCATTGACCTCCAGCTCCTCGGCATCGGGCAGACCGGCCACATCGGCTTCAACGAGCCGCTCTCCGCGCTGCATTCGCGCACGCGGGTGAAGGCGCTTTCGCCCGTGACCGTCGCGCAAAACTCCTCGCTCTTCGCCGACCCGGCCAAGATGCCGCGCCGCGCCATCACGATGGGCGTGGGCACCATCCTCGAAGCCCGCCGCGTCGTGTTGCTGGCCACCGGCGCGGGCAAAGCGGAGATTATTGCCAAGGCCGTCGAAGGCCCCATCACCTCGATGATTTCCGCCACGGCGCTCCAGATGCACGCCCGCTGCACGGTCATCGTGGACGAAGCCGCCGCCGCGAGGCTGCAAGGCGTGGACTACTACCGCTGGATTTTCGCGAATGAACCGGAGTGGGAGGCGTATCGCGGCCCGACGAACGGCTAGGTGGCGAGTCGCGCCTTCACTGCCGCCAGCAATTCCTCCACTCGTTGAAGCTGCCCGCGTAGCTTGGGCCAGTCCGGGTCTTCCAGATCGAAGCCGGGGTAGCGGTCAGTGAAGTAGGCTTGGGCGAGTTCGAGGCACGCGGACGCGGCGAGTGGTTCGAGTTCCGACTTCCATTCGACCATGCGGTCGTGCAGGCGGACCAGATCGTGCGTCTTCTCCAACGGCCAGCCGAGGTGAATGAGTTCGGCTTTGATGATTTTCTCCAGCACTTCGGCGAGCTTGCTTCGGCACATCTCAAAGCTCAACTCGTGGGCGACGCCATGGCGCAGCAGTCCCATGTCCGACTCCACGATCAGCAGCCAGTCTGCCGGGTTGTTGCTGTCAGTTTTCCGCTGCAAGCAGGACTCCTTCCTTGAGGACGGTCTGGAAAAAGTAGTCGCTGATGGCCTGTTTTTCCTGAAGGCGCTCGGGAGTGACAGGTATGAGCGTGAACGACGGCTTGGGGCGGAGATTCCAGACGGCGCGGAGCCAGGTCGTCGCCGTATCGTATTGCTTTTCCGCCCCGTCCGCCACGAGGCATAAGTCCACGTCGCTGTCCGGCCGGGCCTCGCCCCGCGCGTGGGAGCCGAAGAGGATCACCTGCCGCAACGGGTGCGCCGCGTGCATGGCTTCGAGGCACTGGGCCAGCGTCTCTCGCTGGGCGGCGAGCGAGGGTGGCAGGTTTTCCAAATGCAGCTTCACTGAAGCCACGCTACGAAACTGCCCGACGTGTGGCAAGCGTTGCCCCCGGCTAAGTTTCGCAGGCCTACGGGCCGCTGGGCAGGAAGATTGGGGGCAGGAAAATTAAAGAGAAACCTTCCTGCCCGTCATTTTCCTGCCAATTCTCTCCCTGACATCATGCGTTGCCTTGCCCTTCTCCTCGCTCTGCTCGGGGCGCCGGTCTTCGCCGCCGCGCCGGCCAAGCCCAACTTCATCGTCATCTTCGTGGACAACTTCGGGAATGGCGACCTGCGGTGCTTCAACCCCGCCACGCCGCATCGCACGCCGCAGGTGGACCGGCTCGCGGCGGAGGGGACGAAGTTCACCAGCTTCTACGTCGCCAGCGGCGTCTGCACGCCCAGCCGCGCGGCGTTGATGACCGGCTGCTACCCGCGCCGTGTGAACCTGCATGTGAGCGACAAGAACACCGCCGTGCTCCAGCCCGTGTCGCCCAAGGGCCTGAACCCCGACGAGACGACCCTCGCCGAGGCGCTCAAGCCCGCCGGCTACGCCACCGCGTGCATCGGCAAGTGGCACCTTGGCGACCAGCCGCCGTTCCTGCCCACGCGGCAGGGCTTCGACGAGTTCTTCGGCCTCCCCTACAGCGACGACATGACGCGCGACAAGCAGCCGGACAAGTGGCCCGAGCTGCCGCTCATGCGCGGCGAGCGCGTCATCGAAGCGCCCGCCAATCGCGACCTGCTCGTCAAGCGCTGCACCGAGGAGGCCGTCGCGTTCATCGAGCGGAACCGCGCGCGCCCCTTCTTCCTCTACCTGCCGCACACGATGCCCGGCTCGACCGCGCATCCCTTCTCCAGCCCGGCCTTTCGCGGCAAGTCGAAGAATGGCGACTACGGCGACAGCGTCGAGGAACTGGATTGGAGCACCGGCGAAATCATCGCCGCGCTGCGCCGCCTCAAGCTCGACACGAACACGCTGGTCGTCTGGACCTCCGACAACGGCGCGGTGCAGCGCAACCCACGCCAGGGCAGCTCCGCGCCGTATCGCGGCTTCGGCTACGACACTTCCGAAGGCGCGATGCGGATGCCGTGCGTGATGTGGTGGCCCGGCCGCATCCCAGCGGGTCGCGTGTGCGAAGACCTCTGCTCCACGATGGATCTGCTGCCGACCTTCGCCCGCCTCGCCGGCACGCCACTGCCCGCGAAGCCGATTGACGGCCACGACATCCGCCCGCTGCTGTTCGCCGAGGCGGGCGCAAAGTCGCCGTGGGATGCGAAGGGCTTTGGTTACTACCGTCTGGAGCAGTTGCAAGCCGTCCGCGCGGGCGAGTGGAAACTCTATCTCCCGCTGCCAAACAAGTTCACCACCCTCGCCCGCAAGACCGCACCCGCGAAACTCGAACTCTACGACGTGCGCCGCGACGTGAGCGAAGAGCGCGAAGTCTCCGCCCAGCACCCCGACGTGGTGAAGCGCCTCCTCGCCCTCGCCGACGGCATCCGCGCTGAGATTGGAGACATGGACAAACCCGGTGCCGGCCAGCGCGCGGCGGGACAGGTTGAAAATCCGAAACCGATCGTCCCGTAGTCGCACCGGTCGGCGGTCACAGACCGCCGCCACAGGTTCACGAGGAGGGACGGAGCTTGCGCCGAAGATCGCCCTGCTTTGCCCACCGCGCCGCGTCCGCATCCCGGCCTTGCGGGCGGCAACCACGCGGACGACGACCCAACGCCTCGCTGCCCACGCCAGGCGCCCGCTAGCGCCGGCCCAGCCGCTCCAGCAGGCGCGCGTGGATGTTGCCGAAGCCGCCGTTGGTGAAGACGCAGACCACGTCGCCGCCCTGCGCGTGCTGGCCGAGGTGATGCACGATCGTGTCCACGTCGGGCAGGAAGCGCGCGTCCTTGCCGTGCGCCTTGAGGTCGGCCTCCAGCCTGGCGGTGTTCAGTCGCTCCTCCGGCGTGAGCGCGCTGGCGAAGGCGACTTCCGCGATGATGACGACATCCGCCTCGCCGAACGCGGTGGGGAAGTCGCTTTGAAACACATTGCGGCGCGTGCTCTGCGTGCGCGGCTCGAAGACGGCCCAGACCTTCTGCCCCGGATACTTGATGCGCAGCGCCTTGAGCGTCTCGCGGATGGCGGTGGGGTGATGCCCGAAGTCGTCCACCACCGTCACGCCCCCGCCGATGCCGCGCACCTCCATCCGGCGCTTCACGCCCTTGAACGTGTCGAAGCCGGCCTGAATCTGCTTGTTCGAGAGGCCGCAGTGCTTCGCCGCACCGACGACGGCCAGCGCGTTGCGCACGTTCAGCTCGCCGACGAGGTTGATATGAAACTTGCAGCTCGGCAGCTCGAACTCGCTGGCGGTCGCGCCGAGGCGGAGGTTGGTGGCGCGCACGGCGTTGGTGTCGCCGAGGCCGAAGCGCTTCACCGGGCAGTGCGTGACGTTGAGCAACGGCGCGAGGTTCGGCTCGTCGCCGTTGGCGAGCAACAGGCCGTTGCGCGGCACAAGGCGGATGAAGTGGCTGAAGGCCTTCTGCACGGACGCCACATCGGGGAAGATGTCGGCGTGGTCGAGCTCGAGGTTGTTGACGATGGCGACCTCGGGCAGGTAGTGGACGAACTTGCTGCGCTTGTCGAAGAAGGCGGTGTCGTATTCGTCGCCCTCGATGATGAACCACTCGCTGTCGGTGAAGCGTGCGCCCGCGCCGAGGTTGCCCGGGATGCCACCGATGAGGTAGCTGGGGTTCAGGCCCGCACACTCGAAGACCCACGTGAGCAGCGAGGTGGTGGTGGTCTTCCCATGCGTGCCGCTGACGACGAGCGAGCGCCTGCCGCGAATGAAGAACTCCTTGAGCAGCTCCGGCAGCGAGCAGTAGCGCAGCTTGCGGTCCAGCACGGCCTCGACCTCCGGGTTGCCGCGCGACATGGCGTTGCCGATGACGACGAGGTCGGGCTGGTGCGCGAGGTTCTGCTCCGCGTAGCCGGAGATGACCTCGACCTTCCGCTCGGCGAGGAAGGTGGACATGGGCGGATAGACGTTGGTGTCCGAGCCGGTGACGGCGAAGCTGCGGTCGCGCATCGCCGCCGCCGCGCTGGCCATCGCCGTGCCGCAAATTCCGACAAAGTGAACCGACCGGATGTCCGAAAGCATGGCGCGATGATGCGAGAAGGCGGCGGCGTGGAAAGGAGGAATTCGCGGGTGGAGGAGATTCTTCGCTTGCGCAGGGGAAACGCGCCGGCCAGACGCCGGCCTGCGTCAGGTTCGAGCGCGTCCGGCGACCGGGCTATGCCCCCTCGGCGAGCAGCTCGGCGATGGTGCTGCGCAAGTCCTCCATGGAAAACGGTTTGGCCATGGTGCGGTGCGCGCCAAGGCGGGTGGCCATCTCCAGGAAGGACATGCCGTGCGTCGGATTGCCGCCGGACACGGCGATGATCTTGAGCTCAGGGCAGGTCTTGCGGAGCTGCATGATGGTCTCCAGCCCCTCCTTGCGCGGCATGAACAGGTCAATCAGCGCGACCGCCGGCTTCTCCGTGCGGATTTTGCGGATCGCCTCCTCGCCATCGCGCGCCTCGATGACTTCATGCCCGTCCACGGCCAGGATGCGTTTCACGACTTCCAGCACTGACTCCTCGTCGTCGGCGATCAAAATCTTTGCCATGCCGTCGGGATGGTTGGGGGAGGGACGGGAGCGGCACAAGGTTAAACTGGCCGGCGGGTGCCCAGGCGCGCGGAGCGCGGTGAAAACGCCGGCTACCGCAAGTCGCGGCTGTGACGCTCCCACTTGCCGCGCAGTTCGGCGAGCAACGTGGTGTGCTTGGGGTCGTTGAGCAGGTTGTGCTCCTCCAACGGGTCGGTCTGGAGGTCGTAGAGTTCCTCCTTCACGGGGGTCTCGGCGATCCACCGGAGATACTTCCAGCGCTCGGTGCGCACGCCCTCGCTCTTCGGGATGCGGGCGGCGACGCTGTGATGCTCGTAGAAGAACTCGGTGCGCCAGTCCTTCGGCGGCTCCCCCTTGAGATGCGGCACGAGGCTGCGGCCTTGCATCACCGGCGGCACGGGCACGCCGGCCAGCGCCAGCATCGTCGGCGCAAAGTCCACGTTCAGGATCATCGCCTTCGAGCGGCGGCCTGGCGCAGCCTTCGGCATCCGCGGGTCGAAGACGAAAGCCGGCACCCGGATGTCCTCCTCATACATGAACCACTTGTCCGCCAGGCCCCGGTCGCCGAGCGCGAAGCCGTTGTCCGCCGTGAACACGATGACCGTGTTGGCCGCCAGCCCGCGCATTTCCAATTCCGCCACGATGCGCCCGACCTCGCGGTCCACGCCGGTGATGAGCCGGTAGTAGTCGCGCAGGATTTGCTGCGTCTTCTCCGGCGTGTCGAAGCGCCAGCCCCAGCGCTTGCGGCCCTCGGACTTCTGCACGGACTCGGGCAGACGCTTGAACGCCTCGTCCGTCGCCAGCTTGGGCACGGGGATGGTCACGTTGGCATAAAGATCCTCGTCGCGCGGGTCCGGCTCGAACTCGCGCGGCTTGCCGTCGCGGGCGTGGACGGCGTTGAAGCTGAGAGACAGGCAGAAGGGCTTGTCCTTCGTGCAGCCAGCAAGGAACTCCAGCGCCTCGTTGCCAAAGCGCGCGGTCTTGTGCGTGCGCGTCGGATCATTCTTCTCGATGAACTCGCCGGCCTGCCCCGGCAAGCCCTTCCAGTAGTCAAACGCCGCCGCCTTGGCCTCCGTCTCCTTCGGCGTGCCCACGCCATACTTGCCGATGAACCCGGTGCGGAAGCCCGCCGTGCGGAGTTGCGCCGGATAGGTGGCGTCCCAGGCCGCGCCGTTCAAGCCCGTGGCAAAATCCACGATGCCGTGCCGCCGCATCCATTGCCCGGTGAAGTAGCTCGCACGGCTGACTGAGCAGATGGACGTGGTGACAAAGCAGTTGTCGAAGACGACGGACTTGGCGGCCAGCCGGTCAAGGTTCGGCGTCTGGACAATCTTGTCGCCCATGAAACCGAGCGCGTTCCAGCGCAGATCGTCCACGAGCAGGAAGACGAAGCTGGGCGGCGCGCTCCTGGGCGCGGCAACGAGCGACGTGGCGAGGCAGGCGAGGGCGAGGAGCAGTCGTAGTTTCATGTGACGGGGGGAATGGGACAAGGCAAGCGGTGCTGGCACAAGTGAGTTTTTCAGAGTCGCCCGCGAATCACGCGGATTGACGCGCATGGGAAAGGGCCGACGAGAGTTCTTCATTCGCGTTGATTCGCGTGATTCGCGGGCAACCTCCTCTCCGCTCACGCCAAGATGCCCTTCACCAGCTCGCCGTGGATGTCCGTGAGCCGGAAGTCGCGGCCTTGGAAGCGGTAGGTGAGGCGCGTGTGCTCGATGCCGAGCAGGTGCATCATCGTCGCGTGCAGGTCGTAGATACTCACGGGGTCGCGGACGATGTTGTAGCAGTAGTCGTCCGTCTCACCGTAGGTGATGCCCGGCTTCACACCTGCGCCGGCGAGCCACATCGTGAAACAACGCGGATGGTGGTCGCGCCCGTAGTTGTCCGCCGTCAGGCCGCCCTGCGAATAGATCGTCCGGCCAAACTCGCCGCCCCAGACGATGAGCGTGTCTTCGAGCAGACCGCGTTGCTTCAAGTCGAGCAGCAGTGCTGCCGTGGCTCGGTCGGTGTCGTTGCACTGGCCCCGAATCGCCTTGGGCAAACCGCCGTGATGGTCCCAGCCCATGTGAAAGAGCTGGATGAAGCGCACGTTGCGCTCGGCGAGCCGCCGCGCGAGCAGGCAGTTCGCCGCGTAGCTGCCGGGGCGCTTCACGTCCGGGCCGTAGCTTTCGAGGATGGACTCGGGCTCCTTCGAGAAGTCCGTCAGTTCCGGCACGCTGGCCTGCATGCGGAAGGCGAGTTCGTATTGCGAGATGCGCGTCTGGATTTCCGGGTCGCCCAGCGCCTTGAAGCGACGGCTGTTCAACGCGCCGAGTTCGTCGAGTGTCTCGCGGCGCGTCTCGCGGTCGAGGCCGGGCGGATTGGACAAATAGAGCACCGGGTCGCCCTTGTTGCGGAACTTCACGCCCTGATGCTGCGTCGGGAGAAACCCGCTGCTCCACAAGCGGTCGTAAAGCGGCTGGTCATCCGGACGACCGGAGCCAAACGAAGTCAGGACCACGTAGGCCGGCAGGTCGCGGTTCTCGCTGCCGAGGCCGTAGCTCAACCACGAGCCCATGCTCGGCCGCCCAGGAAGCTGATGGCCGGTCTGGAAGAACGTGATGGCGGGGTCGTGGTTGATCGCGTCCGTGTGCAGCGTGCGGATGATGCAGAGGTCGTCGGCGATGCGCGCGGTGTGCGGCAGCAACTCGCTCAACCACGCGCCGCTCTGCCCGTGCTGCGCGAACTTGAAGAGGCTTGGCGCAACGGGGAACTTGCTCTGCCCGCTCGTCATCGTCGTGAGCCGCTGCCCGCGCCGGATGGACTCCGGCAAGTCCTCGCTTCGGTGCTTCTCCATGACGGGCTTGTAGTCGAACAAATCCATCTGCGACGGCGCGCCGCTTTGGAACAGGTAAATGACGCGCTTGGCCTTCGGCGCGTAGTTCGGAAACGCGGCGGTGGGTGTTAATGCGGCACTGGCTTGGTTGCCCATGAGCGAGCCGAGCGCGCCCAAGCCCAGTCCCGCAGCGGAGTTCGCAAGAAACGTGCGGCGCGTGACGGCGAGCCGCTGCGCTGGAGAAAGGCCACGGAATTGATGGTCATTGCAGTTCATAACTCAAAGCCAATGGAGCGCGGACGCCCACGTCCGCAGCAAGCTGGAATTGGAAAACGCGCGACTGCGGACGTGGGCGTCCGCGCTCCAGTTGATGAGGGTTCGCTCGTGCGCATTGGCTCAATCAGGCAAAAATCTCCTTCACCACCCGCGACCGCTCCACTCCCGTCAGCCGTTGGTCGAGGCCCTGGAACTTGAAGGACAACCGCTCGTGGTCGAGGCCGAGCGCGTGAAGGATGGTCGCATGGAAGTCGCGGACACTCACCTTGTTCACGGCGGCGCGGAAACCAATCTCGTCCGTCTCGCCGTAGTGCACGCCGCCCTTCACGCCGCCGCCCGCGAGCCACGCGGTGAACGCGTGGGGGTTGTGGTCGCGGCCGGGCTTGCCGCCCTTCTGTGAAATCGGCAGCCGGCCAAACTCACCGGCCCAGATGACGAGCGTATCCTTGAGCAGGCCGCGCTGCTCCAAGTCCGCCAGCAGCGCGGCGATGGGCTGGTCCGCCTCCGCCGCGAAGCCGCGATGGTTGCCGACCAAGTCAGAGTGACAGTCCCAGCTCTGCTGGTTCTCCATGCCGCCACTGTAAAGCTGCACAAAGCGCACGCCGCGCTCGACCATCCGGCGCGCGGTCAGGCATTGCGCGGCGAAGTGGCCGCAGTGCTTCTCGCCCACGCCGTAGAGCCGCCGGATGTGCTCCGGCTCGCGCGACACATCGAACGCCTCCGGCGCGGCCGTCTGCATCCGATACGCCAGCTCGAAGCTCTCGATGCGCGCACCCAGCTCGTTGTCCAACGCACCTTGTGCGAGGTGGTCGCGGTTCAGCGACGCGAGCAGGTCGAGCTGCGCGCGCTGGCGCTGCTCGTTGAGATTCGCCGGTGGCTTGAGGTTGGCGATGGGTTCGCCCTGCGGCTTGAGCCAAGTGCCTTGATACACGCTGGGCAGGAAACCCGCGCCCCAGTTGAGCGCGTTGCCCTTGGGCAGCCCGCGGTTCAGCGGGTCGCTCATCACCACGAAGCTCGGCAGCGCGTCGCTCTCCGAGCCGAGGCCGTAAGTCACCCACGAGCCGACGCACGGGTAGCCCATGCGCGTGACGCCGGTGTTCATCATGAAGAGCGCCGGGCTGTGGTTGTTCGAGTTTGTGAAACACGAGTGGATGAACGCGAGCTTGTCCACCTGCCCCGAGAGGTGCGGAAACAAATCCGAGGTCCAAGTCCCGCTCTGTCCACTCTGCCGCCACTCGAACGGCGACTTCATCAGCGGCCCGACGGAGCCGGGGAAGAACCCGGTCTTGTTGTCGAAGCCGGCCAGCTCCGTGCCGTCGCGCTTGGCGAGTTCGGGTTTGTAATCCCAGGTGTCCACCTGGCTCGGCCCGCCGTTGGCGAAAATCCAGATGATGGACTTGGCGCGCGGGGTGAAGTGCGAAGGCTTGGGAGCCAGTGGATTCAACGGCCCGGCGGCAGCATCGCGCCCGAGCAAGCTGGCGAGCGCCAGCCAGCCGAGGCCACCGCCCGCGCGCTGGAGAAGCTGGCGGCGGGAAACCGTGCCGGCGACTTCTAGTCGCCGTCCGTTGCTTGCGGACACGCCGGCACGGGCTGCGGTTTCAATTCTCATACGCAAATTCGTTCAAGCCGAAGAGCACCTGGCAGAAGTCGGCGAGCGCAAGCTGCCGGGCGTTCGGCTTCTTCTCGGCTTCGTAGCTGGCCGTCTGCGACGCGAGGAACGCGGCGGCGCTGGCCTGCTCCTTCGCGTTGGCCGGGCGGCTCAAGGCCAGCAAGTAGGCGCGGTTGACTTGCGCCGGCGTTTCCGTGCCGGGCGTGTCCGCTTCCACGCGCCGCGCGAACGCCTCGGCCCACTCGCGCACCTGCGGGCCGTTCATCAGCAGCAATGCCTGCGGCGCGACGGTCGTGGTGGGCCGCGCGCCCTGGCTGACGAGCGGCTCGGGCTGGTCGAACACAACCATCGAGCCGATGAGCTGGCTGCGCTTCATCGTGAAGTAAATGCTCCGCCGCTTGCTCCGCTCGTCCTTCGTGCCGGGGCCGAACATCGTCGCGTCGAGCTGGCCGCTGACGGCGAGCATCGCGTCGCGGAGGGCTTCGCCTTCCAGCCGGCGCGGAGCGCGGGAGAGGAAGTGTTCAGTGTTCAGTGATGACACTTTGTCCGAACGCCCACCGGCTCCCTTCGCCGACTGAACACTGGATACTGAATACTGACTACTTCCCACGCGGTAAGCCGCGCTCTCCATGATGAGCCGGTGAACCGCCTTCAACTTCCACCCGCCGCGCACCAGCTCGCCCGCCAGCCAGTCGAGCAGCTCCGGGTGCGACGGCAGCGCGCCCGTGCGACCGAAGTCATCAGGCGTCGCCACGAGGCCGCGGCCAAAGTGGTGCTGCCACAGCCGGTTCACCGCCACGCGCGCGACCAAGGCCCCTGCCCCGCTATCCACGTCCGTCAGCCAGTTCGCCAGTGAGCTGCGGCGCCCCGAAAACTTCGCCCCCGCAGGCGGCTGCCATTGCCAATGCTTGTCGCCTTCGGTTGTGCGCGTGAGCACTTGCAGGAAGCCCTGCGGCGCGACGCCGAGCTTCTGGTCCGTGCTGCCGCGCCGGAGGAAATGCGTCTGCTCGAAGAAGTCCGCGCCCTGGGTGTGCATCCGCAGCGGCTTGTTGCCTTCGGCGCAGACGAGCACCTGCGTCTTCACGCCCGGCTCGCGGCTGGCGTGCGCCGTGATTTTGGCCTGCCGGTCGCGCCAGCCGGCGTCCTTGCGGAGCCACCAGTCCAGCAAGGTCGCGCGCTCGGCGGCGGACAATTTCGGCGCGAAGTCCGGCTGCTTCGCCTTCCGCAGCACCTCGGCGACCTTCGCGGGCAAGTCCTCGCCCTTGAGCGTCGGCTCCGCATCGGCCATCAGCGCAAGGCGCGGGCGACCAAGGTTGTGCTTTGTGTTGACCTCGAACTGCAACCTAACCGTGAAGGTTGCGCCGGCCTCGAAGTCCACCGGCTCGGCGAACGTGAACACCGCCGCGTGGTCCTTGCCGAAATGCGGGTCCACGGCCCAGCCGGTCTTCGGATTGTCGTCGAGCGAGGATGCGATGGAGAGCGATGCCTTGTTCTGCTCGAAGTCCGCGACGGCCTTGGCGAGCGCGACGGGCCTGGTCTCGGTGCTGCCACGCGCCGCGGCGGACACGAGGATTTTGCTGAGGGCAAAGTTGCCGTTCTCCGCGCGGCCCGGCCCGCCCTTCGTCATCGAGGCGTGGGCAAGCGCTTCGAGGCGCAGCCCGGTGAGCCGTCGCTGCTGGGTGGTGAAGCTGAAGGTGTATTCGTCGCTCGCGCCGTTCGCGCCCTCGGCCAAGTAGGACAGGTCGTCGAGTTTTTTGAACGTCGCGCCGGCTTTCGACTTCGTGCTGGCCAGCTCGACGACCGTCCACACGCCGCCCGTGGGCATCGCCGCGCCGGACGCCAGCCACGCGTCGAATTTCGGCGCGAGCGCGGCCTCGTGGCGCTTGAATTCAGCGGCGAGCGGCGCGGCTTCAGCCTGCCATTTGGCCTTCGCCTCGCGGTGCTTCTCCGGCTCCATTTCGAGGTCGAGCACGCTGCGCACGGTCGTCGTGAACGTGGACAGCATCCGGTAGTAATCCTCGTTCGGGATGGGGTCGTATTTGTGCTCGTGGCAGCGGGCGCAGCCGATGGTCAGGCCGAGGAAGGCCGAGCCAGTGGTCGAGAGCATGTCGTCCATCGCGTCGTAGCGGGTGCGCTCGACCTCGTTGGCGGTGATTTGCGTGGGGAAGACGCCCGCGCCGAGGAAGCCCGTGGCGCTCAAGGCCAGCGGGTTGTCCGGCTCGAACTCATCGCCCGCGAGCTGCCAGCGCAGGAACTGGTCGAAGGGCAGGTCGCTGTTGAGCGCCTTGATGACGAAGTCGCGGTAGTGAAACGCGCCAGGCCGGTCGTAGTCGTGCTCGAAGCCGCTGCTCTCCGCGAAGCGCGCCACGTCCAGCCAGTGCCGCGCCCAACGCTCGCCGAAGCGCGGGGAGTCGAGGAGGCGCGCGACGAGCTTCGGCCACGCGTCGGGGGAAGCGTCTTTGACGAAGTCATCCACCGCCTCGGGCGTGGGCGGAATGCCGTGGAGGTCGAGGTAAGCACGGCGGATGAGGGTGCGCTTGTCGGCGGGCGGGGCGAACTGGCGCGGGGCGGCTTTGGCGAGGAGGAAGCGGTCGAGAGGATTGCCGATTGCCGATTGCCGATTGCCGATTTGCGGAACGGTCACCGGACGCAGCGGCTGAAACGCCCACCACTTCCGGTCCTCGTCCGTGACCTTCGATTTGTCCTTCGCCACACGACCGGCGATGAGCGGGCCGTCGTAAGGCGCGCCGTCGTCAATCCACGACGCGAGGCGGGCGATGGCTTCGGGGGAAAGTTTGTCCGCCTTCTCCGGCATGTGCGGTTCCTCGGCGTGACGGACGAGCTTGAGCAGGCGGCTGTCCTTCGCGCTGAACGGCACGATGGCCGCGCCCTCGGTGCCGCCCTTGAGCAGGGCCTCGCGGGTGGCGAGGTCGAAGCCGCCCTTGGTCTTCTCGCCGCCGTGGCAGGACAGGCAGCTCTTCACGAGCACGGGGCGAACATGCTGGCTGAAGGTGGACAGGCCGCGCGCCATGCGCTCGGCGTGGTCGGCGGGCAGGGAAACCTTGGGTTCGGCAGCGGAGACGAAGGAGGCCGCCATGCAGAAGAGCGCGGACGCCCACGTCCGCAACCGCGTCGCTCCCGGAACCAACCTGCTGCGGACGTGGGCGTCCGCGCTCCCTTTCGGTGTGCTCATTCGCGGGTGATGGCTTCGTCGAGGTTGAGGAGGACGTTCGCCGTGACCGTGTAGGCGGCGAGCTCGGCGGCGTCCAGGTTCGCGTCGGGCTTGAACTGACCTTGCGCGAGCAGAGACTTCGCGGCGTCGGCGTCGGCGCGATATTTGGCGAGGCGCTTGTCCAAGCCTGCGGCCAGCACGGCAAGGTCAGCCTTCTCTGGCGTGCGTCCGGTCACGCGACGGAAGCCGTGGGCGATGCGGTCGCTCGCGGTCGCGCCGCCGTCGGTGAGCATCCGCTGCGCGAGCGCGCGGGCGGCTTCGACGTAGGTGACTTCGTTGAGCAAGGCGAGGGCTTGCAGCGGCGTGTTCGTGCGGCTGCGCTTCACGGTGCAGATTTCGCGCGTGGGCGAATCGAACAGCAGCATCGTGGGCGGCGCGGCGGTGCGCTTCCAAATCGTGTAGAGCGTGCGGCGGTAGAGGCCGTCGCCGGCGTCGGCCTTGTAGCCGCGCAAGTCGCCGTAGCGGCTGGTCTCGTCCCAAACACCCTCGGGCATGTAGGGCCGCACACTCGGGCCGCCGAGCTTCTCGACCAGCAGGCCGCTGGCGGCGAGCGCCTGGTCGCGGATGAGTTCGGCGGGCAGGCGGAAGCGCGGGCCGCGCGCGAGCAAACGGTTCTCCGGATCGCGCGCCACCAGCTCGGGCGTGACCTTCGACGACTGCCGATACGCCACCGACAGCACGATGGCCTTCTGAAATGCCTTCATGTCCCAGCCGAGGCGGATGAACTCCGTCGCCAGCCAGTCGAGCAGCTCGGGATGGCTCGGCGGCTCGGCCTGCGAGCCGACGTTCTCCGTCGTCTTCACGAGGCCGGTGCCGAAAAACTTCTCCCAGGTGCGGTTGACCCACACGCGCGCCGTGAGCGGGTTCGCGGGCGACACCAGCCATTGCGCGAGGCCGAGCCGGTTCGTCGGCGCGCCGGCGGGCAGCGGCGGGAGCACGGCGGGCACGGCGGCGCTGACCTTGTCGCCCTTCTTGTCGTATTCGCCGCGAATGAGCATGAAGGCGTCGCGCGGCGCGGCGACTTCCTTCATCACCATCGTCGTGGGCAGTTTCGCCTCGTAGTCTTCCAGGGCTTTCTTCGCGGCGGCTGCGGCAGCGTCGGCGGACTTCACCGGACTCTCGGCGTTGGCGCGGAAAAACTTCGTCAGCTCGGCGCGCTGGGCGGCGGTGCGCTTGCCCGGCTCGGTCGCAAAAATCTTCTTCAACGACTCCGGCACCTGCGGGCCGCCTTCGAGCTTCGCCAAGCCTGGCGCGAGCGCGGTTGCGGAGAGGCGGAAGCGGCCGATGGAGTGCTGCCCGCTCGACTTCTGCACCAGCCGCACGGTGAGCGTGGCCCCGGCGGGCACGGTCATCACGCGGTCGGCGAGAAACATGGCCTTGAGCGGCTCCTTGCGCGTCGGGCCGTCCACGGCCCAGCCTTTGCCGCCCTTCGCGTCCACGACTTGCGCGACGTCGTAACCCTTCTGCGAGTAGCTGGCCTCGGCCTTGGCGAACTTGATGACTTCCGGCTTCGCCAGCGACGGCGCGGAAATTTCCGCCTCGATGCCGCTGAGGATGAAGTTGCCGTTGGGCGCGCGGCCCACGGACTGCGCGGGCAGCGACGCGTCCGGCAGCGCTTCCAGCAGCACGCCGCCGAGCACGCCCGCCGCGACCGGCGCGGTCACGGTGTAAGTCTCCTGCGGTGCGGCGGCTCCGACGGCGAGCCACGACGCGTCGGGCTGGCGGGTGAACGTGGTCTTGCTCGCGGCCTTCACGGCGGTGGGTTCGAGCACCTTCCACGGCGCGGCGGACGGGTCGAGCTTCGCGATGAACGTGGGCTCCCATTCCTCGATGAGCCGGGGCAGTTGCTTCGTGGCCTCGGCGAGCTTGGCCTCGGCGGACTTCAGCGACTGATTCAGCTCGGCGAGCTTCGCCTCGTGCTCCGGCGTGGTGACGTGGATGGTCGGCTCGGGGTTCCCACCGCCGCGGTTGGCGCGCACGCCGCTGAGGATGCCCGTCTCCTCGACGTTGTTGAAGAAGGCGAAGAGCTGATAGAACTCACGCTGCGTCACCGGGTCGTATTTGTGGTCGTGGCAGCGGCAGCAGTTCAGCGTCAGCCCGAGCCACGTCGTGCCCGTGGTCTCCACGCGGTCAATGATGGTCTCGATGCGCCACTCCTCGGCGATGAGGCCGCCCTCGCCGTTGATGCGGTGGTTGCGGTTGAAGCCGGTCGCAATGAGCTGGTCCTGGCGCGGGTTGGGCAGGAGGTCGCCCGCGAGC
The DNA here is from genome assembly GCA_009773355.1 of Limisphaerales bacterium. GTDB lineage: Bacteria > Verrucomicrobiota > Verrucomicrobiia > Limisphaerales > SXTU01 > SXTU01. Next base: position 135,170 of record WRPG01000007.1, read on the forward strand.
TGCTCGATGGTGAAGCGGTCGAAGGGCAGGTTGTCGTTGAACGCGCGGATGACCCAGTCGCGCCACGGCCACATGCTGCGCGAGCTGTCCGTCTGGAAGCCGTGGCTGTCGGCGTAGCGCGCGTAGTCCAGCCACAGCATCGCCATGCGCTCGCCGTAGCGCGGCGACGCGAGCAGGCGGTCCACGACGCGCTCGTAGGCGTTCGGTGATTTGTCGGCGAGAAACGCATCCACCTCGGCGGGCGTGGGCGGAATGCCCGTGAGATCGAGCGACACGCGGCGGAGGAGCGTGGTGCGGTCGGCTTCGGGGGAGAACTTCAGGCCGTCCTTCCGCAGGCGCGCGAGGAGAAAGGCGTCGATGGAATTGCCGATTGCCGATTGCCGATTGCCGATTGAAGGCGTCGCGGGCCGGACGAGCGGCGCGAACGCCCAATGCCCCTGATACGCCGCGCCCTCGGCAATCCACCGACGCAACGTCTCCTTCTGCACGGACGTAAGCTGCTTGCCGGAATCCGGCGGCGGCATGAGGTCGTGCGGGTCTTTGGCAACGACGCGCTTGAGCAGCTCGGACTTGTCGGGCTTGCCGGGGACTATGGGCAGCGCGCCGGACTTGCCCGGCTTGAACGCCGCCTCCTTCAAGTCCAGCCGCAGCCCGCCCTTGATCTTCTGCGTGTCCGGCCCGTGGCAGGCGAAGCAGTTGTCCGAGAGGATGGGCCGGATGTCGCGGTTGAAGTCGAGTTTGGCGGCGGCGATGGCAGGCGACGGCACTGCGGCGATCAGGCAGGCGGCGACAAAGGCAGACCGGAGGATGACAGACATCACGGAAAGCAGACGGTGGCACGCGCCGGGAAATTCCAAGCTGGCGCGACCGAGCGCGAAACTGGTGCGCGGCCAGCCGTGTCAGCTTGAGCCACGGTCGCGCTTACCAATACGGCCGCACGTCCGGATTAGCGGCAGTTCCAGCCGCCAAGGTGGCGAAGCCCGGAGGGAACTCGTAAAACTCGGCGTGCCCGTCGGCATAGGCCATGTTGTATCGGTTGCGGCCGCCGTAGTTGTGCCATTGGCCCTGGAGCACGTTCACCGCCCGGTTGGGGTGCCAATTCCAATCACCAAACAGGATTTTCCGATCAGAATAGCGGGCATAATCCGACGTCCGCCTGGCTCTCGCCACCGTCTGCGCAGTGACCTGGGCGACGCCGAAGTTCGTGCCGTTCCACTGCACCAGATAACTTGTGCCGTAGCTGTTGAAACACTTCTTCACGGCGGCCGCGTAGGCAGGCGTGAGAGTGTCGCCACCGTCGCGCGGGCAATTGTAAACCGCACCACCGCCCGTGTAGCGGTTGAGGACTCGGTTCGTTTCGACGGTCGTCACGCCGTAGCTTCCGTTGAGGGTGAACGGCGGATTGGCATCCGGGGTCTTGCCCCCCATGTCGCCCCAGCCTGAGTGAACCGGGAACCGCTCGTCGTAGTCGCTCGCATAGACCAGCATGCCAAGCGCTATTTGTTTCGTATTGCCGGCGCACTTGGTCTGGTGCGCCTTCATCTTCGCCTTGCTCAATGCTGGCAGCAGCATGCCCGCCAGAATGGCGATGATGGCGATGACCACGAGCAGTTCGATGAGGGTAAAAGCCCGTCTAGCCAAGGAAACAAACGGCCTGAGGTGCATGAGCTTTTGGTAGCCTCCGCCGCCCACCGTGTCCACCAAAAATCCCCCAGCCTAATCCCGCTCGAACGTGAAGTTCGGCGCGCGGTTGCTGCCGTAGCGCAGGGCCGAGACGTGGCCGTCCACCCAGTTCAAATTGGCCGTGCCCGACGTGGGACCGCGCGGCAGGCCCATGCCGGCGGGCGGGTTTTTCACATACTGGTTGGCGATGCCGCTGGTTTCCGTGCCCCCGTTGTGGCGGTAGAGCGTGGAGTTCTGCGGGCTGGGGGCGTCATCCTCGCGCAGCACGGAGTTGAAGCCGTCGGTGTCGGCATGGATCAGCGTCCCGGTGGTGTCCTGCACCTCGCTCATCCGCTTGTTGGTCATCACCCGCTGCTGGCCGTAGCAGAGGCCGATGCCGGAATTCCATCCGGGAGTGACATTGGTGCCAGTGGGCCGGAAGCCTGGACACTCCCACACCTTCGCCGCGCGCGTGGCGGTGCTGGTGTCCACCTTCCCGATGTAGGGACCGAGGACGCGGTAATACATCTCCGTCTGCGCAACCCCGACAGCCGGCGCAAACCGGTCGTCATAGTCATCGCAATAGAGCCGCGTCGCCAGGCTCAGGGTCTTGAGGTTGTTCTTGCAGGCGGCGTCAGCGGCCCTGGCCTTGGCCTTGCCGAGCGCGGGCAACAGCATGCCCGCCAGAATCGCAATGATGGCAATGACCACGAGCAGTTCGATCAGCGTGAAAGCGTCACACCGCGGGAGCCGGGTGGACTGGGAACTCATGCGATGACCTATGCGCCCGGCCTGCGCCATGGTCAAGCGGACATTCGGCCCTGTCAGCCCTGCGCGAAAATCTCCCGCACCGCCCTGCCCTTCCCGTCCTCGGTCGCGTAGAAGGGCCGGCCCTCGATGTCGAACACCGTCTTGGGGCTGATGCCCATCGCGGTGAAGATGGTCGCGTGCAGGTCCATGACGGAGACGGGGTTCTTGACCGCGATGAGCGGACGCTCGTCCGCGGTCTGGCCATAGATAAAACCCTTCTTCACCCCGCCACCGAACATCACGACGCTCGTGCCGCCGGTGAAGTGCCGGTGCAGGCCGTAGTGCTTCATCTCCTGCAAGGTCTCGCTCGGCGCGGTGGCCTGGTCCTTCGCGTTCGAGCCGGGGATGCCCTCGATCATCGCGTCGCGGCTGAACTCGCTGGCGATGATGACCAGCGTGCGGTTCAGCAGGCCGCGCGCCTCGAGGTCGCGGACGAGCTGGGCGATGGGCAGGTTCATCTCCTTGTGCATCCGCTCGACGGTTTCGTGGCCGTCCTTGTGCGTGTCCCAGTGGAGGAAGGGCACATACTCGGTCGTGACCTCGACGAAGCGAGCGCCGTTCTCCACGAGCCGCCGCGCCAGCAGGCAGCCTTGGCCGAAGCGGCCGGTGTTGTATTTCGCGTAGCTCTCCTTCGGCTCCAGCGCGAGGTCAAAGGCCGCGCGCTCCTTCGAACTGAGGAGGCGGTGCGCGTTGTCCAGCGAGCGCAGCATGGACTCCTGCTGGAAGTCGCTCATGAACTCACGGTGCGGATTCCGGTCCACCAGCTTGCGGTAGAGGCTGTAGCGGTTGTCGAAGCGTCCCGGCTCCATGCCCTTCGGCGGGCGCACCGACTGCGCGGCGTCGTCCGGGTAAGGCAGGTTCATCGGGCCGAACTCATTGCCGAAGAAGCCGGCGGTGGTGAAGGCCTTCAACTCCTCCTGCTCGCCGACGCCCTCAAGCCGCTGGCCGATGTTGATGAAGGCGGGCATCACCGGGTTGCGCGGGCCGAGCACCTTGGACATCCACGCGCCGAGGTGCGGACAGGCGACGGTTTGCGGCGGGACGTAACCCGTGTGCCAGTGATACTGGTGGCGCGAGTGCAGGATGTGCCCAAGGTCCGGCTGCACCGCGCTGCGGATGAGCGTGGCGCGGTCCATGACGGAGGCGATTTGCTCCAGGCCCTGGCAAATCTTCACGCCGTCCACCGCCGTGGGAATCGCCGGGAAGGTGCTGAGAATGTTCTTCACCGGCACGCCCTTCTCGAAGGGCTGGTAGCGCTTCGGGTCGAACGTGTCCGGCGCGGCCATGCCGCCGCCCATCCAGATGAGGATGCACGCGTCCGCCGTGGCCTTCGGGTGGACGACCTTCTCGTTCGCCATCAGGCGCGGCGCGCCCATCGCCATCGTGGTGGCGGTCGCGGCGGCGAGCTTCTGGAGGAAGTCGCGGCGGGTGTGTTGCGGGTCGAGCGGTAGCGCGTTCATCGGTTTATCTGACGAGTTGAAACTCCGGGAGCATCAGCACGGCCCAGAGCAGGTCCTGCACGCCCTGGCTGGTGGGCTTTTCGCCGAGGACTTCGCGGGCGAGGGACAACTCGGCGGTGGTCGGGACGCGGGCGAGGGCGAATTGGTAGAGCCACTGCGTCAACGCGTCGCTGTTCGGCCATTGCTTCGCGAGAACCCGCGACGCACCTTGCTCCAGGCGCGTGGCGAGGAGCTGGCCGTTGTTCAGGTCAATCGCTTCGAGAGTGCTCAACTCCGCCGGGCGCACGCTCACAATCTGCTCGCGGTGCGGCCGGCCCAGCGCGCGCAGGAGGAAGTCGTTCTTGAGCAGCGACGCGCGAACCATCGGCTGTGTGCTGGTCGCGGCCTGCGCGAGCTGGGTGGCGAGCTGCTTGCCGACCTTCACGTTCCACAACGCCGAGTTCGCCACCTCGACCGCCGCGCCGCCGGCTTCCGGCGCGCTCTTGAACTTGCCCTTCGCATCGGGCGGCGACTTGAGTGTCTCCCACGTCGCGTCGGTGCCGATGGTCACAGTCGAGCCGTCACCGAGCTTGATGCGCGCCTCGAAGATGACGCCCGCCGGGTTCGGGCCGTTGCCGCCGTTCTTCGCGACGAGCACGAGGTCGTTCGCACCGGCCTTGAGTTTCGTTTCCAGCGGGATGGCCTCGGGGTTTTCCCAATTGTCGCCGGACGCGGCGAGCGCGCCGTTGACGTAGAGCTTGAACTCGTTGTCCGCCGTGGCGACCGCGCCGGCGCGGACGGGCGCGGACTTGAGGTTAAACTTTTTCCGAGCCGTGAACGTCTCGCCCGCCTTCGCGTTGCCGGCGTCGGCGTGGCTCCAAATCCACTTGGCCGAGAGCGTCATCGCTGCGACGGCCTCGGCGGTGGGCTTGCCGCGCACGACCTGCGCATCAAAGCGCGTCGGGGCGCTGCCGGTGATTTGCCAGACGGCGTCCACGAACTGCTCGGCGGTGAGGCGCTTCGCACGCGGGCCGGCGTAGTGGTAGCCGTGCTCGTCGGCGTCCTTGCCCAGCACCTGCGCGTGCGACTGGTAGGCGGCGGAGGTGGCGATGAGTTCGAGCGTCTTCTTGAGGTCGAACTTGCTCTCCGCGAGATGCGACGCGAGGTAATCGAGCAGGTCGTGGCTCCACGGCTCAGTCTGCATCGCGTCGGTGGGGTGCACGATGCCGCGCCCCATCATGCGGTGCCAAAGGCGGTTGACGATGGTGCGCGTAAAGCGGCCGTTCTCCGGGTGCGTCATCAGCGCGGCGAGCTGCTTGAGGCGCTCGGGCTGCGGCGCGGCGGCGTTGATTTGGCCCAGTTCGGGGAACAGCCAGCTTGCCTGCGCCGTCTTGCCGACGGGCTTGTCGCAGCGGTGGATTTCCATCTTGCTGGTCGCGTAAATCGCCGCCAGCCCGTAGGCCTCCTCCAGCTTCCAGCGGTCAATGAAGCTGTCGTGGCACGACGCGCACTTGAGGTTGATGCCGAGGAAGCTCTGCCCGACCGATTGGGCGAACTGAATCTCCGTGGTCGCGCCCGCGCTCACGTCACCGCGCCACTTGATGCCGGCGGCGAAGCCCTCGCTGTCCGGCGTGTAAGCGATCAGCTCGCGCGCGAACTGGTCGTAGGGCTTGTTGTCCGCGAGCGCGCGGTAAAGCCACTTGGTGATCTGCTTACGGCCGCCGGTGATGAAGCCGGTGCCGGAGTAATCGTTGCGCAGGAGGTCGTTCCAAAACGTCAGCCAGTGCTCGGCATAGGCGATGTCGTTGGCGAGCAGGTCGCGCACGAGCTTCGCGCGCTTGTCCGGCGACTTGTCGGCGAGGAATTTCGCCAGCGCTTCCGGCTCGGGCAGCAGGCCGACAAGGTCGAGGTGGGCGCGGCGGGCGAAGGTGGCATCGTCCACGGGCTTCGGCGTGGCGGCTTTGCGCTTCGCAAGGTCGGCGTCGAGGATGCGGTCAACCGGGTTCGTGCGACCGGCAACGGCCTTCGGCAACTCCGGACGACGCGGCCTGAGCGGCGGCTCGTAAGCGGGCTTCTTGAACGCGAAGCCCTCCTCCCACGGCACGCCCGCATCAATCCACTCGCGCAGCAGCCTCACCTTCTCGGGCGACAGGCGCGCGCCCTTGGGCGGCATCTGCCTGTCGGGGTCTTTCGTGGTGATGGCCTCGATGAGCGGAGACTTCGCGGCGTTGCCGGGAAGGACCGACTTGCCGCTCTCACCGCCCGCGATCAGCGACGGGCGGTCGTTCATGCTGAAGCCGCCCTTTTTCTTGTCGCCCGTGTGGCACTCGCCGCAGTGCTCGCGGAGGACGGGGACGATCTGGTGGGAAAAGTCCACCTTCGCCGCCGCGCCGAACGCGGCGGAAGAACCGACAACCAGCACCAGGGTGGAAGCAACGCGAAGCTTGGACGACATGACGGAAAGCATGGTGGAACTCAGACGGCGGAACCAGCGGGCTGGCTTCAAACGCAAACCGGGCAGCCACGCGGCCTGCCGGTTCGGCAAAGTCGGTCCGCTGGCTTACTCCTGCACATCGTAGAAGCACAGCCAGCCAGAGATGGAGGAGCCCAGACCGACGCGATCCCGCTTGAACCACGAAACGTGACCATCCTCAAAGAGAAAGCTCCCGCCCTCGGCGGTGCCGTCGCTGCCGCGATGACTCGTGCTGGAGACGGTAACGCTCTGGCCGGAGCCGGTGACCGTGGTCTTCCAAAAGGGAGCGGTGAGCGTGTAGGGCTGTCCGGTAGGCTGCGGACCCGCTGCTCCGCGCACTTGCAGCATGTCGCCGACAATCGGCCCATTGCGAAACGGGCTGTCGAGCCGTGTGCGTGTGAGCCAGTTGAGGATGTTGCCGTTGCCGAACGTCGTATGACCGCCCTCGGGTATGCGCCGGCCAATTAGGTAAAAGTAGCCGGACAGCTCCTGGTGCGCGACGTCGGGGTTGCCATAATTGGCACCCAATGGAGGGGCCACCACAAGTCGGTCCACCGCCCGATGATACTCGCCGGTGGGGCAGTAAAGCGGACTGTTCTTCGTGCTCGAAGCGGTGGTGGTGGCAGGAATGAGGTAGCTTTTATAGAGCCGAAGGACGGAAGGACCGACCCAACTCAAGTGCTGTCCCTGGCCGGTGGCGTCCGTGCCGGGAGGAATACGTCCATCGTGATCCCCGGCATAGACGTTGATGGCCGTGCCCCATTGCTTGAGGTTGTTCATGCACAGCGCCTTGTTCGCGGACTGCTTCGCCTTCGCCAGCGCCGGCAAAAGCATCCCCGCCAGGATCGCGATGATGGCGATGACCACGAGCAGTTCGATGAGAGTGAAACCGCCCGCAGGTTCTCGGCGGACCGGACGTAGATGGACGCTCATGGCAATGCTGGTTTTGGCTGACTGCCGGGGAAACTAGCAGACCCGGCTCGCGCGTCCAGTGGTGAAATCGCGCCTGTCGGAAATCGCGCCCAACTCAAGGCCGGCCCACCTCGTAGTAGCGCCGCAGCTCCGCCGCGCTGAAGGGGCGCTCCGCCACGAGCACCTCGTCCACCGCGCCAAAGAAGCCGTAGTTCACGCCCAGCCGCGCCTCGGCGTCGGTGGCGCTGAGATTCCCGAGCGAGAGATGCGCGAGCGCCAGCGGCGGGCCGGGCGGCGGCTTGTGGCGCGCGACGGCGACGCCGTTGATGAAGTGCGTCAGCTCGCCGCGCGCGGCATCGAGCACGGTGGCGAGGCACAGCCATTGGCCGTGGCGCTCCGGCGTGAGCAGCGGAGGGGACGGGAGCGCGCTCCATTGCGGCTGCCCGGAGACGAGGCCGCTGAACAGGTTGAAGCCAAGCTGTCCATTCGCCTTCAGTTCCCAGCGCACCGGACGTGCGTCCGCCGGCGAAGGCTTGCCACCATTCGCCTCTTCGCGCGGCGGCTCATCAGTCGCCAGCAACGTCGTCACCGGCTGCGGCAGAGTGTCCACGCGCACCCACGCGAGCAATGTCAGCGAATTGTGCATGCCGGGCAGCCGCAGCAGCACGCGCTGTCCGCGCCCACGAAACTCCAGCGCGCCCTTGCCCGGCCAGCGGCCCTGCGCCCAACGTGCGCCGATGATCTGCCCGTCGCTGCCCGCGCCGTCGCCGCGCACGCGGTTGCGGAGGGTCGCGTCGAGCGGGGACTGCTCCTCGAAGTTGAAATGCACGCGAACCGCCGGGTCGCCGTCCAAGGCATCCGCCGCCGCACGCCACGCCAGCAGCAGCCGCGCGGCCTCCGCCTGCTCGCGCTCACGCACGCGCTCGAACGCGGGAAAATCCTCCGGGCGGAACGGCGTTTCAGCAAAGCCCGTGTCATCGAGCCGCCGCGCCTGCTTCGCCAGAATCTGGCTCGTGCCGCTCTCGCCGGTGCGGCCAATCGTCACCTTCCCTTCGAGCGCGTGGACTTCCTGCTCGCCCGACTCGCTGACCTTCACGCCGAAGGAGTTGCCCTGGTTCACGACCGTCAGCCCCGGCGTCAGCAGCCGGAAGCCACGCGCGGAATCGTTCAGCTCGCACGCGACCTTGCCGGAGAGGAGAAACGCCTCGTTCGGTGAGCGCAATTCGAGCTGCGCCGGCCCCTCGATGAACAGCCGCGCCCCGGAAAACAAATCCACCTGCACCGTGCCCAAGGCCAACCGCAGCCAGCCGGTCGGCAGCTCCGCGCCTTCAATCCGGTCCGGCTCTCCGTCCGCCCATGCCGCCTCGACGACATGCGAGAGCATCGCGATGGCCGGTGGCGACACGGGCATCCCGCCACTTGGCGGAGTTGGCGGAACGGCCGGCTTCGTTCCCAGATTCGCTTGCTGAACAGCAAGGAAAACTCCCACCGCCACGACCGCAAAACCCGTCACCGCCCACCACGGATTCCAAGTGCGCTGCCGCCTCGGCGTGGGCATCTGCGCCAGCCGCGCCATGATGGAATCCTCCAGCCCCGGCCCGTCCTCGTGCCCGCCCATCGCCTCCTCCAGCAACGGCCAGCGCGGCTCGGACGACTGCGCGGCGCGCACGTAGCCATGCATCTGGATTTCCTCGACGAACTCGCGGCGGAAGCCGTTGTCCGAGCGCAGCCGCGCGAGCAGTTCGTCCCGGCGCGATGCGGACAAGTCCGAGTTCCGCAGCCACGCGGCGACGAGGTCTTGCAGGTCGCGGTCCATCACACGCCCTTCCGCGACATGCAGCCCGGAGCGCGGCCTTCCAGGCCGCAGCGCGTGATTCGCACATGGGTTTGGCGTTCGCTGCCCCCGGTCTTCGCGCACGCGCTGCGGGCGGGACGCCCGCGCTCCGCCACTGGGGTGTTTCCAGATGGTTTCACGTCGTTCCTTTCCGCGCCATGCACTCGCGCAGGAGCTTGTGCGCGCGGTGGTTCGTGACGTAGATGACGGCGACGGAAGACTCCATCGCCTCCGCGAGCGACTGCGCCTTCTGGCCTTCGAGGCCGCCCTGGACGATGCGGCGCATCTTGTCCGGCAGCTTGCTGATGCAGCTCAGGAGCCGCGCGAGCTGCTCCTCCTCGACCGCGACCGACGCCCGCTCCAAGTCCGCCTCGACCACTTCCCCGACCTCGGAGCGGAAGCGCTCCATCGCGTTCTCGCGGCGCATCCGGGAGCGGAAATACATCTTCACCTTGTTGCGCGCGATGCCCCGCAGCCACGCGCCGAAGTCATCGCCCTTGCGGAAGGAGCCGAGGTTCTCGAACGCCGCGAGGAACACATCCTGCGCGAGATCATCCACGTCATCGAGATGGTAAAGCTGGCTGGCGATAAACCCGCGCACGCCCAAGCCGTATTCGCGGACAACGTGGCGGAAGGCATCGCGATGCCCGGCCAGCACCTCGTCAATCGCGGCGCGCAGCGCGTTCGGGTCGTGGTCCATTCGCGGAGAGTTTGCCACAGGGTGGGGAAACTTACACGCGCCAAAGCAAAGCCGCTCCTGCTCGAAGTCCCGCCCTGCGATGTGCTTCAATACGCCCGTGCCCCACGAATGGGACCATCATATCCGCCCGGCGGCCGCGAGAAGCAATGGGTGCCGACGACTGGCTCACTTGTTTCTCTGCGTGCTCGCTTCCATCGGCCTGACCGCCTGCCGCACGCAGGCCCCGCCCGGCGCGCGCAAGCTCGCCAACCTCGAATACACCCGCGCTCCTGGTCGCCCGCTCAAACTCGACCTCTACCTGCCCAACGGCGCGACGAACAAGCTGCCCGTGCTGGTCTGGATTCACGGGGGCGCGTGGAAAATGGGCAACAAGAACTGGTGCCCCATCGCCCCGCTCGTCACCAACGGGGTCGCGGTCGCGAGCATCGAATACCGCCTGAGCCGCGAGGCAAAGTTTCCCGCGCAGATCATGGACTGCCGCGCCGCCGTCCGCTGGCTGCGCGCCAACGCCGCCACGCACGGACTCGACCCGGAGCGCATCGGCGCGTTCGGCGCGTCCGCCGGCGGGCATCTCGCCGCGCTGCTCGGCACGGCACCCGCCGTGAAGGAATGGGATGCCGGGCCACACCTTGACCAGTCGCCCCGCGTGCAATGCGTTGTGGCCTTCTATCCGCCGACGGACCTCGACGAGCTCACCAGCGGCTGGTTCTGGCGCAAGGTCTCCTTCAGCGACGTGGGCCGGCTTATCGGCGGTTCGGTCGAGCAGAACCGCGACCGCGTGGCCCGCGCCAACCCGGTGAACTACATCTCCAACGACACACCGCCCTTCTACCTCCTGCACGGCGACCGCGACAAACTCGTGCCCATCCGGCAAAGCGAATTGCTCCACACGGCGCTGAGGCAGGCCGGCATCCCGGTCCACTTTGAAATCGTCCCCGGCGAAGGCCACGCCATCGGCCCGCCGCCCGCCGCCGTTCCCAAGTTGAATGAGTTCCTTCGGCAACACCTTGGGCTGCGCAACGGAAGTGAAGCTGCATCGGGGCGATAAAACTTTGGGGTAGGGCACGGTGTCCTCACCGCGCCGGTTGCGTGTCCGCAGGAAGATCGGCGCGCTGGAGACAGACGCGCCCTACCAGAACTCAGGCCAGGATCTCCCGGATGACGTGGCCGTGGTCTATCTCCAGGCGCTTGCGGCCGGGCACTTCGAGGCGGCGCAAATCAATCCCAAGCAGGTGGCACACGGTCGCGTGCAGGTCGGTGACGTAATGGCCTTCGCCTTGCGCGTGGTAGCCCAGCTCGTCCGTTTCGCCGTGGACCACGCCGCGCTGGATGCCCGCGCCGGCCATCCAAATCGTGAAGCCGTGCGGGTGATGGTCGCGCCCGTCCTTGCCGCCGCCGCGCAGCTCCAAGCCCGGCGTGCGGCCGAACTCCGTGCAGAACACCACGAGCGTCTCGTCCAGCAGGCCGCGCTGCTTCAAGTCGTGGAGCAGTCCCGCCACCGGCTTGTCCACGCTCGCGCAGAGCCGCGTGTGGTTGTCCTTCAACTTCTGGTGCGAGTCCCAGGTTCCGTAGCCGCTCGGATACACCTGCACGAAGCGCACGCCGCGCTCCACCAACCGCCGCGCGGCGAGCAGGCGCTGGCCAGCCTGCTTCGTCGCGTCGGCATCGAGACCGTAGAGCTTCTTCGTCGCCTCGGTCTCCGGTGCGAAGTCCAGCGCCTCGGGCACGGCCATCTGCATGCGGAAGGCCAGTTCGTAAGCCTTGATGCGCGCGCGCAGGGCGTCGTCCTGCGGATGCTCCACGGCGGCAAAGCGGTTCAGCTTGCCGATGAGTTCATACTCCGCGCGCTGCTCGTCGGCGGACTGGCGCGGGTCGCGCTGGCCGAAGGGCAGCGGGTTCTTCGGGTCCAGCGTGAGCGGCACGCCCGCGTGCTCCGGACCGAGGTAAAGCGAGTTGACGCTCCAGTGCGTCGTCGAGTTGGTCGGCCCGCCGAGCGCGATGAACTTGGGCAGGTTTTCGTTGAGCGTGCCGAGACCGTAGTGAATCCACGCGCCGAGACTCGGCTGCTGCTCGTCGAGCCGGTGGCGGCCCGTGTGGATTTGGTTCTCCGCGAAGTGGTCGTTGTCCGTCGTCCACATGTTGCGCACGAACGCGAGGTCGTCCGCGCACGACGCGAGGTGCGGCCACCAGTCCGTCATCTCCATGCCGCACTGGCCGCGCGGCGCGAAGCCCACCTGCATCGGGTAGATGCTCGGATACACGTCGCGCACGTTGACCTCCTGCGCAGGCACGGAGCGGAAGCGCTTGTGGTGCTTGTCGGACGTGAGCGGGTTTGCCAGCGGCGTCTTGTCGAAGGTCAGCCCGGCGTATTTGTTCAGCGCCGGCTTCGGGTCAAACGTCTCGACGTGGCTGTAGCCGCCGCTGAGGAAAATCCAGATGACCGACTTGGCCTTCGGGGTGAAGTGCGGCCTGCCATCGGTCGGGTAAAACTTCGGCTGCGCCGGTGCCGCCGCCTTCGCAACGCCGTCGTTGAACAGTGTCGCGCCTAGCGCCAGGCCGGTGAAGCCGAGGCCGAGGTCGGAGAGGAACATCCGGCGGGGGAGCTGGCCACAAGGGAAGGATGGCTGGCTAAGGGCGTTCATTTGCAGCGGAGGTTTCGACGACCGAACCAGTGTTTCCCGCACGAATTATCTCATTACGCCACTCCAGATAGGATTCGTTCTCTCGCATCCAATCGAGAAAGTAGCCGCGCGTAGCGAATCCGGTTTCGGGATAACCGGAGACGAGATGGCGGGCGTCATAACTGGTCTTTGGATTCATCGCGACCGCGAGCACATTCGAAGCGACTTGCCCTTGCCCGAATTTCCGAGCATCAGCCAGAAACTGAACCAGCGTGGGGTCGTTCACATTTCCTGCCAAATGGCGTCCGTGGCCGATTGCACACTTCACACCGTTCCCGCCACCTTGCCCGAACAGCCAGACGTGCTCGTGAGGTTTCCCGATCCCGTCTTTCCACAAGAGCAAACTCAACGGAGTGTCTCGCTCCTCATGCCGGGTCAGCAAACTCCAATTCCAAGCATGGACACCAATCACCCGTGTGGTCCGCCACTTGCCGCAAGACTGGCAAATCGAGTAGTAGCTGAATTCGCCTGCGTGGAGAGCGATGAAGCTCAACGCAATTCCAATCACGAGCAGCATTGCGGCGCGGGCGTGCTTTCGGAGCGTCTTCATCGCACAGTCAGAAAGTCGTTATGGTTGAGCAGGGCGCGGACAAGGCTTGTGTGCGAGCGAACGTCGCTTTCCTTGTCTCCCTTCTCAAGCGGGTTTTTGAGGAACGCCTCGCACTCGGCGAATTCCGCGCGGCTCGGCGGGCGGGTGAGGAGGTGCTCGAAGGCGGCGGTGATGAAGGCGGTGTTTCCTGAAATCGCCGGGTCCGAGGCCGGTGCTCCGAGGCGCTTGGCCAGCGCGGCGGCGTGGTCGTGGACGAGCTTGCTGTTGGTGAGCGCGAGGGCTTGCTGCGGGATGACGCTGCGGGTGCGGCGGTAGCAGTCGTTCGGGTCGGGCGCGTCGAAGAGCGCGCTGAACTCGCTGCGACCGTCGGACTCGGGGTTGAAGCTGTAGTAGAGGCTGCGGCGCGTGGTGGTGAGCGCGTCCTTGTTCTCCAGCTCCTGCCCGCCCAGGCGCGGGTCCAGCGCGCCCGCGAGATGCAGGATGCTGTCGCGGACGGCTTCGGCTTCCATGCGGCCGGGGTTCATGCGCCAGAGGAGGCGGTTCTCGGGGTCGGCGGTGGCGTTGCGCTGCTCTTCCTTACGCATTACGTCATTACGTTTTACGGGGTCGTAATGCGTAATGCGTAGTGCGTAAGAAGAGGAGGATCGGCGGTAGGCGGCGCTCGTGACAATCAGCCGGTGCAGATGCTTCATGCTCCAGCCGCTCTCCATGAACTCGGCGGCGAGCCAGTCGAGCAGTTCGGGGTGCGTGGGCGGCTTGCCAGCGCGGCCGAAGTCGAAGACGGACGCAACGAGGGGCTCGTGGAAATGGCGCGCCCAGATGTGGTTCACGGCCACGCGCGCGGTGAGTGGGTTTTGTCGGGAGGCAATCCACTCGGCGAGCGCCTTGCGTCGGCCCGTGCTCTCGCGCGGATAGACGGGGCTGAAAGCGGTGTAATCCGCGCTGTCCTTGGCGAGCACGGCCTCGGCGTCAGTGACGGCTTTCTTCGCGGCGGTCAAAGCGGCCTCGGCCTTGGTGAGCGCGGTTTTGGTGGCGGCTTTGGCTTTGTCGTCCTTCGCGGCGGCGGAGTTGGTCTTCGCGGTTGCCACGTCAACTTCGGCCTTCGCCAAGGTCTCCTTTGCGGCGGCGAGTTTGAACTGGCGCTCGGCTTTGCAGGCGGCGCGGGCGAGTGCGTCGGTGTCAGATGCTTCCTGCCGAGCGATGCTCGGCGCTCCGAATTTCATCTCGTCGGCGGCGAGGCGGGCGAGGACGGAGGCGCGCTCGGCTTCGGCGGTGGCGAGGCGGGCTTCGGTCAACGCGGTCTTGTTCGTCACCACGATTTGCTTGGCAGCGGCGAGGGCGTCGTCCACGCGCTTCAACTCGGCTTCGCGGATGAAGGGCTTCCCTCCGGGATACGACACGGTGCCCGGCAGCGAGACGGGCGTGACTTGCAGAGATTTGCCGCCGAGGAATTCCGGCATCGTGGGCAGCACCGGCGGGTGGTTGGTAAGGCGGTTGCGCTCGTCGCCGCCGGTGTAGAACCAGGTCTTCGCCGCCGCGTCCTTGTCGAAGACGCGCACGGAGCCGAGGCGCACGACCTTGCGGTTCTTGCTGTAATCGTAGTCCTGAAACGCTCCGGGGTCGGCCTCTCCGGGCCAGCGGTCCTGACGCACGTAGAGTGGCTCGAAGAAGGCGCGGAAGCTAAAGTAGTCGGCCTGCGTGATGGGGTCATATTTGTGGTCGTGGCAGTGGGCGCAGTTGAAGGTAAGGCCGAGGAAAGCCTTGCCAGTGTGCTCGACGTTCGCGCGCATCCAGTCGTTGGGATTGAGCGCATACCAATTGCGAACGAGGTAGCCGGTGGCGACGGCGGACTCGTCGTCGAGCGGAGCAATTTCGTCGGCGGCGAGCATCGCCTTCACCATGCGGTCGTAGCCGTGGTCGGCATTGAGCGACTTCACAATCCAGTCGCGCCAGCGCCAGATTTGCGGAGCGGAGTTCCAGACATCGGGCACCTGGCGGCGGCCGAACCAGTCGCTGTAACGCCACACGTCCATCCAGTGCCGCGCCCAGCGCTCGCCGTGCTGCGGCGAGTTCAGCAGCCGGTCCACGACGCGCTCGTAGGCATCAGGCGAAGTGTCGGTGAGGAAGGCTTGCAACTCCTCGCGCGTCGGCGGCAGACCGGTGAGGTCGAGATAGACGCGGCGGAGGAGGACGGGCTTCTCGGCGGGCGGGAGCGGAGTGAGTTTCGCGGCGGCGAGGCGGGCGTTGGTGAAGGAGTCAACTGGATTGCTGATTGCCGATTGCCGATTGCCGATCTTGGGAAGCGGCGGGCGGACGACCGGCTTGAACGCCCAGTGGTCGCTCGGACTCGGCTCCGGCTTCTCGTCCCTCGGCGCGGGCGCACCTGCTGCGATCCAGCGGCGGAGCAACTCGATTTGCTCGGGCTTGAGCGCGTCGCCTTCCGGCGGCATCCGCTCAGCGAGGTCAGTCGCGGAGACTTTGGTGAGGAGAAGACTTTGCCCGGGCTTGCGCGCGACGATGGCGGGGCCGTGCTTGCCGCCGCGCTTCATCAAATCTGCCGTGTCCAATCGCAGACCGTTGTTTTGCTTCAGCGCGCCGTGGCAGGCATAGCAGCGCTCGCGGAGGAGCGGCTTGATGTCCTTCGCGTAGTCCACCGGGGCCGCGCCGCGCGCGAGGGTGAGCGATGCCAGCAGTCCCGCGAGCGCGAGGACGCGGGCAGCGGGCGCAAGGCAGCTAGAGCGCGGACGCATGAGCACAGGCTTTGACGCAAAACTACGGGCCGCCCATGGCTGCGGGAAGACATTTCCTCGAACCGGTCAATCGCTGCGAACGGCTGCCGGTCAGCGCGCAAGGACACGCAACTGACGACCATCCACCGTCAGCACGGCACAGGAGCCAGCGTGGCAGCGCAGGGTCAGCGTGCCGGTTTCGGTCAGCTTCAGCACGGTGGCTCCGGTGCGGGACAAGCGGGCGAGCAGGGCGGGCTTCGCGCGCTTCGCGGCTGGGTATTCCGCGTCAGCGAGGACAATCAGGCGCGGACGAATCACCGCGAGCAGGTCGTCGCCCAGCGGTTCGCCCTGCTCGGGCAGGCCGGCGACGACAAGGTCCGCTTGCAAGTCCCCGCCGCGCGTCAGCAAGGCGCGTTGGCCGGGCGCACCGAGTTCCGAGAGCAGCAGCACGCGCAGGCCGTGAAACTCGGCGCGCAAGACCAGAGCGCTGTCATCGGCACGGTCGAACTTGTCAGTGGCGGCGGGATGCAGGACGTGCCAGCCGGCGGCTTGGTCGCCGGAGGAAATGGTTTTCCAGCGGGCGGGGTCCGCTTCGAGTTGCCGCAGCGCCTCGCGATAGGCGGGCGAGCGGGCACGCGCCGGGCTGGTGAACGTGAGCGCGGGCTGAAACTCGCGCGTCATCACCCGGAAGCCGCCGACACGCCGCAAATCGCCGTGCGTGAGCGCGAGGTGGGGCAGCGTGCCGACGCCCTGCGCGCGGAGGAACGGCTTCACGAGGAAGTCCGCCGCCGACTCGCCGCCGCAGTCCACGAGCAGGTCGCGGCTGCGGCCCGGCGCGTCGCAGAAGACGGCGTTCGCCCCGTGGCCGAGCACGGTCAGGCGCGCGTCGTCGCGGGTGCGGAGTTCGCCGGCCAGCCAGATGGCGGAGAGCGAAAGCAGAATTCCCCACGCCCGGCGGCGCTTGCCATCCGTCCAGAACCAGCCGGCGACCAGCAGGAAAACCGTGGTGTAGAAGGCGAAAAACTCGAAGCCCGTCGGCGCGCGGACGTGGACATACGCCAACGGCAGCGTGGTGGTCCATTGGCTGAACCCGGTCATCCAGTGCATGAAGAGCCAGCCCGCGTGGTTGAAGGCGTCGGTGATCCACGGCAGCCAGTCGCCGGTGACGAGCGCGCCGAGGTTGCACATGAGCGCCAGGCCGCTGAGGGGCACGACGACGAGATTCGCCAGCAGGCTCGCGGGGGTGAGCAGGTGAAAGTAGTGGGCGATGAGCGGCAGCGAACCCAGCCAGGCCGCGAGCGAAGTGGCGAAATTGACCGTGAGGAACCGCACTGGCCAGTCCAGCCAGCGCTGCCAGCGCGGGCGCAGCTCGTCGGGCAGCAGCGGGTCCGTCTGGAGCAGGCGCTGGCGGAAGTTTTCAAACGGCGGCAGCAGCAGCGCGATGGCGAGCACGACGAAGAACGAGAGCTGGAAGCTGGCTTGAAAGAGCTGCGTCGGCTGCCAGAGGAGAATGATGAAGCCGGAGGCGGCGAGGGAATTGAGGAGGTTGCCGGGCCGGCGCAACGCCCAGCCGCCGATGATGACGGTCATCATGATGGTCGAGCGGATGGCCGAGGGCTGCCAGCCGGTCGCCGCCGTGTAGCACCAGATGAGCGGGACGATGACCACGCCACACGCGCCGCGCGGGAGCTGCACGGCGCGCAGCACGGCCAGGAGAATCCCGGCGATGAGCGCGATGTGAAGCCCCGAGATGGCGAACACATGCATGGTCCCCGACCGCATGAACGGCTCGGCCACCTCGTCGGTGAGCGCCGTCTTCCAGCCCAGCGTCATGGCCCAGAGCAGGCGCAGCTCCTCGTCCTCGACCGGCAGGCCGCGCGCGAGGATGCGCTGCGACCAGACAAGGAAACGGTCGGCCAGGGGAGGCCGGCCGGGTTGGAAGGAGTCGGCGGCGAGCCGCCAGTCGTTGGGGTCCGCGCACTGGAGCTGGAACCAGATGCCCTGCCAGCGCAGGAACGCGCGGTAGTCGAACAGCCCCGGGGCCAGCGCGCCGCGCGGTGCGCGCAGGATGCCGGTGAGTTCCACCGTGCGGCCGGCGAAGAAGTTCGCGCCCAGCACGCCGGGCGTCGTAACCGCGACGAGTCCGGTGGCGGGCTGCCATTCGCCGCGCCGCCCGAGCGACTCAACCTCCACCACCGCGTGCGAGCGCCACGACTCCCGTTCCTCCCGCTCGAAGACGCGCAGCGTGGGCGTCTCCGTCAGCCGTGCGCGGAGGGTGACCAGTTCCGGTGCGCCCTTGGCAACCACGCGCAAATCCACCGGCGAAAGCGCCCCGGAACGCAGCCCCATGTTCGTCCAGCCGAGGCTCACCAGCAGCGGCCAGAGCAGCCAGCCACGCCGGCGCGGCAACCCCAAAGCCGCGACCGTCAGCGCGCCCGCCACCATGAACAAGCCAGCCAGCGGCAACGGAAACTTCCACCCGCAGAGCACGCCCAGGCCATACGCCAGCGCCACCGGCACCAGCGGATGACGCCGCGAAAACGCCACGCTGGCGTTGAGCGGAGCCGCGCTGGCGGGCGGTCCGGCAGGTTGATGTCCCTCGTCGTTCAAACAGTGGAGTGAGCACGAGGGTAGAAGCCGCATCGGAAGATGCAACTCCGCTCTTTGGTGAAACTCCCCAGACCCGGCTCACCCGAGCGCCCGAAACGAGGGGTGGCGAGCCGGGCAGCCCAACTGGCCGCGCCTCACCCCTGGCCGGAGTAGTAGTCGTTCACCCGCTGCTCCACGTCGCGGAACTTGGTGTCCACCTCGAAGATCTGCTTGAACTGGTCCATCGCCTCCTCCTTCTTGCCCATCTTCTCCAGCACGCAGCCCAGCGTGTAGAGCAGCTCCTTGCGCTCGTCGTCGAAGCCAAGCTTCTCCTTGAGCGCGGCCTGGAGTTTTCGGGCGGCCATGTCGTTCATGTTGCGCGCCGCGAGGCACCGCGCGCTGTAAAGCATAGCCGGCAGCCGCTTGTGCGGGTTGTTCTCCGCCTGCTGGAACTCGGGCAGGGCCTCCGCGATGCGGCCCAGGTTGAAGTAGAGCACGCCCAGCTCGAAGCGAATCGCCTTGTCGGTCGGATACTTCGCCACGCGGGCAAGGCAGTCATTGAGCACGAACGCGTCGCGTTGCGCGGCCAGCTCCGCCTTCTGCTGCTCGTAGTCCTCCAGCGCCGGGTCGAGCTGCTCGATGACCTGGTTGAAGCGCTTGACGATGACGTCGTTGCGCGCCTGTTCGAGCGTCGCGTCCATCGCGCCGGGGATGGCCTCGATCTTGTTGTAGTAGTCTATGGCGTTGTAAAAGTCCTTCTGCTGCGCGTAAAGCTCGGCCACGTTCTTGAGCAGCTTGAGGTTGTCCGGCTCGGTCGCCAGGCGGGCCACGTATTGCTCGATGAGGTTCTGGGACTGCGCGGCGTCCTTGGTGATGCGGGACTCCTGCTCCAACTGCGCCGCCTCGTCCTTGTTCCTGAGCGCCTGGCGAAAGGAGCCGGTGCCGTCCGCCAGATTCTGGTAGCCCCCTTCGTTCAGCGTGCGGCTGGCGGAGATGTTCTTCGCCATCTCGTGGAGGTGCGGATCGTGCGGGTGCTGCTTGAGCAGCGCGGCAAAGACGGCCTCGGCCTTGTCGTTCTGTCCGATGGCGGTGTAGGCCTGCGAGAGCCGGATGGAGACCTCCTTGTCGGCGGGCGTGTCCTGCCGCATCGCCTCCAGCGAGAGGATCGCGCTGCGGGGGAAGCCGGCGACCAGCGCGGCCTTGGAAAAAATGTCGTGGGCGAGGCTGCTCTTGGGATCGCTGGCGATGACCTGCTCGGCGACGAACAGGGCCTCCAGCGGCTGGCTGTCCGTGATGAGCCGGGCCTTGGCCAGCGCCGGGCTGCTGCTGGCGCTGTTGACGAGCTTCTTGAACAGCCCCGTGCCTTGGGCCGCCTTTTTCTGCCCCGCCCTCCGCAGCGCCTCGCGCCCGGCGAGGAAGGCCGGCTCGGCCTTCAGCACCCCGAGCAGCAGCTCGATGGCGTAGTCGAGGTTGCTCCGTTCCAAGGCGGTGACGCCCTTCTCATATTGTTCCCGCACGCCGCGCGGGATTTCGTTCGCACTCTTCTCTGGCATTGCGAAAAGCGTAGTAACCACCCGGCGGGAAATCCATTTCAAATCTCGCCGGCCCGTCGCCGCGCCGCGCCGGACACCGTGGCAGGCTGAAATATCCGTTTGCATCCCGGCGGTCGTGTGTTACAAACCGCGCTCCGTTCGGGCGGTCCGGCGGGAAAACACTTTCAGAAGTTATGTCACAGCATCGCAGTCTCCGCGCCTCCAGCACCCTCGGGGCGAAGCGCAACGTCCTGAAGCGCTACGAGCGCGTCGAAATCCTCAAGAAGGCCGGCGCGTGGAAGGACGGCAACCGCGTCACCGGCCTCCGCAAGACCAAGCCCCCCGTGTGATGCCGGCCCCGCGCCGCGCCACCTGCTGAACCCCTTTTCGGGAAGCCGTCCGCCGCGAGGTGCGACGGCTTTCTTCGCTTGTGCAAGTCCGCCTCCAAAAGTTTCTCGCCGAAGCCGGCGTGGCCTCCCGCCGCGCCAGCGAGCGGCTGATTGTCAACGGCCTCGTCGAGGTCAACGGCCAGGTCGTCAAGGAACTCGGCACCAAGGTGGACCCCTTGCACGACGTGGTGAAGGTCGAGGGCCGGGCGGTCAAGTCCCGCCGGAAAATCTACGTCGCCCTGAACAAGCCGCGCGGCTACCTCTCCACCCGCAGCGACGAGCTGGAACGGCGCATCGTCACCGACCTGCTGCCGAAGGAGTGGTCGCACCTGCATCCCGTCGGGCGGCTCGACAAGGACAGTGAGGGCCTGATCTTCCTGACCAACGACGGCGACTTCACGCTGCACCTCACCCACCCGCGCTACGGCGTGCGAAAAAAATACCGCGCCATCGTCGAGGGCTTCGTGGAGCCGGGGATGCTGCGGCGCATCATGGCGGGCGTGGAGCACGAGGGCGAGACGCTCAAGGCCGAGCGCGCCCGGCTGGTGGACGCCAACAATTCGCACAGCATCGTGGAATTGGAGCTGGCCGAGGGCAAGAACCGCGAGGTTCGCCGGCTGTTTGAATCGCAAGGGCTGATCGTCGCGCGGTTGCAGCGCACGCAAATCGGTCCCATCAAGCTCGGCGAACTCCCCGAGAGCCGCTGGCGCGCGCTGACCGACACCGAGGTGAAGCAGCTCCTCGCTTCGGCTCCCGTCCCACCGGTTACCGCGCCCAAGCCCCCGAGTCGGTAGGGCCGCCTGCGGTCGGCCTCGTCAAAACTGATCAGAGTCACGAGGCCGCGCGCAGCGCAGCCCTACCGCAGATCAAAGCACGCCATCTCGATGGCGTTCCGCACGAGCAGCTTTCCGCCCGCGATAGCCGGGTGGTTCCACGTCTTGCCCTTGATGGCGGGGATGCGGGCGACTTCAACGTGTCGGTCGGGCAGCGCCTGCACCAGCGCGAGGTCGCCGTCGCCGCAGAGGATGACGAGATGGCCGCTGGCGAGGAGGAGTTGTCCATAGCCGTAGCGACCGTCTTTCCAACGCCGCTCGCCGGTCGTCGCGTCAAGACAGACGAGGATGTCCTCGTCGAGGCCGTAGAGGTGGCCGTTGTGCAGCACGGAGCTGGTGAACTTGTTTTTCAGAAATTTGTTCCGCCACAGTTCCTTCACCGCGAAGCCGCTGTCCGCGCGGTTCAACTCCAAGCCCACCGCGCCCGTGCCGTAGCCCGCGCTCAGGACGAGCCGGTTCGTGCCCGTCACGATGGGCTGGGCGATGGTGTTGTCGAACTCGACGCGCCACGGGAAGCGCCAGAGCGCCTTGCCGTCCGCCGGCGACACGCCAAGCAGATGCCCGGCGCTGTGGACGAGCAACTGCCGTTCGCCCGCCAGCGTCACGAGCATCGGCGAGGAGTAGGCGGCCTTGTCCTGCATCTCCTTCCACACTGGCGCCCCGGAGACTTTGTCGTAGGCGATCAGCATCCGCCCGTCGCGGCCCTGCGGGTCGCCCGCGAGCACGAGCACCTTGTCGTCCACGATGAGCGGCGACGCGGCGACGGCGAAGAAGAGGTTCAAGCAACTGTTCTCCGCAAAAAGATCATGCTGCCAGAGCAGCTTGCCCGTCGCAGCTTCGAGGCAGCGGAACTGCCCCGTGCCGCCGAGCGAATAGAGCCGGCCCTCGTGCCACGTCGGCGTCGCGCGCGGCCCTTCGCCGCCCATCCACTCTTGGAAATGCGCCGGGTAGCTGTGCGCCCACACCTCACGGCCCGTCTCGACTTCGTAAGCCGTCACCGCCTCCAGCTCGCGACGTTGCTCGATGGTGAAGGCCAGGCCCTCCGCCACCACGAACGACGCGTAGCCGCCGCCGACCGGCTGCTTCCACAGCAGCTTCGGCGGCGACTTCGCCCAATCCACGTTGATGGGCTGCTCGGTGTAATGGCCGTCGCGGTTCGGCCCGCGGAAGTCGGTCCAGTAGGGCGGCGATTTGGCTTTGGCTTCAGCCGGCGTTGCCTTGGCGGGTGCGGAACCAGCCTTCTCTGACCGTGCCTTTTCCAGCCGCGCGTAGTCAGTTGTCTGCCACGTCGGAATCGGAATGGGCCGCCCCTGCATCTCGAAGCGCAGCCCGGTGAACCGGTGCAGCAGGAACAGAATCGCCGCTGCATACACGAGCGAGAACAAGCCCACGCCGACCGAGCCGAACAGCTTGCGCCCAATGCCTGCGGGGCCGCGCCACAGCAGCCACAAGCCCGCCGGCGGGAAGATCAGCGTGACCAGCCGCAGCCGTCGGGCGGCGGACTGGTCGGATTGAGCGGCGAATGGCTCGGGGTTCATGAAGCGGGCGCAAGATAGCCCGCCGTTCCAGCGCGTCCACGCCGAAGCGCGGATTCCGCCCACGGGGCCGCCGAAACTTCACTTCCCCGCGCTGAACCCGCCATCAATGATGAACTCCGTGCCGGTCACGAAGCCGGCCTCGTCGCTGGCGAGGTAGAGGGCGGCGGCGGCGATTTCCTCGGGCTTGCCCATCCGGTTCACGGCCTGCGTGGCGCAGGCGTCGCGGTAGGCCTTCTCGGGGTCGGGATACTTCTTCAGCCAACCGGTGACGAAGGGTGTCTCGACGCGGCCGGGGCAGATCGCGTTGGCGCGCACACCGTCGAGGGCGTGGTCGAGGGCCAGGGCCTTGGTCATGCCGGCGATGGCGAACTTCGTGGTGACATAGGCCAGCCGGTCCTTCACGCCCACGACCGCGCCGATGCTGGCGATGTTGACGATGCTGCCGGACTTGCGTTCGACCATGCCGGGCAGGAAGACTTTGGTGACGTTGAAGACGCCGCGCACGTTGACGGACCAGAGGCGGTCGAGGTCCGCGCCGGTGGTGGTGAGCATGGTGCCCACGTGGCCGATGCCGGCGTTGTTCACGAGCACGTCGAGCCGGCCAAAGCAGGCCTTCACGGCGTTGCCCACGCGCTCGCAGTCGGCCTCGCTGCTCACGTCGAGCGCGAGGCATTCGGCCTGACCGCCGGCCGCGCGAATGGCGTTCACCGTCCCCTGCCCCGCCTTCTCATCCCGGTCGGTGACAAAGACGAAGCCGCCGGCCTTGGCAAAAGTTTCCGCGATGGCCGCGCCGATGCCGGAGCCGGCGCCGGTGACGAGAGTGATTTTGTCTTTCAGTGAAAACATGGGCGCGAGTGTGGCAAGCAGCGGGCGCGTCGGCAACGCACAACGCAGGTAGGAGACGAGGTTACGAGTCTCTGACTATTTGGCTTCGGCCCCCATCCAGCTCTGCCAATCCGAAGTGAGACTCCTCACGTCGTCTCCTACGAGGATTAGGACGAGGTCACTGCGCCTTCTTCTTGCCTTTGCCGGCGCTCGGATTCGCGGCGGCCTTGGGCTGGCCGGGGAGCGGGGCGTTCATCTGGCCGGCTCCAGGATCGCGCGGGCCGGGTGGAAGTTCCTTGGACCACGCGAGGGCTCTCTCGCTGAGGCGCACGACGAGGCCGGGCTGCTTCTCGGCGAGGTTGTTGAGCTGCGTGAGGTCGCGCTTGAGGTCGTAGAGTTCCACACGGCTGCGGTCGGGGTTGAGGTAGAGCTTCCAGTCGCCCTCGCGGATGGCGAGCTGCGGGCTGTGGTGGAACGGCTCGCCCGCGATGCGGAAACGCCATTCCCAAAAGAGCGGCGTGGTGCGGGCGCGGGACTGGCCTTGGAAGACATCGGCCATGACTTCGCCGTCGGGCCGGTGCGTGGCCGGCAGCTTCACGCCGGCGAAGTGGCAGACGGTCGGCAGCCAGTCCACACCGGCAACGACCGAGGTGTCGTCAATCTTCCCCGCCGGCACTTTGCCCGGCCAGCGGATGATGCCGGGCACGCGGATGCCGCCCTCGTAGAGGCTGCGCTTGCGCCCGCGGAACGGCCCCGCGCTGCCGACGCCGCTGTGCCCGGCGTTGCCGATGTGGATGTCTTCGGGGCCGTTGTCGCTGCTGAAAAGGATGAGCGTGTCCTTGCCGAGGCCGAGTTTCTCCAGGCCGTCGAGCAGCCGGCCGACGTGGGTGTCGAGGTCGGTGACGCTGGCGTAGAAAATCTCGGCGGCGCTGGCGTGCGGAAAGTTCGCACCGCCAGCGCGGAAGCGGGCGTAGGGTTTCATCTGCTCCGGCGTGGGATTCAGTGTCGCGTGTGGGACGAGCGTCCAGAGCTGGAGGTAGAAGGGCTTGGCCTTGTTGGTCTCGATGAACTTGAGCGCCTCGTTGACAAACAACTCGGTGGATTTGGCGCGGAAGAACTGGCTGTCCTCCGGGCCATTCGCGCCGCCCTTCTCGCTGGTGCCGACAAAGTCGAAACCATACGCGCTCGGGTCCGGTCCGCCGGAGTTGCTGCCGAGATGCCACTTGCCGATGTGCGCGGTGGCGTAGCCGGCGGACTTGAGGAGCGCGGCGGCGTTCGGAACTTTCGGGTCGAGGAACTGGCTCATGCCGCGCGCGGTGTTCTGCTCCGGCGTGGCGTAGTGGCCGTGGATTTTATGCCGCGACGGATATTGCCCGGTGAAAAACGCGCAGCGGCTCGGCGAGCAGACGGAGGCGTTCA
The DNA here is from genome assembly GCA_009773355.1 of Limisphaerales bacterium. Taxonomy (GTDB): domain Bacteria; phylum Verrucomicrobiota; class Verrucomicrobiia; order Limisphaerales; family SXTU01; genus SXTU01. The sequence continues at coordinate 160,085 of WRPG01000007.1, forward strand.
CGTAGAACTGGGTGAACAGCGTGCCTTCCTTTGCGAGCCGGTCGAGGTTTGGCGTCCTGATGTGCGGGTGGCCGTAGCAGCCGAGGTCGCCCCAGCCGAGGTCGTCGGCAAGGATGAAGAGGAAGTTGGGCTTGCGCTCGGCGGCGGAGGCGAGGCACGCGTAGGACGCGAGGAGGCAGAGGAGGAGGCGTTGCATAAGGAAGCGATAACAGGAAGCGACAGATTCCAAAGCATTCCTCATCGTCGAGACAGGCTCGCCTCGGGCCTTGCGAACAGCCATCACTCGCGAAGGCCGCCGAGGCAGGTGTCACAGGGCTGCGGGCGACGAACCGACCTTGTCAGCGGGCTGCCTTCAAAACGACGAAGGTTTCCTTGTATTTTGTGTTTTCGACCAACCACGCAGCATAGGGCTTACCCCCGCATGAAAAGTGTGTGCTCACTGGCTTCTTTGTTTTTTCATGCGTCGGCGTCACCACTGTGTTGTCGCTCTTGTCAACCGCCACCGTCGCGATAGGAATATCCACCGCGCTGGGGTGATTGATTTCAATCGTGTAGTCCCCTCCACACTGCATTTCCAGCGCCTCCGTGGCGTCTGCCGCCAATTCTCCAAGAATGGTCTCGTCTTTTTTTCCGAAATAATGCCGCTCACCGCATGTGTTGTTCGCCTGATGATAACGAACCCAAACGTCGGCATCCTTTGGCAGTTTGCTGCTTTCAAACGGTAGTCTTGTGTCGCTCATAAGTTATGGTTCCTGTTCCCGATGGTGCGGCATTAGCCTCTGACCCCGACCACGTTGTTGTCGGCATCAGTAATCACGTAAGTGAGGTTGCCCTCATCGTCGTAGTATATGTCGGGCTGGGAAATGTCGGGACCGGGAGCGATTTCCAAAGGGCTCGCAAACACTTCGGCCCACAAAACGGGATTCTGGCCGTTTTCGTCGCACTCAACAATTTGAGCAGAAGGGCGCTCTGATTCAGGCGGGGCCGGCTCGGCGGGCATGATTACCACATCCTTAAGCTCGGCTGCGGAGTCTCCCGTCATCAGGTCTTCGTTGTGATCCGGGTTCGGATACCGTGTCAGCCCAGTTGGCTCGTGTCGAATCCCGATGACCAGTTCCCCTTGGTTGCGAATGTCGGCGAGCACCAGCTTTTTGCCTGTGGGCAGCACGCGTTTGCGGGCCTGATCGAGCAGTGCCATCGCTTCCTCCAGCGGTTTCAGGACATTCGGCTGCTTCAGCGTGGTCGCCACCTCCGTTACGATGCCGGCGGCTTTGCGAACCAGTTCGGCGGCAGATTCCACAGCGCCTGGCCTAAGCTTCGGTCGGAAACGGCGCACAGAGGGACCCAAGGGCTTTTTCTTTGGCATAGGAGAAATGTGAATTTGGTTGGTGGAACTGGATCTGAAGGCAGAGTCGCCAAGGCTGGCACGGTTAGCAAGCCCTTACTTGCAGGCTGTCGGAACTCCGTGAGAATGTCCCTATGGTAACTCGATAAGAATGTCCCCATGGCGGCGGGTTTGCGAAAGCAGACTGCCAACCACATGGAGACAT
>WRPG01000132.1 GCA_009773355.1 Limisphaerales bacterium
CAGGTTCAGCCAGTCTTTCGGGCCGCGGCCGGCGGTGTCACAGTTGCCGCCGACGGTGGCGGCGGCTTGAATGCACCTCACACCTGGGTCAGCCACGCGGAGCGGGAAGCGACTGTGGCACGCCACGCAGAACCACAGGGCCTACTCCACCGGCAGCGCGCAAGCAGCACGCTGGCGCTGCCTAACCCCTCTACAAGGACTTCCTCGGTAGTCAAGTAAGTGTTCTGTATTTCCCCCTTGGTTAGCCGGATGTTTGGTCTTTGGCTGCTTCCAACGAGAACGTGTGACGACGAAGGTGCGGTGCGACAGAGAACAGACTGCACATCTACAAACGGCCTTGTTGCACCCCGACGGGTGCGGACCCAGATACGAACCGCTCAGTCGGGCTCCATTCGCTCCGCGGGTTTTGGCGCGATTGCCGCCACGCAGGGTTAGTCGAGTTCACCGGCTGCCGGTCTGACCTGTCTTGCATCTTCGAGCGCACGTCTTTCGGTGGAGGAGATCGTTGGCTGATCCGCCAGTGCTCCGGCGGCAGGGTGTTCAGGCGGTCGCGCCGGCCGACATTGGTATCGCGCCCATGCGCTGAGCCTGATGCGCCTTGGCCGGCAGCTTGGCCTGGGGCTTGACGCTGACGTGCTGCGGATCAAAGCCTTGCTCGCGCGTCATCACCGCCCACACGATCCGCGCGTTCTTGTTGGCCATCGCCACACAGGCCTTCTGCCAGCCGACGCGGGCGGTGAGTTGCACCAGCCAGCGCGACGTCGGGTCGTTGCGTTTGGCAGCGCTCATCACCGCGGACTTCGCGCCCTGGATCAGCAGCGTGCGCAGGTAGTCATCACCTCTCCTGGTGATGCCGCCCAGGCTCGCCTTGCCGCCGCTGGAGTTCTGGCTGGGAACCAGACCCAGCCAGGCACCCAACTGCGCGCCGCCGCGGAATTGCTTGAACTCACCCACGCCGGCCACCAGCGCCGAAGCACCCAACTCACCAATGCCGGTGATCTTGGCCACCCGCCTGGCATCGTCGCTGCCGCGCACATGCTGGCCAACCTGGCTGTCGCACCAGCGCATGTGCTCGTCGAGCTCGCGCCAGTGCTCAAACGCACGCTGCACCACCAACCGCGCCACGCCGCTGAGTTCGTTGTCGGCATCTTCCAGCACGTCGGCCAGCTTGGCCCGCAGCACTTTCGGGCTCTTGCCGAAGACCAGGCCGAACTCGGCCAGCACGCCGCGGATGCGGTTGATGCACGCCGTGCGTTCCTCCTTGAACCCCTCGCGTATCCGGTGCAGGCTCATCACGCCTTGCTGCTCCCAGCTCTTGATCGGCACGTAGCGCATGCTCGGCCTGGAGGCCGCCTCGCAGATCGCCGCCGCATCGGTGGCGTCGTTCTTGCCGCTCTTGCCCTCCATGCGGTAAGGGCTGACGAAGTGCGCAGCGATCAGCCGCGCATCCAAACCCATCGCCCTCAGCCGGCGTGCCCAGTGATGCCCGCTGCTGCAGGCCTCCATCGCCACCACGCACCCCGGCGGCAGTTGCGCGGCCCACGCAGCAAACTGATCGCGTTTGAGCGTTCGGCCCACCACCCGCCGGCCCCCACTGTCCACACCGTGAACCTGGATCACCTGCTTGGCCAGATCCACACCCACCCGCACTATCGCGCTCATCGCGCCTCGTCTAATCTCGCTCATGGGGCTTCCCCTTTCTAAGGTTCAGATTGAAAGCACAAGCTCAATCTTGGTGCCTCGACACCGTTACTGGAAAGCGGGAAGTCCCTTCGTATTCGCTCAAGCGGAGCGCCAACGGCAGGCCACCAGGCCCGGTCTGGCGGTACGCGGTACATTTTCGCCAGCCCGGGCCTGGCGTCCCACCGTTGGCGCCCGGTTAGCTCGAACGTTAGGCCCCGCAGCAATGCCTCGCGCCAGCAGTCCCGCGAACTCCAGCCTCTGCGCGAGAAGACTCGCGACATCCGGCAGCGCCGTGGCTCGGATGAGCCTCCAAACACCGCGATGGCACGCCAAGCCCGAGCGCACGGCAAATCAACACTCAGGCGCCACCTTCGCCCGTGCAAAGGCGCCCCGCAGTCTTCACCAATGACTC
>WRPG01000084.1 GCA_009773355.1 Limisphaerales bacterium
GTGAGCGAGGCTCCCAAAGTTGCGGTGGTGGCAAAGCCTGCCGCGCCCGCTCCGGCTCCCTCACCTGCGCCGCCTGCCGCCGCGCCGGCACTCGCGCCGCCGGCTCCGCCATCGCCCGCCCCGGTCGTTGTTCCCGCTGCCGCCGACACGCAGGCGGATGCCGATTTCAAGCGCCGCCTCGCCAGTCTTTATCAGGTGCCGCTGTCCTTCACGCCCGACATGCGGCTGGCGGACATGTTGCAGGCGATCCTCGCGCGGGTGCTCACCCTCATTCCTGGTGCGAAGCGTGGCGCGCTCATGCTCCACGACCCCGCCACCGGCCGTGTGCAGGTCGGTGCGAGCATCCCGCAGGGCGAGGTCATCGTCAGTGAGTCACTCGCCCGGCGCGTCATGGAGGAGGCCCACGGCTTCATCCTCCAGCGCAGCAACGACTCCGGCGCGCTCGACACCAAGCTCGTCACCGTCGAGACCGGCATGTATGCGCCGCTCCTGCTCAAGGAAAAGCCGCTCGGCGCGATCTATCTCGACGATCCGCAGCACAGCGAGCCGTTCAGCGAGGACGACATGCAGTTCCTGCTCGCCGTTGCGCACTACATCGCCGTCGTCATCTTCAACCAGGATCTGCAGGCGAAGATCGGGCACAACGCCTCGTTGCTGGACCGCATCACCACGAAGTTCCCGCCGCGCGTCCAGGAGCGCCTGCTCGAAAACCTCCGCCTCGAACGTCTCCAGCCCGGCGTGACGAAGTCTGATCTGCCCGTGCTCTTCGCCGATCTGCGCGGCTTCGGCGTCGTCTCCGGCCTGTCGCCCGCCGACGCCGCCGCGTTGCTGCGCGATTATCTTGGGGCCGCGCTGGATGCCGTCTTCCGCTACGACGGCACGCTGGTCAAGTCCGGCGGCGAGGAGATCATCGCCGTCTTCGGCTCGCCGGAACCGGACTTGCAGCAGAACGAGAAGGCCGTCTGCGCCGCGCTGGCGATGGAGCAGGCGGTGAAGGAGGTCAACGCCCGGCGCAAGGGCCAGAGCGCCCCGCACTGCGAACTCGCCGTGGGCGTCCACGTCGGCGAGGTGTTGCACGGCTTCATTGGCAGCGGGGACCGGATGGAGTTCATCGCGCTCGGGGCGGGCATCACGCGCGCCTCCAACTACTGCAAGGGCGCGCACGACGGCGAGGTGCTCATCGGCCCCGAGGTCTATCAAAAGGTCTTCAAGATCATCGAGGCCGACCGCGCCACCGTCTCGCACAAGGAACTCGGCGAGTTCCACTGCTATCGCGTCAAGAGCCTCAAGGGCGGCAAGCCGGCGTGAAGCAGTATTCCGTGTCCAGTGTTCAGTCGGGCACTGGATCGCACGGCGGCAACTGCTCCCCACTGAACACTGATTACTGACCACTTCGCGCCTATGATTCACGTTGGCATTGGCTACGACGTTCACCAGCTCGTCGAGGGCCGCAGGCTCATCCTTGGCGGCGTGGACATCCCGCACACCAAAGGCCTCGACGGCCACTCGGACGCCGACGCCCTCATGCACGCCATCACCGACGCCGTGCTCGGCGCGATTGGCGAGGGCGACATCGGCCAGTTCTTCCCGAACACCGACCCGCGCTGGAAAGGCGCGCCCAGCCGCATCTTCCTTGAGGAAGCCGCGCGTCAAGTCACCTTGCGCCAGGGCCGGCTCGTCAACGTGGACGCCTCGCTCATCGCGCAGGCTCCGAAACTCATGCCGCACGTCCAGGCCATGAAGGCCAACATCGCCGCCGCCCTCGGCCTCGACCCGAGAAAAGTCGGCATCAAGGCCACGACCAATGAGAAGATGGGCTTCGTCGGCCGCGAGGAAGGCATCGCCGCGATGGCCGTGGCGAGCGTGGATTTGCCGGAGTGAAGCTGAAGTGGAAGTGCTTAGTGATTTCACCACCAAGTCCCATCGCCGAACGCCGACTCGAAACTTAAAACTCCAAACGCGAAACCCCTTTCATGGCCATCAAATCTGAAGTCGGCTGGACCCGCAAAAACGAGGACGGCGTGAAGGTGGAAATCTCCTGCCGTCGCTACGGCGGCGAGTGGCTTTTCTACCAGCAGTTCAAGCGCGGCGAGGACTGGGAGCCGATGAAGAACCCGCCGCTTGAAGACTGGCTCGGCCTCCTCGACACTGTCCGCCGCCGCATCAACCGCCGCCTCCTGCCGCCCGACGAGGAGGTGCGCGTGAAGAAGATGATTTACGACCGCTACCCCGGCACAAAGCTGGATTGAGCGAAACCCCGTTCGCCATTCCCAATGCCCCATCCGCTGATACTGGTCACGCCCTGCCAGCAGGCCGCCGGCACCGAGTTTGCCGACGCCTCCATCAGCCTCTCGAACCGCTACACACAGGCCATCAACGACGCGGGCGGGATGCCACTCGTCCTCCCCGTCACCGCCACGCGCGACCAGATTGCCGAGCTGGTCCGCCGCGCCGACGGCGTGCTGCTCACCGGCGGCGAGGACATCGAACTCAAGCACTACGCGCCCGACACGCCGCCCGAGTTGGCCGCGAAGCTGGGCGAAGTCGAGCCGGAGCGCGACATGCTGGAGTTCGCGCTCGTGGACGAGGTCTTCCGCCAGCGCAAGCCGCTCCTGTGCATCTGCCGGGGCCACCAGATGCTCAACGTCGCCCTCGGCGGCACGCTCATCGTGGACCTGCCCACGCAGCGGCCCGACGCGCTCCCGCACAAGCAGGTCGAGCGGAAGTTCGAGCTGGTGCATGACGTGGCCCTTGCTCCGGACGCGCAAATCACGGCCATCCTCGGCACGGCGCAGACCGGCACGAACAGCACGCATCATCAAGCCGTGGGGCGCGTGGCCGACGCGTTGCGCGTGACCGGCACCACCTCGGACGGCGTGGTTGAGACGATGGAACTCAAGGATCCGGCCCGGCTGCCCTTCCTGCAATCCGTGCAGTTCCACCCCGAGCGGCTCTACGACCGCTATCCACACTTCGCCCAGCTTTTCCGCGCGTTCATCCGCGCCGCCAGAGCGCCGGTGTCCAACCGGCGCGAATGACGAACCAGCAGCGGCTGTGACAGCCGCGCTCCGCCGATGCTCTACTTCGACCACAACGCCACCTCGCCGCTCCACCCCGCCGCCCGGCAGGCGTGGCTGGACGCGACCGAGCGCTTCATCGGCAACCCGTCGAGCCTGCACCGCGTCGGTGCGCGTGCCGATGCCGCCTTGAGCGAAGCGCGGGAGAAGCTCGCCGCGTTCCTCGGCTGCCACGCGCTGGACCTCGTGTTCACTTCCGGCGCGACCGAGTCCGCGAACACCGTCTTCCATCACGCCGCGCGCACGCTCCCGCCCGACGCCGAAGTCTGGCTTTCCGCCATCGAGCATCCCTGCGTGATCGAAGCCGCCCGCTACCACTTTCCGAAACGACATCGCTTGATCCCCGTCACTCGCGACGGCGTGGTGGACCTCGATTGGCTGGCGAAGAAGCTGAAGCGCGCACGTCCCGGCCTGCTCGCCGTGATGGCGGTGAACAACGAAACCGGCGTCATCCAGCCCACGCGCGAAGCGCTCGCCCTTTGCCGAGCGCACGGCATCCCGTTCTTCTGCGACGCCGTGCAAGCCATCGGCAAACTCCCCGCCGCCGGGCTGGGTGATTGCGATTGGGCCAGTGGCAGCGCGCACAAGTTCGGCGGGCCGCGCGGCGTGGGCTTTTTGAAATGCCCGGCGAAAGGGAGGGTTGCTCCATTGCTGCGTGGCGGAATGCAGGAAGAAGGACGTCGCGCCGGCACGGAGAATGTCCCCGGAGTGCTCGCGATGGTGGCCGCGCTCAATGCGCGCGAACAGGCCGCGCGCGCCGGAGCGCAGGTGTCCAACCTGCGCGTTCAGTTCGAGCACCAACTCCTCAAAGCCCTTCCCGGCTCCGCAATCATCGCCGCCGAGTCCCCGCGCGTCTGGAACACCGTCCTCGCCCTCATGCCCGAAGCCGACTGCCGCACCCGCTGGGTTGTGAAGCTCGACAAGCTCGGCGTCGCCGTCTCCACGGGTTCCGCCTGCGCCAGCGGCAAGGAGGAGCCAAGCCCCGTCCTCACCGCAATGGGTTACTCTCCGGTCGAGGCCGCCCGCGCCCTCCGCTTCAGCGCCGGCTGGGAAAGCACAGAAGCAGATTGGCATCAACTCCTCGCCGCCCTCGTCCAAGCCCACCGGGAGATGCAGCCCGCGCCTCGTAGTCGCAGGCTTTAGCCTGCGCGTGAGTTGCCCGAGCAAAGCGCAACCTAAAGGTCGCGACTACAGGAGAGCGAGACTGCGAAACGACCAGCCAGTCGCGTGTGGCATTTCCTTCGTGTCCATTCGTGTCCATTCGTGGTTTCTTGTCGCTGTGAACGACGAGCCGATCATTGACCTGCACAGCGACGCCTACTTCATGGGCGAGGCGCTGCGGCAGGCCGTGCGCGCCTACGAGGCGGAGGAAGTCCCCGTCGGCGCGGTCGTGGTGCGCGGCGGGCGCATCATCGCCCGCGCGTTCAACCAGGTGGAGCTGCTCAAGGACGCCACCGCCCACGCCGAGATGCTCGCCATCACGCAGGCCGAGGAGGCCGTTGGCGACTGGCGGCTCAACGACTGCACGCTCTACGTCACGAAAGAGCCGTGCCCCATGTGCGCCGGAGCGATTGTTCACGTCCGCTTCGCGCGCGTGGTCTTCGGCGTCGGCGATGCCAAGGGCGGCGCGGCGGGCGGCGCGTTGAACCTCCTCCAATTTTCCGGGCTCAACCACCAGTGCGACATCACGCGCGGCGTGCGCGAGGAGGAATGCCGCGCCTTGCTCCTGAGCTTCTTCTCCGAGCGCCGGGCGGTGAACAAGGCCACGAAGTCTGAGCCTGCTCCTTCCGTAGGAGACGACGTGAGGAGTCTCTGATTGTCCCGGCAGGAGAAGCGAGACTCCTCACGTCGTCTCCTACACAGGTCAGCTCACCGACATCAGCGACACGCGCTCGTTCTTCTCGTTGCGGCTCACGCCCTGCGCGCGCGGGTCGAGCGTCGGTTTGCCATCCACGAGGAACCAGTAGCGATGATGGCCGTGCGGGAGCAGCACCTGCACCAGCCAGTTGCCGTCCGGCGAGCGCTGCATCGGGTGCGACGTGGGGTTCCACTCGTTGAAGTCACCGGCAATGAAGACCTCCTTCGCGTCGGGCGCGACGCAGAAGAAGTTGATGGGGTTGGCGAAGGATTTCCCGGAGTAGGGCTTGCCGTTGGCTGCGAGTTTGTAGGTCGCCATGGTTTGAGTCGCGTTATTGGCGCGAAAAGAAAGCAACTCTCCGTGCCGCGAACAAGCGTGAAAATCAACTTTCTCCTCCGCTAGACTGCGCGCGTGGCCAGCGACAACCCGACGAACCCACCGCCCGCGCCGCGCCTTGATCGCGCGCGCCTGGAACGCGCACTGGCGAAGGCCCGCGCCGCGCTGCTTGCCGAGCGTGGCCCGCACGGGCACTGGGAAGGCGAGTTGTCCAGCAGCGCGCTCTCCACCGCGACCGCCGTTGTCGCGTTGGAATTGTGGCAGCGTCACGCGCAGCCCGAATCCCAATCGGCAATCGGCAATCGGCAATCGCCAATGGCCGACCGGTCGTCGGCGATTGGCGATTGGCAGTCGGCCATCGAGTCCGGCCTCCAGTGGCTCGCCGCGCACCAGAACCCCGACGGCGGCTGGGGCGACACGACGTTGAGCTTCTCGAACATCAGCACGACCGCGCTGTGCTGGGCGGCGTTCGGTGCCGTGCCGGGGGCGGAGCAGCGGTGGCCGGAGGCGGTGCGGCGGGCGGAGGCGTGGCTGGGGGAGAAGTGTTTAGTAATTAGTAATCAGTCATCAGTCCCGAAGCCGTCCGCACCATCCGCGACGACTAATCACTCCTCACTAATCACCAATCACTCTCCCCCGGCGCTCGACCGTGAGCGACTCATCACCGCCATCATCTCGCGCTACGGAAAGGACCGCACCTTCTCCGTGCCCATCCTCACGATGTGTGCGCTGGCCGGGCGGCTCGGCGAGAGCAAGGACGCTTGGCGACGCGTCATCCAGCTTCCGTTCGAGCTGGCCGCGCTGCCGCAGAAGTTCTTCGCCGCGCTGCGGCTGCCGGTCGTGAGCTACGCGCTGCCGGCGCTCATCGCCATCGGGCAGGTGAGGCATCACCACTTGCCCACGCGCAACCCGCTCACCCGCCTGCTCCGTGACCGCGCGCGCGCGAAGACGCTCCGTGTGCTGGAACGCATCCAACCGCCGGGCGGCGGCTTCCTCGAAGCCACGCCGCTGACGAGCTTCGTCACCATGAGCCTCGCGGGCAGCGGGCAAGCGGACCATCCCGTCGCGCGGCGCGGCATCGAATTCCTGCTCCAGTCCCTGCGCGCGGACGGGAGCTGGCCGATTGACACGAACCTCGCGACGTGGGTGACGACGCTCGCCGTCAACGCGCTCGGCCCGAGCATCCACGAAGTGATGAGCGCCGAGGAGCGCAGGCGCATCCTCGACTGGTTGCTCGGCCAGCAATACCGCACGGTGCATCCCTACACGAACGCCGCGCCCGGCGGCTGGGCCTGGACCGACCTGCCCGGCGGCGTCCCCGACGCAGACGACACGGCAGGCGCGCTGCTGGCGCTGAAAACCCTGAGTAGCAGCCGACGTAAGGAGGCTCCATCTGAACTCGGAACTCGGAACGCGGAACGCGGAGCTGGAAATCAGAGCCTCCTCACGTCGGCTGCTACCGGGGAGGTGGAGCCGCGCGTGCGGGAGGCGGCCATCGCGGGGGTGAAGTGGCTGCTGGACCTGCAAAACCGCGACGGCGGCATCCCGACCTTCTGCCGCGGCTGGACGAACCTGCCCTTCGACCGCAGCAGCCCGGACATCACGGCGCATGCGCTGCGGGCGTGGCTGGCGTGGCACGATGAGATGCCGAAGATGGTGCAGAGAAAAATGCAGACGGCGTGCAAAGGAGCGTTTTCCTATCTGGACGGTGGGCTTGTTTTCCCTAGTTTCTCCACACTCATGCGATCCATGAGGCGAGTGGCGCGCCTTGAACTTGGAGTTCCAATGAAACTAGTCCAGGAGTTCGAGCCGATGTTAGGATGGGTGCCATTGTGGTTTGGAAATCAACACCAACGGGACGAGGTAAACTGTGTTTACGGCACTTCACGTGTTGTGATTGCGTTGAACCATCTCCATCGCAACTTAGTCGCGGATAACATCTCGCTTCGTGCAGTCTTTGATGCCGCCAATGAAACTACCGCCCGACATGGACTGCTTGATCACGCTCGCCGAAACGGAGTGGGCTTGCTTGCCTGTTTCCAGCAGCGGGATGGAGGATGGGGAGGCGGGTTCGCGCTCGGTGGCGCGGCGATGGGCACACCTACTTCTGTTGAGGAGACCGCGCTAGCGGTTGAAGCCTTGGCGAAGGTTGCGGGTTCCCCGGTTGAGGACGACCAACACCGAGCGGAGGAGAATTGGAAAGCGCTCTCAACCGGCACCGACTGGCTCCTCCTCCGCGTCGAGGACGGCACCTGGACGCAGCCCGCGCCCATCGGCTTCTACTTCGCCAAGCTGTGGTATTACGAGCGGCTGTATCCGATGGTCTTCACCGTCGCCGCGCTGGAAGCCGTCGCACGGCTGGAGGCGACTGAGAAGTAGGACAGGCGTCCCGCCTGTCATCCATCTGTCTCTGTTGGCAACCTGCGCAGACCAATCTGCGTGTTCCAGAGGCACAGTTCCCGCGTCAGCGGTTGGCTGTTGCGTGGGGGGCTGTCCGACTGCTGAAGCAGAAGCTGGCGTCGTCGTGGTTCGTGGCTCCGTCGGCACGCGTCCGACTCACTGCCAGATGGATGACAGGTGGGACGCCTGTCCTACTTCAACTCCTCCACCACCTTGCGCGCGACGGCGTGGAGGATGCCGCGCTCGCTGGCATGACTTTCCGTGAAGGTCACGAGCACAAACTTTCGGCCATCAGCCAACTCCACATACGCGCAGTCGTGCCGGGTCTGACTGGTCCAGCCGGCCTTGGACCAGAGCTTCGCGCCCTCTGGCAACGCGGAGCCGGTGAACTTGCTCTGGCTGTCAGCGTCCTTCTCCTTGCTGAACGGGTCGCGCTTGAGCAGCGCCATCATCTCGCCGCAGCGCTTCGCGGAAACGCATTTGCTGGTGACGATTTCCGTCATGAGCCGCGCGGTGTCGTCGGTGGAGAGGAAGTTGCGCTTCGGCTCGAAGGCTTTGATGGCCTGCGACTCGCGGCCATACGGGCCTTCGCACCACGGCTTCTTGTGCGCGACGACGTTCTGGTAGCCCAGCCCGACGTAGTAGCGGTTGACCGCGTTGCGCTTCTCAAACCACGCCTTCAACTCCGCCTCGGGCAGCTCCGGTCCGCTGGTCGTGCCGGTCAGCACATCCACGACGTAGTGCGTCGCCTCGTTGTAGCTGTGGACAATCATGTCGCTCATCGCGCGGCGCAGCTCGGGCTTGTCGGTGAGCTTGGCGTCCTCCATCCAACGGTGCGCGGCGGCGAGGTAGAAGAGCTTGATGACGCTGGCCGGGTAAATCTGCTCGCGGCCGCGATGGCTGCCGCGCGCGGGCTGCGCCGGGTCGCGCAAGTCCACGAGCGTGACGGCAATTTGTTTGGCCTGGAGTTTCGGGAACTGTTTCCGCGCCTCGGCCACGGCGCCGTCCACGACCGCCTGCAAGCGTGGAGCGGGCGGGGCAAAGTCGGTGGCGGCTTGGGCTTTGGCGCGTGGCACGGCGGAGACGAATAGCACGGCGGCCAGGAGAAGTTGAGCGCGGAGGGGACGGTTCATGCCGCCGAGTAAAGCGGGCCGGAGCGCAGGTGTCCAACCTGCGTGAGGCCGTGACGAAAGCTCGCGCAGGTTGGACCCCTGCGCTCCGCAGCCTCCAGCCTTGACCCGGTTGCGTGGCGTCTGGTGAACTGGCCGCAACATTTCCAGAGCGCATGTCTATTGGTCTTTTAGCCGCCGCCAGTGAAGTCAGCCTGTGGCCCCTGGCCGTGCTGGTGATCTCGGTCGGGTTCGTCGTGGTGCTCATCTCGGTGGTGCGCGCCCACGCGTTCCTCGCGCTGATTCTCGCGGCCATCCTCGCGGGCTTGATGGCGGAGCAACTCCCCGGCGCGAAGGCCCGCGTGCCCAAGCCGGATTCGCCGGTCGTTGCCCCAGACGGCAAGGCGCTGCGCAACCATTGGGTGCAGGCCGTCGAGCTGACCAGCATCGAGTTCGGGCGCACGGCGGGCGGCATCGCCATCGTCATCGGGCTGGCGACCATCATCAGCATGTGCCTCATGGAAAGCGGCGCGGCGGACAAGGTGGTGCGGCGGTTCATCGCGTTCTTCGGGGAGAAGAACGCCGGCGTGGCCTTGCTCCTCAGCACCTACGTCCTTTCGGTGCCGATCTTCTTCGACACGATGTTCATGCTGATGGTGCCGCTGGCGCGGGCATTGAGGCTGCGCACGGGGAAGGACTACTTGCTCTACGTCATGGCCGTGTGCTGTGGCGGCGTCATCACGCACTCGATGACCGTCCCGCATCCCGGCCCGCTGGCGATGGTGGAGAACCTCAAGCTTGACGTGGGCGTGTCCATCCTTGCGGGCATCGCGGTCGGGCTGTTCCCGCTGGCGGTCGGGTGGTTCGTCTGCAAATGGCTCAACGCCCGCATGGACGTGCCGATGCGCGAGACGCCCGGCACCACGCTCGCCGAGCTGCGCTCCATCGTGGACAAGCCGGAGTCCGAGCTGCCGTCCTTCTTCTGGTCCATCACGCCGGTCATCCTGCCGATCTTCCTCATCAGCCTCTCGTCGTTCATGGTCATCGGGAAGGGCAACGACGCCTTTGTGAAACTGTTCGGGGGGAAGGAGTCCTTCGCCGCCACGTTCGCGGCGGTCGAGTTCATCGGCAACAAGAACGTCGCCCTGCTCATCGGCACACTGGTCTCCATGTTCGTGCTGGCCCGGCAGAAGGGCTACAACGTCGCGAAGATTTGCGAGCTAATCGGCCCGCCGCTGGAAACCTCCGGCACCATCATCCTCATCACGGCGGCGGGTGGGGCGTTCGGCCTCATGCTGCGCAACGCGGGCGTGGGCGAGGCCATTCAAGCCGCCGCGAAGGGCCATGCACTCAACATGATCTGGCTCTCCTACCTCGTCGCCGTCGTCATCCGCGTGGCGCAGGGTTCCGCCACCGTCGCGATGCTCACCACCAGTGCGATGATGTATCCCATCATCACCGGCGGTGCCGGTCTGCCTTACGATCCCATCTACATCTTTCTTGCCATCGGCTTCGGCGGCTTCGCGCTCTCGTGGATGAACGACAGCGGCTTCTGGGTCGTGAGCAAGCTCGGCGGCCTGACGGAGGGCGAGACGCTCAAGACTTGGTCCGTGCTGCTCACGGTGAACTCCGTCGTCGGCGTCCTTGCGACGTGGCTGCTCTCGCTGGTCTTCCCGTTTCCGATGGGGAAGCCGGGGCCGTGAGCGAGGGCGGGAAAGTGATTAGTGATTAGTAATTAGCCATCGTCCGATCACCACACCGCCGCGGCCGCGCCATTTTACTAAGCACTAATTACTAATCACTTTCCCCTCATGCGTCTCCCACTCCTCCTCGCCACCACCCTCCTCGCCGCAGCCGCTCACGCTGCAAACTGGCCGCAGTTCCGTGGACCCGACGCCGCAGCCACCGGCAACGGCAAGGCTCCGGTCCACTTCGGCCCGAAGACGAATCTCGTCTGGAGCACCGAACTGCCGCCGGGCATTTCGTCGCCGGTGCTTTGGGACAACCGCATCTTCCTCACCGGCGTGGACAGCGGGAAACTCGTTACGCTCGCGCTCGACCGGGTGACCGGGAAGCGGCTTTGGACGACGCCCGCGCCCGCTGAGAAGCTCGAGGCCGCGCATCGCATCAGCAGCCCCGCCGCGCCGTCGGCCTGCACGGACGGCGAGCGCGTGGTCGTGTATTTCGGCAGCTACGGATTGCTCGCGTATGACTTCGCGGGCAAGGAGCTGTGGCGGCACCCGCTGCCCCCGCCCGTCGTCGAGTTCGGCTCCGGCAGCTCGCCCATTCTCGTCGGCGACCTCGTCATCCAGCTTTGCGACAGCGACATGGATTCCTTCCTCATCGCCGTGGACAAGCGCACCGGGAAGCAGGTCTGGAAGACCGCGCGCCCCAGCCACCGGCGCGGCTTCGCCACGCCCTTCGTCTGGCGGCATGACGGCATCGAGGAACTCATCGTCAACGGCTCGCTGAAACTTTCCTCCTACGACCCGAAGACCGGCGCGCTGCGCTGGACTTGTCGCGGCATGGCCCGCGTGGCGAATGCCTCGCCCACCGCTGGCGACGGACTGCTCTTCATCGCAAGCTGGAACATCGGCAGCGACGCGAGCGACAAGCTCGTGCTGCCGCCGCACGCCGAGTTCCTCGCGCAGCGCGACCAGAACAAGGATGGCAAGCTCGCGAAGGAAGAGTTCCCCACCGGGCCGTTCAAGGACCGCTTCAGCCAGTTCGACCTCAACAAGGACGGTCTTGTGACCAAGGCGGAATACGACGGCATGGGCGAGCAGTTCGTGCAGGCGGAGAACGCCATCTTCGCCATCAAGCCCGGCGGGCGCGGCGACATCACTGACACGCACGTCGTGTGGAAACACAATCGCAGCCTACCCTACGTGGCCTCGCCGCTTTACCATCAGGGCCGCGTCTATACCGTGCGCAGCGGCGGCATGGCGACGTGTTACGACGCGAAGACCGGCGAGGTCATCTACCGCGACGAGCGCCTCGGCGCGCTGGGCGATTACTACGGGAGCCTAACAGCGGCGGACGGCAACGTGTTCGCCGTCTCGCAGAAGGGCACCGTGACCGTCTTCAACGGCAGCAGCGCGCCCGAGGTGCTGGCCCGGAATGAAATGGGCGAGACCGTCATGTCCACGCCAGCGCTGGTGGATGGCCGCGTTTTTCTCCGCACGGAGAAGCGGCTGATGTGCTTTGGAAAATAGGATCTGACTTTCCGGTTCTGGGACACGGATCGCATTTCAATGCTCGCAACCTTCAGGTTGCGAAGCAGAACCTGTGGCGGCGCTCTGCGAGCGCCGAGTTGAGCGAACGGCGGTCACCGATCGCTGCGACGGATCGGGAGGCGGTCTCAACTTGTGAGCTTTGTCGCCGGATGTCAGCCTTCGCGCGTGCCTGTCGTCGTGCCAGCCGAACTTGCCCGTCTCCTTGCGGAGACGCCGGAGCTGGCGCGCGCGTTCCTCGTGGGCGGCTGCGTGCGCGACGCGCTGCTGGGCCTCGCCGTGAAGGACTTCGATGTCGAGGTCTTCGGCGTGAGTTATGAGCGGCTGGCGCGCGCGCTGAAGCGGTGGGGCCGGGTGGACTTCGTGGGGCAGTCCTTCGGCGTCGCCAAGCTCACGACCGGCAGCGGGCTGGCGTATGACTTCGCCATTCCGCGCCGCGACCGCAAGGTGGCGCTCGGGCACAAGGGCTTTGCGGTCGAGTTCGACGCGGACATCACGCCGCAGGAGGCCGCGAGCCGGCGGGATTTCACCATCAACGCTCTGATGTTCGATCCGCGCAGGGGCGAGGTGCTGGACTTCTTCGGTGGACAGGAGGACCTGTGCGAGCGCGTGCTGCGGCACACGAGCGCGGCGTTCGTGGAAGACCCGCTTCGCGTGCTGCGCGGGATGCAGTTTGCGTCGCGCTTCAATCTCCGCGCCGCGCCCGAGACCATCGCGCTGTGCCGGAGCATCAAGGCGAGCTTCGGCGAACTCGCGGTCGAGCGCGTGGGGGACGAGTGGTTCAAGTGGGCGGTGAAGAGCGCGGTGCCGTCGGTGGGGCTGCGCTTCCTCGCGGACACGGAATGGATTGAGCACTTCCCGGAAATCGCCGCGCTGCGCGGCACGCCACAAGACCCGGAGTGGCACCCGGAGGGCGATGTCTTCACGCACACGGCGCACTGCTGTGACGCGCTGGTGAAGCTGCCCGAGTGGCAGGCGGCGGACGAGGCGGCGCGCATCGCGTGGATGCTCGCGGTGCTGGCGCACGACTTCGGCAAGCCGGCGGTGACGCACGAGGCGCTGCGCGACGGGCGGATGCGGATCGTTTCCCCCGGCCACGAGGAGGGCGGCGTGGAGCCGGCGTTGAGATTCCTTGAGCGCATCCACGCGCCGCACGCCATCCGCGACCGGGTGCCGCCGCTGGTGGCGAATCACCTGGCGCACTTGCAGCCCGTAACCGACCGCGCCGTGCGCCGGCTGGCGAAGCGGCTGGAGCCGGAGACCATCGCGGGCCTCTGCGTCATCGTGACGGCGGACCACAACGGTCGCCCGCCCAAGCCGCTGTGCGTGCCAGAGGGGGTGAAGGCACTGCTGGCGAAGGCGGAGGAACTGCGCGTGCAGGACAGCGCGCCGAAGCCGATTCTACAGGGCCGGCATTTGATTGCGGCGGGGATGAAGCCAGGCAAGGAGTTCAAGGCCATCCTGCACGAGGCGTTTGAAGCGCAGTTGGAGGGACAGTTTGGTGACCTCGAAGGCGCGCAGGCGTGGTTGCGCAATAAGCTGGGCGGTTAACTGGACGTAGCAGGCCGCAGGGAATCAACCTGTCTTTCCGTGACCCGCTGACGTTTTGCGATTTCCTCGGACAAGAGCGTCAATGATTCATCGAGTCTTTCCAACCGTTCTTCCATTTTCCGTTCAACCTCCCAGCACCTGCCACGCATCACAATAAAACTGAAGAGGAAGACGAAGAACAAACTGTGGGCAGGAGTTGGGTCGAAGAACCATACTTGAACGCCCGTGGTGCCAGCAATTAAGTCAGGCCAGGATTTGGCCCACATGGGCCAGGGCGGGCTGATACGGCCACGCGCTGTCCGCAACTCGATCGCCAGTCGAGTAAGAGTGTCCAAGTCGTTCAGGTCTTGCGGAGGAGAAGCGGGGGCTGCCATAACGGGGTTGTATTACCATGAAGCTTCGCCGTCCAGCGAGTTCTTGAATTGCTTGGCGCGTTCGCCGTCTTCGCGACGGACAGGGGCACGCTACCAGCTTGTCAGGCGAAGAGTTCTTCCACCGGGTTGCCGCTGGGGAGGATGGGGACGGGGCGGCCTTGGTGGTCGTCGTAGGACTTCGTCACGTCAATGCCGAGGTGGCGATACATCGTGGCGAGCACATCCTGCGCGGTCTTGGGATTGTCGGCGGGGTAGGCACCCTGCTTGTCCGAGGAGCCGATGACGCGGCCGCCCTTGATGCCGCCACCGGCGACGGCGGCGCTGAAGACGTTCGGGTAGTGGTCGCGGCCACCGGTGGAGTTCACGCGCGGCGTGCGACCGAACTCACCCCAGGCGATGACCATCGTGTTGTCGAGCATCCCGCGCTGGTCGAGGTCGTCAATGAGCGCGGTGTAGGCGCGGTCCCAGCGCGGAAGGAAGCCGTCGCGCATGGTCTCGTAGCCCTTCACATGCGTGTCCCACCAGCGGAGGTCCACGGTGACGAGGCGCACGCCGGCTTCGACAAGGCGGCGGGCGAGCAACATGCGCTGGCTCCACGCGGGCACGCCGCAGCGGTCGGGCGTGGGCGCGACGTATTCGGGCATGAAGCCGTAACGCTCGCGAATCTTGGCCGGCTCGGCGTCCAGGTCGAAGGCCGAGCGGGCGTCGGGGCCGCCAACGATGTCCCAGGCCTTTTGCTGGAAGCTGTCCATCGCGCCCATGATGCCGGAGGCGTCCACGTCGCGGCGGATCTGGTCGAAGCTGCCAAGAAGTTTGCGGCGCTCGTCGAGCCGGTCAAAGGAGATGCCTTCGACGGGCGTGAAATTCGGGATCGAGAAGGGGCCGGGCTTGGCGGGATCGGCCTCGGTGGCGAAAGCGGCGTGTTTCGCGCCGAGATAAGCCGGGCCGCTGCCGGGAAGATTTCGCGGGATGATGACGTAGGCGGGAAGCTTGGGGTTCTGGTGGCCGAGTTCCTTGGAGACGATGGAGCCGCAACTGGGATAGGCGTTGATTTCCAGGTTCTGCGCGGGCGTGGGCGCATAGCCGGTGAACATGATCTGGTCGCCGGCGGAATGGCCCGCGTCATTGTGGTGCAGGCTGCGGATGATGGAATACTTGTGCTGGATCTTCGCCGACATCGGCAGGAGATCGCAAATCTGGATGCCGGGGACGCTGGTGCTCATCGCTCCGAACGCGCCGCGATAATCCTGCGGGGCGTCGGGCTTTGGATCCCACGTCTCGTGCTGGCTGGGGCCGCCGCGCATCCAGAGGATGATGACGGATTTGTCGCGCGAGGTCTTGCCGCCGGCGGCCTTGGCGTTGGCTTCGAGGCGGAGCAGGTTGGACAGCGAAAGGCCCGCGAAGCCGAGGAAGCCGGAACGCAGGAAGCCGCGCCGGTCAGAGCGCAGCAGTCGGCGGAACTCGGGGCAGCCGATGTGTTCAGGGCGGAGGTTCATGGGCTTTGTGCTGGAAATCAGATGCCCTGTGAAGGGCGGTCATTCAAGCTGACTTTGAACCGCAGGCCCGGGCCTGATCTGCCACCGGCTCAGTGGTTGAACAGGAACTCTTTGCTGCTCACCAGCGCCCAGACGATGTCCTCGTAGGCCTCGCGCTTCGCCTTCTTCTTGGCGTCGGCGTCGGGAGCCTTCGTGACTTTCTTCTCGATGTGTTCCTTCGCGGTGGTGGCTTCGCTGGACTCGACCTGACGGCTGAAGGCCCAGAGGTAAAGCTCGTTGACCTTGGCCTCGTCGGGGCGCTTGTCGTCGTCGGCGAGAACGGCCGCGCGCCCTTTCTCGGCGGTGAGCTTGGCCTGGATGTCCTTCGAGTTCAGGAGGTGCAGGCTCTGCGCGAGGCTGGCGTCCTGCGAACGCTCGCAGGAGCAGGCGCTGGCGGAATCAGGGCGGCCGAAGACCTGAAGGAAGTAGCTGCTCGAGTTGTAGCTGTTGTCCGGGAGCTGCACGGCGCGCGTGCCGGCGGGGAGGTTGGCCCAGCTCGCCTCGGACTTGGTGACGGTGTTGATGGCGTCGAAGAGCACCTCGGCGCTGAGACGCTTCGGGTAGTAGCGGGAGAAGTTCTGCTTGTCGCCCGCGTTGTGGCTGTTGGGGATCGCGCTCAACTGGTAGGTCGAGCTGGTGGCGATGGTGCGGACGAGCTTCTTGAGGTCGAAGCCGGACTCGATGAAGGACTTCGCGAGCGCGTCGAGCAGCTCGGGGTTCACGGGCGGGTTGGTCTCGCGCATGTCGTCTTCCGGCTCGACGAGGCCACGATTGAAGAAGTGTTTCCAGTAACGGTTCACCAGCGAGTGCGCGAAGAAGGTGTTGTCCTTCTTGCTCAACCAGTCGGCCAGCGCGTGGCGGGCGTCCTCGTCGGCGGGGATGTCCAGCGGCGTCTCGCCGAGGCCGGCGGGCTTGAGCGCGATGTTGTTCTTCTTGTTCGCCATCGTGGGCGCGCCGCGCTTGGCAAAGACGAGTTCCTCACCGGGCTGCGAGCCGGGTTTGCGGCTGACCTGGCTGAAGAACGCGCCGAAGCTGTAGTAGTCCGCCTGGCTCCATTTCTCATACGGGTGGTGGTGGCACTGGGCGCACTGGAGCCGGAGGCCGAGGAAGAGCTGCGCCGTGTCCTCAAGCTGGTTCTGCGCGGTCTTCACCTGGCGATACCACGCGACGGGCGGGTTCTGCCCGATGTCGCCGGAGGCGGCGAGCACCTCGCGGGCGAACTGGTCGTAAGGCTTGTTGCTCGCGAGGCTGTCGCGAATCCACGAGTGGAAGGCGAACGTGCCGCGCATATACGGCTCGGTGCGGCCGTTGACGGACGAGCGCTGGTTGCGGAGCAGCGCGCCCCAGTAGTTCGCGAAGTAATCCGCGTAGTCGCCGCTGGCGAGCAGGCGGTCAATCAAGGCGTCGCGCTTGGCGGCCGACTTGTCGGCGAGGAAGGCCGTGGTCTCGTCGGCGTTGGGCAGGCGGCCCGCGAGGTCGAGCGTCACGCGCCGGATGAACGTGGCGTCGTCGGCGATTTCGCTGGGCGGCAGGCCGATGCGCTTGAGCTTCTTGAAGACGAGCTCATCAATGAAGTTTTTCGCAATGGGCAGGTGCTGCACCGGCGCGCCCAGCGGCACGGTGGCGCGGAACACGGCGACCTTGGACTGGTAGCGGACCATGATGCCCACGTCGCCGGGCTGGCTGGCGAACTTCACGAGGCCCGTCGGCTCGGCGGTGGCCATGTCCTTGTCGTTCGCCTCGAAGAGCGCGCCGCGCGTCACGTCCTCGACGTGGCCGTCCGAGTAGCGGGCAATGACCTTGAGCTGCTGCTCGCCCTGCGACGGCATCGTGCGCTCCTTCGGGAAGACCTCGATGCGCGTGACGACCGGGTCCTTCGGGTCGCCGTAGGGCATGCCCTGCGCGATCCAGCGCTTGATGAGGTTGTAATCGTAGGAGCCGACATCCAGCCGTGTGCCGCCGCCGTGCGGGACGACGCCCGCGCCCTTGAGCAGGAACAGGCTGGTGTCCGGCGCGGCGGTGGAGAGCCGGCGGCCGCGCGCCTCCTTCACGAGATACTCGAAGTCCTCCGTCGGCTCGAAGCCGAGGAGCGAGAGGCGAAAGCCGTTTTGCCCGCCGCTCTTGCCGTGGCAGCCGCCGCCGTTGCAGCCGGCCTTGGTGAAGATGGGGACGATGGAGTTCGGGAAGTTGATGGTCGGGACGATCTTGAAGTCCTCGACGGAAATGGAAGTGGTGGCGGTGAGGCCCTCGGGCGACTTGGCGGTGATGGTGGCCTTGCCGTCGCCCACCGGGCTGAGGTAGCCGGACTTGTCCACTTCCACGACCTTCAGCGGCTTGACGGTGTAAGTGACCTTGCTGGTGTAGTCGCTCTCCGCGCCGGACGCGTGGCGCGCGGTCGCGAGCAACTGCACGCGCGCGTCCCCGCCCTTGAGCACGAGCGGCTTGGCGGCCTGGTCGGCGGGCTGGGTGAAGAGTTCGAGGCTCACGGCCTTGTCCACGGCGGGCTTGGCGGCGGACTTGCTTGCGGCTGGCGCGGTGGTGGCGACAGTCAACGTCGCGGCGAGCGCGACCGTGCAGATGAAGGCGTTTTTAATCATAGCTGAATCTCTATTGGCCGACGCGATGAGGGAGGGGCTATTCAAAACAATTCCCCACTGGCTGCAAATTGACCTACTGCCATTTCTGTATTCACTTCCCGGGGGCGCTGTGGCTTAGTCAATTGCACCATGTCTCCCTCCCTCGACCCGCTCGTTGCCGAGCGGTTGCGCGCCTTCGCGCAACGGTGGACGCGCATGGTCTGGACGCGTGGTCTCTGCGCGGCGGCGGTCACGCTGCTCGTGGCGTTCACGGCGGTCGCGTGGCTCGACCGGTTCTTCGTGCTGACGGAAAGCGCACGCTGGCTCCTGAGCCTCGGCGGCTACGCGGCGACGGCGCTGGTCTTCTGGCTCGTCGCGGGGCGCACGCTGGCCAAGCCGCCGTCCACGCGCGAGTTCGCCGTGTTGATGGAGAAGTCCTGGCCCGGCCTGCGCAACCACGTCGTCGCGGCGGTGGAACTCGCGGAGAATAGCGCTGAGGGCAAGAACGATTCCTTCGCCTTCCGTGACCTCGTGCAGGAAGGCGTCGCGCGCCGGGTGCGGGATTTGCGGATGGAGGCGGTGCTGCCGCGCGCGCTCGTCGCGCCGTGGACGCGGTCGGCGCTGCTGTGCATTGCCGTCGTCGCCGGAATGTTCGCGGTGCCGGCTTTGGAATTTCCCCGCCAGCTTGCCCGCGCGTTTGTGCCGATGGCGGACATCGAGCGCGTGGCGCGGACGAAGATCCGCGTCCTCGAACCCGCCGCCGACACCCGCTGGCTGGCGCAAGGCGATCATCAGCCCGTCGTCGTCGAACTCGCGGGCGTGGACCCGGGCCGCGCTGAACTCGAAGTGCTCGCCGCCGACGGCAAGGCCGAGCGCGTGGTGATGTCGCCGGGCCGCGCCGGGCAGTTCACCGCCACGCTGCCGGTGGGGCAGGGGGCCTTCGCCTTCCGCGTCCGCGCGGGCGATGCGCTGACGAAGACGGTGACGATTGCCACACGCGCGCGGCCGGCGGTCGTGGCGTTCGCGAAGACTTACGCAGCCCCGGCCTACGCGCAGTTGCCCACGCGGCAGGTGGAGGAAGAAAACGGCAACTTGTCCGCGCTCGAAGGCAGCGTGGCGGACGTGCGGATGCGCGTGAACCAGCCCGTGCGCGCGGGCGAGCTTGCCATCGTCGCGGACGGCAAGACGAACCTCGTCGCCCTCACCGCGCCGGAGCCGGACGTGGTCCACGCCCGCGTGCTCGTGCGCGGCGCGGCGACATATCAGGTGCGGCTCGTCGCGGCGGAGACCGGCCTCGGCAACAAGTTCAGCCCCACTTTTGAAATCCGCGCAGAGCCGGATCTCGCGCCGCGCGTCACGCTGGAGTCGCCGCGCAACGACCTCGTGGTGTCGCCGGATGAAGTCATCGCGGTGCGCGGCACGGCAGGCGACGACGTTGGGCTGACGACGGTGGCGCAGCACTTCCAAGTCAACGCCGGCCCGTGGGTCGAGGTGCCGCTGGCGCTGGCGAACAAGACGAATTCGCCCGTCGCACACCGCTGGGATTTGCTGTTGCTCGGCCTGTCCACGGGCGACCGCGTGGGAACGAAGCTCGTCGCTGTGGACCTCAAGGGCACGCGAGTCGAGTCCGCCTTGGCGCAGCTTGTCATCGGCGCGGAGCAGTCGGACTCGACACGCGCGAAAGCACTCGCCGCGCGGCAGCAGGTGCAGGAGGCGCTCGAAGCGGCGAGCAAGTCGGCGGTGGAGTTGCGCAAGGCTTACACCGCCGAGGCCGCCGCGAAGATTCGTGCGGGCGACGACGTGCAGCGACAGCAGACCGTCGCGGGCGCGGCGGTGGCGCTGGCGGATGTCGAGCGGCAGTTGGAGCGCGCGGACAAGCAGTTGGCCGGTGCGCTGCGCGAGGCGGACGCGGGCCGCGAGTCGGCGGAGCTGGCGTCGCTG
>WRPG01000133.1 GCA_009773355.1 Limisphaerales bacterium
TCCTGGAATCCCAGAAACACGCGCAGGTGGATCCGTGGGCCGAACGGGCACGCGGGACCGAACGCCGGGAGTTCACGCCGATCCACGCCGTCCCGCCGCGCGTTGTGGCGTGACTGGCGCGAAGATTGCGCGCCAACGTGCAGGGCGTCACGGCAATGCAATGGATGGAAATCGGCGGGCTGGATGAGGTGCCGCGCCTGGGCGCGCGCGTGGTACGGACGGGACACGGCGATATCGCGGTGTTTCGCACTGCCGATGACATGGTATTCGCACTGGACGACAGGTGCCCGCACAAGGGTGGTCCGCTTTCGCAGGGCATTGTCTACGATCGGCGCGTCGCCTGCCCGTTGCATAACTGGGTCATTTCGCTCGAGAGCGGCGCGGCAATGGGCCCTGATACCGGCTGCACACGCCGGCACGAAGCCAAGGTCGAAAATGGCCGGGTCTACGTGAGCATTGCGGCTGCGGAGGCTCGCACCCGTGGCCAGGGCGACGGCGAGGCATTCGCCGCCACGGGCACATGAACGAACTGTCCAACCAAGCCACGGTGGCGACCGCCTGCCCGTACTGCGGCGTGGGTTGCGGTGTGCTCGCGAGCCGGCAGTCCGACGGCAGCGTGCGGATCCGCGGCGACCCGGATCACCCCGCCAACCTGGGACGGCTGTGCTCCAAGGGCACGGCCCTGGGCGAGACGCTCGGGCTTGAGGGCCGCCTCCTGCATCCCGAGGTGAACGGCGCGCGTGCCTCCTGGGACGTGGCGCTCGACTACGTCGCCACCGGATTCCGGCGCATCATCGATAGTCACGGACCGCAGGCGGTCGCGTTTTACGTCTCCGGCCAGTTGCTCACCGAGGACTATTACGTCGCCAACAAGCTGATGAAGGGCTATATCGGCGCTGCCAACATCGACACCAACTCGCGCCTGTGCATGTCCTCCAGCGTCGCCGGCCACAAGCGTGCCTTCGGCAGCGACACGGTGCCGTGCAGTTACGAGGACCTGGAACTGGCGGACCTGGTGGTGCTGGTGGGTTCGAATGCGGCCTGGTGCCACCCGGTCCTGTGGCAGCGCCTGTTGGCAGCGCGCAACCGGCGTCCCGAACTCAAAATCGTCGTCATCGATCCGCGCCGTACGCCGACTGCGGATGACGCCGATCTGTTCCTGCCGCTTCGGCCCGGGACCGATACCATCCTCTTCAACGGCCTGCTGCATCACCTGCAGCGGGAGAGTGCGCTCGACTGGGAGTTCATGGAGCATCACACCGAGGGCTACGCTGCCGCGCTCGCAGCCGCACGCGCAAGCGCGGGATCCATCCCGGCCGTGGCCGCAGCCTGCGATCTCGATGCGGCCGGGGTGGCCGAGTTCTATCGCCGGTTCGCGCGCACCGGGCGCGTCGTCACTTGTTATTCGCAAGGCGTCAATCAGTCGTCGTCCGGCACGGACAAGGTCAACAGCATCATCAACTGCCATCTCGCCAGCGGGCGGATCGGCAAGCCCGGCATGGGGCCGTTCTCTCTCACCGGCCAGCCCAACGCCATGGGCGGGCGCGAGGTCGGGGGCATGGCCAACATGCTGGCGGCGCACATGGAGATTGAAAACCCCGCACACCGTGCGCGCGTCCAGCGTTACTGGAATTCGCCTGTGATTGCGGACCAGGCCGGACTCAAAGCCGTGGATCTGTTCCGCGCCGTGGGCAGCGGCGCGGTAAAAGCCGTCTGGATCATGGCCACCAATCCGGTGGTGAGCCTGCCCGACGCGGATACGGTCCGTGCCGCCCTGCGGAACTGCGAACTCGTGGTGGTTTCCGATTGCGTCCGCGACACCGATACGACGGCAGTGGCGCACGTCCTCCTGCCCGCGGCCGCCTGGGGCGAAAAGGACGGCACCGTCACCAACTCCGAACGCCGCATCTCGCGCCAGCGGGCGTTCCTGCCCGCGCCGGGAGAAGCCCGCCCGGATTGGTGGATCGTGGCCGACGTCGCGCGGCGCATGGGCTATGACTACGACGCCTTTGCCTACCGTTCCGCGGCCGGGATCTTCAGCGAGCACGCGGGGCTGAC
>WRPG01000134.1 GCA_009773355.1 Limisphaerales bacterium
CCGCCACGGTCGTGCCTCAAGCTACGACGCACGCAAGTCCGCATACAACACCAATGTTGGCGCCATCCCAACTTCACGCATGGCCTTTTTTTCCGACTCCGTAAGTGCGTGTGGCTGATGAGCGTTTCTTTTCGCTAGACAAATCCCGCCCTTTTCGTTCCGCTTGGCTGGGATGAACTCTTCCTCGGTCTTGGAAACGCCGCCGCTGCCGTGCGCCGCCGCCCGGCTGGAGATTGACGTGCAGGTGGTGGCGCCGCCCGACTTCGCCTGGTTCGACCAGCAACTGGCCGATCACCATTTTCTCGGCGCCGGCCGGCCCGTCGGCGATTACCTCCGGCAGAAGGTCACCGTGCGTGGCCGGCCCGCCGCCCTGCTCGTGTGGGGGCCGTCCTGTTACGCGCTCAAGGACCGCGACCGCTGGCTGGGCTGGAGCGCCAACCAACGCGTCGAACGCTTGAAGCTCATCGTGCAAAACCGCCGTTTCCTGGTGCTCGCCGACAAGGGCGAGGCGCCCAATCTCGCGTCACAGACCCTCGCCGCCGCCTTGCGCGCGCTGCCCGGCCACTGGCACGCCACCTTCGGCTACCGCCCGCTCCTGGCCGAGAGCTTCACCGACCCCGAGGCGTATGCAGGAACCTGTTACAAAGCGAGCAACTGGCTGCCCATCGGCACCACCCAGGGCTACAGCCGCCACCGGGCCGATTTTTACGTGCCCAACGATCGCCCGAAGCACCTGTGGCTTTTCCCCCTCGATCCCCAAGCGCGCCACCACTTGCGCTCGGCGCAACTGCCGGCCGATTGCCAGCCCGGCGTCACCCTTGCGCCCTCCGGCGTGCTGCCGCTCGACCAGCCGCAGATGCTCTCGCTCTTCGAGGTGCTGGCGCGCGCCCCCGATCCCCGCGCGAAGAACACGCGTTTCCGCATCGGTGCGGTCCTCACGCTCATCGCGATGGCGCTGCTCGCCGGCCGGCGCGACATCGCGACGCTCGCGCGCTTCGCCACCACGCTGTTGCCCCGGCAGCGCCGCCTGCTCGGCCTGCCCCGCAAAAAGGGCACGCAGGCCTTCTACGAGGTGCCCTGCTACGGCGTGTTCTATCAAGTGCTCACGCGCCTGGACAACGAAGCGTTCGCCACGCTCCTGCACGACTGGCTCCAGGCCCGCGCCGGCACGCTCCCGCAGGCGCTCGCCCTGGACGGGAAAATGATCCGCGATCACATCGGGCTGCTCACGCTCGCCCAGCACGAAGACGGTGCGCCGCAAGCGGTGGCCGTTTACGACCAGAAGGAAGGCACCGAGCGCTGCGAGCAGACCGCCGCCGCCGCGCTCCTGGCAAAAATCCCCGCGCTCGACGGCAAGACGGTCACCGCCGACGCCCTGCACTGCCAGAAGCCGCACGCGCGGCTCATCGTCGAAAAGGGCGGCGAGTATCTGCTGCAAATCAAAGCGAACCAGCCCGGGCTTTTGGCGCAGGCGCAGGCGTGCGATGCGCTGCCTGGCCCCCCTTTTTTGTCCAGACGACGACGGGCCACGGCCGGATAGAAGTCCGCCGCCTGCACGCCTTCGCGCTGGAAGCGATGGCGGCGGATTTCCCCTTCGCGCGCAGCGTCGTGGTGGTGCGCAGCGAGGTGACGGAAAAAAAGACCGGCAAAACCACCGCCGACTCGCGCTACTATGTGTCCAGCGCGGAGCCCGCCGAGCGCACGCCGGCACAATGGCAGGGCCTGGTGCGCGGCCATTGGGGCGGCGTGGAGATACGTAACCACTGGCGGCGCGACGCGATTTGGGGCGAGGATCGCTCGCGCACCCGCGACGCCACGGCGCTGGCCAACCTGGCGCTCCTGCGCAACGCGCTGCTCGCGTTGTTGCCCGAGCACTACGCGGAAGTTTCCCTCCCGGAAGTCCACGAACAGCTTCACTCCCACCCGGCCGGGTGCCTCCGCGTCATCCGTTCCAAATGAGGTCAAAACAAAAGACCATGCTTGCCCTGCAGCAGCCAGGTGATGCGGGCTGTGCGCGGGATTGCCTTTCCCTTGGGCGACAGCACC
>WRPG01000008.1 GCA_009773355.1 Limisphaerales bacterium
CGTCGCCGGCCAGCGCCTGCAACGTGCCCAGCGCGGCGAGCGCCTGCACCCGGACCTTGGGGCTGGACGCCTGCGCGGCCAGCCGCCCGAGCGCAGGGGCGGTGTCCTTCGCGCTGCGTTCGAAGAGGAGCCGCTGGACGGTGTCGCGCTGCCAGCCGTTCGGGCTGTCGAGCGCGGCGGCGAGCGCGGCGTTGTTGAGCTTCGCCAGGTTCGGCGTGGCGCGGAGCTTCGCGCCAACGGGCAGCACGCGGTAGAGGCGGCCCTTGTCCGCGCCGGCGCGCAGGTCCAGGCGGCTCTGCGTTTCCGGCGCGATCCACTCCGGGTGTTCCAGCACGAACCGGCAGTAGTCCGCGACGTAGAGCGCGCCATCGGGGCCGGTGCGCGCCAGCACAGGGCGGAACCACGGGTCGGTGCTGGCGAGAAACTCCCGGTCCTGCTCGTCCTCCGCGCGGCGGCTGGTGAAGGTCGCGCCGTCGGGCGTGAGCACCTCGCGATGCACGGCGTTGTGCACCGGCTCGCAGGCGAAGACGCTCGTGGCGAAGGCCGGCCCGAAGAGTTCGTCCCGATACGGCGCGGAGCCGCACCCGCTGGTGACGTGCCCGGCGGACTGCGGCTGGTTGAAGCGGATGGGCAACTGGCTCACCGCGAAGACGCGCGTCGAGTCGGGATAGTTGGCGAGCACCTGTTTCGTGGTCTTCACCGCGAGCCTCGGGTTGCGCCGCAGGTAGGCGTCCGAAATCGTGTAGTGCCAGAGCCAGGTCGGGTTGTTGTTGCCGAACCAGTTGCCCCAGTCGTCGCGCGAGCGGTGGTATTGCGTCTGGCCGCTCTCCGGCTCGAACTCGCCCGTGTCCGGACGGAAGCGGAAGTCGCGCCCGCTGATGTTCACGCCGTTGACCGTGCCGCCGCTGTCGCCGTTCGCGGCGTAGATCCAGCCGTCCAGGCCCCACTCGAAGCCGTTCACGCGGTGCTGCTGGTTGCCCTCGCGGAAGCCGGTGAAGAGGACCTTCCGCACGTCGGCCTTGCCGTCGCCGTCCGTGTCGGCGGCGAACAGGATGTCCGGCGCGGCGGAGATCAGCACGCCGTTGCGCCAGGGCATGACGCCGGTGGGAAAGGGCAGGCCGTCGAGGAAGGTCGTGGCCTGGTCGTAGCGTCCGTCGCCGTCGGTGTCGGTCAGGAATTTCACCGTGCCGCCAGGCTGGCCCCGGCCGTCCAGACCCAGCGGGTAGTCGGGCATCTCGACGACCCACAGCCGGCCCGCCGCATCCCAGTCGAAGGCGACGGGGGCCTTGATGAGCGGCTCGGCGGCGACCAGTTCGACGGTGAAGCCGGGGCGCGGCCGCAGCGCCTTCAGCGCCTCGGCGGGCGACTTCGCGGGCGGCATCTCGAAGGCGATGAGTTCGGAGAAGGACTTGCGCCAGACGACATCGGGCAGGTGCGCGGTGTCCTCGTTTTGGATGAAGAGTTGGTTGCGGTGGAACCACGCGCCGTTGTTGCGGTGCGGGCCGGAGCGGACGAAGGAGGGGATCTCCTTTGGAGAGGGAATAGGGGATGGGGCATGGGGAATGGGGGCGGCAGTCGTGGTAGGGCCGCGCTGCTGCGCGGCTTTGGCGTCGTTGGTGGTCGGAGCGTTTTGGCCGACCGGCAGGTCGGCCCTACCAGCGTTGGGCCGTTGCTCGTGGAGGACTTTGTGGCTCCAGCCGGCGTGCCAGCCGAGGTTGGGCTTCACTTCGCGTGCCCAGAGGTAGATGGCGTATTCCTTTTCGTTGGAGAGGAGGAGGTCGTTGAAACCGTCGCCGTTGAGGTCCACGAAGCGGAGGCCGTTGTCCTCGCCGCGCTCGTTGACAAGAGCGAGGCCGGGCGGCAGGGCGTAGGGGAGCTTCTTCCAGGTGCGCTCGGCGTCGGACCACGCGAAGAGGGCGTTCTGCTTGTCGTTGCTGATGAGGAGTTCGCAGCGGCCATCGCGGTTGAAGTCGCGGAAGCGGACACCGGGTGAGTCGAAGCTGACTGGCCTGCCATCCACGACGGCGGGGAAGGATTTCGACATCTCAGCCCGTGACTCCCAGCCCAGCCCATAGCGCGAAGTGGAGACGCGTCGTTCAGAGCCGACAGCTCCGTTCGGACTCGGTTCGAGGAATACGTTGGCTGTGAAAGGCGCTTCCATCACGGCGAGACGAAAAGAGGGTGAGTAAGTCGCCTTAGCTGCGGAGGCATTGTGTTCGACGACTCCAAAGCTTTGCTGCAAGCTTGAGTTTGGCTTGATGGCTTGGTGTAGCCTGAATGTGAAATCAAAGAGCATGTCGCTCCCGAAACCGAGGAATTGCATAGGCGCGGTGTTTGCAACAACGACATCCATCAAACCGTCGTTGTCGATGTCCGCAACGCGAAGTTCCAGGTTTTTGCGACGGGGAGCGTTTAGCTGATAGCCGACTAAATTCTTGTTCAGCCGCTCCACCGCCTCCTTGAACGTCAGGAACTTCACCTTCCTGCCGTGCGTGCGCTCGGCGTGGTCAATGAACTGGATGATTTGGTCGGCGCGAATCCAGCCGTGCGGGTGGAAGATGAAGGTGAAGACGCCTTGCGCGCGGACCACGGCGTCGAGCGCGAGCTGCCAGTCGGCGACGGTGGCGGCGTTGGTGGGGCCGTGGGCGTTGAAGGCCTCCCAGTCGCTCGGGACCATCGCGGGAAACTCCCAGCAGGTGCGGTTGATGACGTAGGGATAGGGGTAGTCCTCGAGGTAGGTGCCGAAGTTGGCGAGGGATTTTTTCGTGATGGCATTGGTCTGGGCGGGGAAGTAGCGGCGGAAGTGGTCGGTGTAGGACAGTGCGTCTCGCCTGTCCTTCTGATTGGAAGAAGCCGCTTGAGCGGGGGCTTTAGTTAGAGGGTCAGGCGGGACGCGCTGACCTACTGGGGAAGTGACGCCGTGGCGTTTGAGGAAGTCGTCCGTCAAGAGGCACATCACGGAGGAGTCGGCTTGGAGGAAGTTGCCGTCGGGGGAGGTGCGGTTGAAAATCTCGGCGTAGAAGCGCGGGCTGGGAGAGTTCATCGAGTCGCAGCACGGCATGCGGAAGGCGACGGGCTTGTTCCCCGGGACTTTGCTCAACAGGTCCACGCCGCCGTGGTAGGTGTTCCAAGCGTTGGTGAAGCTGCCGCGCTGCAACAGCGGGCACGGGTGCGTGAGCGTGTGGACTTCGAGCGAGAGACCCTCCTTGAGCCACGTCTGGAGCTGCGGGTCGGACGGCTCGACGACGTTGGCGAAGATGCTGACGGGCGCGCGGCCGTCCATGCGCTTGAGGCGGTCAAGGATCGGGCGAAGGAAGGCCTCGTATTTCTTCGAGTCCCTCATGTCGTCAATCGCGAGGATGACGACGGCCTCGACGCCCGGCTCGCCG
The DNA here is from genome assembly GCA_009773355.1 of Limisphaerales bacterium. Taxonomy (GTDB): domain Bacteria; phylum Verrucomicrobiota; class Verrucomicrobiia; order Limisphaerales; family SXTU01; genus SXTU01. The sequence goes on from WRPG01000008.1 coordinate 3,390, forward strand.
ACCCATTGCGGCGTGATGAGCTTGGGAAAGTCGCGGTGCGGGTAGAAGGGGTTGTCCTCGTCGAGGTAGGCGAGGCGGTTGGCATTGGTGGAGAACGGGGCGGCCAGCGCGCAGGGGGCCGCCGCCAACGAGAGCGCCGCAAGGAGTTTGAGAAAATGTTTCATGGCCGGGAAGTGTGTGGGATTCACGGGCTACCTGGACTTGCGCGGGTTTAAGGCGGCGCGGGCTGGCTCAGGTGCCGCGCGGCTCGTCAGGAACGCCAGCAGGTCGCGCAGCTCGGTGTCCGTGATGGAGGCGACGAGGCCGGTCGGCATGAGCGAGGTCTTCAGCTCGGCGCGCTTCACGATGTCCGTCGGCTTGAAGCTGCGCTCCTTGCCGGTGAGGTCGCGGAACACGTCCACGCTCGACGAGCGCAGCAGGATGCCGGTGAACTCAGTGCCGTCCTTCAGCTCCAGTTGCGTGGGGAAGAACTGCGGCGCGACCTCGCGGTTGGGTTCGAGGAGGGATTGCAGGATGGCCCGCTGGTCGCCCTGCTGCGCGACGAGGCTCAGGTCCGGGCCGACGACGTTGCCGCGTCCGCTGTGGCGATGGCAGGTGGAACACATCGCCACGCGCGAGTGGAAGAAGATGCGCCGGCCGGCCTCGGCATCGGGCTGGCCGGGTAGGGCGGCGAGGCGCTTCAACCACGCGGCGGTGTCCTCCACCGGCGGGCGGCCAGCCTCGATGGAAGCCGGCTCCAGCGCGGCCTTAACAAGTGGAGCGGAACCGGGGTAGCGTTTCGCCAAGAGTTCGAGCTTGGGCTGGACGAAGTCGTTTAGCGTCTGCGAACGCAACGCACGCAAGGCTTCGTTCCGCAGCGAGGCATTGTTGTGCGCGGTGAGTTTTATCAGCAAAGGCAGGTGCATCGGCGTGAGCGCGGAGGCCAGGCCGGCAGTCGCGTCGGCACGGAGTTCCGTCGGGCGCTGCTCATCGCCGGCGATTTCGGCGAGCACCACGCGCGCATCCTCGGCGTCGCGGGCAGCGAGCGTGCGGACGACTTCGAGCGAGAGGACGGGGTCGTTCGCGGCGAGCAAATCGCGCAGGAGCGGGACGGTGAGCTTGGCGTGGGTGGCGGGCGCGAGGCGGAGCGCGTAGCCCTTGAGACGAGCGGGCGTCGCGGCGTCGGTCACGCGGTCCACGAGCACGGTCGCATCGGTGACGCCGGCCTCGGGCTTGCCGCGCAGCGTGTTCCAGGCGGCGAGCGCAGCCTCGAACAGACGGTAGTCGAGGTCGGGCCGCGTGAGCATCTTCTCGACATCGCTGCTGAAGCCGGTGAGCACGGCGTCGGCAATCCAGCGCAGGCACTCGAAGCGGATTTCCGGGTCGGTGTCGTTGAGCAGCAGGCGCACCCATTTCTCCTCGTTCAAGTTCACGCGACGCAACGCCACCAGCGCCCACACACGGTCCTTGGCGGCCAGCCCGCGCACGTGCTCCGGCGTCCAGTTCGCACCGAGCCGGGCGAGCGCGGTGAGCGCGGCGTCGGCCAGATATGGGTCGTTGCCGCGCATGAGGTCGAAGAGCTGCCGCTCCGAAGGCTTCGACTTTCCTTCGCGCAGGTTCCTGGCGAGCTGCGCGGTGCCGTCGGGCGGCTCGACCGCCGGCTTGAGCCACGTTGCCTTGGCCTTGTCCACTTCGAGCTTCCACAACCGCCCGCGGCCGTGAATGGGATACGAGCTGAACACCCAGTCGTTGAAGTAGAACGCGCCGTCCGGTCCCGTCGCGAGGCAGGAGGGGCGGAAGAAATCACTGCCGCGCAGCAGCTCGACGCGGCTGGCCGTGTAGCCCGCGCCCTTGCGCGTGAGCGGGAAGTAGTCGAGGCGATGATTGCTCCACGAAGGCACGAGCACGCCGCCGCCCAGCTCGACGATGCTGCACGGCCCCTCGCCCGACGGATGCACCATGCCCAGCGTGCCGCGCAGCTCGCCGTTCCACGCGACGAACGGATGCACCGGCGCGCTGCCATACACCCACTGGAAGCCGTAGTCCGCGCCCTCGACCACGTTCAGCAGGCGGCACGGCGGACGGCTGCCGGGGTCGTTGTCCACGGTGAACAGCTCGCCGTCCTTGCGCGCGAGCAGGCCGAAGGGATTCCAGAAACCGCGCGCAATGCGGCGCAGGCCGGAGCCGTCCGGTCGGCAGCGGAAGATGCCGCCTTCGCCCCGGCCCGTGAGCTTCGCGCCGTCGCGGCCCGTGAGCGTCCAGTTCTTCCCGAAGTTCTCGCCGTGCGAAAACATCAGGTCGCCGTCGGGCAGCCACGCCATGCCGGCGAGGCCGTTGTGCGGATAGTCGGCGACGGTGTCGAGCGTCGCGACGTTCTCCGCCACGTCGCCCACGCCGTCGCCGTCCGAGTCCTTCACGCGCAGGATGCGGCTGCGCTCGGCGAGATACACCCAGCCACCGGGGCCGAGCTTGAGGTTCATCGTCATGTCCGTCTTGTTGTAGAAGACGCGGCGGTTCTTCCCATCGCGGTCGAAGACCAGCACCTCGTCGTGCTCCGGCCCGGCGTAGCCCTGCGGGCGGAAATGCGTGTGGCACGACACCGTCCAGATGCGGCCCTGCGCGTCCACGTCAATGCCCGTGGGCGTGACCAGCGCGGGATGCTCGGCGAGGAGCGTGAGCTTCACGCCCGGCTGGAGCAGCTCGATGTGCGGCGGCAGCTCGGCGGGGACTTCGGGGGCCTTGGGCGGCGGGGCGGCGAGGAGGGTGAACGGGAGGGCAAGAGCCGCGAGGAGAAAAACTACTCTCAAGTTGAGTGTTGGTTTCATTTCTTAGTGCAGGAGTTCCGCAAACCATTATCGCGCAACGCTGGGAGCAACTACGGTTCGCTTGGTATGCGCAACGTCATGTTTCCTACCAATCAAGATTTAGTGAACCGCACTTCGGACACTCAGTCTGCCCGGAAGTCAGTAACGGTCCACGGCAACGAACACAGACCCCACGGGTTCGCGTGATGTGCATTTCCACCGCCTTCCCGTCTCGAAGGTCAAAGCCGGCGAACTGACGGAGTAACTGAATCGCTTGGATGTGCAGCCCCTCGCGAACAGACGAAGTAACGCGGTCTCTTTCGTCGTTTGTTAAAGTCGGCAGTGGAAAGGAAGCCCGACACCGCTTGCAGTGTGCGGAAGTCTGTGGGGTTGCTGTCATCGGAGTCTTCAGAGCGCGTCAGATATTTAGGAATGAGTTGAGCGGTCATGAAGAAGCTGTTGCCTCACGCCTTCATCACTGCCCGTTCGCTCACCCGCTGGGCGATGACGGCCACGCAGTCGCCTTGCTGAGTGAGGCACGGGGAAGTTGTCTCGCTGCACCTTCGCCGCTAGGCTTCGCGAACACTTGTGATGCCCGCCAACCTTCGCCCCTGCCGCTACTGCCGCGCCACAATGGCCACCCGCCGTGACGCCGCCGAACTGCCTTCCGGCAGGCGCACGTCCCAGCGGCGCTCCTGCTGGTCCACTTGCATCACCACGCTGGCATCGCCCGCCGGCAGGTCCACCGGCGCGTCCAGCAGGAGGAAATCCGGCCCCAACTGGACCACGGGCACGGTGAGATCGTTGACGAGCAGCCGCATTTTCACCTGCGCGGAATGCCCACCCTGACTTGAGATTGGTCTCATGGAAGAAACTTTGGTTCAGAACGCCCGCGCCTACGCCGCCCAACACCGGCTGCAACTGGCCGAGCGGCTGGGCTTCGGGATTCACGGTATCATCCTCGTCGCTGCGGACAACACCAAAGCTGGCCGGACGGCGGTCAAGGTGCATCGCTCCAGCGAGCCTTACTTCCGCGAGCGGGCCTCGTATGAGCGACTGTGCGAGGCGCGCGTCACGGAGTTGCTGGGCTTCCATGTGCCGCAGCTCATCCGCGTGGACGACAGGTTGCGCGTCATCGAGATGACGATTGTGACCCGCCCCTTCGTGCTCGACTTCGCCGGGGCGTGGCTGGATGCGCCGCCCCACTTCCCCGAAGAGATTTGGGCCGAGTGGGAAGCCGAGAAACAAGGCCAGTTCGAGCACCGCTGGCCGAAAGTGCAGGCAGTGCTCGGCGCGCTGGAGGAACTCGACATTCACATGGTGGATGTGTCGCCCAGCAACATTGCCTTCCTCGACTGAGGTTGTTCGACCCGGTGGCATTGGCTTCACGCCTTCATCACTTCCTGCTCGCTCACCTGCTGGGCGATGACGGCCACGCAATCGCCCTGCTGGGTGAGGCAGGGGGCGCGGATGGTGATGAGGAAGCCGCTGGATTGCGCGACGAGCGGCTCGGGGGCGCGGTCGGGGCGTTCGAGGTGGTGGATGTAGCCGACGGTCTGGCCGCACTTCACCTTCGCGCCGAGGTCGAGGCAGATTTCAAAGATGCCGGACTCGGGTGCGAGCAGGTAGTCCTCGCGGTGCAGCGCCTGGGTGAGGATGACGGGGGGCAGGCCGAGCTTTTTACGCGTCTGCGCGCGGCCTTTCAGCGCGCCGAGGTGGATGAGGACGTTGCGCAGGCCGCTTTGCGTGATGCGGTGCACGTCGGCGGGGATGCACTCGCCGCCGCCCATTTCGGTGGTGACGACGAGCTTGCCCTGGTTCTCTGCCTCGACGGGCAGCAGGCCCGTGCCCGCGATGTCCGCGTAGAGGAAGGCGAAGTCCGAGTTCCACGCGAGCATGGCGTCGAGCATGGTGCGGCGCTGCGCGCGGTCGGCGACGAGGTGCATGGTGGAGCACGGGACGAACTCCATGCTGCGGCCCCCGGAGTGGATGTCTATCACCACGTCGCTCATGGGAAAGAGCACGGTGGTGAGGTAGTGCGCAATCTGGCTGGTGACCGCGCCCTCGGGCTGGCCGGGGAAGGCGCGGTTCATGTTCATGCCGTCCACGGGCGAGAGGCGGGTGGCGGCGCGGGCGGCGGGGAAGTTCAGCGAGGGGATGAGGATGATGCGGCCGTTGACCATCTCGGGCGTCAGCTCACGCGCGAGCTTCATGATGGCGATTTGCCCCTGATACTCGTCGCCGTGGTTGCCAGCGAGGATGAGGACGGTCGGTCCCGTGCCGCGCGCGACGATGGTGCAGGGGATGAAGATGTTCGCCCAGCCGCCGAGGTTGTGGGACCAGGGGACTTGCAGGAAGCCCTGCTGTTTGCCGGGCGCGGAGAAGTTGAGGGTGGTGTTTAACATAATGGGGGCAGGAGTTTTTTAGCCACGGATGGAACACGGACGAAACACGGATTGGGGAGAAGAAGCAGGTCGCGCTGCTTTGCCCAAAAACCTCTGCGGCTGTCCCGGCTCTGCGGTGTCTGCCCAGAGTTTAGCACCGCAGAGACGGGACGGACGCAGAGGCCGGGGTTCAAGGGAGCAACCCGTGAGTCTTGGCTCGTTGGGTCTCTCCTGAGCTCCTCCGTGTTCAATCCGTGTTTCATCCGTGGCTAAAAATCCTTTCCCGCTCACGCGAGGATGGGCCGCACGACTTCGCCGGCGACGTCGGTGAGACGGAAGTCGCGCCCGGCGTAGCGGTAGGTGAGGCGCTCGTGGTCGAGGCCGAGCAGGTGGAGCATCGTGGCGTGGAGGTCGTGGGTGTGGACCGCGCCCTCGGCGGGGAGGATGCTGTGCTCGTCGGACTTGCCGTAGGCCAGGCCGCCCTTCACGCCGCCGCCGGCCATCCACGAGGAGAACACCAGGTTGTGATGCTCGCGACCCAGGTGGTTCGCCTGCTGGTGGAAGGGCGTGCGGCCAAACTCCGAGGTCCAGACGAGCAGCGTGCGTTCCAGCATGCCGCGCTGCTTGAGGTCCGCGATGAGCGCGGCGATGGGTTGGTCAATGGCCTTCGCGAGGCGTTCGTGGTCGCCCATGTTGCCGTGCGAATCCCAGTTCCCGCTGGAGCCGACATCAATGAGTTCGAGGAAGCGCACGCCGCGCTCGGCGAGGCGGCGAGCGACGAGGCATTGCCAGCCGAAGCCGGTGTTCGCGCCTCGCGTGAGGCCGTAAAGCTTGAGCGTGGCGTCGGTTTCGCGCGAGAGGTCGAAGGCGTCCGGGGCCTCGCGCTGCATGCCGAAAGCGGTCTCGAAGGAGCGGATGCGCGCGTCGAGCGCCTCGTCGGCCGCGCGGCGTTCGAGGTGCGCGCGGTTCAGTTTGCCGAGCAGGCCCAGCTCCATCGCCTGTAACTCGGCGGCGGGCGTGTTGGGCTTCAAGTTCGGCAGCGGTTCCTTGCCGGGGATGACGTGTGTGCCCTGATGGCAGGCGGGGAGAAAATCGCTGCCCCACGTTTGCGCGCCGGCGTAGGGCGCGGCGGGCGCGAGCACCATGAACGAGGGCAGGTTGCGATTCTCGGTGCCGAGCCCGTAGCTCACCCACGCGCCGGCGCTGGGGCGGATGGCCTGGTCGGTGCCGACGTGCGCGGCGAGCGTGGCCTTGTCGTGGCCGTCGCTGTCGCAGTGCATCGCGTTGAGCACGCAGACATCGTCAATCACGCCGCCGAGGTGGGGGAAGAGATCGCTGACCCAGGTGCCGCTCCGGCCGTATTGCTTGAAACCCCAGCGCGACTTGATGAGGAAGCGGTCGAACTTGCCGGGCTTGTTGAGCCAGCGCGAGGCGGTGACGGCCTTGCCGTGGTCGCGGATGAGCTGGGGCTTGTAGTCGAAGGTGTCCACCTGCGAAACGCCGCCGGTGGAGTAGAGGAAAATGACGCGGTCGGCCTTGGCGGGAAAATGACCGGAGCGCGGGGCAAGCGGGTCGGTGCGGGCGGCTTGCGTTTCGTTCCACAGGCCGGCGAAGGCGAGCGCGCCGAAGCCACCGGAGGCGCGGCGGAGGAATTCGCGGCGGGTCGTGGGCAAGCCATTTGGTGCCAGGCCGAAGCTGGGTGGCGCAAGCCGCTGGCCTGCGCCACCCGCGCGCTGTGGTTTTGGATTCATTTGCCGCTGCTCTTGAGCTTGGCCTCGATTTGCGCCCGCAACTCCTTCGTGCGCTTCTGGGCGTCGGCGACTTGCTGCGGGGACATCTTTATCTCCAAGCCATCACGGTTCTTTGCTGCGATTTCTTCTGTCTTGGCGGCGAGATTATACCACGCATACGCCTCCAAATAGTCCTTCTCCACGCCTTGGCCTTTCTCGTAGCTGAAGCCCAGATTGGATTGCGCCAAGGCGTAGTTCTGCTCGGCGGCCTTGCGATACCACTTCACGGCTTCCGCGTAGTCCTTTTCCGCGCCTTGGCCTTCGTAGTAGCAGCTGCCCAGATTGAATTGAGCCTGGGCGTCGTTCTGCTCGGCGGCCTTGCGATACCATTTCACGGCTTCCCCGTAGTCCTTCTCTACGCCTTGGCCCCTCTCGTAGCTGAAGCCCAGATTGAGTTGAGCCGAGGCGTAGTTCTGCTCGGCGGCCTTGCGATGCCACTTCACGGCTTCCGCGTAGTCCTTCTCCACGCCTTTGCCCTTCTCGTAGCAGACGCCCAGATTGTATTGAGCCTGAGCGTAGTTCTGCTCGGCGGCCTTGCGATACCATTTCACGGCTTCCGCGTAGTCCTTCTCCACGCCTGTGCCCATCTCGTAGCTGCCACCCAGCCTGGATTGAGCCTGGGCGTGGTTCTGCTCGGTGGCCTTGCGAAACCACCTCACGGCTTCCGTGTGGTCCTTCTCCACGCCTTCGCCTAGGTAATAGCAGAGGCCCAGATTGGATTGAGCCTGGGCGTCGCCCTTCTCGGCCTTGGCTTTGTCTTCTAGGAATTGCTTGCGCAGCGCTTCGCTTTGCTGCGCAGGTGCGGATGGCAAAATCAGACTGTCGATGCAGAGCAGCACCGCGATAAGTGTGGTTCTCATGGCGGAAAACTATTGCTTCTCTCCAAGGCAGTCTGAGTGGCTGTGAGTATTTCTATGTTAAGGCACATCCCCGCCAAGAGGAAATAAAGCTTGGTTGTCCTTTCAGTGTTGTCGGGGGCCACAACCGCTTGTCGCTCCTGCTCTGTAACAAAGAAATTCTTGGCGGCGCGATTTGGAGCCTGCAACGCATGCACGCGATCTCGCACAGCAGAGGATCGAAAACTAAAAACCGTAGTGGAGTGAGCAGCAGTGTTCCGCAGTTTCCGAACCCACTCAAGATCGTCGTAAGTTTCCTTTTCGACCAACCCGTGTTTGTGCCCGAGGCGAATCCGTGTCGAAAATGATGCGTGCGGAGTCAGCGTTTTGCGCAACTTCTTAAGCAGGCTGTCGGATGGGGACGCCAGCGAGTTGATGTGAGAAAGGTGAAGTTCCTTTAATGTTTCATTCAGCTTTTCCGCAACGAGGATCACGCAACCCCTGTGCGACTCGTCGAATAGCAATCGGAAGTATTCCAGACCGGGGTCTTGATTCGAGTTCATTTAACAGCTAGCGCGTTTTCGACTCCATCTTCCGAACAAGTCTAGCATTCGGTTTTGTGGCTGGCTTGGCAAGCGGGCGGTTGGGTTTCTGGCCTACACCTCGAACATCCCCCCAAGACCGGCGACCCCACGCGCGTAGGGCCGCCGGCCCAGAGGAGTCTCGTCCCACCGGGTTGCTCAACTCCGCAACATCTGCTCGTTTCAAGTCAGTCAACATACAGAAAGGCGTTGCTCGTGAGCAGCACGCGGGCGAGGCCGGCCCAGGCGAGTTCGGTGTCGTTGGCCGGGGGCTTTTCGAGGGTGGTGAGCTTGGTGCGGTAAGTGGTGAGGAAGGAGAGGGCGTCGCTGACTTCGCTGTCGCTCGGCGCGCGGCCGTGGGCCATCGCGAAGGCTAGGCGGATACGTTTCGAGTCGTCGCCCGATTCGGCGAGCAGACGGCGGGCGAAGGACTCGGCCTGCTGCTGCACGAAGGGCGAATTCATCAGGTAGAGCGTCTGCGTGGGCGTGGTGGTGGGTAGGCGTTGCGCGACGCTGAGGTTCGGGTCGGCGGCGTCGAAGAGCGCGAGGAAGGGATGGCGACGGTTGCGCTGCTGCATCAGGTAGAGGCTGCGATGGTCGCTGTCGTAAACGGCGAAGAACGGGTTGTGGATGGTAAAGCGCCACGTTGCCATGTCGGGGAACGGGTGCGGGCCGGGCACGGTGCGATTGAGCCGGCCGCTCACGGCGAGCATGGCGTCGCGGATGGACTCGGCGTCGAGCGGACGGCGGGCGTGCCGCCAGAGCCAGACGTTCGCCGGGTCCTTCTTCAGGTTTGCCGCGTGGTCGTCGCTCGCGAGTTGATAGGTTTGCGAGCGCATGATGAGCCGGTGCAGCGCCTTCACGGACCAACCGGACGCGATGAACTCGGACGTGAGCCAGTCGAGCAACTCCGGGTGCGTGGGCGGTTCGCCGCGCAGGCCGAAGTCGCTGGGCGTGGGCACGAGGCCCGCGCCGAAATGCCATTGCCAAACGCGGTTCACGAACACGCGCGCGGTGAGCGGGTTACTCGGGCGCGTGAGCCAGTCGGCGAGTTCGAGGCGACCGCTGCCAGTCGAGCCGGCGGGGAGTTGGTCGCCGCCGAGCACGTCGAGGAAGCGGCGCGGGGCTTCGGCACCGAGCTTGTCCGGCTCGCCGCGAAGCTGGATATGCACGTTGACGGGCTTGTCCTCGCGCACGCCGTAGGCCACGGGATACAGCTCCTTCGCGGTTTCGGCCTCGCGGAGTTTCGTGGTCGCGGCGAGGTCGGCATCGAGCTGCTTGAGCCGCGCAGTTAAGTCAGCGGGCGGCGCAGCGGGCAGCACGACGGGGCCGGTGCCCGGCTCGGCGAAGGGCGTTTCGAGCAAGGCGATGTTGTCGAGGTCGCGCTCGGGCGCGGGGCCGCTGACGTGGCCGATGGCGTCGCAGATGAAGGTGTCGGCCACGCCGTCCCAGTTCGCGCCGAGCGGTTTGTCCGCGAACGTCGTGAGGTCGCCGACCACGCCGACCGCACCGGAGTAAGTCTTCTTCGCCGGGTCGAGCGTGAGGCGAAGCGTGTGCCAGGTGCCGGGCTGGAGCTGGCGGAGGACTTCCCATTTCGCGCCGTTGCGGAGCGCGAGTTCCGTCGCAGTCACGCTCACTTCCACTGCGAGCGACGCGATGACGCCGCGCCCGAGATAGAAGCGATACGCGCCGGATTTGTCGGTCGGCGCGACGGTGCGGAAGTCCACGCTGAAGTGCATTTGCTTGCCGGGCGCGGCCTTGAGCGGGCGGTTGAAAACGTAGCGCACGCCGTTGTTGGCCTTGCCGGTGCCGACGCGCACGCCGCGTGTGCCAACGGGGTGGATGTGGGCGAAGGGGCTTTGAGCTTCGGCCAAAACCTTGTTCGGCCCTTCGGACAGCCACGGCGCAGTGGGCGGCTCGCCGAGCTTCTGCAATTCGAAGCCGAGGTCCGGGCCGCCGCCGATGGATTTGTTGTCGAGCGCGACGCGGTCGGCTTTGAGCTTCGCGAGTGCGGCGTCGAGGCGGGCGAGTTCGGCGGCCTTGGCTTTGTCGAGCCGCGCAGCTTCGGCGGGCGCGACGAGCGGAGGAAAGTCGGAGGGGCGCTTCTGTTCCTCGCCGCCGGGGAACGCCCACTTGGTGCTCTGGAAGATGCCGTAGAGCGCGTAGTAATCGCCCATGTTGACCGGGTCATACTTGTGGTCGTGACATCGTGCGCAGCCGAGCGAGAGGCCGAGCAGCGAGCGGCCCACGGAGTCAATGGCGTCGGCGAAATCGAGGTGCTGGTAGTCTGGCGAGGGCTTGTAGCCGTAGCGTTTGCCGATGGCGAGGAAACCGGTGGCGGTGATGCGGCGGGGGTGAACTCGTTGAGGGGTTGGTCGGCGTTGAAGGCGTTCACGACCCAGTCGCGATACTTCACCGCCTCACGCACCGGATAGTCCGCGCCGTCGCCGGCGGTGTCGGCGTAACGCGCGACGTCGAGCCAGTGACGGCCCCAGCGCTCGCCGTAGGCGGGGGAGGCGAGCAAGCGGTCGATGGCATTGGCGATTGCCGATTGCCGATTGCCGATTGAGGAAGACTCACGCTCGAACGCCTCAATCTCGGCGGGCGTTGGCGGCAGGCCCGTGAGGTCGAAGGTGGCGCGGCGGATGAACACGCGCGGGTCGGCGGGGGGATTGGGCGTGAGGCCTTGTTGTTGCATCCGTGCGAGCACGAATCGGTCGAAGGGCTGCTGACTCCAAGAGTTCGCCTGCGGAGTCGGAGGCTGCGGATGCGTGAGGGGTTGGAAGGCCCAGTGTTTCCGCACGGCGGCGGGGTCCACGCCGGATTTGGCGACGGCGACGCCTTCGCGCGGGTCGGGGGCGCCGAGCTTCACCCACTGTTCGAGCGCGGCGACTTCCTCGGAGCCGAGCGCGCGCTTGGGCGGCATCTGAAGCGACTTGTCCTTCCGGCGCACGGCTTGGATGAGGCGGCTCTTCTCCGGTTCGCCGGGGATGATGACGGGGCCGTGGTCGCCGCCTTTTTGCCAGCCGGCCTTCGTGTCGAGACGGAGGCCGGACTCCTGTTTCTTCTCGCCGTGGCACTGCTGGCAATGCGTGACGAAGAGCGGGCGGATTTTCGCCTCGAAGAAGGCGTGGCCGTCGGAGGCAGCGGACAAATTGAACGACAAGAAATGCAGGCCAGCGATTGAGGCGGCGAAGGCCCACCGCGTCTTGGACTGCGGCGGGAAGCGAAGCGCCCCGCCGCTTTGGCGTCCTGCGGAGCGGGCGATGGCGGGCGAGGGTTCCGCTTCGCGGGAAGCCAAAGCGGTGTCGCCGCTGCGCTCTGCCACCGCAGTCCATGACGTCGCGGGCGACTCACGGCTCTTTGGTATATCGGCGCTCATGGATTTGTGCGGACGGCTCACGCGACGCGGTGCTTGCGCACTTGCTCCTCGTTGAGTTCGAGGCCCAAGCCCGGCGCGTCAGGCACGGGAAGGAAACCGTCCTTCATGCGGACGTGGCCTTTGGTCAGGAACTCGCGGAGGCTGGTGTTTTCCTGCACGACGAACTCGGCGATGAGGGCGTTGGGGATGGCGTTGAGCCAGTGCAGCGCGGCGTGGACGTTGATGTAGGTGCTGAAGCCGTGGTTGGCCACCTTGAGGCCACGGTCGGCGGCGAGGCTGGCAATCTTCATCGCCTCGGTGAAGCCGCCGCAGCGCGTGAGGTCCACTTGCGCGATGTCCACGCGGCCCTTGTCCATCAAGTCGAGGAACGATTGCCGACCGCTCTCCTGCTCGCCGGCGGCAATGTGGACGGGGCTGGCGGCGGTGAGCTTGGCGTAGCCTTCGTAGTCGTCGGGCGGCAGCGGCTCTTCGAGCCAAAAGATGCCGAACTCGGCGAAGGCCTTCGCGCGTTGGATGGCGGTGCGCGCGTCCCACACGAGGCCGGCGTCAATCATCACATCGCCGTCCGCACCGAAGCCTTTGCGCGCCTGGCGCACCAGGTCCACGTCGGTCTTGGCGCTCTCGCCCATCGGTGCCCAGCCGAATTTCACGGCGGAAAAGCCTTTCGCGCGGATGCGTTTGGCGAGTTCGCCGGTGGCCTTGGGCGTCGCGCCGAAGAGAGAACTGGCGTAGCAGCGGATTTTCTTCTGGAAGCCGCCGCCGAGGAGTTTCCAGACGGGCAGACCGAGCGCCTTGCCCTTGATGTCCCAGAGCGCGAGGTCAATGCCGCTCATCGCGTGCAGGCCGATGCCGCGCCGGCCCGAGTAGATGGTGCGGTGATACATCTGGTGCCAGAGCCGCTCGGTCTCGAACGGATCCTGGCCGATGAGCAAATGCTTCAGCCCGGTGCTGATGGTGTGGCTGAACGGCCCCTCGATGACGGCCTTGGCCGCGAGCGGCGCGGAGTCCACCTCGCCGATGCCGGTGATGCCTGCGTCGGTGGTGACCTTGACGATGAGCGCGTCCTGCCCGCTGTCGCACTGCTCGCGGACGACTTTTTGGGAAACGTAGATGGCCTCGATGTTGGTGATTTTCATGCCTGCGCGGTGCGATCAGAACTGAGGATGGACGCGGCGCTCGGACATGGGAATTCAGAAAGTTCCAAGCAAGCGCCTGAACGACGGTTGGGAACAGCCGCATCCTCCAAGAAGCTGGTGGGCGAGGAGGGACTCGAACCCCCGACCAAATGCGTGTAAAGCATCTGCGCTAACCACTGCGCCACTCGCCCGTGAACCGACGCGAGCGGTTGTTGCAGAGATTGCCATGGAAGACAAGGCATGGTGTCACGCCTGCTTGGTGCGCGGGGAGGCGCGCACCCAGGCTCGGGTGGTGCCGCCACAGTTTGGCGGCATTGTCAGGCAGGGCGCGGCCCGCTATGCTTCGCGCACGTTTTACCATGTCGCGCCCCATCCTTCTCGCAGTTGCATTCCTCGTCGCCTTGTCCGCCATGGCCCAAGCGAAGGACAAGGAACTCCAAACCCTCCGGGCCAGTGTGGAGGGGATACCCATTTTGGTCATCGCCCCGCCGGAAACCAAAGGGCGGCCGCTGGTGATCTGGCTCACCGGCTTCAGCGGCCAGAAGGAATCGGTGGAGGCGCATCTGCGCGAGTTCGCCCGCTTGGGCTTCGTCGCCTTGAGCTTCGATCCCCACCAGCACGGCGAACGCCGCACCGAGACGAAGGAGGAGCTGGTCAAGCGGGTGCGCGGCAACATCCGCCGCTTCTTCTGGCCCATTCTGGCCCGCACGGCGGAGGAAACGCCCAAGGTCATTGACTGGGCGGTCAAGACCCTCGGGGTGCGGCCCGAGGTGGGCATGGGCGGCATTTCCATGGGCGGCGACATCTCCGTGGCGGCGGCCGGCGTGGATCGGCGCATTGTTGCGGTGTCCGCCTGCGTCGCCACGCCGGACTGGCTGCGCCCCGGCTCGTTCGAGCCGCCGGGTGAGCCGGACGCCGCCGCGCAGGCCGATTACGACCGGCGCAATCCGCTCACGCACCTGCCGCTCTACGCGCACCGGCCGGCCATCGCCTTTCAGAGCGGGGCGGTGGACCAGCAGGTTCCGCCGGATGGAGGCACCCGCTTCGTGGCCGCCCTTCAGCCCCTTTACGCGGGAGCGGCTGACCGGCTGGTCGTGAACCTGGAGCCGGACGTGCCCCACCGCTTCACCCCGCGCATGCTGGAGAAGTCGGCCCAGTGGTTCACGAAGCATTTGAAGCCGTGAGGCAGTTGCCACGCGTTCGTTTCAGCCCCATCTGCGGGAGGCGCGTCCCGGCCGGGACGAATCCCCGCCGCCGCTTCCTCGTTTCCTTCCCGGCCCGCGACCGATAGGCTCCGCGCGTGTCCGAGCGCCTCGTCGTCAACGAGATTTACCTGAGCCTGCAAGGGGAGAGCACCTTTGCCGGGCTGCCGTGCGTCTTCATCCGGCTCACGGCGTGCAACCTCCGCTGCTCTTACTGCGACACGGCGTATGCGTTCACGGAAGGCAAGCGCCGCCCGCTGGCAGAAATCCTCGCGGACGTGGAACGCCTGGCCGCGCCGTATTCAGCCGGTGGTCAGCGGTCTGCGGTCGGTGGTCCACGTCTCCCGCTCGTCGAACTCACCGGCGGCGAACCGTTGCTCCAGCCGAACGCCCTCCCGCTCATGCAACGCCTCTGTGACGCCGGCTTCACCGTGCTGCTGGAAACCAGCGGCGCGCTGGACATCGCGCCCGTGGACGCGCGCGTGCGGCGCATCATGGATTTGAAATGCCCCAGCAGCGGCGAGGTCGAGCGCAACCGCTGGGAGAACCTGAAACACCTCAAGGCCACGGATGAAATCAAGTTCGTCATCGGCACCTTGCAAGACTACGAGTGGGCGAAGGAGCAGATCACCAAGCACCAGCTCGCGGCGCTTTGCCCGCTGCTGATGTCCTGGGTCACGCCGCTGCAACCGCATCAGCAGGACAAGGTCTTGAAACCCGTGCCCGCCGGCCAGACGCCCATCACGCGGCTGGACCTGGTTGAGCGCATCATTGCCGACGCGCTGCCGGTGCGTTTTCAGTTGCAGATGCACAAGATCGTCTGGGCACCGGACCAGCGCGGGGTTTGAACGGAGGTGAGCCAGGAATGAAACGAAGATCACATACCGACAAGGTGCTCGCCCTTCTCCGCGCCCATGAATCACGCAATGTGACCTTCATGGAGGCGGACGGCTCATGGCCCATCGTCTGGACCCGCGCGCGTGGCGTGAATGTCTGGGACGCCGAGGGGCGAAAGTATCTCGATCTCACGGCGGCGTTTGGCGTGGCGGCGGCGGGGCACGCGAACCCGCGCGTCGTTCGCGCCGGGCAGCGCCAGATGGCCACGCTGCTGCACGCAATGGGTGACGTGCATCCGCATCCGCTGAAAGCCCAACTGGCGCAAGAGTTGTCGCGGCTGACGTTTGAGCGGTGGGCATCGGCCAGGTTCAAGGTTCAAGGTTCAAGGTTCAAGGTTGGCCGTTCAGCGGGCAAAACCATCTTCTGCAACTCGGGCTTCGAGGCGGTGGAAGCGGCCCTCAAGACCGCCACGTTGGCGACGGGCAAGCGCGGCGTAATCGCGTTCGAGGGCGCGTATCACGGGCTGGGCTACGGGGCGCTCAACGTCACGCACCGCGAGCACTTCCGCGGTCCGTTCCGGTCACAGCTCGGGGAGTTCGGGCACTTCCTGCCGTTCCCCGTGGTAGCCGCCGACGTGAGGAGGCGGAACTCAACGGATGCCGAACAGCTCCGCCTCCTCACGTCGGCGGCCACGAGGCTCCTCCGTCGCGGCGACATCGGGGCGATTCTCGTCGAGCCGATCCAGGCGCGGGGCGGCATCCGCGTCCCGCCGCCGGAGTTCCTCCCGTTGCTGCGGCAGTTGTGCGACAAGCACGGCGCGCTGCTCATCCTCGACGAGATTTATACCGGCTTTGGGCGCACGGGCAAATGGTTCGCCTGCGAGCACAGCGGCGTGGTGCCGGACGTGATTTGCCTCGGCAAAGCGCTCACCGGCGGCTTCCCGCTCTCGGCCTGCGTGGGCCGCGCGGACGTGATGGACGCGGCGTGGCCCGCCTCGACCGGCGAGGCGATTCATACCAGCACCTTCCTCGGCCACCCGGTCGGCTGCGCGATGGCGCTGGCGAACATTGCGGAGATTCGGCGGCTGAAACTCGTGGAACGGAGCGCGCGGCTGGGCGAGTGGCTGTTGGCGGAGTTGTTCAAGGTTCAAGGTTCAAAGTTCAAGGTCGTCTGCCGTGCGCGTGGCGTGGGCTTGATGGCGGGGCTGGAACTCTTGCGCGCTGACGGCTCGCCGGCCACCGCCGAGTCGCTCGCGATCATCAAGCGGTTGCTACACCGGGGTTTCATCTTCCTGCCCGAGGGCGAGCACGGGAACGTCGTCGGCTTCACCCCGCCGCTCACCATCACGCAAACCCAGCTTCGCCGCGCGGTGCGGGCGCTGGCGGAGGAACTCGCCGTCCTGCTATGACGCTCACCGAGATGCGGGAAATCCTCAAGGCGCGCGACCTCCAGCTCACGAAGTCGCTCGGGCAAAACTTCCTGCACGACGGCAACCAGCTCCGGCGCATCGTCGCGGCGGCGGAGCTGTCCGCCACGGACCAGGTGCTCGAAATCGGCCCCGGCCTCGGCCCGCTGACGGAGCTGCTCCTCGCCAGCGGGGCGAGCGTGCTGGCGATTGAGAAGGATGGGCGACTCTGCACCTTCCTTCGCGAGCGCTTTGCCAACGAGCCGAGCTTCACGCTGTTGCATGACGACGCGCTGGCTTATCTCCAGCGCCGTGCCGGCGACTTGCAGTCGCCGTTCGATGTGCCTTATTCCGTCGCCTCGCCCATCCTGGTCGAACTCGCGCTCCACCCGCGCGGACCGGAGCGCATGGTGGTCACGCTCCAGCACGAGGTGGCCCGGCGCATCGCCGCCGCGCCCGACACGGATGACTACGGCCTGCTCACGCTGCTGCTTGGACTCCGCTATCAGCCCGGCGGCCTCTTCAAGATTCCCGCGTCCTGCTTCTTCCCCGCTCCGGACGTCGAGTCCGCGTGCATCACGCTCTCGCGCCGCGAGCCGCCGTTGCTCGACGAGCGGCAGGCGGAGGTTTTCGTCCGCATCGTCAAGCGCGCCTTCTCCCAGCGCCGGAAGATGATGTTCAAGCTGCTCAAGACCGACTGGCCGGAGGACCAGCTCCAAGCCGCCTTTGCCACGCTGGGCATCTCCCCGCAGGAGCGGGCGGAAAAGGTTAGCTTGGAAGTATTCACGGATTTTTGCAGACTGCTCGGCACGTGAGCGACGAGATTTTCGATGTGGTGGACGACCGTGACCGGGTCATCGGCAAGCAGACCCGGCGGGAGGTCCACCGCCGCGGCCTGAAACACCGGGCCGTCCATGTGCTGGTCTTCAACGAGCGCGGCGAGGTCTATCTCCAGAAGCGCTCGTTCAAGAAGGACACCTTCCCCGGCGCGTGGGATTCCTCCGCCTCCGGGCATCTGGACTCCGGCGAAACTTACGACGCCTGCGCGGTGCGCGAGGCGCGCGAGGAGATCGGCCTGTTCCTGCACCGGACGCCGAAGCGGCTTTTCAAGATCGAGGCCTGCCCGCAGACCGGCCAGGAGTTTGTCTGGGTTTATCGCACCGAGTCCAACGGCCCCTTCCGCCTGAACCTCGACGAACTGGAGTGCGGCGCGTTCTTCAAGGCCGACCATATCAACCGCTGGATGGCCGAGCGCCCGCGCGACTTCGCGGACGCCTTCCGGCTCGTCTGGAAATACCTTTTCCACCCGCCGCCGCCCAAGCCCAAGACCGTTGCCAAGCCGGCGAAGACCGCCGGCAAATCGAAGCCCAAAGCCGCAGCCAAGCCGGCGAAGGCCGCAAAGTCAAAATCGGCCGGGCCAAAACCTGCCCGTCGCGGCACGCGGATAAAATCCAGGAAGACCGCAAAGGCCAGGCCAGTCGCTCGCAAGCCCGGCCGCAAGCCGGTGGCGAAGGCCCGCAAGCCCAGGCGCCGCTGAAAAAGTGTTTGGCGTCCGTGCGCGACCGTAGTATCTCCCTCCCGCGCACCATCGCGGTGCCGTTGCCAGAGTAGCTCAGCGGTAGAGCAGAGGACTCATAAGCCTTTGGTCGGCGGTTCAATCCCGCCCTCTGGCACCACTTTTCTTCGCATCGCGGTTGCGTCCGGTCCGCGTCCCGGGCTTCAATCCCCGCCTGATTTGACATGAGCGCCCATCCCGGTTTCGGTGCCCACACCGACCCCAGCTTCAAATCGCAGCCGCGCTCGACTGGCGAGGTCGTGCGCCGCGTCGGCGTGTATCTGCGGCCTTACAAGCTGATGGCGCTCGGCACCATCGCCTTCGCGCTGCTCTCGCTGGCGGCGGCGTTCACCTACCCGAAGCTCACGCAGCACGTCATTGACGAGGTCATCACGAAGAAGAACGCCGACAGCCTCGCCCCGGTCATGGGCTTGCTCATCGGCGCGTTCTTCCTACGCGAGCTGTTCACCGGCCTTCGCATTCGCCTCAACAACGAGCTGGAGCAGAAGGTCATCCTCGACATCCGCCGCGATGTCTACGCCCGCTTGCAACGCCTCCCCGTCGGCTGGTTCGACCAGCGTGCGTCCGGCGACCTGATGACGCGCGTGATCGAGGACGTGAACTCGATGGAGCGCCTGCTCATTGACGGCACCGAGCAGGGCACCGTCGCCGTCCTCAGCATCATCGGCGTGCTCATGATTCTCTTCTGCACGAACCCCCTGCTCGCCGGCATCGTGCTTATTCCGTTCCCCATCCTAGTTGGTGGCGCGCTCTGGTATACCCTCACCGCCCACAAGCGCTACCGTGCCCAACGCCAGGCTGCCGGTGCCATGAACGCACTGCTCATGGACAACCTCCAGGGCATCCGCCAAATCAAGTCCTTCGGTCGCGAGCGGCACGAGGACGCGCGTTTCGGTGCCCGCGCCGAAGACCTCCGCCAAGGCACGCTCACCGTCATGCGCGCGTGGTCCATCTACTCGCCGGCGATGGCCTTCGCCTCCTCGCTCGGCTTCGGGCTAGTGCTCTGGTTCGGCGGCACGCAAATCCTTGCGAACAAGATGACCGTCGGCGAGTTGGTGCAATTCCTCCTCTACCTCAGCTTCTTCTACGATCCAATCGCCCGCCTTCACGGGCTGAACCAGATGCTCCAGTCCGCCCGCGCCGCCAGCGAGCGCGTCTTCGACATCATGGACGCGACGGAAGAGCGCGATGTAGCAGCCGACGTGAGGAGGCTCACTTCAAACACGCAACACGCAACACGCAGCACGGAATCCGGTCAGAGCCTCCTCACGTCGGCTGCTACACGGATGCGCGGCGAAGTCCGCTACGAGAACGTCGGCTTCCAATACGGAGCGGACCGCGTCGTCCTCAAATCCATTTCGCTCCACGCCCAGCCCGGCCAGATGACCGCGCTCGTCGGCCCCACCGGCGCGGGCAAATCTACTCTCGTCAACCTCCTCCCCGCCTTCTACCAAGCCACCTCCGGCCGCGTGTTCATTGATGGCGTGGACACCCGCGAGCTGCCGCTGGAAACGCTGCGCGAGCAAATCAGCGTCGTTGCCCAGGAGCCGTTCCTCTTCAACGGCACCATCCGCGAGAACATCCTCTACGGCCGCCTCGACGCCTCCGAAGCCGACCTCCACGCCGCCGCGAAGGCCGCCAACTGCCACGACTTCATCACGCGCCTGTCCGACGGCTACGACGCCCGCGTCGGCGAGCGTGGCGTGAAGTTGAGCGTCGGCGAGAAGCAGCGCGTGAGCATCGCCCGCGCGCTGCTCAAGAACGCGCCCATCCTCATCCTCGATGAGGCCACCGCCAGCGTGGACACGCAGACCGAGAAGCTGATTCAGGAGGCGCTGGAGCGGCTCATGGCCGGCCGCACCAGCTTCGTCATCGCGCACCGTCTCAGCACCATTCGCAAGGCCGACCAAATCCTCGTCCTGCGCCACGGTGAAATCGTCGAGCGCGGCACCCACGAGGAACTCCTCGCCACGGACGGCCTCTACGCCAGGCTCGCGCGCATCCAGAACACCACCTTCATCGAGGAAAGCTTCGAGAAGCTCGCGGTGAGCTGAAGTCGAACTGTCCCGGCGGACCCGGTGACCAACCCGTTGCAGGGCTGAAACCGCTGTTTCGTCATGGAGAATGGCATTTCTGCACTTGGAAATGGATGTTTTGCCTACCGAAACGACTTCTGGAGGGCCTGAAGGCATTTCGCGAGGCCACCAAGTCATTTACCAGCGACGCCAAGTCATTTCTGACCCTGACCAAGTCATTTACCACCCGCGCCAAGTCATTTACCGGGTGCATCAAGTCATTTACCACCCCCAACAAGTCATTTAGGTGAGACACCAAGTCATTTACCTGGCACAAAAAGTCATTTTGCGTTCAGCGTATCTGGGCTGTTTCTGCAAATTATCGCTTTTTCAGCCCTCCAGTGTGTCGCGGATGGCACACATCGGCATATTTCACTGAGAACCGACGTTTTTGACCGACCCCGGTAGGGCGCGGTGTCCTCACCGCGCCGCTCGGTTGCGTTCGGACACCAAGCGGCGCGCTGAGGACAGACGCGCCCTACCCAAGCTCCGCACTGCTCCACCGCTCGCCCGCCTGCAACACCCGGCACTTCTGCCCCAGCCGCGCACACTCCGCCACGAACTCGTCCGGCGAAGCCGTGTTGAACGTGAACAGGTCGTAGTGCATCGGGATCACGAGCTTCGCGCCGATGGCCCTCGCCAGTTGCGCCGCCTCGCGACCGTCGAGATTCCCCGCGACCTTGCGCTCCGGCTGGTCGCCGTTGATGGGCAGCAGCGCCACGTCCACGCGGAACGGGCGCACCCAGTCCTCGATGCCCTCGTAGTGCTTCGTGTCGCCCGCGTGGTAGATGCGCCACGGACCAAACTGGAGCAGGTAGCCGAGGAACTTGTGGTTGCCCTCCGTGTCCACCTCCAGCTCGTTGTGCGCGGCGGGAATGCCGTTGAACGTGAATCCGCCCGCCGACTTCACATCGCCCGCGCGCACCCCGATGAGGTTCGGTGCCTTGAGACCCAGCCCGATGCGGAACGCCCCCGCGCCGCGATTCGCCTCCGGCAGCACGAGCGGCAGCGTGGGCTTCGCTGCGAGCAACGGCTTGAGCGTGTCCGGGTCGAAGTGGTCCGTGTGGTTGTGGCTGCTCGTCACCACGTCCACGAAGCCCAGCCGCTCCGGCGCGACCACGCGCTCCGTCATGCGCACATGGGGCTTGTCGGTCTTCTCATACTTCACCGTGAGCGAGTCGGAGAGATACGGGTCCACCAGCGCGTGCCGCCCGTTGAACTGCACGAGAAACCCGCTCTGTCCGAGCCACCACAGACGGAAATTGGGCCGGTCGGACTTCGCGGTCTCAACGTCGGCGAGTAGGGCGTCGTCCTGAAGCAACGGCTTGATCATCACGGCCATTTAGCCACGAAAGGAATTGGAAGGAAACCCGGATGTCAGCACCGCTCGGGGCTCGGCGTCAGGATTCCACATTCTCTCGCCTGGGCGTGGAACACTTCTTCCGCCATTCCTCCATCAAGTCGGCGAGTTCTTGCGGCCACATCCCATACGTATCGGGCAGGCGGGTTGGTGGAACACGTGCCCGTTTGTCAGTTCGGCGAAGCTCCATCCACTCGCTCCAAATCTCGTTGAAATATTCAATCCGCACGCCCTCAGAGCCACCAACTTGGCCGACTGTAAATCGTTTGATCTTGTTCCAAGGATACACGACTCCCTTCCCCCAAACACCGGATGCGATACCTGCCGAACTCAGGATCAATCGAAACCGGCGCATGAACATCACAGCCAAGCAAGACACGATTCCCACCAAACCATACACCAAGACCAGTCCGCCAATCCAAGAACCCTCAGCAGCCTTCTCCCAGCCGATTCCCACCGCCAAGGAAAAGAAGGCAGCAAAACCGAGCCATTTGAACGGGCTCGGCTTCAACACCAGCGTGTCTCCGCCGATGCCGCTTCGCTGAGATTCATTCACAGCCGGTGATCCTTTGCCTTGGTCATTGGACATTCAGCTCGCACCGCACCCGCTGCACGCCTTCCACCATATTCGGCAGTTTCTGTTTCGCCGCCCAGCGCGCGATCTGCGGGAGGCCGCAGTCGGAGGGCGTGCTCATGTCCGCTTGAGTTGCTCGAAGCGGGCGATGCGCGCCTCGATGTCCCGGACGATGACGCGCAGTTCGTGCAGGTCGCCCGGTTCCAGGTGCGCCTCCAACCGTTGAAGCAGCGGGGCCACCTCCGGGTGGTGCCGCTGGAGCAGGCTGGCGATGTCGGCTTCATAGACGGACACGCGGTCGAACAAACCCTGCCGATACAGCGAGGGCAGCGCGTAAAGTTTCAGCAGGACCAGTCCCTCCGGGGTCGCCGTCGGCACGTCCAATTCAGCGAAACGGTGAACGGTGCCGTAGTCCTTCTGCGCCTCGGCGAACAGCGCGTTGGCCGTCAACAGCACATCCACGCGCACCGTGCGGAAGCGGCCCCGGACGAAGTTCTCATCGCGCTCCTCAATGGTGATTTCGGGAAGCTGCCGCAACGAAGGCAGCGACATGAGCAGGTCAATGTCTTCCGTGTTGCGTCCCTCGACGTAACGCAGCATGGCGATGCCGCCGACCAGCAGGTAGGGAATGGCTCGTTCGCGCAGCAGCTCGAACAGCGCAACCACATCGTGGTCGGTGGGCAGGACATTCTGGCTTTGCCCACGGTCACTCTTTCGTCCGCTCGGTGCGCCACCTTCCCAAGCATCCGGGCCGAGCATCACTGCGTTGCGGACAATCTCCGAAACGCGGCGCAGGCTGGCCCCGGGCGCAAGGGTGGCATTCATGACAACGGCAGGATGGTCGCACAGTTGACCGCTCAAAGGAACATTGAAATCCGCTTCGGTCCCGCGACTTCAGAGGCCAAGCTCGTTGCTCACGCGCTGCACTCCCGCCACCATGTTCGCCAGCTTCTGTTTCGCCGCCCAGCGCGCGGTCTGCGAGAGGCCGCAGTCGGGGGCGAAGGCGAGCTTCTCCGGCGGGGCGTGCTTGAGGCAGGCGCGGACGCGCGACGCGATGTCCTCCGGCGTCTCGATGTAGTAGCTCTTCACGTCCACGATGCCCACGGCGGCGATGTGCCGCTTCGCGATTTCGCCGATGACCTCCAGCTCCGCAAACTCGCGGCTCGCCATCTCGACGTGGATTTCGTCCAGGTGCAGGTCGAGAAACGCCGGGAACATCGGCGCGTAGCGGCGCGGGCCGACGGCGCGGCCCTTGTAGTTGCCGAAGCATAGGTGCGTGCTGAGGTGGCACTTGCCCGCGACCGCCTCGACGGTGCGGTTGAAGATGTTCACGAAGCGCCTCGGGTCTTCGCGATGCGCGTAGCAGCTCATGCTCGGCTCATCCACGCAAATCTCCGTGCAGCCCGCGCGCACGAGCGACTCCAGCTCTGCGCGCACGAGCGGCAGCAACGCCTCGGTCAGCTCCCAGCGGTTCTTATATTGGTCATTCGGCAGCAGCCGTCCGCTCAGGGTGTAAGGCCCCGGCACAGACGCTTTCAGCGTGATTGGCGATTGCCGATTGCCGATTGCCGATTGGGCAATGCGCTTCAGCCGATCGAAATCTTCCACCGCCCCCAGCCCACGCGGCGCGCGCAGCTCGCCGATAACCTTGTGCTTCCCGCGCTGGTCGTGCGCCGGTGGGCCGAAGCGGCGCGGCGGTGCGCTCTCCAGTTCGATGCCCTCGATGAAGCCGTAGAAGCTCAAGTTGAAGTCCAGCCGCGTCTGCTCGCCATCGGTGATGACATCGAGGCCGGCGTCGAGCTGGTCCTTCACCGCGATGGCCACGGCGTCGTCCACCATCTCAGCGCGGTCGGCGTCGCCAAACTGGCCGAGGTGCTGGCAGGCGAATTCCAGCCAGCCGGGAAACGGGTAGCTGCCGATGACGGTCGTGCGGAGTGGTTGGACTTTCATAAACGGGGCGCTGGCTAGTCTGTGATCTCCCACGACTCCACGGCTCCGGGCACGATGCGGAAGAGCGGGTGAGGCTGCGGCTTCTCCACCTTGGACAACCCGGCGAGCCGCGCCGGGTCGCGCTGCGCGAGTTTGCGGCGCAGATGTTCCCACTCGAACTGCAACTGCCCGCGCGTCGCCGGGATGCGCGCGACTGGCGCGGACGCTGCGATTTTCGTCGCGTCGAATTCGTAGTCACGCCGCCGCGCCTCGGCCACCAGCCCGCGCAGGAATTCCGCCAGCGCGGCGACCGGCTCAGGTTGCGCCTTGAAACGAGTGAGCTGCGGGTGGTTCCGGTATCCGCGCGTCGCGCCCTGCAAAACTTTCTGCGCCAGCAAGGCCTCGCGCCAAGCGGCCACCAGGCCCTTTGCATCGAGGTATTGGGGATGGAGTGTCCAGAGGCGCATGATGAATCCGTCGTTCGCTTTGTGCCGTGTGCGGCGCTTCGTGGCTTAAGTTGTTTGGCCCAGGCTCTCGTAGAGCTTTGCCATGCGCCGGGCGTGCTCATCGTAAGCCGCCTCAAACAACTCGGTGGCCTTCGCGGCTCCGACCACGGCTCCGGCCGTGAGCACCTTCGGCGGTTGCCCGGCCTGCGTGAGCCGCGCGGCGACTTCGGCCTTCAGCGCGTTCACCAAGGCGCAGCCGCCGATGGTCGAGCCGGGCGCGACCGGCGTGTCGAGTCCAGGCACGCGCACCATCGCGTCGCCCACGGGCGCACCGGTGTCGAGGACGAGGTCGGCGAAGTCCTGAAGTTTCCTCCCGCTGGGATGCCGGCTGGTGCTCGCCTCGGAGTGCGCGCGGCTGATGATGGCGACGACGCGCAGGCCGCGTTTCTTGAACTGCTCGGCCATCTCGATGGGCACGACGTTGCAGCCCGACGAGGACGCGACGAGCGCGCAGTCGCGGTCGGACAAATCGAAATTGCGCAGGATGCGCTCGGCGAGGCCGGAGACGTTTTCGAGGAACATCGCCTGCCGCTGCCCGTTCGCCCCGACGACGAGGTTGTGGAAGGACAGCGACAGCTCGACGATGGGGTTGAAGCCGGGGAACGACCCGTAGCGCGGCCACATCTCCTCGACGAGGATGCGGCTGTGCCCGGAGCCGAACAGGTGGACCATCCGCCCCGCGAAGATCGTCTGGGCGAACCAGTCCGCCGCCTGCTGGATGGCGGGCGTCTGGCGCTCCACCACGTCGAGCAGGGCGCGGCAGCGTTGAAGGTAGTCGCCGGTCAGGGAGTTCGGCTGCATTGCGTGGGCCAGTTCTAGCAGGCCGGGCCGGCGCGTGGATAGCGCGGAAGACTATCGGGCATGGAGAAAACCACCGGCGATTAATCGCGCGCGGGGTCAAAGCCCAGGGCATTCGCCGCCGAACCGTAGGCCCCGGCGTAGTCGCCCAGCTCCGCGCGCACTATCCGCGCCTGATGCCCGCCGGCCTGCCACTCGTAGTGGCGGACGTAGCGCTCCAGCGGCGCGAACAGCGTCTCACCCGCGCGGGCGATGCCGCCGCCGATGATGACCGCGTCCGAGTCGAGGACGTTGATGAGCGAGCTGATGCTGCAACCGAGCGCGCGCACGGAGCGGTCCCAGATTTCCTTCGCTGCCGCGTCGCCCTTGATGGCGGCGGCGACCAGCTCGTGCGTGCTGGCGAAGCGGCCCTTCGTGCGCTCGCGGATGAACTTGTTGCCCATGAAGTGTTCCAGCGAGCCGGGCGTGTTGAAGTCGTCGCGCGGGCCGTTCCAGTCCACCGTGATGTGGCCGAGATGTCCCGCGCGGCCAATCGCGCCACGCAGCAGGTGCCCGTCCACCATCGCCGCGCCGCCGACGCCGGTGCCGAGCGTGAAGAGCATCACGTCGCGCAGCCCGCGCGCCGCGCCGCGCCAGACTTCGCCGAGCAACGCGGCGTGGGCGTCGTTGAGAATCGGAATCGGGCGGGGCGACGCGAGGTAGTCCGTCCAGTCGAGCCGCTCCAAGCCGAGCAGCCGGCCCGGCATCACGGCGATGCTGCGCGCGTCCTTCGCCGCCAGGCCCGGTGCGGAGAGGCCGATGCCCGCCGGCTCGCCCAGTTCACGCCGCCACGCGCGGATGAGCGTGCGGATTTTTTTCGCCCACTCCATGTCGCGGTCCACGAACGGCACGCTGCGCTGCCGGAGCTTCTCGCCGGTCGCCGTGACCGCGACGGCTTTGATGCTCGTGCCGCCGAGGTCGAGGCCGAGGAAGTAGTTTTGAGTTTTGGGTTTTGAGTTTTGAGTTGAAGGCGTGGCGGCGCGAACGGCCGACTTGGAACCGGTCGCGCTGGGCGCACCCGACTCAGAACTCAGAACCTTGAACTCAGAACCCTTCTTCATGACACACACCACCCGCCGTCCACCGCCAGCACCTGACCGGTGACGAACTTGGAATCGTCGCTCATAAAGAAGACGGCGGCGGCATCCAGGTCCTCTGGCTGGCCGATGCGCCCGCCATCGAGCGGCTGCTTGGTGCGGATGAAGTCGAGGATCGCCGCGTCAGTTTGAGCACGTTCAGACATCGGCGTGGCGACGAGCGCGGGCGCAAGGACGTTGAAGCGGAGGTTGTCCTTGGCGTAGTGCGCGGCGGCGGTCTGCGTCAGGCCGATGATGCCCGCCTTGGCCGTGGCGTAGGCGTGCGTGGCGAAGAACTGCGGCGACGGCGACCAGCCCAGCACGCTGCCCATGTTCAGCACCGTGCCGCCCGTGCGTTGGGCGAGAAACTGCCGGATGGCGGCGCGGTTCGAGTAGAGCAAGGACGTAAGGTTCTCGTTCAGTGTAAACTGCCAGCCTTCATCAGTGAGTTCGTGGAGCGGTCCGTCGCCTTGCCTGCGCCCGCTGCCGCCCGCGACGTGGTAAAGCCCGTGGAAGCCGCCGAACTTCTCCACGGCCAGCGCAATGGCCCGGGCCGAGGTCTCCGGTTGCATCGCGTCGGCGGCCAACCCCACAACAGCGGAACCTAGCTCGCGTTCGACGGCGTGGACCTTCGCCGCGCTGCGCCCGACAACGACCACGCGCGCGCCCTCGCGCACGAATGCCTTCGCCGCCGAGAGGCCGAGTCCGCTGGTGCCGCCGATGACGACAAGGACTTTGCCGCTGAGTTTGCTCACGCGCGGTTGATAGCCGGAGCGGAGCGCCGATGCCAGCCTTCAAGCAGGCCGTCACGCCGGCCGGGAACCGCTCCGCATCGAGTCCGCAACTCAGCCGAAGAACGGAAAGAGCTGCTTCAGCTCGGCCTTGTCCGGGCGGCGGCCGTATTCGCAAATCTCGAACGCCTCGGCGTGCTTCACGGCCGCGCCCCGCTCCTCGCCATACCACTGCTTCAGCTCCTTGCGGAAACGGTCGGCGATGGCGAGGTAGCGGGCGGACTGGCTGGCGCGGACGGCGGCGACGCGCTTGGGCTTGTCGGCGGGCGTCCTGGGCAGCAGGCCGGCGTGGCCGAGCGCGCCGCCTTCGAGGAACTGCGACTCCATGACGGCGAGGGCGTCGAGCTTCTTCTCGATCACGGAGTCAATGGAGACGGCGATGTCGGCGGTGGAGGGGTTCGGCTTCTGGAAACGGTCGGTGTAATACATGAAGACCGGGTTGCGCGTGAGTGGCGGCACGTCGGGGCAGATGAAGGGCACGCCGACCATGAAGGCCGCATCCTGCACGAGCACGCCGGTGTAGCGGTGGTCGGGATGGTAGTCGTTCGGGCGCGGGCTGAAGACGATGTCCGCGCGCCACGCGCGGATGAGGCGCGTGATCTGGCGGCGGGTCTCCAGGTTCGGCTCCAGCTCGCCGTCGTGGATGTCGAGCACCTGGACGGTGGTGCCGAGAATCTTGGAAGCCTCCTCGACCTCGCGCTTGCGGCGCAGGGCCA
Source organism: Limisphaerales bacterium (assembly GCA_009773355.1). GTDB lineage: Bacteria > Verrucomicrobiota > Verrucomicrobiia > Limisphaerales > SXTU01 > SXTU01. The sequence goes on from WRPG01000008.1 coordinate 31,166, forward strand.
GCGGTCCGCCGGCCTCGCGCCAGTGGCCGATGTCGCCGTTGGTGACGGCGACGAGCTTCACCTGATGGCCGCGCTCGGCCCACATCGCGCCGACGCCGCCGGCCTGAAGTTCGCAGTCATCGGGATGCGCGCCGAAGCAGATGACGCGGAGCTTGCCGTCACCGGCCGGCGCGGCGGCGGGCAGGGAGGACGCGGCGGCGGCCAGGGAGAGCGAGGTGAGGAATCGGCGACGGGAGGAGGCGGTCTTCATAATGGCTTGGGCGGATTTAGCCATGAAGCTGGCGCGGAGGGAACAGGGAAAACGGGGAGGCGGCGTTGACGCCGCAGAAAGCCGCGACAGCCGATGCGAACTCGAACAGCCGCTGACGAGCGCAAGCGCCTGCGGCCTCAAGGCCGCGCCCCTGTCAGTTCCCGTAGTTGAAGGGGTCGGAGAGCTTCGGGTCGGTGGCGAGGTTGGTGTCCGTGAGCGTCTTCATGAACGCGACGAGCGCGGCCTGCTGCTGCGGGGTAAGCCCGAGCCGGAGCGGCGTGCCGGACGCGCCGCCGGTGCCCTGCAGCGGTGGCGAGAGGTTCGGATGCTGGACGACCTCTTGATTGTAGAAGTTGACTACCTGTTCGAGCGTGGCGAAGCGGCCGTCGTGCATGTAGGGCGCGGTCAGCTCGATGTTGCGGAGCGAGGGCACCTTGAACAGGCCTTCGTCCTGCGGCAGGCCGGTGAGCGCGCCCAGGCCCTTGTCCACGTAGGGGTTTTCGAGGCCGTTGTTGTTGATGGCCGCGCCGGGGACGAAGTTGTCCGTGCCGTGACAGCGGGCGCAGGTGACGTGGGCGAAGGTTCCCTGCCCGAAGAAGATCTGCCGGCCCAGATTCTCCTGCGTGGTCAGGCTCGCGAAATTGTTCCCCGCCGCCAGGGCCGCGTCGTATTTGGACTGCACCGAGACGATGGAGCGGACGAACTGCGCGAGGGCCTGCGAGACGCGCTCCGACGTCACCTCCGGCGTGCCGAAGGTCTGGGTGAAGAGATTGGTGTAGAACGGCTCGGCGGCGAGACGGTTGGTGAGCGCCGGGAGCGTCATGCCCATCTCCAAGGCATCTTGAATCGGGCGCAAGGTCTGGTCCTCCAGCGTGGCGGCGCGCTCGTCCCAGAAGAACTTCTGCCGCTGATACCAGCGTGCGTTGCTCAGGCCCATCGAGTTGCGGCCCGTGAGTCCGCCGTTGAAGCCGACGCTGAACCGGCGCGGGTCCGAGAAGCCATTGGCCTGCACATGGCAGGAGGCGCAGGCGACGGTCTGGTTGGTCGAGAGGCGCTTGTCGTAGAAGAGCACGCGGCCCAGCGTGGCCCCGGCGTCGGTGGTGACGTTGGTCGCGGGCATCGTGTCCTGCCCGAGGATGGGCTGCTGCGAGAAGCCCGGCGGCAGGGCAGGGGAGGCGTATTTGAAGGGCGTCGCCGGCAGCAGCAGCGCGTTCGTCACCGCGCTGGGGATGGTCTGGCGCGCGGGATCGTAGACGGCACGGAACAGCACGTTCGGCGGGGCGGCGGGCGGGATGCCGTGCCGGAACGAACCGTTGTGCAGCTTGAGCGCCGCGACCTCGGCCCAGTTCGTGAGGTTCGTCGAGCTTTGGAGCACCCAGACGTGATTGCCCGGGTCGGTGATCCGGACGCTGACGAAGTTCGTGCCCGGGCCGGGCGCGATGCCGAGGCTGGCGGGCGAGGCACCCTCACCGGCGGAGGCCCACAGCCACAGCCCCACCACCGCGAGAGCGGGGAATCGGGTGGGTTGCATGGCTCGTTTCATTGCTTGCCGCAAAGCTGGCACGACGACCTAAAGATAGTCCGATGATCGCGCCCAACTGCCTGAAACCAGCATAAGGGAAAACCCGGAAGCTGCGAGGCCGGGGAGCACACGGATTTTGGCAAATCTGAGCCTTCGTTCCGGGCATGGCCTCGCCGTCACCGCTTCGGCATTCTGCCGGGCCGGTGGCCGGACGGCACGGGCCGGGAGCCGGAGCCTTTCATGAGCTTGGCGGGCCGCGGCGGAACCGGACGCGCAACCCGAAGGTGGCGGTGGCTTTCAGACCCGCAGCGCGCCCCGGAACGCCCGGGCACCGTAGTAGGACTGCGCGCCGTTGTGCCCCACAAAGACGCGGCCGTAGCGGCGCTCACCATAGAGCGCGCCGCCCAGTTTTCTGACCTCCGCCGGGGCCTTCACCCAGCTCGATGTCCTGGTGTCAAACGCGCCCAGCTTTTGCAGTTCCCCATACTGTTCCTCGGTCAGCAGCTCGATGCCCATGGCCGCCGCCATGTCCATGGCGGTGTCATGGGGTTTGTGCTCCTTCCGGGATTCCAGCCCGGCGCGGTCGTAACAAACACTGGTGCGGCCCTTGGGGGTTTCCGCCGAACAATCAAAGAAGATGCACTCGCCCGTCCCTTTATTCTGGCCGACCACGTCCGGCTCACCGCCGGTCCTTTCCATCTCATGGAGCGACCACAGTTTTTCCGCCTTGGCCTCCAGCCGGGCCTTTACCCTGGCCCAGGCCAGCCCTTCATGGCGGTTCATGTGCTGCTCAAACCGGTCTTTCAACGCCTTGAGCAGTGCTTCCCGCTGGTCCGGGGACAGTTTCCTTTTTGTTTCAACCTTCATACGGGTTTTCTTTCAATGTCGCGGCTGAAGTCGCCTGACGACCCCGGTGCAACGATTCGGCGCGCGGGCCGAAGGGGGTGCCATGACGGGATGCGCGGCGCGGGCCGAAGGGGCACCAGCCGGGCTGCCTGAAACCAATCGCCATCCCGCATGACGTTTCCATTACAACCGCCACCGCCACCGCTGGCAAGCCCGCGCCGGCCCGCGCCCAACTCCCAGCGCACCCGGCGCAGGCCGAGGATGAATTCGAGCCACTTGGGCACGCGCAAGTGGCGGCGAGCTGCGGGGAGGAAACCGATCCAACCCCAAAGAAGGCCGAAGTGCTTGTTTGACAAATGCGTCAAATGGGCGCATTCAATTCGCAACGCCAGTCATCTATGCAGTTAGCCAAATTCCATCCGCGCTCGGCATTTACCCTCATCGAACTGCTGGTCGTCATCGCCATCATCGCGATCCTCGCGGGGATGCTGCTGCCAGCGCTGTCGAAGGCGAAGGAGAAAGCTCACGGGACGCGCTGCATGAGCAACTCCCGGCAGATTGCATTCGCCTACAAGTTTTACACGGACGATTCCGACGCGAAGATTGTCGAACTGGCGCGCTATCAGGGACTCATCACGCAGCCCACGCCCAATCCCATCCTGCCGAACGCCAGCAATCACAAGTGGTGGCCGGACCTGCTAATCAAGTATGTCGGCAGCCCGGACATCTACAAATGCCCCGGGGTGAAGGTTGGAGCCACTGGGATAGGCATTGGGATGAACCATTCGGAGCTGGGGAGGTGGATTCCTCAGGGCAATAATTCCCTCAAGGAGCACGAAATCGCCAAGCCCGAGGATACAATCGTGCTGGCGGATGCTGCGCAGATGGACTTGAACTCGATTCCCAGCCCGTCACTTAGTCCGGACAACTGGAAGCCGCAAACGCCCTTCTCAGGAACGCAGCTCTGGCGCACGCCTTCCAACTCACCCTATTACCAACGGACCGGGGCAGGGTCGGGCAACGGAGAACGGGTTCTCAACCGGCACAGCGGGCGGGCGGCTGCGGTGTTCATCAACGGGCGCGCGGAATTTCTGCCTGCCAGCAAGTTCGGTTTCCAAGACCCCGTGACCGGTGCCACGCTGCCCGTCGGACATCCATTGGCCCTGTGGGATCGTCAGTAGCCACGGCGGCTACTGATTCGCCAGGACGACATGGCCGCTCTTGCGGTCGATCATGAACAGCTTGCCGGCCGGGGGAACCGGGAGCCGCGTCAGCATTCCGGCCCGGACGAATTCTTCCAAATCCTTCGGCAGGTCGTTCTTGGACATCACCCAAGCCTGGAGCAGTTCATCCAGCACTTGCACTTGCAGTTGGGGGTTGCCGCTGGCGAGCTTTCGATCCAATTCCGTCTGTGCGATGGCCGCCGGCGATTCAGGCGGCACGGCCAGAGCCGGCACGAAAGCGCCCTTCGGTGTCTGTGCATTGGGGGCGGCGCTGGAGGGTGTTCCCGGGTCAGCGGAAACACCGCCGGGCGGAGCTGGCCGTTTGCGGCAACCGGCGGCGACGATGATGACAAGCAAGCAACCAACGAGGGCGTGTTTCATAGATAGGAGATGTTTGGCTGCACGCAGCCAAGAAGCCAGCAGGAATCCAACCGACTGCACAATTGTTGGCGAGGTTGAAAACTACCTTCTTACGTCTGTGCCCTACGGCCCCGTCGGCGGCGTGACCTTGTCGCCGAGGCGGAAGAACTGCCAGAAGGCTTCGAGCTGCTTGGCGGTGTCGCCGCCCAGCACGTCGGGCAAGGGGCTGGAGCCGTCCTCCTGGAAATACACCGGCATCTTGGTCTGCGGCTCGATGCGCAGCGGGTTGCGCATCCAGCGCTCGTAGTAGGCACGTTGCACGCGCGCGGCGGCATACCCGAAGTTCACGCCCTCGCTCTCGAAGACCTGCGCGGCCTTCACCGCGCCGACGCTGTGGCAGGAGATGCACGAGAAGCCGCCGTCCACGCCGATGAGCTTCTGGCCGGCCTTAGCCAGCTCGGGATCGTGCGGTGGCTCGGCGGGCGTCTGGGGCGGGAAGCCGTGGGTCATCGCGAGGCCGACGGCGAAATCGGCGGCGTATTTCGGAAACACGGGCATCCGGTGCGCGAGCCAGTGACGCGGCTTGTATTTGATGTCGCCCGCGATGAACTGCGCCATCCACTCAGGCTTGAGCTTGCCGCCGATCATCTCGTAGCGCGTGAAGCCGTCGAGCTGCCCGTGGCAACTGGTGCAGTTCAGGTTGCGCGCCTGCCGCTCGGCGAACTCGACGGGGACGTGGCGCTTCAACGATGCGCGGTCCGTGGCGGCGAAGGCCAGCAACGCCTCGCGCTCGGCCTTGGTGAAGGCGAAGTGCGGCGTCTTGCCGGCGGGCGCTTCGGCGAGACAGCCGCTGGTCCACGTCGCAGCGGCGAGCGCGGAGAGGGGCTTCGCCCTAAACTGGTTGTCCAGCTTGAGCGCGTGGCAGTTGAGGCAGCCCTTCGTCTGCACGAGGGTTTTGCCGCGCGCAAGGACGGCGGCATCCGTCGGCGCGCCGGGCTGCTTGACCAACGGTGCGATGGAAGAGAGGAAGCCGGCGAGCTGCTCGGCCTCGGCGTCCTTGAGCTTGAAGTCCGGCATCCGTGTCCACGCGTAGTGCGCGCCGGGGTTCTTGAGGAAGGCGAGGAGCGCGGCGGGCGGGAACTTCGCGTTGACGTGAGTGAGGTTGAGTTTCTTGGCGTCCGGGTCGCCGAGGTCCGGGACGTTGTGGCAGCCGGTGCAATGCAGTGTCTCGACGAGCTTCTTCGCGGCCTCGATGCTCTCGTCGTCCTTCTTTGGCTCGCCCGTCGGGGCCGCGCCGGTCTGCGACGCGAGGAAGGCGGCGATGGCCTCGGCCTCGGCCGGCGCGGTCGGGCCGTGGAGGAGCTTCGGCATGGTGGCATTGGCGCGCTGCACCTTCGGGTCAAGAATCCAGCTCGCCATCCAGCCAAAGTGCCGCCGCGACCCGATGCCCTCGAAGCCCGGCGCGTCCATCGCCAGCTCCGGCGCACCGGTCTCGGTGGTGTGGCACTTCGCGCAACGGGCCTCGAAGAAGGTCTCGCGCCCGAAACGCAGCTTGTTCTGCTGCGCCAGCGACTCGTTGCCCACCGCGCGGCCCACCATGCCGGAGTTGACCGGCTCCCAGAGCGAACCTTTCTCGGACCACAGGAGCTTGAGCATCGCGTCGCCGCTGGCGGGGCTGGTGAAGGTGACCTTGAGCGCGTTGTTGCCCTTGCTGAGGCGGATGGGCTTGGTGGGGTCGCTGGCTTTTTTCCCGTCGCCGGTGAACTCGATGATGGTGTTTGTGCCCAACTCGACCTTCACCGCGCCGCTGGCCTCGACCTTGAAGAGGTAGTCGCCGCGCAGGTCCACCGCGATGAAGCCGGTGAAAGACGCGGTGAACTTGCCGGCGGGCAGGAAGGGCGTGGGCGGCTGGCCGGCGGGGACATAGAGCCATGCGTTCGGCGCGCCGACGGTGTCGCTGGCGGTGCCGGTGGTGTAAGTCACTGCCATGCCCGGCTCGGTCTTCACGGGCTGGGCAAAGGCGGCAAGGCCGAGGAACAGCGAGGCAAACAGGCTGCGGAGAATGAGTCGTAACATCGTCGTGGGCGTCCGGTCAGGCGAAACGCTCGGAGGGTTGTAGCGATTTTCTCGGGCGTGACAAGCGAGAGTGATGACGCGGAGGGTCCGACGGGGCGGGCGGGGCAAGGTCTTGGGCGGCCCGGCCAGCGCGTCTGGGTCCGGCGAAAAAGGAAGGCCGCGCAGCAGCGCGGCCTTGCCGGAAGCGAGTTGGCCGGGCTTACGCGAAGAGCTTCGTGACGGCCTTGGCCTTGACCAGTTCGCGCGGCTGGTTGAGGTGGTTCATCACCACCGTCTCCGGGTCAATGCCGAAGCTGTGGTAGATGGTGGCGAGCAGTTCCGTCGGGTGGACGGGGTCCTCCGCAGGCGCGGAGCCGGTCTTGTCCGACTGGCCGTGGACGTAGCCGCGCTTGATGCCCGCGCCGCCGATGACGCTGGTGTAGCAGTAAGGCCAGTGGTCGCGCCCGTCGGCGCTGTTGCTGTTGCCGCTGGTGCTCACGCCCTTCTGCGGGCTGCGGCCGAACTCACCGATGGCGACGACCAGCGTCTCGGCGAGCAGGCCGCGCGCGTCCAGGTCCTCGAAGAGCGCGGAGAGGCCGGTGTCGAGCATCGGGGCGCTCTGCTTCTTCATGCGGTCGTTGAGGCCGACGTGCACGTCCCACGAGTGGTTGTCGGAGTTGGCGACCTTGGGCCAGATGAGTTCCACCACGCGGGTGCCGGCCTCGACGAGGCGGCGGGCGAGCAGGCAGCTTTGGCCGAAGGTGTTCCGGCCGTAGCGGTCGCGGAGCTTGTCCGGCTCCTGGTTGAGGTCGAAGGCCTCGCGGGCGCGGCCGGAGACGATGAGGTTCATCGCCTGCTTGTAATACTCGTCGAGGTTGTAGTTCTCGACGGCCTTTTCGATTTCGGGCACCGCGTTGCTCAGTTCGTCACGCAGCTTGGCCCGGCGCTGGAGGCGGACGGCGAACATGTCCGGGCGGAGGTTGAGGTCGTCCACCTTGATCTTGTCCATCTTCGCCATGTCGAGGTCGTCGCCATCGGGATAAAGGGTGTAAGGATCAAAAGCCTTGCCGAGGAAGCCGGCGCTGCCGCCCTTGCCGACGACGTTCGACTCCTGCAACGGGCGCGGGAACATGACGAACGGGAGCATCGGCTGCGTGGGCGGCTTGAGGCGGATGATGTTCGAGCCGAAGTTCGGGAAGTCCTTCGGGCTGGGCGGCTCGAGCTGGCCGGACGGGCTGACCTTGTCCGTCGTGTAGCCGGTCATGATCTGGTAGATGGCGGCCGTGTGATTGAAGAGGCCGTTGGGCGTGTAGCTCATCGAGCGGATCATGGTGAACTTGTCGTTCACCTTCGCGAGCTTGGGCAGCAGTTCGGTGTATTTGACGCCGGTGAGCTTGGTGGCGATGGGCGAGAAGACGGACTTCACGTTGTCCGGCACGTTGTCCTTCGGGTCCCACAGGTCCAGGTGCGACGGCCCGCCCTGCAAATAAATCATGATGACGCTCTTGGCCTTGCCCCAGCCGCGTCCGCCGGTGGCGGGGTTGGCGAGCGCCTGAAGCTTCATCGCGCCGCCGAGCGAGAGGCCCAGCAGGCCGGAGCCGCCGATGCGCAGGATGTCGCGGCGCGTGACGCCGAGGTGTTTGTCGCAGAGGTCTTTGCCGGGTTCGCCTGGGATTCGGATCATAGGGCTATGGGTTGAGCAGCGTTCTGGTGGGGAGTGGACGCGCGGGCCAGCGGGGAAATTGAAAGTAGTTTGGGCGTGGCTCACCCCGGATATCCGCCCGCGACATACGCCTCCAACTGGCTCAAGGCCGAGCGTTGCGCGTTGATGACCCACTTCACGAGGTCGCCAATGGAGATGAGGCCGATGATGCGGTCGCCGTCCCGGACGGGCAGGTGGCGCACGCGCTTCTCGGTGACGATGCGCAAGGTGTCCTCGACGCCGTGCTGCGGCGTGACGCAGATGACATCGGTCGTCATGATTTCGCGCACGGTCGTGGACTTCGACGAGCGCCCTTGCAGGACGACCTTCCGGGTGTAATCGCGCTCGGAGAGGATGCCCAGCAACTGCCCGCCGTCCATCACGAGCACACAGCCGATGTTGCGGTCGGACATGAGCTTGATGGCATCGAAGACGAAGGCGTCGGGCGCGACGGCCTGGACGGACGCGTGGCCCTTGTGCTGGAGGATGGTGGCGACGGAGTCGGTGATTTCCATGGCGCGAAGTGGTTTGGGCGTTGGCTGTGCTGACAGCGTCAGCTAAACGCAAACCAGCCCGAGGCTCAACGCAATTCTCCCGTGTGCTCGGGGAGCATTTGGGGGCGGCGGCTCCGGGCGGTTCGTCCGCTCACAATGTGTCAGTCAGCGCTTGCCAAACCCAAGGTCGCTCGGCAATTTACGCCCCGCTTTGCGCGGTTAGCTCAGTGGTAGAGCATTACCTTGACACGGTAGGGGTCGCAGGTTCGAACCCTGCACCGCGCACCACCTCACCGATTCTCCCCCGGTTCACTTCACCGCGAACCGGCGCGTGAACTCCACGAAACCCGCCGCCTGCTTGCGCAGCCGCCCGACCAGCTCCTCGTCCTTGAGCCGTCCGTCCGCGCCCAACTGCTGGCCGATGCCGGGGATGAACACGCGCTCCGGGTAGATATAGGCGTTGCGGTAGCCGAAGATTTGCTGGAGCTGCTCCACCGGCCGCAGCGCGCCCCACATCCCCGCCGCCAGCCCCGTGAAACACACCGGCCGCCGCTCGAAGCTCTCCGGGAATTTCAGCATGTCTATGAAATACTTCAGCACGCCGGGCATGGAGCCGTTGTATTCCGGCGTCACGACGTGCAGGCCGGAGGCGGTCACCACGGCATCGGCGAAGGGCGCGAAGCTCGCGGGTTTCTCCGCGTAGGCCGTCGGCGCGAAGACTTCCGCCGGCAACTGCGTGAGGTCCAGCACGCGCACCGGGTGCTGCAGCTCGGCGTAAAGGCCTTCAATCTGCCGCGCGACGAGCCGCGTGTTGCTGCCGGGACGGTTGGTGCCAACGAGGAGGGTAATCATGGGAGTGGATGTTTGCGGGCGGGTGGCTCGCGTTGGTCCGCAGTGTGATGGGCCGGCCAAACTTGTCCAGCGTGAGGAAGCGCCGCTACAGCGGCAGCCCATGCGGCCAGCCCATCCACACCTCGTCGAAGCCCCGCGAATGATGCGCCATCGCGAGTTCCGCCGACCGGAACCAAGGCCACGCGTTCACCAGCAGGCTCCGGTCCTCGACCTGTAGTTCCATTCGCTGCACCTGCCAAGTCGGATGCCACACGCGGAAGAACCCGCGTCGTCCGTGTCGCGCGGTGAACGCGGTGTAGCGCTCCAGCAGAAACTCATCGAGCGACTCAGGCGCACTGCCGGTGGGGCGAGCGTCCTCGCGAGCCGTCGGGAGGCTGCGATACGCGAATCGCCCCTCGCCCGCCTGCACACAGCCATGCACGCCTTCCGCCGGGTTTTCGTGCGAGTAGTCCAGCCGGCCGAAGCGAAATGGCAGTCCGAAGGGCATCGCTCCAAACCACGTTGCCAGCCGGCTCGAGAGCCACTCTGCCAGAAAGAAGACCCCCGTCTCCTCGCCGTGCCGCACATAAGTCCGCACGTTCAGGTAGCGGTGCGTGCCGACCGGCCGAAACAACACTTTGGCCAGCGTCCCGCCCCGGTGCGGTCGCATGTCTGTGAGCGTGAAGCAAACCAGGCTGACGAAGGCCTGACCGTCAAACCGCTCGACCACGAATGGCACCTCGCGCTGCAGCGCCTCCGCGTCCACCGCGAAGTGCAGCATCACCACATCCCGCCAGCCCGCGATGAACAACGGCTCGTGGGGCAGCGCCAACAACCGTTGCCTCCCGGCCTCCGACGGTGGCAGCCGACGTGAGGAGGCTCTCGCATCCGTTTTTGTCAGAGTCTCATGCACTTGTGAAATCGCGGCTCATGTGCGCCGCAGCCCATCTTGGACTGCGGCGGCAGAGCGCAGCGGCGACGCCGCTTTCCCGTCCCGCAGAGCGGCGAGCGCTGAATCAGCAGCACCCGTTGCGCGTCCGCAGGTCCGCGATGGCCTCGCGCATCGCCGGGAAGCGGAACGTGAAGCCGCTGCGCAGCAACTTGCCCGGCACCACGCGCCGGCTCTTGAGAATCAACTCCGTCTCCGTCCGCAGGAAAACCGCCCCGACTTCCAGCATCCACTCCGTCGCCGGCAGACCGAACGGCGCGCCGACGGCCTCGCGGAACAGGCGCATCATCTCCGCGTTCGGCAGCGGATTGGGCGCGCCGAAGTTCACCGGGCCGGAAAGTTCCTCGTGGTGAATCACCCACTCGACCGCCCGGCAGAAGTCCGCCTCGTGCAGCCAAGACACGAACTGCTCGCCGCTCCCCATCCGCCCGCCCAGCCCGAACCGCGCCAGCCGGCACAGCACGGGGAAGACGCTGTTGCGCGCGAGGCCCAGCACCATCGCCGTGCGCAGCGCGATCTTTCGGGTGCGTGGCGTCACAGCTTCGTTCAACGCCTTCTCCCACGCGTGGATGACTTCGAGGGAGAACTCGTCCTTCACCGCTGGCGTCGCCGCGAAGTCCGTCCCCGACTCGTCCCAAGCCGGGCCGAGCGTGTGCCGGTAAATCGTCGCGGAACTGGAGTTCAGCCACACGCGCGGCGGCTGCGCGCACTGCGCGATGGCCTGACCGATGACGCGGGTTGAGTTCACGCGTGATTCGAGGATGAGCCGCCGGTTCGCCTCCGTGTAACGGCAATCCACCGAGCGTCCCGTGAGGTTCACCACCGCCGCCGCGCCCTCCAACTCGCGCGCCCAGTCGCCAAGCGTCTCCGCATCCCAGCGCACTTCGCGAGCCGCTCGGTTCGGCTGCGGATTGCGGGTAAGCACCACGACCTCCCAGCCGAGCGCCTGAAAGTGCTTCGCCAGCGCCTGGCCGAGAAAGCCGGAGCCACCAGCGAGAATGAGGCGTTGCGGGTTCATGTGCTTTAAGCGCGGCGAGTAGTAGCCATTCTGCCACAAGCACGCCACTCGCACTCGACGCCGCGCATCAGAAAGGCGGAGTCGAACTGCCACGAGCCGGCGGGCAGGCACGGGTTGTCGGCAAAGAAACGGGACTCCACCCAGTCGGTCGCCAGCGGCTCCAGATGCCATTCGAGCGCGCGCAGTTCCAGCCCATCCAGCTCGCCTTCGCGTCGCCCCGGCGACCAGCCGACGGCCCCAGCGCGGAAGAACTCCTCCGCTTCCGTCACCGAGCGGAAGACCGAGTCGCGCGGCAGCGAGTCAGTCAGATGCGCGTGGACTCTGAGCAGCGGACGGGCTTCGTCGTCGGAGTTGAACACCACGACTTTGAAGCGATTTCCCGGCTCCCACACACGGAAGGTCGCCGCATGATGCACGCCCGGAAAAACCCGACCGCCGACGAGTTGGTTGAACCGCGATGCCGTGTCGCGGCGCGGGATGAAGACGCCCTCGCGCGCAACGCCATCGCTGTCTTCCCACTCCACCGCGATGCGATGGGCCGCGTTCTCCGAGGAGAGTCCGATAAACGCGGGCAGGCCGACGGGCCGCACGTCCCGCAGGCGCAGCAGGCAAATGCCCGCGAGACCCCAGCCGCGCACGAGCTTGGGGCGGAACGGAGGCGGCAGCAGACGCGCGAGCGCATCAGGTGCGACGCGGAAGTTGATGAGCAGCCGCCGGTCAATCACCGCGCGCAAGGTCGGAACCAGCCCGTGCCGGCGATTTGCAATCGCCGCCGCCCGCCCGCGCGGCAAGACCGAAGGCGTGGGGCAGTCACGGCCGATGGTAAGCGCGGCGCTCATGGCAGTTCAAAGAAGGCGGTCGTGCGGTGATGTTTGGGCGGCAGGCTGTCCCGGCGACAGGCACCGCCTAGGCAGTAACGATTCCGCGCGAGGCAGCGGTAGGCTGCAAGACAGAGGTCATGCAGACCGGGCAGCCGCATCAACCAACCCAGCGGGCGGAGCCACCAGACCGACCGGAACAGTTCAGCCCAAGCATCTGCACCGCCAACCACACGCCCGTCTGCCAGCAGCAGCTTCATCTCGCCGAGCGTGTCCGACTGGGACACGCCGAGTCTGGCGGCAACTTCCGACCCTTGCAGCGGCTTCCAAACAAAGCCATGCCGAACAAACAACCCGCCGATGCGCTGGACGCCGGGGACGCACAGCGGGCACTCCGCGTCGTAAAAGACCCAGCCGCCTTGGGCGGTTCTAGCGTCCTTGTCTGTCATTTCGGCATTCACAGAAATTTAGCCTCAAAAAAAGGGGAACCATCAGCCGTCCCCGAGGTTCAGGAGCTTGCGCACCTTGTCGCCGAGCTTGATGAACTTCACCACGGCGCTGGCGGGCCAGTTGCGGATCTGGGCATACCAGGCGTTCGTCGTCTCGAAGAAGCCGGCCAGCTCGCGGAGCTTCTGCTCGGTGTATTCGTCCGTCTCCTTGTCCTGCTCGGCCTCGATGATGCACTCGCGCAGGACGGTGAGCGTGGGGTCAATCTCGCGCTTCTTCCGCTCGTCCAGCACCACGCGGAACATCTCCCACACGTCCTTCATGCACTCGTAGTGGTCGCGGGAATCGCCCAGCACATGGACGCGGCGGATGATGCCCCAGGCCTGGAGTTCCTTGAGACTGGTGCTGACGTTCGAGCGGGCGACCTGGAGCGTCTCGGCGATGTCCTCGGCGGGCAGCGGCTTGGGCGCGATGAAGAGCAGCGCGTGAATCTGAGCGACGGTGCGGTTGATGCCCCAGCGCGTGCCCATCTCGCCCCAATGGAGGACGAACTTCTGCTGGACTGGGCTGAGGGTTGGCATAAGCGGTGTCGGTTGTTTCTGTCTGGACAGAAATTACGGACAAACAGGTTTTAGGCAAGGGATATTTTGTGTGGCAGGTGAGGCGGGGGTCCCCGCGAACCGTCACCCTTCACAAGCGCGGGGCTGCTTGGCTCGCGGGTGCCCGCCCACCCGCCGTCCGGCTCAGAACTTGTATTCCAGCCCGCTGATGAGCCGGATGTCGTTCGCCTTCCGGCCCGGCGCGGGGATGCTGTCGTAGGCGTCCTGCAACACGACACGCAGGCTGACCTGGTCGGTGATCGCCGCGCTCGCGCCCAGCTCGGCGTTGACGAGATACTTGCGGAAGCGGTCCACCTGCGGCGTGAAGTCGGCGGTCTGCCACACCCGCGCGCGGTTGGCAAACTTGTGCTCGAACCGCTCGCCCACGCGCAAGCCCGCGTAGCTCTGGCTCACGCCGCCCAACTGCTCGATGACATACGACGGGCCGACCTCGGCGCTGAGGAGCGTGTTGGTGGCCTTCACGAAGTAGTAGCCGGCCAGCGGGCTGATCGTCACGCGGTAGTCGAGATCGGCGATTTCATCCTTCACGGCGTTCAGCTTGAGGCCGCCGTAGAAGCGTTCGGAGAACAGGCGGTTGTATTGGGCAAAGCCGCTGACGTTGTCCACGTTCTTCAGGCCCGAAGCCTCGCCGTAAGAAAAGCTCGCGCCGAGGCCGGCTTCGTTCGCCTGCCATTTGCGCGCGGAGGTCACGCCGAGGTTGGCCAGCAGCGTGTCGCTGTTCCCCTTCGTCAGCGTGAGGCCGGCGGTGGCGAGGGTCTCCCACTTGGGCGGCGGCGGGAGCGGCGCGGGCTGGTTTTGCGCGAAGGCGGACTGGGCCGCGCCCGCCAGCGCGGCGCAAACCACACTGCGGAAAAAGTGGTGATGGCAGTTCGTCATGTTCGGATTCCGGCCCGCCGGCAGCCGGCGGCCAAGGCGCGGAAACTAGCGGGCCGCAAGCGCAAGGCAAGGCGGCACTCGCGGCTTGCCGGGCGCGGGGCGGAGGGCGAATCTCCATCCGTGGTTCCACATCGCATCTTTCGCGCCGCGCTCGGACTGGTCTTCGCCGGCTTGCTCGGTTGCGGCCTGTCCGCTGGCCGCGCCGCCGACAGCACGGCGCTTGCGGAAGTGCTCCGCCGCGCGGACGAGCTGGACGCCCGGCAGGAGATCGCCGCCGCGTTGAAGTTGCTGGAGGAGGCGGATGCGAAGCATCCCAACCAGGCCGAAATCCTCATCCGCCTCGCCAAGCAGCAGTCGAATCAAATCTTCATCGCCAAAGCCGAGGCTGAGAAGAAACGCCTCGCCGCGCTCTGCCTTGCCACCGCCGAGTGCGCCGTGGCTGCCGACACCAACAGCGCCCGCGCCCGGCTCTCCGTCGGCATCTGCCTCGCGAAAAATTTCCCCTACGTGGACAACCAGACCAAGGTGAACTACTCGCGGCGGTTGAAGGAGGAGACCGAGCGCGCCATCGCCCTCGATCCGAAGCTCGACCTTGCCTACCACATGCTCGCGCGCTGGCACTTCGAGGTGGCGGAGATGAACTTCATCCTGCGCGGCATCGCGAAGCTGGTTTATGGCGGCATCCCGAACGGAACGCTGGCGGACGCGCGGGCAAACTTCGAGAAAGCCCTCGCGCTCGCGCCCCGGCGCGTCATCCACCGCCATCAGCTCGCCCAAACGCTCCTCGCCTTGCGCAAAAAGCCCGACGCCATCGCGCAGCTCCAGCACTGCCTCGCCCTCACGCCCGCCGACAAGGACGACGCCGAGGCGCAGCAGGCGGCGGCGAAGCAGCTCCGCGACCTGGGCGTCGCGACCGAGTCCAAAGCACTGGCCGGCGGACAATGACGCCGCCGTCCGGCGCTTGATTGACTCGGCTTCTTCCGGTTGTTACAAGTGCGTCACGATGTTGTCCGCGCCCAACACTCTTGCTCCCGTTTCCTTGGCGCGCCTTGTTTGCCTGAAGTTCTTCCCCACCTGATACCCATGCCCACCCGCGCCAAAGCCCAGCCCAAGTTCAAACGCGTGCTCCTCAAACTCAGCGGCGAGGCGCTCGGCGGGGAGGCCGGCTCGGGCATTTCCCCCGAGGTTGTGCAGGACATGGCCGGGCAAATCGCCGAAATCCACGCGCTCGGCGTGCAACTCGTCATCGTCGTCGGCGGCGGCAACATCTTCCGTGGCGTGTCCGGCAGCGAGCGCGGCATCGAGCGCGCCACCGGCGACTACATGGGGATGCTCGCCACCGTCATCAACGCCCTCGCCCTGCAGGACGCGCTGGAAAAGCAAAACGTCCCCACCCGCGTCCAAAGCGCCATCAGCATGACGCAGGTGGCCGAGCCGTTCATCCGCCGCCGCGCCGTGCGCCACCTCGAAAAGGGCCGCGTCGTCATCTTTGCCGGAGGGACAGGCAACCCGTATTTCTCCACCGACACCGCCGCCGCGCTGCGCGCCAACGAAATGAACGCGCACGTCATCCTCAAGGCCACCAAGGTGGACGGCATCTACGACAGCGACCCCAAAAAGAACCCCGCCGCCAAGCGCTACACACAAATCAGCTACCACGACGCGCTCGCGCAGCAGCTCAAGGTGCTGGACTCCGCCGCCTTCGCCCTGTGCATGGACAACCAGATGCCCATCATCGTCTTCGACCTCTTCAAGCCCCACAACATCAAGCGCGTGGTCATGGGCGAGAAGGTCGGCACGCTGGTGACGAACTGACGGCACAATCCGCTGGACAACCCCGGCGGTGGACGCAGGATTCGGCCAGCAATCACCCGTATTCCACCATGAAAAAGTCCCGGTCCGGCCTGCTCATTCCCGTGCTCATCATTGGCCTCGGCGTGGCTTGGCTGCTGACCACGCTCAAGATTCTGCCCGGCGTGGACTGGATCTGGACCGGCAGTCTCGGCATCTGCGGCATCCTGACGCTCGCGGTCAGCGGCCTGAACAAATTCTCCGTGGTGGTCGGCCCGTTCCTGCTCATTGGCTCCATCTTCTCCGTCCTGCGGCAGACCGGGAAACTCGCCGTGGACCTCGAGCTGCCCATCCTGTTCATCATCTTCGGCGTGCTGCTGCTCGCGGCCTATCTGCTGCCCCTCCCGCTGCCGGACTTCTTGCAGCCAGACGACCCCAAAGACGGCGGCAACCCGCCGCAGTCTTGAATCCGTCACCGTCTTTGACTTGCCGCCAGTTTCGCGGCACACTCTCCCCGTGCGTCTGCTGAACCACCATCTCCGCCCCGCCGCCTGCTGGCTGGCGGTGGCCGCGCTGGTGTTTCACATTGCCTGGCTGCCGGTGCATCTGCTCACCGAGGCGCATTGCGATTCCAGCCCCGCGCACAACCACGCCCAAGCCCACGCGGCACACCACGGCCACAGCCCTGGCCACAACCACGGGCCGGCCGACGCGACGCCCCATCACCACGATGGCGATCCGGACCACCACCACTTCAGCGGTGACCACGAGTCCAAGTTCCTCTCGAAGCGGCAGGCGGTGCTCTTCGCTCCGCTGTTGGTGGTCTGGCAGGCCGCGTTGGTGCCCCCGCCGCCCGCCGTGATGCGCGAGCTGCCGGTCCAAGCCGACCCCTCTCCGCCCCCCGCAGATTTCTCCCCTCCCTCCGGCCCGCGCGCTCCGCCGCTGGCCTGATTCCCTCCCTCGTTTCACGCCAACCCTGGCGTGCCGGCAGCCGTGGTGTGCCCGGACACGGCCCTTGCCGGAAGTTTTCCGACCGGGCGAATGCAGTTTCCGCCAGCCATGAACCCAAATTATTTGCGGCCCGCCGCCGCCGTCCTCGCCATCTCATTTACCGTCGTCGCCGGGTGCAAACGCCACGACGACCACGGCCATCCGCACGACGCCAAGGGCGGCCACGAACACGAGCACGAGGAGAAGACCGCTCAAATCACGGCCTTCTCCGAGCGCCACGAAGTCTTCGCCGAGCACAAGGCCGCCGTCGTCGGCAAACCCACGACGTTCGTCACGCACGTCACGGACCTGAAGACGCTGGAGCCGCGCCGCGAGGGGCCGGTGAAGTTCGTCCTGCGCCATGGCGAGACCACGTTTGAGCATCCGCAGGCCGCGCCCGCCAAGCCCGGCATTTACCTGCCCGGCATCGTCTTCCCCAAGACCGGCAACTGGCAGGTCACGTTGCTCGTGCCGGTGGGCGCGACCAATGACGCCATCTCACTCGGCGTGGTCGAGGCCTACGCGGACGCGCACGCGGCGCAGCACGCGGAGATTTCCGACGGCCCCGAGGGCGTCAGCTTCCTCAAGGAGCAGCAGTGGAAAATCCTTTCCAAGGCCGAGCCGGTCGCGAAGCGCCGCATCGTCGAGCGCGTGCGCGTGCCGGCGGTCGTCGTCGCGCGGCCCGGCTCGCTCGCGCAGGTCGCTACGCCACAGGGCGGACGCCTGCTTGCGCCGGCGGGCAAGTCGCTGCCCACCCTCGGCGACACGGTGGCTGCCGGGCAGACGCTGGCGCTGTTGCAGCCTGCTTTCGCCCCATCCACCGCGCTCGAATACACCTCGCGCCAGGCCGAGACCGCCGCACGCGTCGCGGAGTTCACCACGCGCGCGGTGGAGGCCGGCGCGGAACTCGCCCGCGCCAAGCTCGCCATCGAGCAGGCCGAGGTGACGCTCAAGCGTCTGCAAACGCTCGTCGCCGCGAAGGCCCGGCCCGAGCGCGAGTTGCAGGAGGCCGAGTTCACGCTCAAGGACGCCAAGGCGAAGCACGCCGCCGCCATCGTCGTGGAAGCCGCCTACCGCGAAGCCGCCCGGGCGATGCGCGCCTCCCAATCACTCACCGGGCCCGTCGCGCCCACCGTCATCGAGTTGAAGTCGCCCATCGCCGGCACGGTCGTGGCGGTGTCCGTCGGTGCCGTGGGCGAGCAGCTTGCCGCCGACCGGGTCGTGTTCACTGTGCTGGACGCCAGCCGCGTGTTCCTCGAAGCGAAGGTGCCCGAAGCGGGCGCGCGCAAGCTGCCCGAGGCGAAGCAGGCCGTGCTCGAACTGCCCGGCGAACGCGGGCGCTTCCTGCCCGTCACCGGCAAGGGCGGCGGGCGGCTGGTCTTCACCGGCCTGCAAGTGGACCCCGCCACGCGCACGGTGCCGCTGGTCTATGAATTGCCGAACCCGGCCGGCCGCCTGCGCCTCGGGGAGTTCGTCACGCTGCAACTGGAAACCGGTCGTGCGGAGGACGCCATCGCCGTCCCTGAGTCCGCGCTCGTCGAGGAAGGCGAACAGCTCGTCGTGTTCGTGCAGTTGTCCGGCGAGACCTTTGACAAGCGCGACATCAAGCCCGGCCTGCGCGACGCGGGCTTCGTGCAGGTGCTCGACGGGTTGAAGGAGGGCGAGCGCGTCGTCACCAAGGGCGCGTATGCCATCCGGCTCTCGTCCATCTCCGGCGTCATCCCCGCCCACGGCCACGCCCACTGAGGAACGCACATGGACAAACTCATTCAATGGGCCTTGAGCAACCGCGCGCTGGTGCTGGTCGCCGCGCTGGTGCTCACCGCCTTCGGCATTCATACGGCCACGCGCATGCCGGTGGACGTCTTCCCCGACCTCACCGCGCCGACCGTCACCATCATCACCGAGGCGCACGGCATGTCGCCGACGGAGGTTGAAACCCAGGTCACGTTCCCGGTGGAAACCGCCGTCAACGGCGCGGCCGGTGTGCGCCGCGTGCGCTCGGCCACCGCCGTCGGCATTTCCGTCGTGTGGGTGGAGTTCGAGTGGGGCACGGACATCCGCCACGCGCGGCAAACCGTCGCGGAGAAAATCGGGGCCGTCAGCGCGGAGCTCCCGCCCGAAGTCGAGCGCCCCGTGCTCGCGCCGCAGTCGTCCATCATGGGCGAAATCCTGTTCCTCGCGCTGTCCTCCGACCAGCACACACCCGCGGAGCTGCGCAGCCACGCGGAGGTTTCCATTCGACGACGCCTGCTCGCCGTGCCCGGCGTGGCGCAGGTGACGCCCATCGGCGGCGGGGAGAAGCAGTTTCAGGTCGTCATCAATCCCACCGCCTTGCAGGCGCACGGCGTCACCCTGAACCAGGTCGTCCGCGCGCTGGAGGAGGCCAACGAGAACGTCTCCGCCGGCATCATCAACGAGCGCGGCGCGGAGTGGCTCGTCACCGGCGTGGGCCGCGTCCGCTCGCTGGAGGACATCGGCGCGACCACCGTCGCCGCGCGCGAGGGCGTGCCCACGCTCGTGCGCGATCTCGGCGAGGTCAGAGTGGGTGAAGCGCAGAAGCGCGGCGAAGGCTCGGCGATGGGCAAGCCCGCCGTCCTGCTCGGCATCCAGAAGCAGCCGGGCGCGAACACGCTCGAACTCACCAAGCGCCTCGATGCCGCGCTCGCGGACATCAGCGCCAAGCTGCCCGCCGGGATGAAGCTGAAGACCGACATCTTCCGGCAGGCGGACTTCATCTCCGTGTCCGTCCACAACGTGCAGACCGCGCTGCTCGAAGGCGTGGTGCTGGTGACCGTCGTGGTCCTGCTGTTCCTCGGGAACTTCCGCGCGACGCTCATCACGCTCACGGCGATCCCGCTCTCGCTGCTGACGGCGGTGCTCACGCTGAAATGGTTCGGCGCGTCCATCAACACCATGACGCTCGGCGGCATGGCCATCGCCATCGGCGCGCTGGTGGACGACGCGGTCATTGATGTGGAAAACGTCTTCCGCCGGCTGCGCGAAAACCACCACAAGCCGGAAGCCAGGCGTCGCCCCATCCTGCAGGTCGTGTTCGACGCGAGCGTGGAGATTCGGAGTTCCATCGTGTTCGCCACGCTCATCATCGCGCTGGTGTTCATCCCCATCTTCTTCCTCGGAGGCGTCGAGGGCCGCCTGCTGCAGCCGCTCGGCGTCGCCTATCTCGTGGCGCTCGGCGCATCGCTCATCGTCGCCGTCACCGTGACGCCGGTGCTGTGCTACCTCCTGCTGCCCAAGAGCCGGGGCGTGCTGGCGGAGCACGAGCCGAAGTTCGTGCAATGGCTCAAGGCGGCCTACGCGCCCGTCCTGCATGGCGCGCTCGCGCACCCGTGGCGCTTCACCGTGCCGGCCGTCGTGGTGCTCGCGGTGGCGCTGCTGGCCGCGACCCGCATGGGCCGCGCCTTCCTGCCGGAGTTCAACGAGGGTTCGCTCACCATCAGTGCCGTGACGCTGCCCGGCACTTCCCTCCCGGAATCCGACGCGTTAGGCCGGGTCGTGGAGCAGACGCTTTTGAGCTTTCCGGAAGTCGTCTCCGTCGCACGCCGCACTGGCCGCGCCGAACTGGATGAACATGCGCAGGGCGTCGAGGCCTCCGAACTCGAAGTGTCCATCGCGATGAAGAGCCGCGGCAAGGCGGAGTTTCTCCAGGCGTTGCGCGACGCGTTCTCCACCGTGCCCGGCATGAACATCACCATCGGCCAGCCGATTTCGCACCGCATTGACCACATGCTCTCCGGCACGCGGGCGAACATCGCGGTGAAGATTTTCGGCCCGGACCTTTACCGGCTCCGCACGCTCGCCGAGAAATCCCGTCAAGCCATGCAGGGCGTCACGGGCGTCGTGGACTTGTCCGTCGAGACGCAAACGGAAGTGCCGGTGCTCAAAATCAAGTTCGACCGCGCCGAGATTGCCCGGCACGCGCTCACCATCCGTGACGTGGCGCGCACGGTCGAGGCGTCGCTGCAAGGCGTGAAGGCGACGCGCGTGCTGGAAGGCCAGGCCGCGTATGACCTCGTGGTGCGGCTCGCCGACGCCGGCGGCTGGTCCCTCGACACCCTTGGCGACCTGCTCGTGGACACGCCCGCTGGCGCGAAGGTGCCGCTGCGCTCGCTCGCGCGCATCCAGCGCGACACCGGGCCGAACCAGATTCTGCGCGAGCAGGTCGAGCGGAAGATTGTCGTGCAGTGCAACGTCGCCGGGCGCGATGTGACCGGCGTGGTGCAGGACATCCAGAAGCTCGTGAACCCCATCGTCGGCGCGGCGGGCGGCTTCCGCGTGGAATACGCCGGGCAGTTCGAGAGCGCCGCCGAGGCGGGCCGCACGTTGACGCTGGTAAGCATCGGCGTGGTCATCGGCATCGGCTTCCTGCTGCACCTCGCCTTCAAGTCCGCCCGCGACGCCGCACTCATCATGCTCAACCTGCCGCTGGCGCTCATTGGCGGTGTGGCGGGTGTGTTTGTGGGCGGCGGCGTGCTGAGCGTCGCCTCGCTCATCGGGTTCATCACCGTGTTCGGCATCGCCACGCGCAACGGCATCATGCTCGTCGCGCACATCCGGCACCTGCAGGAGCACGAGGGCATGACCGACTTCCGCGAGGCCGTCCGGCGCGGCGCGATGGAGCGGCTCGTGCCCATCCTGATGACCGCGCTCGCCGCCGGGCTGGCGCTCATCCCGCTTGCGCTCGGCGGAGAGAAGCCCGGCAACGAAATCCAGACCCCGATGGCCATCGTCATCCTGTTCGGCCTGCTGACCTCGATGGTGTTGAACATGGTCATCGTGCCCGCGCTGTATTTCCGACTCGGGCAGCCGTCATCGCTCCAACCCAACTCCTGACATGACCCAATACGCCATCAAAGTCCTCGTCAGCGCGGCAGTCATCGTCGCGGTCACGGAAATCAGCAAGCGCAGCTCGTTCTGGGGCGGCCTGCTGGCGTCATTGCCGCTCACGTCGCTGCTCGCGTTCGTGTGGCTCTACCGCGACACGCGCGACAACGCGCAGGTGGCCGCGCTCTCGTGGAGCATCCTCTGGCTCGTGCTGCCCTCGCTGGTGCTGTTCGTCGTGCTGCCCGTGCTGCTCAAGCGCGGTGTCGCCTTCACTCCGAGCCTCGCGGCGGCGCTCGCCGCCATGCTCGCCGCCTACATCGCCGAAATCTGGCTGCTCAAGAAACTGGGAATCTCGCTATGAAAACCACCGCCTTCCTCCTCGCCTCGCTGCTGCTGGTCGCTGCCGGCACCGTCCACGCCACCGCACTGACCAACCTGACGCTCACCGCCGCGCTCGAACTGGCCGAACGCCAGAGTCCCGCGCTGGCCGAAGCGCGCGCGCAAATCGCCGCCGCCGAGGGCCGGCTCCAGCAGGCCACGCGCCCGCCCAACCCCGAGGCCATCGCGCGCGTCGAGTCCGCCCCGCGCGACCCGGCGTTTCTCGTCGGCGCGGCGCAGAGCGTGCCGTTGGGCAAGCGCCTGACCGCCGCCCGCGAAGTTCACGAGCGCGAACGCGAAGTCCTGCAGCACGAACTGGCCGCGAAGACCCGCGAAACCCGCCGCCGCGCGCACGGGGCGTTTGCCACCGCACTGTTTGCTGATGAAGCCCACCGATTGAACACCCGGCTGGTGGACGCCGCGACGGAGGCCGTGCGCCTGGCCCGCGTGCGCCTCGTCGGAGGCGATGTCGCAGCCGACGAAGTCGAGCGCGCTGAACTGGAACTCGCCCGTGCCCGCGCCGAGCTGGCCCGCGCCACCGCGCTGCGCGGGCAGGCGCTTGCCGCGTTGTCCGGCACGCTCGGGCCATCGCGTCCGACGGTTCACTCGCTCGCCGGCGCGTTGGAGACTGGACTGGAACTCCCCGCGCTAGAAGCCATCGTCGCCGAACTGGCCGTGCATCCCGCGCTCGCGCAGGCGCAGGCCGAGACCGCCGCCGCGCGCGCCCGCGTGGTGCTGGCCCGCGCCGAACGCGTGCCAGACCTGACCTTCGAGCTGCTCTTCCGCCGCGACGAGGCGACACGCCGGAACGGTTTCGACGTGGGCTTCAGTCTGCCGCTTCCGATGTTCAACAAAGGAAAGGGGCGCGAGCAGGAGGCCCGCGCCTTGCAGACCGCCGCCGAGGCACGCACGCAGCGGACGCAGGCCGACTTGGAGACCGACCTGCGCGCTGCCCACGGAGAGCTGGCCGCCAGCCTTGCACACGCGCGCCAGTTGCAGAAAGAAGTCGTGCCTCGTCTCGCTCGTCTCGCCTCGCTCGTCGAAACCCGCGTGTCCGTCGGTGACGCCACCGTTGCCGACCTGATTCCCCTCCAGCGCGAGTCCGCCGCCACGCACCTTGCCCGCTTGGAATCTCTGCGTGACGCCCATCAAGCTTGGGCGCGTCTCCGCCCGCTGTTGAAGTGAGCCGGGCAACTTTGAACTTTGAACTTCGAGCCGGGAGTCCTAGCTTCCGCGCATGGCACTCGACGACGTTTTGTTGGACGCGGAAGAGAAGATGATCAAGAGCGAGCAGCATGTGGAGCATGAGTTCTCCGGCGTGCGCACAGGCAAGGCCTCGCCCGCGCTGGTGGAGAACATCCAGGCGGAGGTCTATGGCGCGATGATGCGCATCAAGGAGCTGGCCAACATCTCGGTGCCGGAGTCGCGCATGTTGATGATCCAGCCGTGGGACCAAGGCAGCGTCGGCCCCATTGAGAAGGCCATCCAGAAGGCGAACCTCGGCCTGAACCCCGCCGTGCAAGGCAAGTTCATCCGCATCGTCCTGCCGGACCTCAGCACGGAGACGCGCCAGAAGTTCGTGAAGACCGTCAAGGCGATGGCCGAGACCGGCAAGGTCGCCATCCGCCAGATCCGCCGCGATGCCTTGGAAGCGCTCAAGAAGGAAGGCAAGAGCGGCGGTGTCTCCGAGGACGAGGTGGAGACGGCGGAGAAAGAGGTGCAGAAGCTCACCGACCAATACATCGCCAAGCTCGACGCGCACCTCGCCACGAAGGAGAAGGAAATCATGACCGTCTGACGGTCGCGATTTTCCGGCATGACCCACCTGCCGCACACGCGCTCCTGCTTTGTCTGCGGGGAGTCAAACATCCACGGCCTGCGGCTGCGCTTTCACGCGGAAGAGCAACGTGTCCACACCCGCTTCACGCCGCGCGCCGAACACATCGGCTTCAAGGGCGTCACGCACGGCGGCATCCTCGCCACCGTGCTCGACGAGATCATGGTCTGGGCCGTGGCCGTGGGCACGCGGCGCTTCGCCTACTGCGCGGAGATGACCGTGCGCTTCCAGCAGCCCGCGAAGCCGGACGCCGAACTCCTCGTGACCGCCGAGCTGGTCGCGAACCGGCGGAACAAGATCTTCGAGGCGAAGGCCGAGCTGCGTGATGCCGCCGGGCAGATCGTCGCCACGGCCACTGGCAAGTATTTGCCCGTGCCCGCCGGCGAACTTCCCGCGATGCTGACCGAACTCATTGGCGACCTGGGCGTGATCGAGGCCAGCGGCTTGAAAGAGCCGTAGGTGCGGCTTCGGGCTGCGCATGGCCAACCTTTCCGATTCGCAACCTGAAGGTTGCGACTACGCGGCGTTTGCGCCGGCCACCACGCGGCAGCGCATCGTCTTGAGCACCCGGCCGATGGACTTTCCGTAGCCTTTCTCCAGCCGGTCACAGAATTCATCCGCCTCGTTCCACAGCACGAGGTTCACCGTGTGGCCGCCGAAGCCGTGGCCGGCGAGCCGCGCCCCCAGACACGCCGGGTGCGCGCGGGCCAGGTCCACCAGCAAGTCCATCTCCGGCGAGCTGCTCTGGAAAAACTCCCGCGCGCTCTCATGGCTCTGGAACAGGAACTGTCCGAACTGCTCCACGTCCCCGCCGCGCAGCGCCCGCTCGGCGGCCACGACGCGCTGGTTCTCGCCGACAATGTGATAGGCGCACGCGTGCTGGCGCGCAGTGAGTTGATGCCGCGCGGCCTTGAGCTGCGATGGGTCCACGGCCCGCAACGACTTCACTCCCAGCGCCCGCGCCGCCGCCGCGCAGTGGTAACGCAACGCCGCCGAACGCGCCTCGACGACGGGACTGAGCCGCCCGGTGTCGCACACGATCACCGCCAGCTCGCCGATGAGTGGCAGCGCCTCCACTGTGCCGTGTTGCGTGTCCACCAGCACGGCGTTGAACTCCTCGCCGCAGAGCGTCGGCACCGCGTCGAGCGTGCCGCCCGCTTCGCCGGCGACGCTTTCCCCCGCCTGCCGGCAAAGCCTCGCCATCCGCAATCGCTCCAAGTCCGTTGGCGCGGGCATTCGCCCGCGTCCGAGCCGCCGGATGATCGCGCCGGACTCCGTGAGCTTGTGCGGATAGAGTTGCCGCACCGTGAGTGCGACGGCTGCCAGCAGCGCGCCCGAGCTGCCGAAACCCGCACCCGGCGGAATCTCGCTCTGCACCGCCGCGTTGAAGCCGCCGAAGTGGACCCCGCGGGCGCGCAACTCACGGAGCGCCGCCTTCAGCAGCCCGGTCCACGGCACGTCGGGGTTGTCCGTGAACTGACTCAGCCAAAACAGCTCGCGTTGCGGATAGGCGGACGTGACGACCTCGATGCGCCCGTCCGTGCGCGGCGTGCTGGCGAGACACAGGTGCCGGTCAATCGCCACGGCCAGCGCCAGCCCGTCGTTCCACTCCGCGTGATGGCCGAGCAGTTCCAGCCGCGCCGGCGCTCTGACCAGGTGCGTGGGCGCGTGGCCGAACGTCTGTTTGAACAACGTCCGTGTCGCCCCCACCGGGTCACGGGTGACCGGACGACGATTCATGGGTTCAAGCAAGTTCCCGCCACGCGCGCGGCGAACGGCCTACACGAGCCGCCGGAAGCTCTCGATCGTCCGGGCCGCCGCCGTCTCCGCGTCTGGCAACGGGAGGATTTCTGCTGAGAGATAGCCGGCGTAGCCGATGTCCCGCAGGGCGGCGACGATGGGGCCGGCGTCCGTGTGGCCCAGCCCGATGGCGCGGCGGTTCGAGTCGGCGAAGTGGACGTGCCCCACCAGCGCACCGGTCTGCCGCAGCGACTCCGCCAGGTTCTGCTCCTCGATGTTCATGTGGTAGAGGTCGCACAGCAGCCGCACGTTCTTCAGCCCGCGCGTGGTGACGAAGTCCGCCGCGTCGGCGTTGCGGTTGCAGAGATTCGTCTCGTAACGGTTCAGCGGCTCGTAGAGGAGCACCTGCTGGTGCGCGGCGGCGCGCTCCGAGAGTGCCTGGAGTTCCTCCGCCAGCCAGTCCAGCGCCTGCTCGCGCGCCACCGCGCCCTCCCAACGCCCTTGCATCGAGCCGATGATCGCAGGCGCGCCGAGGTAGCCGGCCAGGTTGATGATGCCGTAGATGAACTCGCGGGCCTTCGCCCGCACGGCGGGGTCGGGATCCGTGAGGCGGAGCTTGTGCCTCACCCAGCCCGCGCCCGTGCCCACGGCGGCGACCTTGAGCGAATGCCTTTCCATCAGCTCGCGCGCCTGGCCGACGGACACGGCATTGGCGGCGGGCGGAAAAATCTCCACCGCGTCGAAGCCATGCCGCGCGGCGGCGGCAAACCCGGCCGCGAGGTCGTCCCAATACACAAACGGACCCCCGCGGGCTTCGGGGACCAGGGAGATGGTGATGGCTGATTTCATGAGCGTGACAATGGGCGGCCAGCGCGCCCGATTTGAGACCTTCACGGCGGCGCGGCCGGCAGGACTCAAAACGAAACCCGGCCGTTTGCCAACCCAATCACGCGCACCGAGCGGGGCAGTCTGCCTGCCCGCCGTCCCGAGCCTGGTGGTTTTCCGGCACCGGCGTTTGCCGGGCGTGGCTGGACGGGGCTTCAGCGGGCGGCGGAACAAAGTTCCTTGCGCGGCCGGCTGTATTTCCGAAACTGCCGCCCATGTTCCAACTCGGCTTCGTCTCCGCCATCCTGCCGGAACTCTCCCTCGACCAGGTGCTCGCCTTCGCCGCCGCCGAGCGGTTCCGGTGCGTGGAGGTGATGTGCTGGCCGGTGGGCCGGGCGGAGCGGAAGTTCGCCGGGGTCACGCACATTGACGTGGACGGCTTCACGCGGGCGCGCGCGGAGGAAGTCCACGGGCTGTGCGCCAAACACGGCGTTTCGCTCACCGCGCTCGGCTATTATCCCAATCCGCTCGACCCGAACCCCGGAGTTTCCAAGGTTGCGGTGGCGCATCTCAGGAAGGTCATCCGGGCCGCCGCCGTGCTGGGCCTGAAGAACGTGAACACGTTCGTCGGGCGCGACTGGACGCGCAGCGTGGACGACAACTGGCCGCGCTTCCTCAAGGTGTGGCGGCCGCTCATCGCCTTCGCGGCGGACCACGACATCAAAGTGGGCATCGAGAACTGCCCGATGTCCTTCACGCGCGACGAGTGGCCGGGCGGGAAGAACTTGATGACGACGCCGGCCATCTGGCGGCGGGCGTTCAGCGACATTCCGTCGAAGCATTTCGGCCTGAACTACGACCCTTCCCACTTCGTGCTCCAGCACATGGACCCGGCGAGTCCGTTGCGCGAGTTTCAGGACAAGCTGTTTCACTTCCACGCGAAGGATGTGCAGCTTCACAGCGACCGGCTCAACGAGGTCGGCGTCTTCGCGCACCCGAACGAGTGGCACACCCCGCGCATCCCCGGCTATGGCGAGATGAACTGGGGCAAGTTCATGGCCGCGCTGATGGCGACGAGCTACCGCGGCCCCGTCTGCATCGAGGTGGAGGACCCGACCTTCGGCAAGACGCTCGCGGGCCGGCAGGACGCCCTACGCGTCGCTGGGAATGTGCTGCGACCTTGCTGCGTGCGGTAGTCGCAACCTTCAGGTTGCGCTTCGGTTCGAAGGCTGACGCGCAGGCTGAAGCCTGCGACTACCTGCGCTCCGAGACCTAAATCTGCTCGAAGTAACGCTGCTTCTCCCAGTCCGTCACCGCGTTGCTGAACGCCTCGTGTTCCAGCCGCGCGTGGTGAGTGTAGAAATCCACCACGTCGTCACCGAAGGCCGCGCGGGCGAGTTTTGACTTCTCAAAGTGATCAGTCGCATCGCGCAGGGAGCTGGGCAGGCGGGCGAGCTTCGGGTCCACGTAGGCGTTGCCGCGATACTCGGGGCCGCAGTCGAGTCCCTCGCGCACGCCGGCCATGCCAGCAGCGAGCATCGCGGCAAAGGCGAGATACGGGTTCGCGTCCGCGCCGGGCATCCGGTTCTCGATGCGGAAGGAACCGCCGTGCCCCACGACGCGGAAGCCGGTCGTGCGATTGTCCACCGCCCACGCCATGCGCGTCGGTGCCCAACTGCCGGGCTGGTAGCGCTTGTAGCTGTTGATGGTCGGACCGAAGAACAGGCACAGCTCCGGCGAGTATTTCATCAGGCCGCCGAGGAATTGGCGAAACAACTTCGAGCCGCCCGGCCCCGCCTTCTTACGCATTACTTTGTTACGCATTACTTCCTCCTGATGCGTAATGCGTAATGCGTAAGGGTCGGCATCCGTCGCCCAAAACAGGTTCTTCCCGCGCTTCCACAGGCTCATGTGGATATGACACGAGCTGCCCGCCTCGCCGGGCGCATACTTCGCCATGAACGTCACCGCCTTGCCGTGCTGCTCGGCGAGTTCGCGCACGCCCTGCTTGAAGACCGCGTGCATGTCCGCCATCGGCAACGGCGCGGCGCAGGTGAAGTTGATTTCGTGCTGGCCGCGGCTCCACTCGCCCTTGCTGCTCTCCACCGGCACGCGCGCGGCGCACATGCCGTTGCGGATGGCGCGCATCAGTGGCTCGTCGCGCGTCGGCTGCATGAGGTGGTAATCAATCCGGTAATCGCTCGACGGCTGGAGATCGCGATAGCCGCTCGCGTGCGCCGCGTGATAGGTCTGGTTGAACAGGTAAAACTCCAGCTCGCTCGCGCACAGGCAGGTCTGGCCCTGCTTCGCCAGCAAGTCCAACTGTCGCCGTAGCACTGAGCGCGGAGCTTCCGCCACCAGCTCACCGCTCTCGCGCACAAAGTCACACAACACCATCGCCGCGCCCGCCTGCCACGGCAGGACGCGCAACGTGTCCATGTCCGGGCGGAACCCGAAGTCGCCGAAGCCCGTGGCCCAGTTCGCGACCTTGAAGCCATCGAGCGGGTCCATGTCCAGGTTGACCGTGAGCAGGTAGCTGCACCCGTGCGTCCCGTGCTTCACGACCGAGTCGAGGAAGAAGTCCGCGCGGAACCGTTTCCCCACGAGCCGCCCGAACGGGTCGGGGAAGGCGACGAGGATGGTGTCAATGTGGCCGGAACGGACTTGGCGGCGGAGTTCGGCAAGGGTCATGGGGCGTAAAACGTAATTCGTAAAACGTAAGGGCGGCTGGCGGCACTATGGCATGGGAATGTTCGTGAGCAATGGTTCGGAGGGAGATTCCGCTTCAAGTGCTGGCGGAGTGGAAGTGTAGCCATAGGGCGTTGGCTCCTCGCGGAGCACGGTTCCGCGTTGGTCGGGGACCATTGTCAGCAGCAGGCGGATGATTTCCGTCAGCAAATGGATTCGGTGAGTCGAGACCGCCTCGCCCAGGACATGCCGGCCCTTGTAATACCAGCCGCGTGCCTCACGGGCGGAACCGAGACCGTATTCGTAGAAGCGCGCCCTGTCCTTTCCCGTCCCGCGCGAATAGCCTTCTTCAATGTCGGCACTGACGGCTCCCGCCGCGCGGTTGAGTTGGTCAGCGAGACTGATGGTCCGCTTGTCGCCCAGCAGCTTGGTCGAGTCGTGCCAAGCCAGCTCCGCCAGAAACAGCGCGAACCGGTATGCCTTCGTGTTCCAAACCGAATCGCCACGAATCTCCGCCGGCACCGACTTTTCCCACTCCGCGTAGTTCATAACGCCCTTACGCTTTACGTTTCACGTTTTACTCGCTCACGAACACATTCTTCACCTCCGTATACCCCTCCATCGCCGCCATGCCCAAGTCCCGCCCCAGCCCGCTCTGCTTGTAGCCGCCGAACGGGGCCTCGACATGCACGCTGCTGTGCGAGTTGATGCTGAGGACTCCGCTCTGCACGGCGCGGGCGACGCGGAGGGCGCGGCGGATGTCGTTGGTCCAGATGGAGCCGCTCAGGCCGTAGGGCGAGGCGTTCACGGCGCGGAGCATCTGCTCCTCGTGGTCGAACGGCACGAGGCACACGACCGGACCGAAGATTTCCTCGCGCCAGCAGCGGGTGGACTTGTCCACGTCGAGCAGGACGGTGGGTTCGAGGTAGAAGCCCTTCGCGGAAGGTCGCTTGCCGCCGCAGCCGAACTGCGTGCCGTGCTTCCGCGCGTCGGCGAGGAAGTCCTCCACACTCGCGCGCTGGCTGGCGGACACGAGCGGGCCGAGTTGCGTCGCGTCCAGCGCGGGGTTGCCCACAACCAGTTCCTTGGTGGCGGCGATGAAGCGCTCGGCGAACGGCTCGTAAATGCTGCGCTCGACGAACACGCGGCTGCGGGCGCAGCAGTCCTGGCCGGTGTTGGCGAAGACGCTCATGGGCGAAGTGTCGGCGGCGCGCTGCCAGTCGGCGTCGGCGAAGACGATGTTCGGCGACTTGCCGCCGAGTTCGAGCGAGACACGCTTCAGGTCGCGCGACGCGAGTTCCATGATGCGCCGGCCAATCTCGGTCGAGCCGGTGAAGGAAACCTTGCGCACCAGCGGATGCGTCACGAGCGCGTCGCCGATGGCCGAGCCGGGGCCGGCAAGCACCTGCAACACGCCGGGCGGCAGGCCGGCGGCGTGCGCGAGCTCGCCGAGCCGCAGCGCGGTGAGCGGCGAGAGCGACGCGGGCTTGAGCACGACGCAATTGCCGGCGGCCAGCGCGGGTGCGGCCTTCCAGCACGCGATGGGAAATGGGAAGTTCCACGGCACGATGGCCGCGACCACGCCCATCGGCTCGCGTAGCGTGAAGTCCAGCCCGCCGCGCGCGACGGGGATGGTCTGCCCGCAGAACTGGCCGATGGCCCCCGCGTAATACTCGAACACCCGCGCGCCAAGGCCGATTTCATCGCGCGCATCGCTGATGGGCTTGCCGATGTTGGCGCATTCGAGCTGCGCGAGTTCTTCAAGGTGCTCGCGAAGGACGCGGGCGATGTTGAAGAGAATCTCTGCGCGCTTGCCCGGCGCGAGATTACGCCAGCCGTCTTCCCATGCGCGCTGGGCGGATTCGACGGCGGCGTGGGCATCGGCAGGCGAGGCGGCGGCGACTTCGGTGAAAACCTCCTCGGTGGCGGGGTTGATGAGTTGCATGCGGGGACGTGTTTCGTGCTCCGTGTTCCGTGATTACGCTTCGGGCATTGGCACTGAACTCAGGAGCGATTCGAGTTCGGATGGTGAAAAGGCGGGGACGTCTTGAGCGGGCTGCGTCGTGTAGGGAGTCTCGTCTTCGTGGAGAGAGTAGCCGCGAGTGGCGGGGAGCGTGGAGAGAAGCAGGCGGATGATTTGTGTCTCCAGCTTCATCCGATGGTCGGCCACCGCGTCGCCCAAGAGGTGGCGACCGTCGAAATACCATGTGCGGGTTTCACGCGCGGAGCCAAGCGCATACTCGTAGAAGCGCGCGCGATCCTTCGGGAATCCTCTTGAGTATCCTTCCGAGATGTTCGCCCCGATAGAGCCGACTGCACGAATGAGTTGCCCCGCCAAATCTCGCGTGCGTGCGTCGCGGAAGAGCTTTGTTGCGTCGTGCCACGCAAGGTCTGCCACAAACAGTGCCAGCCGATAGGTCTCCTGGTTCCACAACGGATCCTCCGTAATTGTTGCCGGAACACCCTTCAACCACTCCTGATAGTTCATATCGTTGATGTCCCTTCGTTAGTCACGGAACACGGAGCACGGAACACGCCTCCGGCGGCCCTTTGAATCTCCTCTTCTCCAGCCCGAACCACACCGCCAGCAGCAGCACGACCGTGCCGCCGACAATTTTCACCGCCTGTTCGTTCGGCGGCTGCATCCCGATGACGATGAGGAAGAGGCAGCCGAGCACGGAGACCACGGCGAGCGGGCGGTAGAGGCGGCCGATTTGCCACGGGCCCATGCGCGTCCAAGTGCGGCCGTGGGCGAGGAAGCCGGCGGCGACGGGCAGCGCGTAGCTGATGTAGAGGAAGATGACGCACACCGCCGCGATGGTCACGTAGGGCACGAGGATGGTGAACAGCGCCGCCGCAATCGCCGCGAACCAGACGGCGACGGAGGGCGACTTGCTGGCCGGGTTCACGCGACGCAGCGCATCGGAGAATGGCAGGCCGCCGTCGCGCGCGAAGGCGTAGGTCATGCGCGACGCGGACGTGAGCGCGGCGAGGCCGCAGAGGTATTGCGCGGCGATGATGAGCGCGAGCAGCACCGATGCGAGCGCGTCCGGCAGCGCGGCCTTCATCGTCCACGGCACGACGTTCGCGCCCTGCTCGACGCCTTCCTTCACCGAGGGCATCGCCAGCAGGATGGCGCAAATCATCACCCAGCCGAACACGCCGGACACCCACACCGAGCGCACGATGCCCTTGGGCACGTTCATCGCCGCGCCGACGGTCTCCTCGCTCGTGTGCGCCGAGGCGTCGAAGCCGGTGATGGTGTAGGCCGGCAGCAGGAAACCGAGCGCGAAGAGCCACATCAAGTTGTCCTGCTTCGGGAAAACCGCGCCGCCCTCGGGCAGCCCGCTGAAGTTCGTGAACGTCCACAGGCGCGCCCACTCGAACTGCTTCGTCGCCACCAGCAGCGCCACGGTCAGCACGGTTGCGACCGCGAGAATCAAGTATCCACTCAGATCCGTGAGCCGCGTGGTGAGATGGATGCCGTAGTGGTTCAGCAGCCCTTGCGAAAGCGTCATCAGCACGATGACCGTGGTGCGAACGGTGGCGGTGTTCGCCTCGGCTGACACGCCGAACGCGGCGGTGGCGAAGTCGTAAGTCCCCGCGTTGATGGCCGCGAGCACAGTGATGAGGCCGGCGAGGTTGAACCACGCCGTCACCCAGCCGCACGCGCGTCCGCCGAGGATGCTGCCCCAGTGATACAGCCCGCCCGCCGTCGGGAACGCGCTCGCCACCTGCGCCATCGTCGCCGCGACGCACAATGAGAAGAGGCACACCAGCGGCCAGCCCAGTCCGATGCTCGCCCCGCCCGCGCTGCACAAGCCGACGTGAAACGACGTGATGCCGCCCGCGAGGATGCAGATGATGGAGAGCGAGATGGCGAAGTTCGAGAAGCCGCTCATGCGGCGGGACAGCTCCTGCTCGTAGCCGAGCTGGCGCAGGAGCTTCTCGTCGTCGGGGTGGTTCATGGGGCGTAAAACGTAATGCGTAAGGAGGGCGGCTACATCGCGGCTTCGTAGAGCGTTCGTAAATCTGCCACCGTGACCGGCACGGCATTCGTCTTGTGGCACGGGTCGTCCCAAGCTTGCGCGACGAGGGCGTCGAGGTGCTCAGGCTTCACGCCGTGGTCGCGGAGCTTGGTGTAGAGGCCAATGCCGGTGAGGAATTCTCCGATGAAGGCGATGGTGAGCCTGTCTGCTTCCGCGTCACCGCACTTCAACACGTCCAGCCCGCAGGCGATGCCGATGCGGCGGTAGAGGCCGGGCTTGCGGGCGGCGCAGAACTTCATGCTGGCGACGAGACAGAGCGCGTTCGCCAAGCCGTGGTGCATCCCACAAATCGTCGAGAGCGGGTGCGCGAGCGAGTGGACAACGCCGAGATCCTTCTGGAAGGCGATCGCGCCCATCGCGGCGGCAACGAGCATCTTGCCGCGCGCGTCCAGATTCTTGCCGTCGCGCACGGCGCGGGGCAGCGCGTCCACGATGAGCTGGATGCCTTCGAGCGCGATGCCGTCGCACATCGGGTGGAACGCGGGGCAGGTGAAGCTCTCGATGCAGTGCGTGAGCGCGTCCGCGCCCGTGGCGGCGGTGAGTTTCGGCGGCAGGCCGACGGTGAGTTCGGGGTCGAGGATGACGAGCTTGGCAAGCAGTTCGGGGTGGAAGAGCACCGCCTTGCGCTTCGTGGCGTCGAGCGTGATGACAGAGCTGCGGCCCACCTCGCTGCCCGTGCCGGCGGTCGTCGGAATCGCGATGAACGGCGCGAGGCCGGACCAGTCCGGCTCGTCGTAGAACTTGGCGAAGTCGAAGCCGGGTCGCTTCGCGAGCAGCCGCGTCGCCTTCCCTGCGTCAAGCGCACTCCCGCCGCCGATGGCGATGACGCCGTCGCAGTGCTTCTCTTGAAACAGCGCCGCCGCTTCGCGCACGTCGGACTCGATGGGATTGGGATGCACGCCGGAATAGAGAAACCAGCGGCGGTTGCGGTTTTCCTCGCCCAACGCACGACTCAGCGAACTGAAAGCGTCGGTGTTCAGCAAACCAGCATCGGTGACCACGAGCGGGCGTTTCATGCCGAGGCGAGCCATGCGGGCGGGCAGTTCGTTGAGCGTGCCGGGGCCGAAAAGGGTTTGCGTGGGGAAGGAGAACGTCGCCACGGGTGAACTCATGGCCCCGGAGTGTGCGTGACGTGTCCGCGACCGTCGAGTTTCGATTGGGAAAGCAAACGCCAGTGGCATCTGGCGGGCGGACCTGCAAAAGTCCGCCCATGCAAAGTCTGAACAGCTCCGTTCGCATCCGTGTGAGTCGTCGAGTCGCACTTCCCCTGGCCATGCTGCTCGGCAGCCTTGCCCTGCCGGTCGTTGCCGAGGATGCGAAGGTCGCGGCCTCGCTGCGGGAGCTGGGCGGGCAGGTCACCGAGGCCGGCGGCGCGGTGACGAAAGTTTCCTTTCGCGACTGCTCCAAGCTGGGCGACGCGGAGTTCAAGCAAATCGGCCAGCTCAAGTCGCTGAAGTCACTCACACTCTACGGCAGTTGCAAGGGGCTGACGGACACGACGCTCGCGCACTTCGCCGGGCTGACGGCGTTGGAGGAGCTGGGCACGGACGGCATCCAAGTGACCGACGCGGGGCTGAAGCACCTGGCGAATTTGCCGAACTTGCGCACCGCGTCGTTCTTTCACATCGCCTTTCCCGACAAGGGCTTCACCGGCGCGGGCTTTGCGGCGTTCAAGACGTTGCCCAAGCTGGAGCGGCTTACGGTCGCGGGCACGCCGTTCAATGACAAGGGCATGGCGGCGGTCGCCGAATTGACGCAACTCAAGGAGTTCCGCACCTGGCACACGTTTCAGACGCAGGCGGGCAACGAGCATCTCCTCAAGCTCACGGGCCTGCGCTCGCTCATGCTCGGCCAGCGGCTGCGGCAATACGGCGGCAAGCCCAACGGCCTGAGCATTGACGACGCGACGCTCGCGACGCTGGCGAAGCTGAAGTCCCTGGAGTCGCTCGGGCTTGACGAGGTTCGTCTCACGCACGCGGGGCTGGTGCAACTCAAGGCGCTGCCGAACTTGAAGAAACTTTCACTCCAGCGCGCGGACATTCCCGAGGCGGACATCACCAAGCTGCGCGCCGACCTGTCCAAAGTGACCATCGAGTGGAAGCCGCCCACCGAGGACGAGCGCAAGAAGCTCGAAGGGATGCTGAAGCCGTAGGTGGCGTAGCTCGACATTCCAATGTCGAGTCGGGCGCGCGAAATCACCACCGGTCTCGACATTGGAATGTCGAGCTACAGATTTTGGCATTCGCTCTGGATCACTTCGCCGCCAGTCCCCGCAGGCGCAGCCAGTCCGCCGCGCGCAGGGGCCAGTCAGTCGGGCCGGTGGCGTTCGGGCGCGGCCTCATGCCGAAGCCGTGGCCGCCTTTTTCGTAGATGTGGAGTTCGGCGGGAGTTTTCCGCGTGATGAGATCGAGGTAGAGCAGGGTGCTGCCTTGCGGGAGCGAGCCGGTGTCATCGCCCGCCTGCGCGATGAACGTGGGCGGCAGGCCGGCGTCGAGGCGGATGTCGGCGCGGATGGCTTTGGTGGCTGGGTCGTAAATCTTGTAGGGGTAGATGAGCAAGAAAAAGTCTGGCCGGTGCGAGATGGCGGGCTGCGGGTCAGGGAAGAGGCGTTCGTTCGTGGCGGCGATGAGGGAGATTTGCCCGCCAGCGGAGAAACCGAGCACGCCGATTCGTTTCACGTCCACCTTGAGTTCCGCCGCACGCCGCCGCACTTCGCTCACCGCCCGCTGCACGTCCTGCGTCGGGCCGGCGTGCGGTTCCTTGTGTTTCGTCGTGGGGGTGCGGTGCGCGAGCTGGAACGCGACGATGCCATGCTTCGCCAGCCACACGGCGGCCTCGGCGCCTTCGTGCTCGTCCGCCAGCTTGCTGAACCCGCCACCGGGCACCACGACCACGGCCACACCGGTGCGCGTCACCCCAGCGGGCGGCTCATGCACGAACAGGCGCGGCTGCGAAACGTCATAGCGACGCGCAGTGCCGTCCGCTCCTTTCTCGATCCTTTCCGCCGGGACGGCGGGGACGACCGGCTCGGGCATGCCCTTGGGCCAGAGGATTATTTCGGGCAGGGCAGCGGTGGCCGAGAGGACGCTGGCAAGGAGTGCGGCGGTGAGGTGTTTGTTCATATAAGTTACGAAAGGAGTTCCTTCACCACGCGGCTCGGCTCGACGCCGGTGAGGCGGAAGTCGAGGCCTTGGTGACGGTAGGTGAGCCGCTCGTGGTCCACGCCGAGCAGGTGCAGCGCGGTGGCGTGCAGGTCGTGAACGTGGACGGGATTCTCGGCAACGCTGAAGCTGAAATCGTCAGTCGCGCCGTAGGTCAGGCCGGCCTTCACGCCGGCACCGGCCATCCACATTGTGAAGCACCGCGGGTGGTGGTCGCGGCCGGCTTCGATGCTGTCCCACTTGCCCTGACCCACCGGACTGCGACCGAACTCACCGCCCCAGATGACGAGCGTTTGGTCGAGCAGGCCGCGTTGCTTGAGGTCGCGGATAAGTCCGGCGGTGGGCTGGTCGGTGTCACGGCAGCGCGCGACGCACCAGCTTGGGAGGCGGCTGTGGTGGTCCCAGTCGGGATGAAAGAGCTGTATGAAGCGGACGCCGCGCTCGACGAGGCGGCGGGCTTGGATGCAGTTCGCCGCGTAACTGCCAGCGCGACGCGAGTCGGGACCGTAAAGCTCGAAGGTGGCTTCCGTTTCGCCGCTCATGTCGGTCAGTTCCGGCACGCTGGTCTGCATCCGGTAAGCCATCTCGTATTGGCGGATGCGCGTGGCGATTTCGGGGTCGCCGGTTTCCGCGAGCCGCATCTGGTTCAATTCGCCGAGACCGTCGAGCATTCCGCGCCGGAGTTCGCGTGGCAGGCCATCGGGATCGCGCAAATAGAGCACCGGGTCGCGGGAGTTGCGCAGCTTCACGCCCTGAAAGCGCGATGGCAGGAAGCCGCTGCCCCAGTAGTGGTCGTAGAGCGGCTGGTCGCTCGGGCGCTGCATCTTCGAGATGAGCACGAGATAGTCGGGCAGATTCTTGTTCTCGCTGCCGAGGCCGTAGCTGGCCCACGCGCCCATGCTGGGCCGACCGGGAATTTGATGACCGGTCAGGAACTTCGTCATCGCCGGCGCGTGGTTGATCTGGTCGCTGTGCATGGACTTGATGAAGCACAGGTCATCCGCCACGCCGCGCAAGTGCGGCAACCACTCGCCAATCGTCGCGCCGCTGCGCCCGCACCGCTCGAACTTCGTCCGGCCCGGCATGAGAAGCTGCTTCTGATTCGCCGTCATCGTCGTGACGCGCTGGCCCTGACGCACGGAGTCCGGGATTTCGATGCCCGCCCACTTCTGCAACTGCGGCTTGTAGTCATACAGCTCCAATTGCGACGGCCCGCCGGACTGCGTGAGAAAGATGATGTGCTTGGCCTTGGCCGCGAAGTGCGGCAGGCCGGCGGTCACGGCGGGAGCCGATGTGGCAGCACGAGCAAGCAATTGGCCTAGCGCCATCGCGCCCAAGCTCACGCCGGTGCACTGACCGAGGAAGTAGCGGCGGGTTTGGTTCAGCGGCTCATTCATGCGTGATGGCTTCATCGAGGTTGAAGACTAGGCTGGCGACGACGGTGTGGGCGGCGAGTTCGGCAGCATCGAGTTTGGCGTCGGGCTTGAGCTTTGCACCAGCCACCAGCTTCGTCGCTTCGTCGGGCTTGGCGCGATACAACGCGAGCGCTCGGTCGAACTCACGTTGCAGCACGGCTGCTTCCTTTGTGCTGGGCGGGCGGGCGAGGATGCGGCGATAGATTTCGGCAAGACGGTCTTCGGGCTTGATGGCGGTGCGGAGAACTTCAGCAGCGAGTGCGCGCGATGCTGCGAGGAAGGTCTCGTCGTTGAGCAGCGTGAGCGCCTGGAGCGGCGTGTTCGTGCGCGGCGTGCGGACCTCGCAGACACGGCGTTGGGCGGAATCGAAGAGGAACGTGGGCGCGATGCTGCGACGCCAGAAGGCGTAGAGCGTGCGACGATGCTGGGCCGCGCCTTCGCTCGGCTCGTATTTGAAGCGGCCCATGAAAATTTCCTCCCACACGCCCTCGGGCTGGTGCGGGCGCACCGGCGGCCCGCCGAGCGCGGGGTTGAGCAGACCGCCGCTGCGGAGCGCGGCGTCTCGGAGCATCCACGCGGGCAGCCGGAAGCGCGGCGCGCGCGCGAGCAGGCGGTTCTCCGGGTCACGGGCGAGCAGGGCAGGAGACGCGACGGAGCTTTGCCGATACGTTGCACTCGTCGCCATGACCTTGAGGATGTGCTTCACGTCCCAGCCGCTCTCCATGAATTCGACCGCCAGCCAGTCGAACAACTCCGGGTGCGTGGGTCGCTCGCCTTGCAGGCCGAAATCCTCTGGCGTGCGCACCAAGCCGTTGCCGAAGAGCATCGCCCACAGATTGTTCACGACCACACGGGCGGTGAGCGGGTGGTCGCGCGAAGTCAACCAGTTCGCGAGACCGAGGCGCGTCGGCTCCGCGCTCGCCGGCCACGAGGCGACGGCTGCGGGCACGCCGCGCTCGACCTTGTCGCCGTGCTTGTCCCAAACGCCACGCAGCAGGATGTGCGTGGCGCGCGGTTCCTTGCGCTCGGCGAGGACCATGACGTTCAGCTTGCCGGCGGCGGCCTTCACTTCGCTCAACTGCCGGTTGGCACGGTCGAGTGCGGCCTTTGAAATCTGGTAAGGCGCATGGTCGGCGAGGAATTGGTCGAAGAGGCGGGAGCGCAGTTTGGGAGGAGTATTCAGTGACCAGTGTTCAGTGTTCAGTGGGGCGGCGGTTGGCTGTGCGGGCTTCGGCGAGCCGGAACCCCCAGACTGAACACTGATTACTGAAAACTGATCACTCCTCACCAAAGCCGCGAATTCCTCCATCGGTGCCAATCCCACCTCCCGCACCGCCGCACCTGCCTGGTCCGTCACCGACACGCGGAAGCGGCCGATGTTTGCGTCGCCGAGCGTGGAGCGGTGGCGCAGCTCGAAGATGAGTTCCTCGTCCGGGTCGAGCAAGAGCGGTTCGGCCAGCGCAAAGACGGCGGTGCGCGGCTGTTTGGGGTCGAGGCCTTTCGTCGTCCAGCCGTTGCGCGGGTCGTCGTCGAGCACGCCCTTGATGTCGCCGTATTCGCGCGCGCCCTTCTGGTCGGCGGAGGCGTCGGCCACCGCACTGGTCACGAGAATGTCCCGAATCTGCGAACTGCCCTGCCGACGCACCTGCACCTTGATGTCGGTGAGAATGAACTCGCCGGACTTGCCGCGCGACAACCCGCCGCCGGTATGAGATGCGTGCGGGAGCACCTCCAGCTTCAGCCCGGTCACGCGCGGGAGCTTCACCGGGCCGATGACGCGGTAGTCCTCGTGGTTCGGATTCGGTCCGCTGGCCTGCACTGTGCCGTCCGCCTCCTGGGCAAGGCGCGTTCCTGCGATGCTCTCCAGTTCGCTCGCTCGCAGCGGGTGCCACGCTGAAAAACCCTTTGCCATGGCCTTCGCTTGCGCCGCGAGCCATTCAACGAACGGCGCTTCCGCCGCCTTGCGCGCCTCGGCTTCGGCCGGCTTGCGTGCGTCCACGAGCGCCTGCGCCTCGGTCACGGCACGAGCGGCGTGCGGCGACTGGTAGCTGAGGTAAGGCTTCGCGGCGCTGCCGGCCTTGCCGTCCTCGTCAATCGAGTTGAAGAACGCGGCGAGCCGGTAGAAGTCCGCGTGCGGCAGCGGGTCGTATTTGTGTGCGTGGCACTGCACGCAGTTGAGTGTGAGGCCGAGCCAGACCGTGCCGACGGTGTTCACGCGGTCAATCACGTAGTCCACGCGGGACTCCTCGGGGTCGCGGCCGCCCTCGCCGTTGGTCATGTGGTTGCGGTGGAAGCAGGTCGCAAGCTGCTGCTCGGGCGTTGCGTTCGGCAGGAGGTCGCCGGCGAACTGCTCGCGTGTGAACTGGTCGAACTTCATGTTCGCGTTGAAGGCGGCGACGACCCAGTCGCGCCACGGCCAGTTCGAGCGCGTGGCGTCGGACTGGTAACCGTCCGTGTCCGAGTAACGCGCGGCGTCCAGCCACCACATGGCCATGCGTTCGCCGAAGTGCGGCGAGTCGAGCAGGCGGGTGACGAGGTTGCCGATTGCCGATTGCCGATTGCCGATTTGGGAATACTCGCGGACGAATGCTTCGACCTCGACAGGTGTCGGTGGGAGGCCGGTGAGGTCGAAGCTCAGGCGGCGAATGAGCGTGTGCGGAGCGGCCTCGAGGGAGGGGTTAAGCTTTTCTTGGGCGAGGCGGGCGAGGATGAAACGGTCTATCGCGTGCGAGTGTTCAGTGTTCAGTGAATCAGTTTTCAGAGAAACACCCGAGCGCGCTGGCTTCGACTGAACACTGGATACTGAATACTGAGCACTGGGGAGTGGGGCCTTCACCGGCGGCACGAAGGCCCAGTGCGCTTCATACTTCGCCCCGGCGGCAACCCACCGCTTCAGCATGTCCCTCTGCGCGGAGGTGAGTTTCTTGTGCGAATCGGCCGGCGGCATCAGCTTGTCGGCGTCCTTGGTCTCGATGCGCTTCACCAGCGCGCTGGCGGCGGGCCTGCCAGGGACGATGGCGGTTTCACCAGATTTGGCCGGCTTGGTGGCGCTGTCGCGGAGGTCGAGACGGAGGCCGCCCTTGGCCTGCTTCGCGTCGGGGCCGTGACAGGCGAAACAGTTGTCCGAGAGGATGGGCAGCACGTCGCGGTTGAAGCTGGGCGCGCCAGCGGCGGACGCCGTCAAGGCGACGCCAAACCCAAGGCTGGCGAACAAAAGCTGCTTCAAATCACGCGGGGCGAACATGAGCGGGGAGTTTGACGTGGGCAGCCCTTCCTTCCCATGAAAACAATCGCCACGCGACTTGGACAATCCGACCGGCCGCGCGAGTGACAAACTGAAGCCAGTGCGACACAGTCCGTCCAAGCGACCGACCGAATGAACCGACTGTTCTGCTGCCGCCTTCCCGCTGCCGTTCTGGCCGCGCTGCCGCTGCTGGCCAGTGCCGCCGCGTCGCTGCCCGCGCCGACCAAGGCCTTCCTCCAGAAGCACTGCTTCGAGTGCCACGACGCGGACACGCAGAAGGGCAAGCTGCGGCTCGACACGCTCGCGCCGGACTTCACCTCACCTGCGACGACCGAGACGTGGGGCAAGGTCTTCGCGCAGCTTGAGAAGCGCGAGATGCCGCCGAAAAAGAAGCCGCAGCCGTCGGATGTGGAGCGGCAGGCGGTGCTCGACTGGCTTGGGCGCGAACTCCGTGTGGCGGTCGCCGCGCGGCAGCAGGCGGAAGGCCGCGTCGCACTGCGGCGGCTGAACCGCTTCGAGTATCAGAACACGATGCACGACCTGCTCGGCATCGAGGTGAACCTGATGGAGCTGCTGCCTGAGGACGGCTCGGCGCACGGCTTCGACAAGGTTTCCTCCGCGCTCACGCTCTCGCCGGTGCAGGTGGAGAAGTATCTCGAAGCCGCAGACGTGGCGCTGGACGCGGCGGTTGGTGTCGGGCAGAAACCCGCTTTCGTCCAGCAGCGCTTCGCCGCCACGAACTTGCTTGCTGGCTGGGACGGCAAGAGCCACCGCCCGATGCCGGACGGCGGCATCGCGCTGTTCAACTCCGGTTACTCGCCGACGGAACTGCGCCGCTTCCGTGCGCCCGCGCCGGGGCGTTATCGCGTGCGCATTTCGGCGAACGGCTTCCAGACCGATGGCAAGCCCGCGACCTTCCGCGTCTATGGCGGCAGCTTCGGCGTCGGCGGGAAGACGAAGCTGCTCGGGCACTTCGAGGTGCCGGCGGACAAGCCAACTGTCGTGGAGCTGGTTGAGCGGCTCGACGGGCGCGGCGACACGCTCAAGGTCATCTCCTATGGCACCATTCCCTGGCAGAACAAGGCGGACGAATACACCGGCCCCGGCTTCGCGGTGCAGTGGATTGAGGTCGAGGGCCCGCTCGACGCGAAGGAGTGGCCGCCCGCAACGCGGAGGCAACTTCTTGGCGAAGTGGACTTGGAGCGCGGTGCCGTCGCTGATGCGGAACGGGTGCTAAAGCAGTTCGCCCCGCGTGCCTTCCGCCGCCCGGTCAGCGATGCGGACCTCGCGCCGTATCTCGCGCTCGTGCGGGAGCGCTTGGACAAGGGCGTGAAGTTCGCCGACGCGCTGCGCGTGGGGTTGAAGGCCGTCCTCGTCTCGCCGCGTTTCCTGATGCTCGACGAACAGCCCGGCAAGCTCGACGGCCACGCGCTGGCCGCGCGCCTGAGCTACTTCCTCTGGAGCAGCGCGCCGGACGCGGAACTGCTGGCGGTCGCGGCGAAGGGCGACTTGGCCAGGCCCACCGTGCTGCGCGCGCAAACCGAGCGGCTGCTGAAGCATCCGAAGGCGCGCGCTTTCACCGAGGATTTCACCGGCCAGTGGCTCGCCCTGCGGAACATCGAGTTCACCACGCCGGACAACCGGCTCTACCCGGAGTTCGACGAGCTGCTGCAAGTCTCGATGCTCCAGGAGACGCACGCCTTCTTCGACGAGCTGCTGGAGAAGGACCTGAGCGTGCTGAATTTCGTGGAGAGTGACTTCGCGATGCTGAACGGGCGGCTGGCGAAGCACTATGGGATTCCCGGCGTGAGCGGACTGGATGTGCGTCGCGTCGCGCTCAAGCCCGAGTGGCATCGTGGCGGCGTGCTGACGCACGCCAGTGTGCTCAAGGTGTCGGCCAACGGCACCACCACCTCGCCGGTGCTGCGCGGCGTCTGGCTGATGGACCGCATCCTCGGCAAGCCCGCGCCCCCGCCCCCGCCGAACGTGCCTGCCGTCGAGCCGGACATTCGCGGCGCGAAGAGCATCCGCGACCAGCTTGCCAAGCACCGCGAGGTGGAGAGCTGCGCCGGCTGCCACGCGCGCATTGACCCGCTGGGCTTTGCCTTGGAGAGCTACGATGTCATCGGCAGTTGGCGCGAGCGCTATCGGATTTCGCCCGCGCCCAACCAGCGCAACGGCGTCGAGTGGTTCACCATCAGCGTGAACCAGCGAGACATGCGCCTCGCGCTCGGCCCGAAGGTGGACCCCAGCGACACCCTAGCCGATGGCCGTAAGTTCCGCGACCTCGCCGAGCTGAAGCGATTGCTGCTCGCCGAGCCGGACGCCCTCGCGCGCGGCCTCGCCGAGAAGCTCCTCATCTACGCCACCGGCCACGGGCTGGAGTTCACCGACGAGGCAGTGCTCACGGACATCGTTCACAAAGCCAGGGCGAAGAAGTTCGGCCTGCGCTCACTCATCCACGAGGTGATTGCCAGCTCCACTTTCCTAACCAAATGAACATCTCGCACCGAAGGCCAACGGGC
This sequence comes from Limisphaerales bacterium, assembly GCA_009773355.1. Taxonomy (GTDB): domain Bacteria; phylum Verrucomicrobiota; class Verrucomicrobiia; order Limisphaerales; family SXTU01; genus SXTU01. The sequence continues at coordinate 74,665 of WRPG01000008.1, forward strand.
CTCGCCGCCATCGCGACGCTTCTGCTCGCGCTCACCTGGCCGCTCGCCGCCGCGCCGCACCGTTTCTCCCAGCCCGACGCCGCGCGCCACCCGAACCTCTTCACCTGGACCGACACCTGCAATGTCCACATCGTCCGCGATGGCGATGCCGCGCTGCTGATTGACGTCGGCGATGGCAGCGTGCTGGAGCATCTCGCGGAGATTGGGGTGAAGCGCGTCGAGTGGGTGCTGTTCACGCACCACCACCGGGAGCAGTGCCAGGGCGCGCCGAAGCTGAAGGGCAGGGGAGTGAAGCTCGCCGCGCCGGAGGCGGAACGCGCCTTGTTCGAGAACCCCGCCAGCTACCGCAAGATGATTGTCCGGCTCGGCGACCCGTTCACCGTTCACGGCGCCAGCTACGTCCGCCCGCCTGTCGAAGCCATCAAGCTCGACCAAACTTTTCAGCGCATGGACACGTTCACCTGGCGCGGGCGCGAGTTCCGCTGCGTGGACACGCGGGGCAATTCGCCCGGGGGCATGTCCTACTTCCTCAACGAGGGCGGGCGCTGGCTGGCCTTCACCGGCGACTCGATGCTCGACGGCGGGAAGATGCACACGTGGTTCGACACGGACTGGGATTACGGGTTCGCGGCTGGCGTGTGGGCCATCGCGAATGGCACGGGGCAAATCGCCGCCTACAATCCAGCGTGGATGCTGCCGTCGCACGGCCCGGCCATCGCGAACGCGAAGACGCAAATCGGGGAGTTCCAGCAGAAGCTCTACAACCTGGAACGCCTCCTCGTGCGCGGCTACCCGGTGATGTCCTTCGCCGCCGCCGCGCAGGACACGACCTCGCAGCCGACGGTGGTGCCGAACGTCTGGCAAGTCTCGCCGCACATTTACAAGTTCCGCGGGCCGAACTTCGCGCCGAACTTCTATCTCATCCTCGCCGACAGCGGACGCGCGCTGGTGGTGGATTGCGGGCTGATTCAGACGAACATTCTCGAAGCCGCGCTGGAAGGGATGCGCCAGAAGCACGGGCTGAAGGCCATTGACGCGATGGTCCTGACGCACATGCACGGCGACCACTTCCTGCAAGGGCCGCACTTGAAGAAGACGTGGGGCGCGCAGTTCTGGGCGCTGGACCGCATGAAGGAAGTGTGCGAGCGGCCCGAGGCGTTCGACTACGCCGCACCGATTCAGGCCTACGGCAACGGCGTCGAGCGCATCAAGTTCGACCGGCTCTTCAAGTCCGGCGAGGCGTTCGACTGGGAGGGTTTCCACTTCACGATTGATTGGATGCCGGGACAGACGGAGTTCGGCCTGTGCCTGACGGGCATGATTGACGGGCGCAGGGTGGCCTTCACCGGCGACAACATTTTCGGCAACCCCGCCGACCCGAAGCAGAGCGGTCACGAGGCGATGTGCGCGCGCACGAGCGGCATCCTCGACGAGGGCTACATTGTCGCCGCCGAGTATCTCACGAAGCTCAAGCCCGACATCCTGCTGGGCGGCCACTCGTTCGTGATGGACCAGCCGGCGAAGTTCATCGAGCGCTACCGCAAGTGGTCCTACGACATGCGCGACGCCTTCAAGTCGCTGAGTTCCGAGCCGGAATACCGCTGGTGGTTCGACCCGTTCTGGGTGCGCGCCGAGCCGCACCGCGTTTCGGTGAAGCGCGGCGAAGCGGTCGAAGTGCCGGTGCATGTCCGCAACTTCGAGTCGAAGCCGATGGCCTTCGACATCCTGCCCCACGCGCCGCCCGGCCTATCGGCCACGTCAGGCCGCTGGACCAGCACCGTCCCTGCGCAAGGCCGCACGCAGTTCACTCTCCGCCTCGCCGCCACGCCCGACGCCACGCCAGGCATCCGCCACGTCGCCTTCGACATCACGCGCGGTGGGAAGCGGCTGGGCGAGCTGTTCGATTGCATTGTCGAAATCAAGTAGTGGCCGGCAAGTAGCTCGACATTCCAATGTCGAGTAGGGCGTATCGCCAGGCCAATGGCTCGACATTGGAATGTCGAGCTGCTTCTGCTGGCGATTGCCCCTCGCCGACGAATTGACCATGCTTCGCCCGATGACAAACCCGCTGCCACGCATCGCTGTCACGATGGGCGACCCCGCCGGGGTCGGCCCGGAGATTTGCCTGCGACTACTGGCGAATGCCGACCTCGCCCGCGAGTGCGTGACCGTCGTCTTCGGCGACGCGGCCGTGCTGAAGCGTGTGGCGGGGAAAATTGGCCTGCGGTTCGACGCCCTGGTGCTTGCCAAGGCCGACTGGCCGAAAGTATCGCAAACAGCAAACACCCCTGCCGTGCTGGATTTGCAGTGCGTGGACGCAGCCGCCGTAACTCCGGGCAAGGTGGACGCCCGCTGCGGCGACGCGGCCTTCCGTTATGTCATTGCAGCCATCGAAGCCGGGCTGAAGGGCGAGGTGGACGCCATCACCACCGCACCGCTGAACAAGGAGGCGCTTCACGCCGCCGGGCACAAATATCCCGGACACACAGAGATTTTCGCCGAACGGATGCGGGCGGAACGCAGTTGCATGACGTTCTTCTCCGACGAGCTGACTTGTAGCCTGGTGACTGTCCACATTGGTTATCACGAAGTTCCCGCTGCACTAACCACGCGGCGCATCCTCGACGTGATTGAACTCACTGCCGACGCGGTGCGCCGTCAGCGCGGGCGCGAGCCTCGTCTCGCCGTGCTGGGTCTGAACCCGCACGCGGGCGAGCACGGCTTGTTCGGTCGCGGCGAAGAGGAGCGCATCATCGCGCCGGCAGTTGAGGCTGCCCGCGCGGCGGGTTTGAACATCGTTGGCCCGCTCTCGCCCGACACCGCGTTCCTCCCCGCGCGCCGGCGCGAGACCGACGCTTTCATCTGCATGTATCACGACCAGGCGCTCATCCCGCTCAAGGCGCTGGCGTTCGACACCGCCGTCAACACCACGCTCGGCCTGCCAGTCGTCCGCACCAGCGTGGACCACGGCACCGCCTTCGACATCGCATGGCAGGGCAAGGCGAGCGCGGAGAACCTTTTTGCCGCCGTGCGGCTGGCGGCGAAGCTGTCGCGTCCGGCTGAATCCGGCAAATCCCCCTCGCCGTCTGTGTGAAGGCGAACTAAGTTCCGCCCAACAACGCTGCGCCATGACCAACCCGCTCTCCCGCCGCTCCTTCCTCCGCGCCGCCGGCGTCTCGCTCGCGCTGCCGACGCTGGAATGCTTCACGCCACTCAGCCGCGCGGCGGCGTCCGCCGGGCCGATCCGCCGGCTCATCGCGTGCTGCACGACGCTGGGCATCCACGCGGAAAACCTGTTTCCCAAACAGGCTGGCCGCGACTTCGAGCTGACGCCGTATCTGGAGCCGCTGAAGGAGTTTCGTGGCGACCTGTCGGTGTTCTCCGGCGTGTCGCACCCCGAGGTGGACGGCGGGCATTCGAGCGAGGCGAGCTTCCTGAGCGCCGCGCCGCATCCGGGTGCGAGCAGCTTTCGCAACACGATTTCGCTCGACCAGTTGGTGCTGGAGAAGCTTCCGCCCGCGACGCGCTTCGGCAGCCTGGTGTTGAACACGGGCCAAGGCGGCACGGGGCTTTCCGTTTCGCGCAGCGGTGTGAAGGTGCCCGCCGACTACCGACCCAGCGAGGTGTTCAAGAAGCTCTTCGTCAACGGCACGGCAAAGGAAGTCGCGCAGCAAAGCGAACGCCTCCGCGATGGGCAAAGCATCATGGACACCGTGGCTGGCGACGCGAAGCGGCTCTCCGCCCGCGTGACCGCGCGCGACCGCGAGAAGCTCGACGAGTATTTCACGACCGTCCGCGAAGTGGAGCAGCGGCTGAAGCTCGCCGAGGAATGGGCCAAGAAGCCCAAGCCGTCAGTCAACGTCCCGCCGCCGACCGACGTGCAGAACGCCGCCGACTTCGTGGCGCGCACGCAGTTGATGTTCGACATCGCGCACCTCGCGCTCCAGACCGACTCGACGCGCGTCATCACGCTCGCCATCGCCGGCCACAACAGCGTGCCGCCGGTGAAGGGCATCACGATTGACTGGCACAACCTCTCGCACCATGGCAAGGATCCGGAGAAGCTCGCGCAGCTCCGGGTCATTGAGCTGGAACAGATGAAGCTGCTGGCGGGCTTCCTCACCAAACTCAAGTCCTCGAAGGAAGCGGGTGCGGACCTGCTGGCGAACACGATGGTCCTCTACGGCTCGAACCTCGGCAACGCGTCGAGCCACGACACGCGCAACATGCCGATGCTGCTCGCGGGCGGTGGCTTCAAGCACGGACAACATCTCGCGTTCGATGAGAAGCAGAACTACCCGCTGCCGAATCTCTACGTCTCCATGCTGCAACGCCTCGGCATCGAGGCCGGCAAATTCGCCAGCAGCACGGGCACGATGCGGGGATTGGAACTGGCGTGAGGGTGGAGCGCGGACGCCCACGTCGGCGTGAGTTGCCGAGTCGCTGAATTGCGGACGTGGGCATCCGCTCTCTTTTGCCTCATGCACCTCCTCCTCACCGAACCCGGCGACGAGCCGTTCCTGTGCGATGAGCTGAAGCGCACGTTCGTCGGCGCGGAGGCGGAATTGCTCGCGCCCGGTTTGCTGCGGACAGACGTGGTCCTGCAATCCACCACGCCGCCAGTGCTGGCCTTCGCGCGGCAGTTGCTTCCGAACGCCGAGCCGGTGAGCGCTGCGTCCATCCGTGAGTGGAGCGAGCGCTTGTTCGAGGCCGTCGCGTCACGCCTGCCGGAAGGCCAGCCGTGGCGGCTTCACCTGGCCGCGCACTATGGCGGTGAGGGCGCGGGGGGAAACCGCGTGCGCTTCATCCGCGAGGCCTTACGGGAGCAGTTGCGCAAGCGGCGCAGGCAACGGCTGCGCCTGCTGGAACATGCGGAGACGCCCTTCCGCGAAACCACCTCGCTCGTGCAACTGCTGCTGACCGCACCCGACACGGGCTTTCTCTCGGTCGCACCCGCACCCTTGCCGTGGCAGTTGCGCCGTTGTGTCTGGCCGTTCGTGAAGGGTGAACTGCCCGTGGCGAGCGACAAAGCCGCGCCCAGCCGCGCGTTCACCAAGCTGGTCGAGGCGGAGCAGCGTCTCGGTCTGCGCATCGCGGCGGATGAGACGTGTGTGGACCTCGGTGCGTGTCCCGGAAGCTGGAGCTACGTGGCGTTGAACCGGGGCGCGCGCGTCATTGCCGTGGACCGTTCGCCTTTACGCGAGGATTTGATGGCGAGCCCACGCTTGACTTTTCACCAAGGCGACGCGTTTAAGTTCACGCCGGAAGCCTCGGTGGACTGGCTGCTGTGCGATGTCATCGCCGCGCCGGAGCGGAGCGTGGAACTGGTGCTGGACTGGGCGCGACAGCGCCGCTGCCGCCGCTTCATCGTGACCATCAAGTTCAAGGGGCAGGGTGACTACGGGAAGCTGGAGCCGCTCAAGCACGGTTTGGCCGCCCTGTGCGACGAGTTTTTCCTGACCCGCCTGTGCGCGAACAAGAACGAGGCGTGCGTGGCCGGCACGGTGAGTCCCGCTGAAACCGAGCTTGCAAAAGGACCATTTGCAGCCGATAAAGAGTCTGTATGACGACGCTGACCATCACCGACGCGAAGAAGAACCTCACCCGCTGGCTCAAGGCCGCCGCGCGCGGCGAGGAAGTGGCCATCATGTCGGGCGCGGATGTCATCGCGCTGCGCAAGGTGGAGGTTGAGGCCACGGACTACGCTTGGCGGGAATATGGCGTCACCGACGTGGAGCTTGACCGCTTCGAGGCGAAGCTGGATGCCGATTACGCGCGGCTGAAAAAGCAGGGAAAGCTCATTGTCCTGACGCCGGAGGAACTCAAGAAGAAGCTCGGGCTTTGAACAAGCCGCTCGTCATCAAGCCGGAGTTGCTGAAGCAGTTGGTTGCGCTTCCGGCAGCACAACGGAAGGCCGCTTGGGAGGCCATGAGCCTGATTCCCGAGTCGTTCGGCCATCCGCACTCGCACACCGGGCTGGGAATTCGCAAGCTGCGCCCGCATCTGTTCGAGTGCCGAGCGGGACTTGCCCTTCGCCTGCTCTTCAAGGACCGGGACACGGCCGTGGAGGTTTTCTGGATTGGCGACCATGATGCAGTGCAGGCTTTCCTGCGCAGCTACCGATACGAATGAAATACACCTACGAAGAACTGGCCAAGATGATTGACCACTCGCTCCTGCATCCGACGATGACGGACCGCGAGCTGGAGGACGGCTGCAAGCTGGCGGCGAAGTATCAGGTCGCGTCCGTGTGCATCAAACCCTACTACGTGAAGCGCGCCGCCGAGCTGCTCAAGGGCACAGGCGTGCTGGTCGGCGCGGTCATCGGCTTCCCGCACGGCAACTCCGCGACCGAGTCGAAGCGCTACGAGTCGTGGCTGGCCTGTCAGGACGGCGCGGCGGAGATAGACATGGTCATCAACATCGGCAAGGCGCTCACGGGCGACTGGGATTACGTGGCCAACGACATCCGCGCCGTCTGCGAGGAGGCGCATCGCCACGGCGCGAAGGTGAAGGTCATCTTCGAGAACGACTACCTCACCAAGGGTGGCGCGGGCCTGGACAGCGACGCGTTCAAGCGGATGCTCTGCGTCGTCTCCGAGCGCGCGGGCGCGGACTGGGTGAAGACCAGTTCCGGCTACGGCTTCGTGAGGCAGCCCGACGGCAACTACAGCTACAAGGGCGCGACGGAGCACGACCTCGCGCTCATGCGCGCCAGTGTGTCCGCGAAGGTGCAGGTGAAGGCGGCCGGCGGGGTGCGTGACCTCGACGGCCTCATCAAGGTCCGCGACCTCGGCGGCTCCCGCTGCGGTGCGACCGCCACCGCCGCGATGATGGACGAATATCGCCGACGTGAAGCTGCAGAGCGGGCAGGGCAGGGGACGCAGGGGGGCGGCGGCGACCTTGGCAAGGGCGGATATTGAGCCGCGATGAAGCCCGCCGACTGCTTTCTTCACTGTCCCAAGTGCGGCCAGCCTGCTGCGCAGCCGGGGAGTGCGCCGTTCCACTGCGCCTCGTGCGGCTTCCTTTTCTACTTCAATCCCGCCATCGCCGTCGGGGCCGTGCTGCTCGCGCCCGACGACACCGTGCTGCTCATCCGCCGCGCAAAGGATCCTCACCAGGGCAAGCTCACCGTGCCCGGCGGCTTCGTGGACGCGGGCGAGGCCGCTGAAGATGCGTTGCGTCGGGAAATCCGCGAGGAAGTTGGGTTGTCCATCGAGCGCCTCGACTACTTCTGCTCGCTGCCGAACAGCTACCCCTATCGCGGCGTGACCTATCAGGTGCTCGACTACTTCTTCGTCGGGCGCGTTGACTCGAAGGCCGTGCGGACCGAACCCGGCGAAGTCACCGAGGCTTGCTGGCTCCCTCGCGACCAAATCCGCCTCGACGAAATCGCCTTCGACTCTGTGCGGGAGATGTTGCGGCGGTTCATTGGCTGAGGCTTGTCATCTGCTCGCTTCCCTGCGGCGCTGCGGCTGGCTACGCTTGACCCATGCGCCATCTCACAATCCTGCTGTTGTCCGCAGTGTTCGCGGGTCTTGTCCATGCCGCGCCGCCCAACGTCCTCGTCCTGTTCTCCGACGACCAGCGCGCCGACACCATTGCCGCGCTCGGCAACCCGCACATCCAGACACCGCATCTTGACTCGCTCGTGCGTGGTGGCACCGCTTTCACGCGTGCCTACTGCATGGGCGCGATGCAGGGCGCGGTGTGCGTGCCGTCGCGCGCGATGCTCATGAGCGGGCGCACGCTCTTCCGCGCGAAGGACAACCTGCAGGATCAAGGCACCTGGCCCGAGGCCTTCACGAAGGCCGGCTACGTGACCTTCATCACCGGCAAGTGGCACAACGGCGACGCCTCGGTGAGGCGTGCCTTCCAGTCGGGCAAGGCCGTCTTCCTCGGCGGCATGGGCTGGCCGTATGAACTGCCGCTGAAGGATCTGGTCGGCGGCCAGTTGGTGAATCCACGGGACAGCGGTGAGCACTCGGTGAAGGTCTTCGCGGACTGCGCCGCCGAGTTCATCACGTCGCGCACGAAAGCCCAGCCCGCGCAGCCGTGGCTTTGCTATGTGGCGTTCAATCTTCCTCACGACCCGCGCGTTGCGCCGGAGGATTTCCGCAAGCGCTACGACGACGCGAAGCTGCCGTTGCCCGCGAACTTCCTGCCGCAGCACCCGCTGGACATCGGCAGCATGGTGGGGCGCGACGAGTTGCTCGAGCGCTGGCCGCGCACGCCCGCGAACGTCCGCCGCCATCTTGGCGACTACTACGCCAGCATCACCTACCTCGACGCGCAGATCGGCCGCATCCTTGCCGCGCTTGATGCCAGCGGACAGCGCGACCGCACGCTCATCGTCTTCGCCAGCGACAGCGGACTGGCCATCGGCAGCCACGGGTTGTTCGGCAAGCAGAGCATCTACGAACACTCGATGCGCGCCCCGCTCATCTTCGCCGGGCCGGGAATTCCCAGGGCCACGCGTCGCGACGCCTTCGCCTTCCTGCTGGACATCTTCCCCACGCTTGGGGCGATGGCAGGCGTGTCCGGTCCCGACGGCAGCGAAGGCAAGAGCTTGGCGGGCGTCATCACCGGCAGGGAGCCACGCGTGCGGGACGAAGTGTTCCTCGGTTACACGCAGACGCAACGCTCGCTTCGGGACGAACGCTGGAAACTACTTCGCTTCCCACAAATCAACGTGACGCAACTCTTCGACCTCCAAGCCGATCCGCACGAGATCAAGAACCTCGCCGCGCAGCCTGAGCACAAGGAGCGCGTCGCCACGATGCTGGCGAAGCTGGAGAAGGCCCAGGCGACTTGGGGCGACACGCTTCCACTCACCGCCGCCCAGCCCAAGCCCGCCGCCTTTCAGCCGCCGCAAGGGGAGAAGATGGAGGAGATGTTCCGCAAGAACCGGACCCGTTGAGGTGATTGAGGCAGCAGGCTTTGCCTCCCGGTCGGCGCGGAGCCGCAGGTGATGGGAAAAAAAGCCATCACGAAAGGTGTCTCAGACAGACAAGAGGCGGCGTCTGGAAAACCTAACGCGGCGCGCTCACGCCTTCGCCACGAGTTGCCGCAACACATACGGCAGGATGCCGCCGTGCTGGTAGTAGTCGATCTCGATGGGGGTATCGATGCGGCAGGCGACGACGATGTTCTCCACGGTGCCGTCTTTGCGCGTGATCTTGAGCGTGAGGTCTTGCTGGGGCTTGAGGTTCGCGTCGAGGCCGACGATGTCGTAGGTCTCGCTGCCGTCGAGCTTCAGGGTCTGCGCGGTGGTGCCTTCCTTGAATTGCAACGGGAGCACACCCATGCCGACGAGGTTTGAGCGATGGATGCGCTCGAAGCTCTGCGCGACGACGACTTTCACGCCGAGCAGGTTCGTGCCTTTCGCGGCCCAGTCGCGGCTGGAGCCGGTGCCGTATTCCTGTCCGGCCAGGATGATGAGCGGCGTGCCCATCGATTGATACGCCATCGAAGCGTCGTAAATACTCATCTCGGTTGGTTCGCCATAGAGGGGAACATCAACTCGTTTCGCATCACCGTGAGCACTTGTAGCCTGCCAAGTTGGATGAGTCGGGGGATAGAAGATTGTGTTTCCACCCTCTTTCCCGCCGAGGATCAGGTTCTTGATGCGCACATTGGCGAAGGTGCCGCGCGTCATGATGCGGTCGTTGCCGCGACGCGATCCGTAGCTGTTGAAGTCGGCGAACTCGACGCCGTTGTCGCCGAGGAATTTTCCGGCGGGCGAACTCTTCTTGATCGCGCCGGCGGGCGAGATGTGGTCGGTGGTCACGCTGTCGCCGAAGATGCCGAGGGCGCGCGCGCCGGTGATGGGCTTGATGCTACCGGGCTCCATGCCGAAGTTCGTGAAGAACGGCGGCTCCTGGATGTAGGTGCTCTGGCGGTCCCATTCATAGACGTTGCCGACGGTGGACGGGATCTCGTTCCACTTCGGATTCTGCGACGCGAAGTTCTTGTAGAGCTTCTGGAAAATCTCCGGCTTGAGCGACGACTGCATGGCGTCGCGCACTTCCTGGAGCGTGGGCCAGAGGTCGGCGAGATAAACGGGTTCTCCGTCCTTGTCCTTGCCGAGCGGTTCGCAACTCAGGTCCAGATCCACGCGGCCCGCGAGCGCGAATGCGACGACGAGCGGCGGCGACATGAGGAAGTTCGCCTTGATGTTCTGATGCACGCGCGCCTCGAAGTTGCGGTTGCCCGAGAGCACGCTGGCGGTGATGAGATCGTTCTTCACCACGGCCTCCTCGATGTTCGCGTCGAGCGGGCCGGAGTTGCCGATGCACGTCGTGCAGCCGTAGCCGACGAGATTGAAGCGAAGCTTGTTGAGGTAAGGCGTGAGGCCGGTCTTCTTGAGGTAATCGGTGACGACGCGCGATCCAGGCGCTAGCGATGCCTTCACGGCGGGGTTCACCTTGAGACCTTTCTCAACCGCCTTCTTCGCGAGCAAACCGGCAGCGATCATCACGCTCGGGTTACTGGTGTTGGTGCAGCTCGTGATGGCGGCGATGAGCACGGAGCCGGTGCCGACAGTGGCTTTCTTCTTCGAAGCCATCTCAACCTTCACGGATTTCGAGAAGTCTTTACGCGTCTTGCCGAAGCCGTTCTCGGTGACCGGGCGTTGGAACGAGCTGAAGAATTCGCGGCGAAGGTTCGGCAGCTCGATGCGGTCCTGCGGACGTTTCGGGCCGGCGACGCTGGGCTTCACCGTGTTGAGATCGAGCTCGATGACCTGTGAGTAATCCACCTGGCCGGCCTGCGGAATGCCCCAGAGATTCTGCGCCTTGTAGTAGTTCTCATACATCTGGCAATGCGCCTCGCTGCGGCCGGTGGCGCGCAGGTAGTTGGTGCATTCCTCGTCGATGGGGAAGAAGCCCATCGTCGCGCCGTATTCAGGAGCCATGTTCGCGATGGTCGCGCGGTCCACGAGCGGGAGCGCGGCGGCGCCGGGTCCGAAGAACTCGACGAACTTGCCGACGACCTTCGCCTTGCGGAGCAGTTGCGTGACAGTGAGAGCGACGTCCGTGGCGGTGACACCTTCGCGGATCGCGCCGGTGAGATGAACGCCGACAACATCCGGAGTCAGGAAATAAACCGGCTGGCCGAGCATGCCCGCTTCGGCCTCGATGCCGCCCACGCCCCAGCCGACGATACCGAGGCCGTTGATCATCGTGGTGTGCGAGTCCGTGCCGACCAGCGTGTCGGGATAATAAACGCCGCCGGCGGAGAGCAAGCCCTTGGCGAGGTATTCGAGATTCACCTGATGCACGATGCCGATGCCGGGCGGGACGACCTTGAACGTGTCGAACGCCTGCATGCCCCATTTCAAAAACTGGTAGCGCTCGCGGTTGCGCTGAAACTCAATCTCAAGGTTCTTCGTGAAGGAATCCGCCGAGCCCGCCGCATCCACTTGCACCGAGTGATCGACGACGAGGTCCACCGGCACGAGCGGCTCGATGATCTTGGGATTCTTGCCGAGCTTGGCCACAGCCGAACGCATCGCCGCGAGGTCCACGAGCAGCGGCACGCCAGTGAAATCCTGCAACACGATGCGCGCAACGACGAAGGGAATTTCGGCGGTGCGCGTCTCGTTCGGCTTCCAGTTCGCGAGTTCCTTGACGTTCGCCTCGCTGACCTTCTTTTCGTCGTAGTTGCGAAGCACGGATTCCAGCACGATGCGGACGCTCACGGGCAGGCGCGAGATGGGGCCAACACCGGCGGCTTCCAGCGCGGGGAGCGAGTAGAACTGGCCCTGCTTGCCATTGCCGAGGTCGAAGGATTGAAGCGTGTTGAACAGGTTGTGGCTCATAAAAATGTTGCGGTCAGCGGGAGAACGTCCCGCTCAGGCAGGCGAAAATGGGGATTGGCGGAGGGAGTGTCAAGTGGACGGCGTGTGAGACGGCTTGCCAGTCGAACGGCAACGCCATATAGGAAGCGCATGAAACTGACCGATGTGAACAAATACGTTGCCTTGCGTGAGGCGCTCGCCAACGAAAAGACCGCCCTCGAAGCCCGGCTCGCGGCCATCAATGCCGCGCTGGAAGGCAAGGCCCCTGCCGTCGCCGCCAAACCCGGTCCAAAGCCGGGAGTCCGTCGCCGGGGCAAGCGCGCGAAGAACGAGATGTCCATGAAGGAGGCCGTCGTGAAAGCGCTCGCGGCCAAGCCCCTGTCGCGGACGGAACTGCTACAGGCAGTGTTGAAGCTCGGCTATAAGTTCACGGCCAAGAATCCCCTGAACTCCCTGAGCACGCTGCTTTACTCGGACAAGAGCATCAAGAACACCGACGGCAAGTTCGCCGTCGGCAAGTAGCCCGCCGCAATCGAACGGAGTGCTGGAGTGATGGAGTGGTGGAGCAGTGTTCGTGCTCCCGGCTTCACTCCAATGCTCCACCACTCCATCACTCCGTCTTCCAGCAATGCTCGCCAAACGCGTCATCCCGTGCCTCGACGTCCACGACGGACAGGTCACGCGCGGCGTGCAGTTCGGGCGCGCGGAGGCGGGCGGCCTGCGCAACGTCGGCGACCCGGTCGAACTGGCGGTGCGCTACAACGACCAGGGCGCGGACGAGATGGTGTTCTTCGACATCACGGCCAGCGCGCACGGGCGCGCGAGCATGGTGGACGTGATTGAGCGCGCGGCGGACCAGTGCTTCATGCCGCTCACCGTCGGTGGTGGCATCCGCGTGTTGGAAGACATGCAGACGATGCTGCGCGCCGGCGCGGACAAGGTGAGCATCAACTCCTCGGCGCTCGCGACGCCGGACCTCATCCGGCAGGGCGCGGAGAAGTTCGGCAGCCAATGCATCGTCGTCTCGATTGACTGCAAGCAGGTCGCGCCCGACCGCTGGGAAGTCTTCGCGAAGGGCGGGCGGCAGGCGACCGGTCTCGAAGCGGTCGAGTGGGCAAAGCGCGCCGTTGCCCTCGGCGCGGGAGAAATCGTCCTCAATTCCATTGACGCGGACGGCACCAAGGCGGGCTTCGACCTCGTCATCACCCGCCGTGTGAGCGAGTCGGTCGGGGTGCCGGTGGTTGCCAGCGGTGGCGCGGGCAGCCTGAAGCACATGGCGGACGTGCTCCTCGAGGGCCGCGCCGATGCCGTGCTGGCCGCGAGCATTTTCCACTTCGGCACCCACACCGTGGGCGACGTGAAGCGCCACCTGGCCGGCCGGGGAATCCCTGTCCGGCTGTAGGCGGTGACGGCGGGGAGGCGCTGACAGACGGAAATTCCTGCTGGCTGTCATCGGGGTATTGGTTACGCTGCGCCAAGCTGGCAGCAGACCAGCGCCACATGAAAAGTCACTTGCCCGCACTGCTCGTTGGATTGTGCGTCAGCGCACTTGCGGCCACCGCGCAGACCAGCTTCAAGCGCACTGACACCCCAGCGCGGACGGGGGTGCCCGCGCGCCCCCAGCCCCAGCCAGCGGCAAATCCTTTTCTGCCGGCCCCGGCCGCGCCATCCTTGCCGCCGCAGTCCATCCGCGTGCAGCCGAGGTCGTTCAATCTCGACACCGCGCTGGCCCGGTTGCTGGCGGACCTCAAGGCGGTCACGGCGGCGGGCGAGTTCGAGTTGAGCGTCACCAATGGCAGCAAGGTCGAAGTGACCCGTCTGCCGTTGATGTTCCACATGATGGAGGGACGTGTCCGGACGGAACTGGACCTTGGTTCGGTCCCGGTGAGCATCGAATCCAACGGGCCGTTCACCGCGTTGCGCGCCGCTGGCATCAACCGCGTCGTCACGCTCACCATGTCCGCCGTCAATTTCAGGCTCACGCACCAGCTTTTTCCCGACGCCAAGGCGTTCATCACCCAGCAGCTTCCTGACGAGGACATCCCCGCCCTCATCCGGCTGGAGAAAGTCTCGCTGGGCAAAGACCCCGCGACCGGCATGGAGAAGTTCCTCGGCACGCTCACCTACATCAACGGGGAAAAGCGTCAGGCCCGGCTATGGCAGACTGCCGCCGCCACGCCCCAGCTTGCGCAGGTCCAGTTCGATGTCGGCGACACCTTGATCACCGTCCGCTTTCGCTCCCTGCAGAGCCTCGCCGACGCGCGCACGCCCGCAGCCCTCGCCGGTGCCGCCGCGCTCTTCCAGATTCCCACCAACTACATCAAGCATTCCGACGTGGGGCAGATGCTGCAAATCTTCTCCGCCAGCCAGACGCGCGTCAGGCGGTGAAGCCCGCCGCACGCTTTTGGTGTTTCCAAACCCGCCGGCTTCCGCTTGAGTCTCGCGCCTGCGAACGTCATGGCAACTCCGTTTCAACCCCAGGCTTTCATCGCCCGCAGCGTGGCCGGCATCCCACGCTCGGGCATCCGTGAGTTTTTCGACATCGTCCAGAGCCAGAAGGACGTGATCTCCCTTGGCGTGGGCGAGCCGGACTTCGTCACGCCCTGGCACATCCGCGAGGCCGCCATCTACGCGCTCGAACGCGGCAAGACGACCTACACCTCGAACCTCGGCCTGCTCAAGCTCCGCGAGGCCATCGCCGCGCATCTCGCGCCGCGCTTCGGTGTCCGCTACGATCCGAAGACGCAAATCCTCATCGCCGTCGGCGTGAGCGAGGCGCTGGACATCGCCCTGCGCGCGCTCATCAATCCCGGCGACGAGGTCATCTACCACGAGCCGTGCTACGTGAGCTATTCGCCCAGCATCGCGATGGCCCACGGCGTTCCCGTCGCGGTGAGTTGCAAGGCGGAGGACGACTTCGCCGTCCGCGCCGAGGCGATTGAGCAGGCCATCACGCCCAAAACCAAGGCGCTGATGCTCAACTTCCCGACGAACCCGACCGGCGGCACGATGACGCGTGCCGAGTTGGAGAAGATCGCCGCCGTGGTGCAGCGCCACAATCTCGTGGTGCTCACCGACGAGATTTACAGCGAGCTGACCTTCGAGGGCGAGCACGTCTCCATCGCGTCGCTGCCGGGCATGATCGAGCGCACCATCTTCCTGCATGGCTTCTCGAAGGCGTATGCGATGACCGGCTTCCGCATCGGCTACGCGTGCGGCCCGGCGGAGCTGATCGAGGCGATGATGAAGATCCACCAATACTCGATGCTCTGCGCCAGCATCATCAGCCAGGAGGCGGCCATCGAGGCCATCGAGCACGGCGAGCCGGACACCGCCGAAATGCGCGAGCAATACAAGCTGCGGCGCAACTTCATCGTGAAGGCCTTCAACGACATCGGCCTGCCGTGTCACCTGCCGCGCGGCAGCTTCTACGCCTTCCCGTGCATCCGAAGCACCGGCCTCGGCTCGAAGGACTTTGCCTTCCGGCTGCTCCAGGAGGAAAAGGTCGCGTGTGTGCCCGGCGGCGCGTTCGGTCCGAGCGGTGAAGGCTACCTGCGCTGCTGCTTCGCCACGGCGATTGACCAGATTCAGGTCGCCACCGACCGCATCGCACGCTTTGTCGGCAAGGTGAAGCGCGGCTGAACGGTGGCAGGCGAGAGTGCCTGCGACAGCGGCTTCACGGCTGCGGCTTCTTCCAAATCGGGACGACGCGCTTCATCTCGTCAATGAGCCACTGGCACGCGACGAAGGCCTCGCCCCGGTGCGGCGCGACGACCTCCACCCACAGCGACTGCTCGTTGACCTGCACCACGCCGATGCGGTGGACCAGTCGGACGGACTCCACCGGCCAGCGGCGCTCCAACTCGTCGAAGAGCTGATGGAACTGGTGCTCGGCCATCGGGCGGAAGCACTCGTATTCGATAGCCGAGATGGGCTGCGCATCCTCGCTGCCGCGCACCACGCCGCTGAAATACACCGCCGCACCCATGCCGCTGGTCATGCGCCGGGCGGCGACGAGGGCAGACTCATCAATCGGGTCGGGGGAGATGGTGAGGGAGCGGTGCAAGTGATCAGTAATCAGTGTTCAGTTCTCAGTGGGCGATCAGCCGCCCTGGACCGGTGGAAACAGGCTGACTTCGTCGCCGTCCTTGAGCACATGGTCGCGGTTCTGATACTCGACGCCGACGGCGATGAGGGTGGAGTTCTGCATCGTCACGAGCTTGGGGAAGCGGGCGTGAAGGCGTTGGAGCAAGTCGCCAATCGTCGCGCCCGCCGGCAGTTCCTCGCTGGCCTGCGCGCAGCCGGCCAGTTCCTTGAAGTAGGACCAGAATTGGATGCGGATGGTCATGGAGACGTAATGCGTAACGCGTAAAACGTAAGGGCCGTGGGTTCAGGTTACGTCTTACGCATTACGTTTTACTTCCCATACATCTCCGGCTTGAGCACGCCCACGAACGGCAGGTTCCGGTAGCGCTCCGCGTAGTCGAGGCCGTAGCCGACGACGAAGAGGTCGGGGATCTCGAAGCCGGCGTAGTCGGCCTGCACGTCCTCAACGCGGCGGGCGGGCTTGTTGAGCAGCACGCAGGTCTTGATCTGCCGGGGCTGGAGCTGCTGGAGCTTGGCGATGACAGCGGTGAGCGTCTTGCCAGTGTCGAGGATGTCGTCCACGAGCAGCACGTCGCGCCCGCGGACGTCGAGGCGAAGCTCCTTGGTGAAGACCAGCTCGCGCGAGACGGTGCCGCTGCCGTAGCTGGAGACGCCCATGAAGTCCAGGCGCAGCGGCAGGTTCAGGCTGCGGATGAGGTCGGCGAGAAACATCACCGTGCCGTTGAGCAGCGAGACGACGACGAGATCGCGGCCGGCGAAGTCGTGTTCAATCCGCTTGGCCAGCTCGCGGACGCGGCGGTGGATTTGGGTGCGGCTGATGAGGACGCACTCGATCTCCTTGCGCAGGCGCGGCGGAGCGCGGCGGACGAGGGAGAGCGGGGCGGGCTTTTTCACACGCGGCGTTTCTGCCGGATTCGCCGGCTGGCGTCGAGTGCTACTTCGCGGGCGGCGGAGCGGCGGGCTTCGCCACGGGCGGCGCGCCGTCGGCGTGACGGGTGAAAAGCACGAGGCCGAGCAGGAGGAAGGCGATGACGCCGGCCGCCGTGGTCACGTAGAGGCCGGTGATGGGCGGCTCGTAGCGGAACACGATCTCGTGCTTGCCGGGCGGCACCTGCACGCCGCGCATGAGATAATTGCAGCGCAGCAGGGTCGCGGGCTGGCCGTCCACGGCGACTTTCCAGTTGGGTGCGTACTTGTCGTTGAGGAGCAGGATGGACGGAGCGGCGGCGTTGGCTTCGAGCCGGACGAGCTTGGGGGCGTAGGAAAGAAACTTCACGTCACCGGCATTGGTTGCGGCGGCATTGGTCGGGGCGGGCAGTTGGGCGGAGACGATGACGCTCTGGTGCGGGTTGAAAGTCGCGTTGGTGAGCAGGCTGAGGACTTCGGCGTCGTTGGTGGTGGCGAGCCAGTGGGTGAAGAGTTTCGCGCGCGGCAGCGCGCCGGTGAACTCGATGAGGGCGAGCTGGCCGGGGCCGTTGGTGACGACGGTGACCTGGTCCAGGGTGGTGGGGTTCGTGACGCCGGGCTTGGGGGCGAGGTCGAACGCGGTGTGGATGCGGAAGCGCTGGCGATCCGCGTCGAGATTGTGCGAAAGCTCGTTGAGGACGTTCGGCTGGTTGAGGCCGAAGAGATAACGGGTGTTCGTCAGTTCCCAGAGCCGGGCCAGGGTCTGGGTGCGGCCCGACAGGGTGTTGCGGTAGGCTTGATTTTCCGCCGTTGGGCGCGGCTCCTGGGTGATGTCGAGGGTCTGGATGTTGTTGTAGAGGAAGAGGTGCTGGGTCCACTCCGCCCCGTAGAGCTGCTGGAAGATGCCGAACTGCTGGCCCAACTGGAACGGCAACGCCTGGACGCGCCCTTCGTGCGGTGATCGCTTCAGCAGTTCGATGATGGGGTTGGAGGCGTATTTCTCCGGGTAGTTCCAATAGACGATCCACGGCGCGTTCGCGCGGGCGAGGTCCAGGGCGAGCAGCAGCCCGAGGGTCACGCCCGCCCAGCGCGCGCGCGCCCCGGACCAGTAGCCGCTCAACGCCACCACCACGGCCCCGGCGGAGAGGGCGAGGAAGAGCACGAACACGCCAACTTCGCCGATGCTGTGGGACGCGATGCTCTTTGCCGTGTCCTCGCTGAAGGCGACGGAGACCAGGTGCTTCTCCAGCTCCTTGCGCGCCGAGCTGTAGAGCAGCAACCCGGCGAGGCTGGCGGCGACCAGCAGCCCCGTCCCGATGGTCCAGGACCGCTCGAAGCCCCGCACAGTGTCCCACCAGCCCTTCACCTGCTCGGCCAACGGGCTGGTGGCCGGGGCGGTGGGCTTCACGAACTGCCTCGCCAGCGCGTGCAGCCCGTAGCCGAAGAGCGCCAGCAGCGCGAGGTGAAACGGATGCATGAACTTCACCGGGTTGCGGATGGTCGAGGCGTAGGGCAGCGAGTAAAACAGCTTGTAGAACGGCGCGTATTTGCCGAAGGCGAAGAGCAGGGAGACCAGCGCGATGCCGGCCCAGAACCAGACCAGCTTGCGCTCGGTGTCGGTGAACGCGCCTTGCTTGCGGCTTGCCTGCGCGATGGCCCAGGCGGCGAGGAGCACCACAAGCACGCCGCCGTATTCGCCGGAGCCGGAGTGGCGGTGCAAGCCGGGGTTCGCAAGCGCGGCCTTCATCTGCGGATCGCCCCGCTCCGCCGCCTGTTTGATTTGCTCGTAGCCCGGGTTCTGCCCGACCGTGCCCCAGTAAACGCTGCCGTCCTGCGCGGCCATGCGGTAGCCGAACAAGCCCGGGATCAGCACGCGCAGCGCCTCGATCTTGGGCAGGCTCCAGATGGTTGCGCCTTCATAGCGGCGGTCGCGGGATTCCTTGTCCTGCCCCATGTCGGCGACGCCCTTGACCTGCGTGCTGATGAGCGTGCCGAGCGTGTAGGTGGCGATGAACGCGGCGCAGGTAGCCACCAACGCGATGCGCCCCACGCCTTGGGCGAGGCGCAGCGCGGGCGCGGCCTGGCTGACGGTCCAGGTGAGAAAGACCGCGAAGGCGGCCACGACCAGGCTGAACAAGGCCCCGGTGTCAAAACCCTCCATCACCCCCAGGCCGGTGGCGAAGCCGGCCAGCGCGGTGAACACCAGCCCGCGCCGGCGCGTGGCCGCCAGCACCGCCGCCAGGGCCAGGAACACCGCCGCCATCGCCATCACCCACATCGAGAGTCCCCACGCCGCGACCGAGAAGCGGTCGCCGTTCAAGCCCGCCGCGAGGCCGCCCACGGTGCAGACCCACGGCGCGAACCCGCATTGCCGGAAGAACACCCACGCCGCGCAGCCCAGCAGCAGGAGTGACAGCGGCACGATGACCTTCGCCATCGCCACCGGGCTGAGGACGATGGCGAGCAGGTTGGAAAGGCTGGGCGCGGGGGCGACGCCCTCGTTGCCCACCCAGTTCAAGTCCGCCCACAGGCCGAACATCGCGTCCGGCATTCGGCTGGCGGCGGCGCTGGTCAGGCCCAGCGGGCCGTCGTTGGCGAAGACGATGTATTCCGGCAGGAAACTTTTCGCGAAGAGAAACGCCAGGATGCCGGTGAGCGCCGCGAGCAGGGCCAGAAACGCCGCGCGTCCGTTTTGCACCGGCGGCGCGGCGGCGGGAGAAGGGAGCGGGTTCGCCATAGCTAGTCCGGCGGGCGGTGCGCCAGCCGACGCGCGACGGTAGCGGAACCGACCTTCGTTCCAAGCCGAAACTCATCGTGCCAGCCGCTGTCGCATTGGCGGGGTGGCCAGGGGAAAAAGCTGCGGGGGACCGCCGCACCCAAAGACGCGGGCGCATTTCCGTTGCCCTCTCGGTTGATGCCGCTTCGAGCGCCGAACGCGCCTGAGGCAACGCCGGACGACGGTTTCCGCACATGGAAGCGGCATGACGCCGCGTGCCGGGGAGGTGACCGGCCGCCGAACGGGGGAGAACTACTTCGCCACCGGCGGGGCGAGGACGGCCTTGTTCTTGATGAGGAACTGCGCCAGCTCGCCCTTGTTGGCGAGGGACACGGACGCGCGCGGCGAGGTGCCACGGTAGTGCTTGTAGTGCACCAGCGTCTTCCCGATCAGGCCAATGCGGAGGTTGGAGGCAGCCATCTCCCAAATCTGGCCGGTCTCAAAGGTGATGGCGGGCTTTTCGGACTTCTGGCTCTTCTGCTGGATTGGCATTGGAAGGCCAAAGTATCAGCCCGCAGCCGGCAACCAAAGCACATTCGCAACATTTCTCAGCCCGTCGCGAATCTCGCTCACTTCGCCGTGCGCTCCTGCACCACCTTGCCGCCGACCACCGTCACAGCGGCGCGGATGTCCTTCATCTTGTCCTCGGCGCAGGTGAGCAGGTCGTCAGTCAGAATCGCGAGGTCGCCGAGCTTGCCGACCTCGATGGAGCCTTTGCGCGCCTCGTCGAAACTCAGCCAGGCGGCGTCGCGCGTGACCATGCGCAGCGCCTCCTCGCGGGTGACGCGCTGGTCTGAGCCAAAGACCTGTCCGCCCTGGGTCTTGCGCGTGACGGCGATCTGCATCGCGAGGAAGGGGTTGAAGGGGTTGAGCGCGGTGTCCGGGCCGAAGCCCTGCATGTGATCGGAGTTCAGCGCCACCTTCACGCCTGCGCGCTGCCAGGTCTGCACGCCGATGAAGCCGGCGAGTCGGTCGCTCCCGAGCGCGTCGGCCAGCGTGTCGCCGTCTTTGAAATACCACGCCGGCTGCGTGTCCACGCACACGCCGAGGCGGGCGGCGCGCTTCGCCGTCTCCTCGTGCGGGAAGTAGGCGTGGATGAGTGTGTAGCGGCGCGGCGCAACCGGGCTGTCGGCGTTCGAGGCCTCGACTGCGTCGAGCACCGCGTCCACGCCCGCGTCGCCGGTGACGTGCGACGACATCTGCCAACCGAGCCGGTGGCCGGTGCGGATGATGTTCTTGAGCTTGTCCCCGGTGATGCGCAGGTCGCCGCGATACGCCGGGTCCGTGATGCCGTAGAGCGCGTGCGAGGACTTCGGATACGGCTCGCGCATGAACGCGGTGCCGTAGAGCGCGCCGCCGTCCACGCCGACCTTGAGCGGGCCGACGCGCACCCAGTCGTCGCCGTCGCCGGTCTTGAACGGGATGTTGCGGATGGCCTTCTCCGTGCCCTCCACCGTGCCGTCCGTGCCGAGGCCGATGGTGACGGTCACGCGCGTGGTGAGCCGGCCCGCCGCCTTGAGCTTCTCGTAAGTGCGGAAGCCGTCCACGTTCGAGTTGCGCTCGAAAATGCTGGTGATGCCCACCTCGTTGTAGTTGTGCAGCAGCTTCACGAGCGAGTCGTGATACTTGTCCTCTGGCACGGTGCGAGACGGCATGAACTTCACGGTCAGCGCGCCGCAGTTCTCCATCATGCCCGTCGGCGAACCGTCAGTGCCGAAGTGAATCTTGCCGTTTCCCGGCGGCTTCGTGTCCTTCGTGATGCCCGCGATGCGGAGGGCGGTGGAGTTGAGCACCTGCACCTGCCGGTTCGCGTATTGCCAGGTGAAGACGGCGGGATGATCGGGCGCGGCGGCGTCAAGGTCAGCGCGGTTCGGCAGGCGGCGCTCGCGGATGCGCGTCACGTCCACGCGCGGCAACTGAATCCAGGCGCCCGGCGCGCTGGCGGCAACTTTGCGGCGGACCCAGTCCTGAATCTCGCCGATGGAACCAAGCTGGACGAAGGGCTGATTCACCTCACCCCGCGCCGCGCCAGTCGCGTGGACGTGCGTCTCAATCAACCCCGGCACCACCATCCGGCCCTTCGCATCAATCACCCGCGTCCCAGCGCCGATGAACTTGCGCGCCTCGTCATTCGAGCCGACCGCCACAAGCGCTCCATCCCGAATCGCGACGGCAGCGACCCGGCGCGACGCGGCGTCCATCGTGAGCACCTTGCCATTGAGCATGACGAGGTCGGCAGGTTTCTCGGCGGCGGGAGCGTTCGCGCCCGGCCAGCACGCGGCGAGCAGGGCAAGGACGGCGGAGCAGGAGAATTTCATGGCAGCGAGCGATGCGGGTCAGGTTTGGTTGCCTGCGTTGGACGGAGCTTTCCCTGGGGCGAATCACTCTTGCTTCCTTTCCTCCGAAACGGCTGATAATTTCCGCGCATGGGCCCGAAACGTGAACTACCGGAACACCTAACCGACAATGTTTCTTCCAAGTGTTTCGTATTTCGCCACCCGAACCTGTTCCGCCGAAAGTCAGTCGTCTTCTCCTACGCGCGCGATCAAGACAAGCAGAGCATCAAGAAGAAAGCTGTCGCCTACACCTTGAAGATGAACGAGGCGCTCGGTCCGGTGCCTCAGCTTTCCCCTGAAGGAAGAATGTCTTCGCGGAACAGTTCAGGAATAGTGTGCGTCCACCCAAAGCGAGACATAGCGAAGCGAAATGGACTCCCTTACTACTTTTGGGTCGCGCGGTGGAAAGGATGCCCGCTTCGTGGCGGGGTCTCGTGGCCCTGTTTGACGCACAGCGATGATGGAGCCTACGTCTTGGCTGCATTGACGCTTGAAATGAGGACAACAACCCGACCGGAGATCCTCGAGGAGTTTCAACGGCTTCAGAGGACAGCAAGATATGCGGAGATTCTTTCGCATCGGCCCAAAATTGAGATTGATCAGTTTTGGCCTGAGTAACCGGCTCACTCATACCGCAGCGACTCTACCGGGTCGAGATTCGCGGCCTTGATGGCGGGGTAGGTGCCGAAGACGATGCCCACGACGGAGCAGATGCCCAGGCCGATGATGGCCCAGTCCACCGGGAAGACGGGCGGGAGCTTCATCAGATGCGCGCCGAGGTTTCCACCCGCGATGCCCAGCGCGACGCCGATGAGGCCGCCGACTTCGCAGATGACGACGGCTTCCATGATGAACTGCGTGAGGATGTTCCGTTTCTTCGCGCCGATCGCGCGGCGGATGCCGATCTCGCGCGTCCGCTCGGTCACGGAGACGAGCATGATGTTCATGATGCCCACGCCGGCGGCCAGCAGCGCGATGCTGCTGACGACGGCCAAACCCGCGCGCACGGCGAGGGTGAGGTCACGGAACTGCGCGATGAGGGAGTCGTTCGAGGAAATCTCAAAGTCGTCGGCCTCGCCGGGCGGGACCTTGCGGACCTTGCGCAGGACGCCGCGCACCTGCTCGACGGTTTCCTCCATCTCGCCCTGGCCGTGGGCCTGCACGTAGAGGGCGAGGCTGCGCCACTGCGCGCCGCCGAAGCGGTTGAGGCCGGTGGTGATGGGGATGATGATGAAGTTGTCCTGCGCTTGCCCGCCAAAGCCGCCCTTGGGTTCGAGGTAGCCGATCACCTGGTAGTTCACGCCCATGAACTTGATGCTCTCCCCGAGCGGTGAGCCTTGCGGAAAAAGTTTCTTCATCACGGTGTTGCCCATCACGCAGACGTTGCGCGAGCTGTCGAGATCGCCGGGCAGCAGCGCGCGGCCGTCCTCGACAATCCAGTTGCGCGCGAGGAAGGCCTCGGGCGTCGCGGCGATGCAGCCAACATCGGGATTGGTCGTCTGGAAGCGCGAGGCCATCTCGCCGTTCGCCACCCACGTCTCCGCCGCGACGCTGCGGGCGCGTGTGGCCTGGTCGCGGAGCGCATACCACATCTGCAGGGTGAAGTTCTTACGGCGGCGAAACTTCTCCCAGCCGGACGGCCCCTCGAAGTTCATCGCCGGCCATTTCTCGATGGTGAAGGTGTTCGCGCCCAGCCCGCTCAACTCGCTCTCGATGTTCTGCTGGAGGCCGCGCATGACAGTCATCACGAGGATGATGCTGAACACGCCGACGGTGACGCCGACCAGCGTGAGCGCGGAGCGGAGCTTGTGCGACGCGAGCGCGGCCATCGCCATGACGAAGCTCTCCACCACCTCGGCGCGGAGGAGGGTGAAGGCGGAGGGGCGAGGGCGGGGGGTCATCGTGGGCCTTCGTGGTGAGGAAAAAGAGGAGCAAGAGTAGGATTAAGATTACGAGCACGAAGGATTCTCGTGCTCCTAAGCCTAATCTTAATCCTGCTCGTCTTCATTCAGCTCGGAGCGCATCCACCGGGTTTAACTTCGACGCCCGCCACGCTGGGAGAAAGCCCGCGATGACGCCCGTTGCCACCGACACAAGCAGAGCGATGCCCACGAGCGTCGCGGAAAGCACGGCGGGCATGAAGCGGTCCATGACGAGCGTGATGGGATAGGCGATGGCGAGGCCGATGAGGCCGCCCAGCAGGCAGATCATCGCCGCCTCGACGAGGAACTGCGTGAGGATGGCGCGGCGCTTCGCGCCGATGGCCTTGCGGATGCCGATTTCGCGCGTCCGCTCGGCGACGGTCACGAACATGATGTTCATGATGCCGATGCCACCGACGAAGAGCGACAGGCTGGTGATGAACAGCCCCGCGCTCGCGAGCACGGTGTTCATGCGCTCGAAGGTCTTGATGAACGCACCCTGCTCGTTGATGGCAAAGTCGTCGGGGTCGCCGGGCGCGAGGCGGCGGATTTTGCGCATGATGCCGCGGATCTCCTCGCGCGCCTCGTCCATCTCCTTCAAGTCGCGGACCTTGATGCGCACCATGACCGGCGGGCGATAGGCGATGAGGTCGGAAACCAGCTTCGTGACGGGAACGAGCACCTGGTTGTCGAGGCTCTCCATGCCAAGGAACTTCCCGCGTTTCTCCAGCACGCCGATGATTTCGAGGTTGCTGCCCTCGATGCGGACTTTCTTCCCGAGCGGCGACTCGAACGGGAAGAAGTTCGCCGCGAGGTCCGAGCCGATGACGCAGATCGGACGCCCGCCGTCCACCTCCGCCGCCGAGAGGAAACGGCCTTCCTTCAGCACCAACCCACCAACTTCCGCGCCACCCTCGGTGGTGCCGTTGACGGTGACGCCGGTCGCGGAGAGGTCGCGATAGCGCACGGTCATGCGGCGGTTCACGTCAATCGAGGTCGCGCGCGCGAACGTGGTCTGGCGGATGAGAGCGCGGGCGTCGCTGAGGAGGATGGGGCGGCGGTTGCGCATCTTCCACCACGGCTCGTCGCTGAACCACTGCCACGGCGCGACGAAGAAAACGTCCGTGCCGATGGCGGAGATGCTCTTGATGAACGCGGCGTTCAAGCCCGCCAAGGCCGTGCCCATGAGCGTGACGGTCACGATGCCGATGACGATGCCGAGCGTGGTGAGGGCGGAGCGGAGCTTGTTCGCCCGGAGCGAATCCCACGCGATGAGCAGGCCCTCGCGAAGCTCGGAGAGGAAGTTCATGGCGCGGTTGCACCTCTAGGCTTTTGGGACCGAAGCCGACTAAGCAGAGCTTCAAACCGGAGCCGGAGAGACGATTTTGCCCAAAGAGATTCTGCCAGTTTCCCTACATTTCGAACGCGCACGTCTTTGGCTCGATGGGGCATCATGAGCGAGGCCTCGTGGTTGCCATAAAGCCTGTGCTTCCATCCGATTTCTAGCCACGCCCCATCTATCCACTTTCCGGGAGTGTTTGCGCCAGAAAGCTCTGACGCGCCCAACTCGACGAACGCCGCACAAACGGAATCCATAAGGCTCGGGTTCGTTCGAAAGCGTTTGTGGCGGTTGTAGGTCTTGCCGGAAATCCACTTCCTTTCGAATCGGGTAACGAGCAACTGATTTCCCTCTCTGGTCATGACAATCGCTCTGTCCCAAGCTGGCTCAAGACACACGAACCCGATCAAGAGCTTTTCGTCCGCTTGGCTTGAAGTGTAGAGATCCTGCCAGGGTTCCATGAACGTGCCTCGTTAGCCTTTCATTCGCTATTGTTCATTCCGCTTCACCGGTTCATCACTTGCGATGTTCCCATCCAGAATCCGCACGATGCGGCGGGAGTGGAGCGCGACCTTCTCCTCGTGCGTGACGACGATGATGGTGTTGCCCTTGCTCGCGAGCTGGTCGAAGAGGCCGAGGATTTCCACACCGGTCTTGGAGTCGAGGTTGCCGGTCGGCTCGTCGGCGAGAAGGATGGACGGGGTGTTCACCAGCGCGCGGGCCACGGCGACGCGCTGGCGCTGGCCGCCCGAAAGTTCGTTGGGCCGGTGGTCCACGCGGTCGGCGAGGCCGACGGCGGTGAGCGCGTCCATTGCCTTCTCGCGGCGCTCGTCGGGCGTGACGCCGGCATAGACCATCGGCAGCTCGACATTGCGGAGCGCGGTGGCGCGTGCGAGGAGGTTGAAGGTCTGGAAGACGAAGCCGATTTCGCGGTTGCGGATTTCGGCCAGCTCGTTGTCGTCCATGCCGCTCACGTCGGTGCCGTTCAACTCGTAGGTGCCGCTGGTGGGCGTGTCGAGGCAGCCGAGGAGGTTCATCATCGTGGACTTGCCGGAGCCGCTCGGCCCCATGATGGCGACGTATTCGCCGCGCTCGATGGAGAGCGAGACGCCGCGCAACGCGTGAACCGTCTCGGCGGCCATCTGGTAGCTGCGCCAGATGTTTTGGAGGCGGATGAGGGACACAGGGAGGAAGAAACGTCTAGCTGACAGGGACGACTTCGGGCCAAAGTGTGCTGCGTGTTGCGTGTTGCGTGAGTTTCTCCGGACGCGCTCGAACTGAGTCACGCAACACGCAACACGCAACACGCTGCTCCGAAAGGTTTGTGACGCGCCTCCTCATTTGCCATCCGTCGCCGCCAGCTTCTTCTCGTTGTCCACTTTCACCTTCTTGCCGTCCTCCAGCTCGCGATTGATGGCCTTGAAGCCGCCGGAGATGACTTCCGCGCCCTCGGTCACGCCTTCGATGATTTCCACGAAGCTGTCGTCGCTGATGCCGCGCTTGACGGGGACTTGCTTCACGGAGTCGCCGTCGTGCTGGAATATGACCTCGACGGGCTTGGGCGGTTCGTCCTTCTTCTTGCCGGCGGGACCGCCCTTGTCGCCGTTGCCGTAGGCTTCCTTCGCACCGGACTTCGCAGCCTTGTCGTCTTTGCCCGCCGCGCCCTTCGGCATGCGCGTGGTGACGCTTTGGATGGGAACGCAAAGGACATTCGTGCGGTAGCGTGTCTCGACCTCGGCGGTCACGCTCATGCCGGGACGGAAAATCTCCTTGTCCTTCACGCGCACGCGCACCTCGAACTTGGTCGCCTCCTGCTGCGTGCCCTGGCCGGTCGCCTTCGCGGTGTTCGCAATCTCAGTGACCTCGCCGGCGAACTTCTTCTCGCGGAAAGAGTCCAGTTCCAACCGCGCAATCTGCCCGACCTTGATGAGCACCACGTCCACCTCGCCGATGTCCACGCGCGCCTCCATCTCGTCGAGGTCGGCAATGGTCATCACGTCGGTGCCGGCCATCGTGGCGGTGCCGACGACGCGCTCGCCCTTCTGCGAGTTGAGCTTGCTGATGGTGCCGCCGAGCGGGGAGTAAATCGTCGTCTTCGCTAGGTCGTCGAGCGAACGGTCCAGCGCGGCCTTGGCAACCTCGGTCTGGTGCCGCGCGGACTTCACCTGCGCCTGCGTGACATCGTAGGCGGTCTTGGCTTCTAGGAACTGCGATTCGGAAAGCAGCTTGCTGTCGAAGAGTTTCTTGTTCCGCTCGAACTCCAGCCGGGCTTTCTCCTGATTCGCGAGCGCGAGCGTGAGATTCGCCTGGGACGACTTGAAGCTGGCGTCGGCGGAGTTGGTGTTGGCGATGTAGAAATCGGGTTTGATTTTGAGGAGCAGGTCGCCTTTCAGGATGCGCTGACCTTCCTTCACGGGCAGGTCAATGATTTCGCCGCTGACCTCGGGGCTGATTTTGACCAGCGTGACCGGCTGGATTTTCCCGGTGGCCACGACGACCTCGGTGAGGTTGCGGCGCGCGACCTTCTCGGTCTGGACGGTGATGAAGACGACCTTGTTCTTGTTGAACCACCACCATCCGCCGCCGCCCGCCGCGCCGAGCAGCAGCAAGACGAGGAACCACCGCAGGCCGGAGCGGCGTTTGGGTTTGGGAGGCGAGGACATAGAATCAGGACACGGCGACGGACGGAGAGTTTCACGGAAGGGCGGTGAAGTTCAACTGGGGAAACAGCGCAAAGTTCCAAGCTCCAAATCCCAAGCTCCAAATAAGCTCCAAGTTCCAAACTCCAAATGCGCGCGTCGAGTTTGGTGCTTGGTGTTTGGAGCTTCTTTGGAACTTGGAGCTTGGATTTGGAGCTTGTCTGCCCTCAAATCTCCACCTGCATCCCCAGCTCGACGACGCGGTTCGCGGGCAGGCCGAAGTAGGACGTGGCGGTCTGCGCGTTGCGGGCCAGCACGGCGAAGAGCCACTTGCGCCAGCGCCACAACGGAGCCTTCCCGGTGTCGAGGATGGTCTCGCGGCTGAGGAAGAACGTCGTCTTGGGGATTTCAATCGGCCCGCCGGTGATCGAGGCATCGGCGAGCAGCTTCAAAATGTTCGGCTCCTCCATGAACCCGTAGCGGCCCACGACACGCTGGAAGCCGGCGGGCAGTTGTTCGACCTGCACGCGCTCGGCCTCGGGCACATGCGCCTCCTCCTCGGTCACGATGGTGAGCAGGATGTTTCGCTCGTGGAGGATTTTGTTGTGCTTGAGATTGTGCAGCAATGCGACGGGCGTGCCGTTCGGGTTGCCGGCCATGAAAATCGCCGTGCCCGGCACGCGCTGCGGCGGGTTGGCCTGGATGTCGGCGATGAAGAGGTCGCGCGGGAGCGTGGCGTCCTTGATGCGCTCCCAGACGAGGCGGCGGCCGGTCTTCCACGTCGCCATGATGGCGAAGATGCCCGCGCCCGCCACGAGCGGGAACCAGCCGCCGTGCGCGATCTTCAGCGCGTTGGAGCCGAAGAAGGCCAGCTCAACCGCAAAGAACACGCAGCACACGCCGGCGGCCTTGAAACGCGTCCAGCCCCACATCCGGCGCGCGGCGAAGTAGAAGAGCATCGTCGTGACGAGCATGGTGAGCGTCACCGCAATGCCGTAGGCGGCGGCGAGATTCGTGGAGGAGCGGAAGCCGAGCACCAGGCCGATGCACGCGAGCATGAGCGC
Source organism: Limisphaerales bacterium (assembly GCA_009773355.1). Taxonomy (GTDB): domain Bacteria; phylum Verrucomicrobiota; class Verrucomicrobiia; order Limisphaerales; family SXTU01; genus SXTU01. The sequence goes on from WRPG01000008.1 coordinate 103,554, forward strand.
CCAGTTCACATGCGGCATGTAAATTTGCCCGCGCTCGTCGCGGCTCGTGTGGCGGATGTGCATGCGCGGCAGGTAGCCGAGCTGGATGGCCTGCATGGTGAGCGAATACGCGCCGGAGATGAGCGCCTGCGACGCGATGACCGTCGCCGCCGTGGACAACGCGACCAGCGGGTAGAGCGACCACTTCGGCGCGAGCAGGTAGAAGGGATTCGCCGCCGCGTCGGGATTGGTCAGCAGCAACGCGCCCTGGCCGAGGTAGTTGATGAAGAGCGCTGGCAGCACCAGCCCGAACCATGCGAGGCGAATGGGCTTGATGCCGAAGTGCCCCATGTCCGCGTAAAGCGCCTCGCCACCGGTCACAACGAGGAACACGGAGCCGATAACGACGAAGCCCTGGTGCCCGGCGGTCAGCAGGAAGTTCAGCCCGTGCCATGGGTTGATGGCCGCGATGACGCCGGGCTTTTCCAGGATGCCCTTGAGGCCCAGCACCGTGAGCGTGATGAACCACACCACCATCACCGGTCCGAACACCGCGCCGACGCGGCCGGTGCCAATCCGCTGGATGCTGAACAACCCGACGAGCACCGCCACGGTGATGGGCAGAATGAAGTTCTCGAAGGCCGTCGTCGCCACGTTCAGACCTTCAATCGCGCTTAACACCGAGATGGCCGGCGTGATCATCCCATCGCCGTAGAGCAGCGCCGCGCCGAACACGCCGCAGCCCATCAGAATGGCGCGCACGCGACGGGGTTTTTCCCGGTCGGGAAATGCCAGCGACATCAGCGCGAGGATGCCGCCCTCGCCCTTGTTGCTGGCGCGCATGACGAAGGCCAGATACTTCACGCTCACGATGAGGGCGAGGGACCAGAAGATGAGCGAGAGCACGCCCAGCACGTTCTCCGGCGTGGGCGGCACCGAGTGCGAGCTGCCCGGCAGAAAGCACTCCTTCATCGCGTAGAGCGGGCTGGTGCCGATGTCGCCATAGACCACGCCGAGGGCGGCGATGGTGAGGGCGGGAAGCGCGGGGCGGGCCGAGTCGTTGCTTTGCATGACGGCGGGGGGAGTTTGGCGATGGTGACGGCGCTGGACGAATTAAATCGGGAGCCAGCCGTCCGCCGTGGGGAGCTTCAACCGGGCGTCCGGCTCCGCGTAGAAACGGGTCAAGCCGCACTCTGCGCAGACGACAACTTGGAACTTTGCGATGGGTTTCCAAAACGAGCGTCCAAGCTCCGGCAACAGCATCGGCCCATGTCCGCTGCCGGAATTGGTCGTGGTTCGGTAGCGCGACTCCGCTCCACATTCGGGACACTTCACGTTGTCAGTCTTCATACGCGCACACAGTTCTGTCCGGCGGGGCGCGGTGAACGCCCGCCGTCCGTCCGCGACGGGACGGCATGGTTGCCTAAACGGGGTGAACGTGGGTGCCGCGACCTGCGGCCCAGAGGCTCGCCCTTTCCCATGCCTGCGAGGTTAGCTGTCGGGCTGGGCCTGGAAAGTGGCCCCGGTGACTTCACCGTTCGCCCCGGTCCGGTTGCCCGGACGTTGGGTTCCCCGCTCGCGGCTTCGGGAAGAGGCCGCGATTCGGCTGCTGGGCAAAGGAGTCTCACATCGCGTGGGCGCTGTCAAATCGCAGCCCACATCCGCATTGCCTTCCGCCACGCCGGCCACCTATTTTCGCGCCATGCAATTCCGCCTCCTTTTCCTCGCCGCCCTTCTCGGCCTCGCCACCGGCTCCGCCCGCGCCGCTGATGACTACAAGCTCGGGGCCGACTCCCTGCCGCAGCCCGGCACACCCGCCGGCTCCATTGAGAAGTTCACTTTCAAATCCTCCAAGCTTTTCCCCGGCACGGAGCGCGATTACTGGGTGTATGTGCCCAAGCAATACCACCCGGCCAAGCCCGCCGCGCTGATGGTCTTCCAGGATGGCGGCGGCTACCAGAGCACCAACGGCTCCTTCCGCGCGCCGGTCGTGATGGACAACCTCATCCACAAGAAGGAAATGCCCGTGACCATCGGCGTCTTCATCAACCCCGGCTCCGTGCCGCCGGCCGAGCCGGGGCAGAAGGCCCGCAGCAACCGCAGCTTCGAGTATGATTCGCTCGGCGATGCTTACGCGCGATTCCTGCTGGAGGAACTGCTGCCGGAAGTGGAGAAGAAGTGGAAGCTCACGACCGATCCCGCCGGGCGTTGCACGGTGGGCATCAGTTCCGGCGGCATCTGCGCGTTCACGGCGGCTTGGGAAAGGCCAAACTCCTTCGGCAAGGTCATCAGCCACATCGGCAGCTTCACGAACATCCGTGGCGGCCACGTCTATCCCGCCCTCATCCGCCCGCTGGCCAAGGACCTGCCGGCGACCGCCACCGACGCGGAGAAAAAGCTACGCGAGCAGCGCCGCGCGCTCCGCGTGTTCCTCCAGGACGGCTCCAATGACCTCGACAACCTGCACGGCAACTGGCCGCTCTCGAACAAGGAGATGTTCGCCGCGCTCAAGTTCGCCAAGATTGACTGTGACTTCGTCCTCGGCGACGGCGGCCACAGCGGCAAGCAGGGCGGCGCGATCCTGCCCGACACGATGCGGTGGATTTGGCGGGGCTACGCGAAGTAGGAGCGCAGGTGTCCAACCTGCGTCGGCAAACTTAGCCGGAACGATGCAGTTGGAAGTGCGTTCCCTTTAACGCGGAGACGCAGAGGACGCGGAGGAACGCAGTTTGGACCCTGTGTTCGAGTTCACCATTTGGTGTCACTGCGTCTCCGCGTTGAAGGGGAGCGCTCCCATTGCAACTGCATCGGTCCGGCTAAACCGGGAGAGCGAAAGCAGCATAAACCGCCGGTTGGACACCGGTGCTCCGGCTCACTGCACTTCCAGCAGCTCCACCTCGAAGATGAGCGTGGCGTTCGGCGGGATGGCTCCGGGATAGCCGCCCTCGCCATAGCCCAGTTCGGGCGGAATCGTCAGCTTCACCTTGTCGCCCACGCGCATCCGCAGGACGGCGATGTCCCACCCGGCGATGACCTCGTTCATGCCCACGGTGAAGGAGAACGGCTCGCCCCGATCCACCGAGCTGTCGAACTTGGTCCCGTTCGTCAGCCAGCCGGTGTAATGCACCTTGGCGACGTTGCCCGCATTGGGCGAAGGGGCATCGGGCGCATCGGTGATGGTCAGGAGTTCGACGAAGAGCTTCGGGGCGGATTCTTGCGACATCGGCGCGAGGCTAGCGAAGCGGCTCGTCCGACCGCAAGCAGCGCCTCGAACTAAATTCCCCGCCGGACGCGCCCCGTCACCGCTCACCCGAGCTTCCACGGGCCGCGATAAGTCACGTCGAGCCACTTGGGGTTGCCCGTGCCGCCGGTGAACTGCTCCCGCTTCGCATCCCATTTCAGCTTCGCGCTGTTCCAATACGCCAAGCTCAGGAGATGGCAGCCCGTCACCGTGCGCGCCCCGACTTCGACGTCGCAGATGGGCGGCTTCCGGGTGCGCATGGCGGTGAGGAAATCCGCGTAATGGTCCGTGCTGCGGTAAAGCTTCACCTTCGGGTCGGCGAGGAATTCACGCTCCAACGCGTCGAGCTGCTGCGCGAGCGGCGGCTGGTCCTCCTTCGCCAGCGACTTCGCCTTCTGCGTGCCGCCGACCACGACGCGGATCTTGCCCCGGTTCACGAACACCTCGCCACCCGTGCCGAAGAAGTGCACGCCGTTCTCGCTGACATGCGTGACTTCGACGCCGTTGGGGTAAAGCATCCGGACGCCCGCGCCGGCCTTGGTGGCGTCGGCGGGCGGGGTGAGTTCCAGCGGGCCGCTGTCGTCCACGCCGAGGCCCCAGTGCGTGATGTCGAGGTGATGCGCACCCCAGTCCGTGATGCCCCCGCCGCCGTATTCGCGGTAGTTGCGCCAGGCCGGAAAATGGTTGTGGACGCCGCGCGGACTCAGCACGGAGTTGTAGGCGCGCAGCGGCGCCGGCCCGAGCCAGAGGTTCCAGTCCAAGCCCGGCTCCGCCGTCTCCTCCGGCAGGTCACACGGCCTGGCCGGGCCGCCGAAGCCGGCGTTCACGCGCTGGATCTTGCCGATGACTCCGTTGCGCACCAGCTCGCACGCCACGCGGAACTCGCGCGAGCTGCGCTGCATCGAGCCGACCTGGAAGACACGGCCGTTGCGCCGCGTGGCGTTCACCATCGCGCGCGCCTCGTGGATGGACTGCGAGAGCGGCTTCTCGCAGTAAATGTCCTTCTTCGCGTTGGCGGCGGCGATGCTGATGAGCGCATGCCAGTGGTCCGGCGTGGCGATGACCACGGCGTCAATGTCCGGGCGCGCGAGCAGCTCGCGGAAGTCGTTGTAGGCCGTGCAGCCCTTGAACGTGGCGGCGTCCGCGCGCTTGGCGTGGTTCGCCTCCACGACTTTCTTCGCGGCCTCGCGCCGGCTGGCATCCACGTCGCACACGGCCACGACCTGAACCTCCGGCTTGCCCATGAAGCGGCCCAGCAACCCCGCGTTCTGCTTGCCCATGCCGATGAAGGCCAACGTGACGCGCCCGCTCGGCTTGGTCTCGGCGCTCCAGACGCGCGAGGGAAGGATCAAAGGACCGGCGGCCAACGCGGCGGCGGACTGGAGGAAACGACGGCGGGAGGAGGTGACGTGGTGGTTCATGGCCGGAGCATCTGACGCGAACCTGCGGAAGGTCAATCAAGGCGAGTGGCCCGGGTCGTTGGGCCGCGCGCGATTTGCGTTGGGCTGCGGGAGCCGCGCCTTGACCCCAAGCCGCCGTCCCCTACGCTCCGCGCATGGCCTCACCGCAGAGCGCGCCGACGCATTGGGCGCAGATCCTTCGTCACGTCGGGCCGGGCCTGATCCTCACTGCCTCCATCGTCGGCTCAGGGGAGCTGATCGTGACGCCCAAGCTGGCGGGCGAGACGGGCTTCAAGCTGCTGTGGCTCATCGTGCTGGGCTGCGTGATCAAGGTGTTCGTGCAGATCGAACTGGGGCGCTACGCCGTCGCCACGGGCAAGACGACGCTGGAGGCGCTGGACAGCATCCCCGGCCCGCGCTTCGTGGTGAGCTGGCTCTTGTGGCTGTGGCTCGGGATGTATGTCGCCATCGTCTTCCAAGTCGCGGGGATCGTCGGCGGCATCGCAGAAGTGTTTTCCTCGGCGGGCGTGGGCTTGGACAAGAAGTTCATCGCCATCGCGGTCGGGGCGTCGTGCGCCGTGCTCCTCGCGATCGGTCGCTACCGATTGGTGGAGAACGCGTCCACGGCGATGGTGGTGGCGTTCACCCTCGCGACGATCATCGCCGTCGGGTCGCTACAATGGTCGCCCTACGCGATCTCCGGGGCGCAAATCGCGGAGGGTTTCACGTTCTCGCTGCCGGAGAACTTCATGACGGCGTTCGGCGCGTTCGGGATCATCGGCGTGGGCGCGTCGGAGCTGATTTACTATCCGTATTGGTGCCTGGAGAAGGGCTACGCGGTGAACGTGGGCGTGAACGACGGCTCGCCGGCGTGGACGGAGCGTGCGAAGGGCTGGATGCGCGTGATGCGCACGGACGCGTGGGTCTCGATGGTGATCTACACGACGGCGACGGTGGCGTTTTACCTGCTGGGCGCGGCGGTGCTCTACGCGAAGGGGCTGAAGGTCACGGACAAGGGGCTGATTGACACGCTGGCGCATATGTATCGCGAGAGCTTCGGGCAATGGAGCTTCTACGCGTTCCTCATCGGCGCGTTCTTCGTGCTCTACTCGACAGCCTTCGTGGCGACGGCGTCCAACGCGCGGCTGCTGGTGGACGGCCTCGCGCTGTTCAAGGTCATCAAGCTCAACACGCCCGAGGACCGCGTGAAGGCCATCAAGCTCTGGGTCTGCCTGCTGCCGGCGATCTCGGTGGGGATGTTCATGGTGTGGGAGAAGCCGGTGACGCTGGTGTTCGTCGGCGCGATAGGGCAGGGCATCATGCTGCCGTTCCTGGCGGGCGCGGCGCTTTACTTCCGCCACCAACGCACGCCGCCGGAGTTGCAGCCAGGCACCGCGTGGACCGCCGGCGTGTGGGTTTCGGCGTTTTCAATGGCGGCGGCAGGCATCTATCAAGTCGTGTCCTCGGTGATGGAGAAGCTGAAGTAGCTGGCGCGCGGCATTCATGCCGCAGAGGGCCAAGGCAACAAAACTCGCGCTCAAACCCGCACGGACTGACACACGCTTCCGCAGCCTGAAGGCCGCGCCCCGTCACTCAGGCGAACACCCGCTTGAGATACTCGATGCTCTTCGTCGCGATGACCTCCGGGCCTTCGTCGAAGTTGAACACCTCCACCGAGACGTAGCCGTCGTAGCCGACCTCCTTGAGCGCGGCGGCGATGGGGGTGAAGTCCACCTTGCCGAAGCCGGGGCCTTTGAGGTTCACGTCGTTCGCATGGAAGTAGGCGAAGTCGCCCTTGCTCTCCCGGATGATCTGCGGGATGGACTTGGATTCGGACGACATCGCCTTCACGTCGAGGATGATCTTGAAATTTGGCGAGTTGAGCTGCCGGGTGAACTTGATGCCGTCCGCCGCCGTGTTGATGAAGTTCGTCTCCGACGGGGCGAGCGGCTCGAAGCAAATGGTCACGCCCCGGTCCTCCGCGCGCTTCACCGCGTCGCGGAACACATCGGTCGCCCACTCCCATGCTTGCGCGTAGCCGACGCCCTCCAGCACGTTGCGCTGCTTGGGCGAGCCGACCACGATGATCTTGCCGCCGAAGTCCGCGCAGCAGTCCACGAGGTCGCAGAAGTAACGCGCCGTCTTCGCGCGCACCGCCGCGTCCGGGCTGGTGAGATACATGCCCTCGGCCTTCACGAGCACCCAGTGGATGCCGGAGATGGCGACGCCCGCCCGCGCCGCCGCCTCCCGGATGCGCGCCCGCTCCGCGGCGGAGATCTCCGTGACGTAGTTGGCGAGGGTGAACGGCGCGATCTCGACGGCGTCGTAGCCCGCCTTCGCCGCATAGGCGAACGTGTCCTCGATTTTCCAGCCCTGGAAGATTTCGTTGCAGATGCCGAATTTCATGCGGCGATTAAGTCGCGCCGCGGCTGGCGAGTGCAAGCCAATCGTGCGGCGTGAAGTTCGCGCAGAAGGCGTGAGGATGCTGTGAAGCGCGCGGCCAATCGGGCTGAAACGGCCGGTTTGGCCGGCGGCATTGGCGATGCTGTCTCACAGCAACCAAGATGAAACTGACCCTCATGTCCCGGCGGAAACGCGCTTTCACCATGACCGAGCTTTTCGTCGTGATGGTGCTGCTGCTGTTCCTGGCCGTGGGGGTGATGTATTTCGTCGCGCTGGTTCCCGCCACCGGGCGCCACCGGGGCGCTTCGGCCACGCGCATCAAGTGCGCGAACAACCTCAAGCAGGTCGGCCTCGCCTACAAGGTCTTCGCCAACGACAACGATGACAAGTTTCCCTTCCTCATCACCAACTCGCTCGCCTTTGGCAACGTGACGCAGGCATGGCTGCACTTTCAGGCGATGTCGAACGAGCTGGGCAGCGCCAGGATTCTCATCTGCCCGTCCGACAGCGGCCGGTATAACAACATGATGAGCGAGTTCGGGATGGGCGCGGCGGCCAACCCGGCCAGCCTCGTCACCAAGGGCAATTCCGCCGTGAGCTACACCGCCTCACTCGACGCGGATGAGACCTTGCCCAACGTCATCCTCGCCAGCGACCGTCATCTGCTGACGAACCGTTTCAACCTGGGCGGACGGCTGTTTCTCGCCGGCTCCAACGCGACCAGCACGTCATGGACGACCAACCTGCATTCCGGCGCGGGCAACTTCGCCTTGTCCGATGGCAGCGTGCAGCAGGTCAGCTCGTCCGGGCTTGGCTGGCAGGTTCGCTTCCAGGGCATTCCCACCAACCGGCTGCTGCTGCCGCTGCTCCCGTAGCCGCGGGCTTCGGCCCGCTTGGCGGTGGCTGCGATTTGCGCGCACCCTGAACGTTGCGACCGGGGACGAGGTGCCCGCCGTAACATTTTGGTTCGTCATCCCGCGTTGCTTTCGCTAACACATCCGCATTGCAACCGGCTGACACCAAAACCACCGGCCCCTCGGCGCTGGCCGTCGAGTGCCAGCACCTGAGCCGGCGCTTCGGCAAGGTCGAGGCGCTCGGGGGCGTGAGCCTCAGCGTCCGGCGCGGCGAGTTCTTCTCCCTGCTCGGCCCCTCGGGCTGCGGCAAGACGACGCTGCTGCGCATCATCGCCGGGCTGGACCTGCCGGACAGCGGCGACCTGCGCATCGGCGGCCTGCCCGCGCTGCGGCTGCCCGCGTGGAAGCGGCCCGTCAACACGGTCTTCCAGTCCTACGCGCTGTTTCCGCACCTGAGCGTGTCCGAGAACATCGCCTTCGGCCTGCGCATGAAACGCCTGGACTCGCACGACATTGTCCGGCGCGTGACCTCGGTGATGGAGCTGACGCAAATCATGCCGCTGGCGGGCCGGCACCCGGGCGAGTTGTCCGGCGGGCAGAAGCAGCGCGTGGCCCTCGCCCGCGCCATCGTGAACGAACCGCAGGTGCTGCTGCTGGACGAGCCGCTCGGCGCGCTGGACTTGAAGCTGCGCAAGGAGCTTCAGCTCGAACTCCACCACCTCCAGCAGCGGCTCGGCATCACCTTCATCCACGTCACGCATGACCAGGACGAGGCGATGACGATGAGCGACCGCATCGCGGTGATGAACGCCGGGCGCGTCGAGCAGTTGGGCACGCCGGAGGAGCTTTACGAGCGGCCCAAAACCCGGTTCGTCGCGCAGTTCATCGGCGCGTGCAATTTCCTCGACGGGAAGTTCATCGCCCACGCTGGCGACATCGTGGAGGCGGACACGCCGGTTGGCCGGCTGCAAATGCAGCTCACGACCGCCGCCATCGAGCGGGCGGAGCAGGCCGAGCCGGGCCGGCTGGTGCTGGGCATCCGCCCGGAGCGGATTTCGCTGCAAGGCGGCGACCCCGGCGACAACCACTTCCTCGGGCGGGTGGAGGAAATCACGTTCAACGGCTCGGAGAGCCACTATCGCGTGCAGGTCGGCCGGGGGGAGCTGCGGGTGACGGAGCTGAACACCGGGCGGCGCTCCGTCGGCCTGTTCGTGGGCGACTCGGTCGAGGTCTCCGTGCCGCCGGCCAACGTCTTTCTGCTGGAGGGCTGAATGGCCGAGCCAACCGCATCCGCCGGACAGACCGCCTTCAAGCGCCGCCGCCGCATCCGGCGCACGGTGCATTTCGGCGAGCCGCTGCCGCCGGGCGCGCACACCTTTCGCGCCGCGTGGCTGTGCGGGCCGGCGCTGGCGTGGGTGACGGTCTTCCTGCTGGTGCCGCTGCTCTTCGTGATCGCCTTGAGCTTCGCGCAGCGCGGCGATGATGGCGAAGTCGTCTGGCGCTTCACCTGGGAGAACTACTCGCGGCTCGCCGGCAACGGCGCGCTGGGCTTCGACGCCGTGCAGCCGCTCATCCTCGGGCGCAGCCTTGGCGTCGGCCTCGCGACGGCGACGCTTTGCCTGCTGGCGGGGCTGCCGGTCGCGTTCTTCATCGCCGGCCTGCCGCGCCGCTGGAAGACCGTGGCCGTGACGCTCGTGGTCATTCCGTTCTGGACCAACCTGCTCGTCCGCACCTACGCGTGGCAGATCCTCCTCGCGCCGGAAGGCTGGCTGGCGCAAACGCTCGCCACCGCCGGGTGGCTGCCGCCCGGCACGGCGCTCTATCCCGGCTGGCCCGCCGTGATGCTGGCGATGGTGTGCGACTACCTGCCGTTCATGGTGCTGCCGCTCTACGCCAGCGTGGAAAAGGTGGACTGGTCGCTCACCGAGGCGGCGGAAGACCTCGGGGCGTCGCCGCTGCGCGCGTTCTGGCACGCGGTGCTGCCGCAAATCCGGCCCGGCATGATTGCGGGCGGAATCCTCGTGTTCCTCCCGGCGACGGGACAATTCGTCATCCCTGATTTGCTCGGCGGCGCGAAGGTCGCGCTGCTGGGCAACGCGGTGCAGCAGCAGTTCGGCGCGAGCCGGGACTGGCCGTTCGGCTCCGCCATCGCGGTGGCGGCGCTGGTCGTGATGCTGTTCAGCCTGTGGCTGCACACGCGCGTCACGAAGGGGCGGCGGGAGGTGGCGCTGCCATGACCCGCCGTTCGCCCCTGTCCGCACTCGCGGCGCTGGCCGTGTTCGCGTTCCTCTACGCGCCGCTGGCGGTCATCATCGTGTATTCCTTCAACGCCGCGCGCTACGGGGTCGCGTGGCAGGGCTTCACGGTGGACTGGTATTTGCGGCTGCTGGACAACGATCCGGCCATCGCCGCCGCGATCAACACCATCGAACTCGCCTGCACGAGCACGTTCTTCTCGGTGCTGCTCGGCTCGGTGCTGGGCTACGGCATGAGCCGCTACGAGTTTCCCTTCAAGCGCCTCTTCCACCACGTCCTGCACGTGCCGGTCTTCATCCCGGACATCGTCATGGCGGTGGCGCTGCTGCTCTTCTTCGCCGTGCTGCGCAAGTGGCTGGCGGGCTTTGAACTCGGCATGACCACGATGGTGCTCGCGCACATCACGTTTCAAATCCCGTTCGTCGCCATCGTCGTGCGCGCCCGCATGGCGGACTGCGATCCCCAGCTCGAAGAGGCCGCCGCCGACCTGGGCGCGGGGCCTTGGCTGACGTTCCGCCACGTGACCTTTCCGCTGATGGTGCCGGGCATCGTCGCGGGCGGGCTGCTGGCGTTCACCTTGAGCCTGGATGACTTCGTGGTGAGCTTCTTCACCAGCGGCCCCGGCTCCACCACCTTGCCCATCCTGATTTACTCCTCCGTGAAGCGCGGCCTCACGCCGGACATCAACGCCCTCGCCAGCCTCATCGTCCTCGTGTCCGCGCTGACGGTCGTGACCGTGGCGTGGCTGCGCGGGCGGACAGAGGTGAAAAACTGAGCGGGCGCGAACCGTGCCGGCCTGACCTGCCCGTCGTCCTTCCGGGCTTTCGTGTTTCGGACGCCTTTTGGGCCAAGGTGGAACCGCTCTTGCCCATCCGGGTCAACACCCACCGTTTTGGCGGGGGCCGGCCGCCCGCGCCGGACCGCCGTTGTCTGGACGGCATCTTCTTTGTCCTGCGCACCGGCTGCCAGTGGAAGGCGCTGGACGCC
>WRPG01000135.1 GCA_009773355.1 Limisphaerales bacterium
TGGATTTTCTGGTCGCCCTGGACGAGGTGCAGAAGGATGTGGCACATCGCGCCGCCCGGCTGTATCGCTTCGACCGCAAGAAGTACCAGCAGCTGCAGAAGCACGGCTTCAACTTCGAAATCTGAAAGCGAACCCCTCGAATGGGAACGCTGTCTCTACCTCTACTGTGCGACTTTTGCTCTATACGCTTTGGCTCGGCCCGGCGGCGGTCGCGGCGGCGGAAAATTTCCGGTGGCTTGGTGCCAGGCGTAGATGCGGCCCGCTTCGTTACGCCGCAGCACTTGGCTGACGACCTCGGCGATCCGCTCCGGACTGGCCGCCGGGGCGTGGAGCAACTCGGTGAAGATCGCCCGCACTTGGGCCACCGTCACCGCCGGGGTTTTTTTTTCCTAACCGCAGCCGCTCCAACTGCAGGAACCACAGGGCCAGCAAGCTGAGGGTCATGTGATGGTGCCAGCCGACCCAACTGCGGACTTCGTAGTGGCTCAAGCCCACTTCGCCCTTGCCTTGGCCCAGCAGTTCTTCGCTGCGGTGCCGCGTGCCCTGGACGCGGGCCAGTGCCGCCCGCCGCTCGTCGCGCGCGTTGCTCAGCGCGTAGCTGGTCCGCGGCTGCCGGTCGCAGGTCCGCAGCACCACCAGCTGTTCGCTGGGGCCGACCCGTCCGGCCTCGTCCTTGGTCTGGACCCGGGCCAGCAAGACCTTCACCCGCAGGGGTCCGCGCTCGCCGTCGCGCACGGTCACCGTCCGCCAGCGACCCGCCGGCTGCCGGGCCACCCAGCGGTCGGCGCGCTCGAACAGCGGCAAGCGCTGCCGGCCACCGGGCCGGGAGGGCGGCCGTCGTTCGCCGGGGTCGCGGACCAGCGTGTTGCAGGGCACGTCCAGCACATAGTGCAGCCGCCGCTGCCGCAACTCGGCCCGCAAGTCCGTGCAGCGGCCGAACTCGTCGTCGCCCACCACCCAGCGGCCGGCCAGGTCGGCACGGGCGGTGTCCAGCAGGTCCAGGCCCAACCGCCACTTCTCGGCGAAGACCACGTCCGTCGGCACGGAGGTCGCCGCCCGGCGGCGACGATCCGCCGCCCAGTCCGCCGGCAGGTAGAGGCGGGCATCGAGCAGGACCTGGCCGCGCGGCGCGGCGTAGGCCAGGAAGACGCCGACCTGGCAGTTGTCGATCTTGCCCAGCCGCCCGCACCACTGCCGGGCCACGCCGCAGGACTCCGTGCCCTGCTTGGCGAAACCCGAACTGTCGAGGATGAAGACGCCCTCGGGGTCGCCCAGTTCGGCGGCGACGTGCTGGCGCAGTTCGCCAGTGACGGCTGCGTCCTGCCAGCCGCCGGCGCCGACGAACAGTTGCAACGGCCGCCGCTGCTGCCCGGACTGAATAGCGATCGGCTCGGTGGTCTTGCGCTGCAGGCCGCTGAGCTTGCCGCGCAGGATGCTGCCGGCGTGCAGTCGCTGTTCGGCGCGGTGGAAGCAGGGCAAGTAACGCTGGACGAAGCCTTCGAGACGGCCCGCACAGGATGCGACATCCGCTGGCGTGATCGTGGCATCCGCCAGCAGGGTTTGGGCTTGGGGCCGATCGAGCAGGTCCATGACGGTCTCCGGAAATGGGGCTGCCGTCAGTCTAGCCAGCTGCGCAGCTGGCGGCGAGAATAAAGTCGCACAGTAGAAGTACCCCGTTAATTACACGGTCTGGAGGTGAAGTGACGAGCGAAATGTTCGGAAACCGAACTGGTTTTCCAACATGGAGAATTTCAAATTCGCTGACCTGCTAACCTTGCAAATCAAGTAATTCCAGGTTCCAATTCTCACCACAACTTCGTCGCCCCTTGCGCATTAGTAGGAGATTTGATGTCTCGCCCGTCTCATAACTTGCCAACGCGCGACAAGCCCCAGTTACTCCTTTCCTTCTGGGCCAAACTCGGCAGCGCCACCTATCCGGAGTCATTTCACCCGCTGCTATTCCATCTGCTGGATGTGGCCGCTGTTGCCAGGCAGCTCTGGGACGAGGTACTGCACCGGCC
>WRPG01000085.1 GCA_009773355.1 Limisphaerales bacterium
GAATACGAGAACGACGACCTCACGCCCTACGTCCGCACCAACAAGGCGATGTTCAAGTGGATCAGCCACACCTACACGCACCCCTACCTCGACGACATCAGCTACGCCGACGCGCTGACCGAGATCACCAAGAACAACCAGACCGCCACCGGGCTGGGCCTCCCGAACTACAGCCGGGCCAACATGGTCACGCCCAACATCACCGGCCTGAACAACCCGCAGTTCATCAAAGCCGCCTACGACGCCGGCATCCGCTACTTCGTGACCGACACCTCCATCCCCGCGCACCGGCCCACCTCGCCCAACACCGGCATCCCGAACTGGGTGGACGCGCGCATCCTGATGATCCCCCGGCACGCGAACAACCTGTTCTACAACGTCTCGACCCCCGAGGAGTGGGCCAGCGAATACAACTCGATCTACGCCGCCTACTGGGGCCGCGACCTGAGCTATGCGGAGATTCTGGACAACCAGGCCGAGCTGCTGCTGGGCTTCCTGCTCAAGGGCGATGTCAGCCCGCTGATGTTCCACCAGCCCAACCTGCGGGACTACAACGGCGCGGGCAACACGCTGCTGGGCGACCTGCTGGGCAAGGTGGCGGACAAGTATGAGCAGCTCTACAACTTCCCGGCCCTCTCCCCGACGATGAACAACCTGGCCACGACCCTCCAGCGCCGGATGGCCTACAACGCCTCCGGCGTGGTGGCCACGCGCAACGCAAACAACACCGTGACGCTGACGGTGACGAAGGGTGCGCGCATCCCGGTGACGGGCCTGGTCAACGGCGGAGTGGTGAGCTACACGGGCACGGCCCCGAGCATCACGAGCGAGACCTACGCGGGCCAGCGCATCACCTACGTGACCCTGGCGGCGGGGGCGAGCGTGACGCTCAAGCGGAACTGAGCGGGACCACAGACCTAAAACGCCAGACGCCAGACCCATCACCCAATGAACCCCCTGACGAAAGGCCGCCGATGATGAACGAGACCGCAGCCGCCCCTTGCCTGCCAGCGGGGGTGAGCTGAACCGGAGCGCAGGCCGCTCCTGAAACCCTTTCGCCACCGCGTTTGGTTTACGTGGCTGTGGACCGGAGCGGCGGCGAAGTTGGCAACCCAACCAACACACCCGGCGCGGGAGCTGCCCCTCCCGCGCCGTGGTGTTTTGGGGGTCACAAAGAGGCGCAAGAAGGCACAAGATGACCGACCGGCAAGTCCACCCTTAGCGCCTTATTGTGCTGCTTTGTGGCAAACCTTGGCCTGTCTTGCGGAACCAACTTTCACTTTTCAATTTATTGTCCCGCCACTAGGTTGCTGGCGAAATGTTGATGAAAACTCGCTTTGGTTTCGCTGTTGCCGCGTCGTTTGCGGCTGTTTCCACCGCCACCGCCGCAGTGGACTTCGTGAAGGACATCCAGCCAATTCTGGAAGTGCATTGCACCAAGTGCCACGGCGAGGACCAGAAGAAGGGCGGCCTCCGCCTCCACACGCTCGCGGACACGCTCAAGGGCGGTGACAGCGGCACGGCGCTCGTGGCCGGCAAGTCGAAGGAGAGCAAGCTCTACACTTCCACCACGCTCAAGCCGGACGACGACGGGTTCATGCCGCCGCCGAAGGAGGGGATTCTGCCCAAGGAGCAGCAGGCCAAGCTCCGCGAGTGGATTGACGCGGGCGCGAAGTGGCCGGCGGGTGTGAAGCTCGGCGTGGCGAAGAAAATCAACTTCGCGAAGGACATCCAGCCCATCTTCGAGTTCAACTGCGTGGCCTGCCACCGCGAGGGCCACGCCAAGGGCGAGCTGCGCATGGACACGCGCGAGCTGACCTTCAAGGGGGGCGAGAGCGGCACTGGCGTGGTGCCGTTCCAGCCGGAGAAGAGTCCGATTTACACCTCGACGACCCATCCCATTGACGATGACAAGGTGATGCCGCCGAAGGCCAAGGACCGGCTCACGAAGGAGGAGATTGAGTTCGTCAAGCTGTGGATCCAGCAGGGCGCGGTCTGGCCGGACGGCCTGGCGCTCGTGCAGAAGAAGAAGGAAGCCGCGCCCGGCGCGAACGAGAACGAAACCGTCGCCAGCATCCACAAGCTCATCACCGCAACGCACAAGGAGAAGACCGCCGCCAGCATGAGGGCCTACACGAACACGGTGCCCGGCACCGACGTGAGCTACGCGCTGGTGCCAATCCCGGCGGGCGAGTTCGTGATGGGCAGCTCGATGGGCGAGAAGGGCCGCGAGGCCAACGAAGGCCCGCAGCGCAAGGTGAAGATTTCCCCGTTCTGGATGGGCACGCACGAGATCACCTGGAACGAGTTCGAGCTGTTCATGTATATTGACGCGGAGAAGCGGTTCAAGGACCAGATCAAGACCGATGCCGAGCGCGAGAAGGTCTCCGACGCGGTCGCGCGCCCGACCAAGCCCTACGTGGAGATGTCCTTCGGCATGGGCAAGGACGGCTACCCGGCCATCAGCATGACGCAGCACGCGGCGAACAAGTATTGCCAGTGGCTGTCCGCGAAGACCGGCCACTTCTACCGCCTGCCCACCGAGGCCGAGTGGGAATACGCCTGCCGCGCCGGCACCAAGACCGCCTACCACTGGGGCGACGATGTGGCGGACGCGAAGCAATACGCGTGGTTCGAGGCGAACAGCGACTTCAAGTATCAGAAGATCGGCAAGAAGAAGCCGAACCCGTGGGGCCTCTACGACATGCACGGCAACGTCGCCGAGTGGTGCCTCGACCAATACGAGCCGAACTACGACAAGGTGAAGGCGCTTGTCCAGGATCCGTGGCTCAAGCAGTCCTCGCCCTACCCGCAGGTCGCGCGTGGCGGGTCGTGGGACGACGGCCTCGCCAAGCTCCGCAGCGCGGCGCGGCGCGGCTCCGACAAGTCGTGGAAGCAGCAGGACCCGCAGCTCCCCAAGAGCATCTGGTATCTCACGGACGCGCAGTTCCTCGGCTTCCGCATCGTGCGTCCGCTGAAGGTGCCGACGGCAGAGGAGATGTTCCGCTTCTGGAACAACGGGCAGGAGAAGGAGTAGTCGCAGGCTTCAGCCTGCGAATGAGTTCGCGATCTAAAGATTGCGACTACTCAGTGCCTCGGCGCTTCCTCGCGAATCTGCTCCAAGCGCGTCGCCACGCCACGCCGCTCCACGTAGCGCAGGTCAAACCAGCCATCCAAGTCTGAGTCGCGGCGAATCGCCGCGTCGCCGTTTGGCAGGCGAATGATTTCCTCGTCCACGATGCCGTCGCGGTTGCGGTCCGTGTGCGTGGTTTGACTGCGCTGCCACACGATGCCCGCTGGTGAGTCGCTGACCTTGCGCCAGCGGAGCTTTTGCCAGAGCACGACGGCCACCACGAGGAGCAGCGCGTTGGAAACCCACAGCGCCATCTGCCTCCGAGCGCTCTTCTCCCTCGCCCCCAACGGGGGAGAGGGCCGGGGTGAGGGGGCCGCGTCCATGAGCCGACGGCGTCACTCCTTCCGAATCGCCGTCCACGGCTTGCCGTCCGCGCGGATGACGCCGCGATACATGCCTTCGGTGTTGAAGGGCATCGCCACGTTGCCCTTCGTGTCCAGGGCGATGACGCCGCCGCGTCCGCCAGCGTCCTTGAGCTTGCGCATCACGACGTCGTCCGCCGCGTTGGTGAGCGCGACGCCCTGGTATTCCATCTTCGCGGCGATGTCGTAGCACACGACGCCGCGCAGGAAGAACTCGCCGTGGCCGGTGCCGGAGACGGCGCAGGTCAGATTGTGCGCGTAAGTGCCCGCGCCGATGATGGGCGAATCGCCCACGCGCCCGAAGCGCTTGTTGACCATGCCGCCGGTCGAGGTGCCCGCCGCCAAGTTGCCGTGCTTGTCCAAGGCGACGGCGCCGACGGTGCCGATGCTCTCCAAGCTATTTGCCTGCACCTTCTTCTCGCCGGCTTTGCGCGCCTTTTCCATTGCCTGCTTTTGGATGCGCAGCAACTGAAGCTTGCGGTGCTCGGTGATGAAGTAATCCGCCGACATGAGCTGCAATCCGTGCTCCTTGGCCAGTCGCTCCGCGCCGTCGCCCGCGAGCAGGACGTGCGGTGTCTTGTCCATCACGAGTCGTGCAAGTTCGATGGGGTTCTTCACATGCTTCACGTCCGCGCACGCCCCGGCCTTGTGCGTCGCGCCGTCCATGATGGAGGCGTCCATGCCCACGGTGCCTTCGGCGGTGAGGACGGAGCCTTTGCCCGCGTTGAAGAGCGGCGAGTCCTCCAGAATCTTGATGGCGGCGATGACGGCGTCGAGCGACTTCCCGCCGCGCGCGAGCACGGAATGGCCCGCGAGCAAGGCCGCGTCCAGCGTCGCCCGCGTGGCCTTCTCCTTCTCGGGCGTGAGGTCTTCCTTTGGAATCACGCCCGCGCCGCCGTGGATGACGAGGACGAAGTTGAGGGACGACTGGGAGCGGGCGGGGGCGGCCATAAGCAGGAGAACGGCGGCGAACAGGGAAACGAGCGCGTGCTGCGTGTTGCGTGTTGCGTGTTTAAGACCGGCATTCGGACGCCGCAACACGCAACACGCAATACGCAACACCGAGCCAATCCGCGCCGCGACCAAACGAATTCCCCGCGCTGCCGCTCCGTCGCTCATCGCTTCCTCCTCCCCGGCTTGAACAGCTCCAACTGTGGCTCGCGGAAGAAGTCGTAGTTCTTGAGGATGCGGATGATCTGGAGCAGGTCGGACTTCTGGTAGTTGCGGTTCACCTCAATCTCCTCGATCAAGTCCGCCAGCATCGTGCGGAACGGAATCACCGCATCAATGCCCTTCACGCGCAGCAGTTCGATGCTTTGCGCACGTGCCTCCTCGCCGCTGGGCAGCGCGGGCACGACCAGCATCTTGGTAAGCGGCCCCGCGCCGCCGAAGGACTTCGCCGCGTGCTCAAAGGCCGCCGGCTCCACGAAGCGAAAAATCTCCGGCGCGTTGGCGAGCATCCCGGGGCTGAACGTCTCCGTGTGCCAGCCTTTCACCACCACCAGCGCGCGCGCGACGCCCTTGAGGTCCGCCGAACTCAGCACGAAGGGCAGGGGAGCGCCCGGCTCGTAGTGCGGGTTGAGCGTGTAGAAATCAATCTCGTCGTCCTCGCGGCGCGACGGCGCGACATACTTGCGCTGCTGCCGGACGAAGAAGCCGTGCAGTTCGAGGTATTCGCGGACGATGGTTTCGGAGACGGCGCTCACGGGAGGGAAAGTAATTAGTTTTTAGTAATCAGTGGGGCGGGGCGATGGCGTCGAGCGCGCGGTGGACGGCGGCGGTTGGCACGCGCTGGCCCCAGACGACTTTCCCGATCCGCTCGGCGAGGACGAAGTTGATTTCGCCGGCGCTGACCTTCTTGTCGAGTGTCATGGCGGCAAGGAGTTTGGCGCGTTGGGTGGAATTCAGCTTGATGCTCATCGGCAAGCCAGCGGCCGCGAACAGCGCGCGGACGCGCTCCACGTCCTTCGCCGGCAGCCCAAGCAGTTCCGCCGAAAGATGCGCCGCCGCGACTTGCCCGATGGAAATGGCCTCGCCGTGCAGGTAGCGGCCGTAAGCTGTGATGGCCTCGATGGCGTGGCCGATGGTGTGGCCGAAGTTCAGAATCGCCCGCAGTCCGCTCTCGGTCTCGTCTTGGGACACAACGTCCGCTTTGATTTCGCAGGAGCGCGCAACAATGTGGGCGAGCGACGCGGCGTCACGGCGGAGAATCTTCGCCATGTCGCGCTCCAGCCGCGCGAACAGAGACGCGTCGTAGATGATGCCGTATTTGATGACCTCGGCGAGGCCGGCGCGGAACTCGCGCTCGGGCAGCGTGCGGAACGTGGCGAGGTCGCACAGCACGAGGCGCGGTTGATAGAACGCGCCGACGAGGTTCTTGCCCGCCGCGAGGTTCACCCCGGTCTTGCCGCCGACCGAGCTGTCCACCTGCGCGAGCAGCGTCGTCGGCACCTGCACGAACGGAATGCCACGCAGGTAACTCGCCGCCACGAAGCCGGCGAGGTCGCCCACCACGCCGCCGCCGAGCGCGACGATGAAGGACTTCCGCTCCAAACGATGCGCGGCGAGTTGGTTGAAGCACGACTCAACTTGCTTGAGCCGCTTGGCCGTCTCGCCAGCGGGGACGGTGATGAGCACAGCCTCGAAGCCCGCGCGCTTGAGACTCGTGAGCGCGGGCTTGGCGTAGCGCGCGGCGACGTTGGTGTCCGTGATGACGGCACACTTCTGGCCGAGCTTGAGCGCGGCGCAATCGGTCCCTAGACCAACGAGCAGGCCGGTGGCAATCTTGATGTCGTAGCTGCGCGTCCCAAGGGACACTTTCACTGAACGCATGGTGCGGACAGGTTAAGGCGCGGAGAATGGGCTGTCACCGCTGTTTGTCATCAAGATGGGCGCGTGAGACACGCATCCCAACCTTGGGCCTAGAACAGTGTCCGCGTCGCCCGCACGTCCTCTTGGAAGACATGCGTGTCGTCGAACTCCTCCAGCGGCTTCTTCGCACGCAGATGTCCGATGGCGTTGTTCCAGCCGAAGAATTTCTCACCCTTGAGCGCGATGCCGTCGGCGTATTTCGCGGCGGTGGTGGTGGTGAGGCCGAAGACGCGCGTGCACTCGCGGAGAAAGTCTGGGAAGCGCCCGGTGAACTTGAACTCCAGCACCACGTCGCGCCCAAACACGCACGTTGGGTTCACCTGATCGGTCTCCAGCCGTGCGGCCGGCTCGGCGGAGATGAGCACGTTGCGGTCGAAGGTGACGCGGAGCGAGTTGTCGTGCGGGCTGACCCAGGCTTCGCGGAGGTAGTGGATGTGGGCCTTGGGCACGGCCTTGTATTCCTTGAGGTATTGGCTGAAGCGCTGGAGGGCGACAAGCTCCTTGGGGTTGCCCTGCTTGACGAGGTGGTCGGGCTGGGGCAGGTGGCCGGCGAGGATGTAGTCCACCGACTTGCGCCGCACCCCGCCGCGCTGCTTGAGGATGGCGTTGTTCATCCGGCGCTTGATCTCGAAGAAGACCGGCGAGTCCGGTTCGTTGTCGTAGAAGCGCAGGCGCAGCTTGAAGCGGTTCTTGTTCCCGTTGATCGTGTGCCAGTAAATGGTGAGCGCCTCGGAGTCGAGGTAGAGGCTGTGGATGGGGTAGGAGTTGTGCGGTTTCCCGACGCCGTAATCGTCCAGCACGGTGTAGGAGCTGACAAAGCGCCGCACGGCCTGTGCGGTTTCCTCTGGGATGATGTATTTCAATTCCCAGCGTTGTAGCTGCATTTCCCGGCTCATGATGTCGCTGTCAAAGTCCCGCGAACGTCCAGTGGAACGGCGCGGTTGTTACCGGCTATTGGCGGCGAGGTAAAGGTTTTCCGCTGCCAATTCGCGTGACTTCGGTGTTCCCATCGCGCAGCGGGTGGGAGATATTCAAGCCGTCCCGGCCAACCAACACCAACTCACCGTGAACACGCCATTGCCCCGCCTCGGAACCGCGACGCTCGCGCTCTGTCTCGCCATCCACGCCTCGGCCGCTGGTGTCCCTGGCGACTACGACCAGCGGCTCCGGACGTTCGCCGCCCAAAAGGAACAGCAGGCTTATGTTCTCGCTGCCGAGCACAAGGTTACTGTCGCTCCCGAAATCTGGGAGTTTTTCAAGACGGCGAAGGCCGGCGAATGGAAGAGCGCAACCAATCAGTTTCACAAGCTATCCAAGCGATTGGGGCAGAATGCTGGGGAGAAGCATGATCCATCGGTGGGTTCGACGGTGTGGCAAACTGTGTTGGAGGTGGACTTGGGTGCGGAACAACTGCTGGAACTTGGCCCGCGCTTCGTCGAACTGCTGGTAAGGGATCTGACCAACGGCATCACCGATGGTGCCATTCTTTTCGGCGGGACCGACGTTGGACGCGGCCTGCCGACGGCTTTCTCGGCTTCGCACATTCGCGGGGATCCTTTTTTCACGGTCACGCAGAACGCGCTGGCCGACCAAGCCTACCTCAAATACCTCCAGAGCACCTACGGCAAGCCACTCAAGATGCTCACGGAAGCGGATTCCACCGCCGCATTTACCACCTACGTAGAGGACGCTCGCAGGCGACTGGAACACGACACGAAATCGCCCAACGCACCGAGGCAGATCAGGCCCGGGGAGGATATTCGGCTCGATCAGGCCAGTGGGCGGCTGATGGTCTCAGGTCAAGTCGCGGTCATGTCCATCAACGGCCTGCTTGCCAGGCCTATCTTCGACCGAAATCCAGACCGCGAGTTCTTCGTCGAGGAAAGTTTTCCACTCGACTGGATGTATCCACACCTCACCCCGCACGGGGCCATCCTCAAGCTGAACCGCAAGCAGGTTGCGAAGCTGACAGAAGAAGCCATCGCCAAGGACCGCGCCTTTTGGTCGGGCCGCACCAAGCAACTGCTGGGGTTGGACTTCGCCCAGCCGACTTCGATGAAGGATGTATGCTCCTTTCTGAAGCGAATTCATGTTGAGCGTGACTTGAAAGATTTCAAGGGCGACCCTGAATTCATCCGCCAACAGCCAGTGCATCAAGTTTACGCCAAGCTGCGATGCGCTGGGGCGGGAGTCTATTTCTGGCGTATCAACGAAACAGGAAAACAGGGTGATCTCCTAGGACAGCAGCGAATGCTTAAGGAGGCAGATCACGGCTTTCTGCAAGCCTTCGCTCTATGCCCCTACAGCCCGGAAGCGGTGTTTCGTTACACCAATCTTCTAATCTCGATGGGACGATGGGATGACGCTCTAATGGCGGCCGACTTGGCCGGTCAACTCTCCCCTGAAAACGCTGCGTTCAAGGATTTGAAGGATCAGTTAAATCAGTTAAAGGCACCGCAGCGGCAGCCGAACCCAGTGCCGGTGCCTCAGCCGCTACCGAAGCTAGGGTAGGCAATTCGCGTGACTTCCCGGCGCGCTGCCGCTACCAAGCCGCGCCGTGCTCGGTGCCGTCCTCGCCACGATCCTGTTCGCCTTCTCCGCCGTGTCCGGCGCGCGGGTGGCCAAGCTCATGGGCGGCACGGAGGCGAACTTCTGGCGGCTTTCGCTGGCCACGTTGTTCCTCGCGGCGATGGCGCACGGCTTCGGCGCGGGGCTGGCGGGGAATGGGTTTTACATCTTCATCCTGAGCGGCTGCATCGGCTTCGGGTTGGGGGATGTCTCGCTGTTCCAAGCCTACCCGCGACTTGGCTCGCGGCTGACCATCCTCATCGTGCATTGCCTTGCTGCGCCGTTCGCCGGGCTGGTGGAGTGGCTGTGGCTGGGCACGACGTTGACGGCGGCACAAATCGCCAGTGGCGTGATCATCCTCGCGGGCGTGGCGGTCGCGCTCGCGCCGGAGCATGAGTCGCATGAGGCACGGCGGCAGTTTGGCATCGGCATCTTCTTCGCCGTGCTGGGAGCGATTGGGCAGGGCGGGGGCGTCGTTCTGAGCCGCAAGGCGTATGAGCTGTGCCGGCTTGCCGAGCAACCGATGGACGGCATCACGGCGGCGTATCAGCGAATTCTGGGTGGCGTGATCATCTCCGGCCTCGCACTGCTGGTGGTGAAGCGGCAGTTCCTACTCGCCCGTGCCGGCGACTTGCAGTCGCCGACCGGTGACGCCACCAATCCCGCAGACGGCGATAGCAAATCGCCGGCACACGCGCCTGGCGACATGTCCACGGCGGAGAAGTGGCACAAGTCCGGCAAGTGGATTGTCTTCAACGCGCTCGCCGGCCCGACGCTCGGCGTGAGCTGCTACCAATGGGCGCTCAAGACCACGCCCTCCGCCGTGGTGCTGCCCATCGTGGCGCTGTCGCCGCTGGTGGTCATGCCCTTCTCGCGCTGGCTGGAGCAGGAGCGGCCGTCGCGACGCTCGACCATCGGCGCGGTCATCGCCGTGGCCGGCGCGGTGGCGCAGGCGTTGGTGAAGTGAACGCAGGACGCAGGCCGGTGGGAGCGCGGCCTTCAGGCCGCAGAAGCGCACTTGCGCTTGGGGTCGTTCGATTGCGCTGTTCCTGTCCACCTTGCTGTGGCATGAATGCCGCGCTCCCGCAGCCTTGCGCCGTCCGCGCTTCCCGGTAACTTTTCCACAGTCTTGCCGCGTCTGACGCGCGGTAGGTGCTGAAACCCTGACGCCCAAAATCATGTCATTCCGAATTCTGTCCGCGTTGCTCCTCACCACCGCCGTCGCGCTTGCCCAAAACGGCGACAAGCCTGGCGAGAAACAGGAGTCGCGCGTGCCCAAGGAGAAAATCCCCGCCAACCCGCCGCTCTCGCCCGAGGCCGCGCTCAAGACCTTCAAGCTCCCGCCCGGCTTCCGCATCGAGGTCGTCGCCGCCGACCCGCTCATCGAGACGCCCATCGCGATGCAGTGGGATGCTGATGGTCGGCTGTGGGTCGTCGAGATGCCCAGCTACATGAACACGCCGAGCGCCACGGGCGAGATGGAACCCATCAACCGCATCAGCGTGCTCGAAGACACCGACGGCGACGGCAAGATGGACAAGAAAACTGTCTTCCTCGACAAGCTCGTCATGCCCCGCGCGCTCTGCCTCGCCTATGGTGGCGTGCTGGTCTGCGAGCCGCCCGCGCTTTTTTGGTATCCCATCGAGGCCGGCCTCAAGCCCGGTGCGCGCGTGCTAGTGGACAAGGCTTACGCGCCGAACGGCTTCAAGAACCCCGAGCACACCGGCAACAGCCCGACGTGGATGATGAACAACTGGATTGTCTCCGCAGACTACACGCTCCGCTTCCGCCGCGTGGACGACGAATGGAAACACTCCGCCACGACCAAGCGCGGCCAATGGGGACTGACGATGGATGACTGGGGCCGCCCCTTCTACAACTCGAACTCCGACCAGCTCCGCACCGACTACGTGCCCAGCGAGTATTACTTCCGCAACCCGCTCTTCCGCACCACCGCCGGCCTGAGCCGCGCGCCGATGACGAACCAGACCGTTTATCCCAGCCGCGTGAATCCCGGCGTCAACCGTGGTTACCAAGCCGCCACGCTCAAGCCCGACGGCACGCTCGCCAAATACACCGCCACCTGCGGGCCGGTGATTTATCGCGGTGACAACTTCCCCGCCGAGTTTCAGGGCAACGCCTTCATCCCGGAGCCGTCGGCAAATTTCGTGCGCCGCATGGTGTTCACGGAGAAGAACGGCGAACTCACCGGCGCGAATCCCTACAAGGAAGCCGAGTTCCTCACCTCGACCGACGAGCTGTTCCGTCCCGTCAACGCCTACACCGGTCCCGACGGCTGCCTTTACCTCGTGGACATGTATCACGGCATCCTCCAGCACCGCGTCTTCCTCACGAGCTATCTGCGCAAGCAGGCCGAGGACCGCAGCCTCGACAAGGTCATCAAGCGCGGTCGCATCTACCGCATTGTCCACACGGGCAAACCGCCCGGCCCCAAGCCCCAGCTCGCCTCCGCCAAACCCGCCGACCTCGTCAACACGCTCACGCATCCGAACGGCTGGTGGCGCGACACCGCGCAGCGCCTGCTGGTCGAGCAGTCACCCGCTGCCGCGCTCGCGCCGCTCAAGCAGATGGCGCTCGACGCCGCCGACCCGCGCGCCCGCCTGCACGCGCTCTGGACGCTCGACGGCATGGGCCAGATGGACGCAACCACGCTGATTTCCGCGCTCGGCAAGGAAAAGCACGGCAAGGTCCGCGCCGCTGCCGTGCGCGTCGCCGACGGCCTGCTCAAGTCCTCCGACAAGGACAAGGTGCTGCTCAAGCTCGTTTCCCTCGCCGACACGAAGGACGTTCATGTGCAAGTGCAGCTCGCCTTCACGCTGGGCGAGGCGAAGGAGCCTGCCGCCGAGGCTGCGATGGCCGTGCTCGCCCGCAACGCCGGCACCAACGCCCTCGTCCGCGACGCGCTCATCAGCGGACTGGCGCTCCGCGAAGTCGAGATGCTCGACCGCGTGTCATCCGACAAATCGTGGGAGGACAAAGCCAAAGTCGGCGGCGGCGAAGCCTTCATCAGCGCGCTGTCGAAGAATGTTTTCCAGCAGGCGCGCGGCGACCGCGTGAACAAGCTCCTTGACCAAATCACCCGCAAGGAAACGCCCAAGTGGCAGACCCTCGCCGTCCTCGCCAGCCTCAACGTCAACCCGCCCCCAGCGAAGAAGGGCGAGCCGCCGCCGCGCGTGAAGTATGTGAAGCTCGCTGCCGAGCCGCCCGCGCTCGCCGCGCTCGAAAAGTCCGATGACAAGACCATCCAGGCCGCCGCCAAGAAGCTCGACAAGGTCGTCGTCTGGCCCGGCAAGCCCGGCGTGGTGCTGCCTGTCATCAGGCCGCTCACCTCCAGCGAGCAAGCGCGCTTTGACATGGGCAAGGTCATGTTCGAGGCCACCTGCGCCGCGTGCCATCAGGTTCACGGCTACGGTCAGGACGGCCTCGCCCCGCCGCTCGTGGACAGCGAATGGGTGGCCGGTTCGCCCGACCGCCTCGCCCGCATCATCCTGCACGGCGTCGGCGGCCCCATCACCGTCCTCGGCAAGAAGTGGGACATGGACATGCCCGGCCACGGCACCTTCGACGACGAAACCGTCGCCGCCGTGATGACTTTCCTCCGCCGCTCGTGGGACCACGACTATGACCCGGTCGCACCTGACTTCGTGAAGAAGGTCCGCGCCGTCACCGCCGGCCGCGAGTCCGCGTGGACGGATGCGGAGCTGAAGAAGCTCAAGTGAGTGAGTGCCAAGTCTTGGAAAGCGGCTTGTCGGCGGCAGGGCGGGGTGACAGATTCGCTCCATGGAACTCGTGTTTTGCGTCACGCAGGAAGCGGATGGCGGCTTTGTCGCCGAGTGCCTCTCGCACGACATCTTTACGCAAGGTGACAACTGGGCCGAGTTGCGGTCGAACGTGACCGAGGCCGTGTCCGCCTATTTTTTTGACCAGCCCAAGCCCACCTCCATCCGTCTTCACCTGGTTCGCGACGAAGTGATGGCCTGCGCATGAAGCTGCCGCGCGACTTGGGTGGAGTGGAGCTTGCGAGGCTGCTCTGCAAGCACTTCGGCTACCGGCAGGTGAATCAGGAGGGCAGTCACATGATTTTGCAGACGGACGCTCCGCGTTCGCATCGTCTTTCAGTCCCCGCTCATCCGGTTTTGCGTCCGGGGACATTGAACGCGATTCTTCGTGCCGTTGCTGATGCCAAGGGCATAGCCAAGGAGGACATTCTCAGACACCTGTAGCCCGCATGAGCCACCTCCCCCAAGCCCGCCGCGTCTTCGACATCGAACTGGCCGCCCTCCGCGCCGTGCGCGCCCGGCTGGACGAGTCCTTCGACCGCGCGGTGGAACTCACCGTCGAGACCCTCAAGCGGCGCTGCAAGCTCGTCATCGTCGGCATCGGCAAGTCCGGCAACATCGGTGCGAAGCTCGCGGCCACGCTCACCAGCACCGGCTCCACGAGCGTCGTCCTTAGCAGCGTGGACGCGCTGCATGGCGACTTGGGCATCGTCAACGACGGCGACCTCGTGCTCGCCTTGAGCTACTCCGGCGAGTCGGAGGAGCTCGTCAGCCTGCTGCCCGCACTCAAGCGTTTCGCCGTGAAACTCATCGCCTTCACCGGCAATCCCAAGTCCAGCATCGCCCGGCACAGCGATGTGGTGCTGAACGTCCGCGTGCCAAAGGAGGCGTGCCCCTTCAACCTCGCGCCCACCGCCAGCACCACCGCAATGCTCGTCATGGGCGACGCGCTTGCGATGGCCGTGCTGGAGGCGCGCGGCTTCACGCAGAAGGATTTCGCCCGCTACCACCCATCCGGTGCGATCGGCCGCGCGCTGCTCGTGCAGGTGCGTGACATCATGCGGACGGGCGAGCGCAACGCCATCGCGCCGCAGACGCTCGCCGTGCGCGACGCCCTGCTGGTGATGACCAAGGCGAAGAGCGGCAGCCTCGCCATCGTGGACAAACGCGGCAAGCTCGCCGGCGTCTTCACCGACGGCGACTTCCGCCGCCGCATGAGCGCGGACAACGAATTGCTCACACGCCCACTGGCTACTGTGATGACCCGCAATCCGATTTGCATTCGCGATGAAGCCCTGGCTGCCGAAGCGCTGAAAATCTTCAACGAGCGGAACATTGACGACCTCATCGTCGTGAACGCCCGGCGCGAGCCGGTTGGGCTGGTGGACTCGCAGGACCTGCCGAAGCTCAAGCTGATGTAGGGGTGGTCCGCGACCGCCGTTTGCCCAACTCGGCGCTCGTAGAGCGCCGCTACAGGCCGTGACTCGCAACCTGAAGGTTGCGACTACGAGGCAGTCTTGATGGCTTCCAGCTCCTCCCAGCGCTTGTAGAGCTGGTTGAGCTTGTCCTTGTGGGCGGCGAGTTCGGCGAGCAATGCGTTGGTTTGCGTGGCGTGCGTCTTGTGAAACTCGGGGTCGGCGAAGAGGTTTTCGATGCGCCCGATCTGCTCCTCGACGGCATAGACCTGGTTCTCCATGTCGTCCAGCTCGCGGGTCTCCTTGAAGCTGAGTTTGCGTTTGTTGCCGACGGGTTGGACGCGCGGCAGCACGTCCCTACCGGAGGAAGCTTTCTCAGGTGATTTCTTGGACGGCCAATCTGTCGCGGAGGCGGCGGTGCGCTGCTTCTTCTCCTGATAGTAGTCGTAGTTGCCGACGCTGTAGGCGATGCGCTCGTCGCCCTCGAAAGCGAGGATGCCGGTGCAGACGCGGTTCAGGAAGTAGCGGTCGTGGCTCACCACGAGCACGACGCCGGGGAACGCGATGAGCGCCTCCTCCAGCACCCGGAGCGTGTTCAGGTCAAGGTCGTTGGTCGGCTCGTCGAGGATGAGGAAGTTGCCGCCCTGCTTGAGGATGCGCGCGAGCAGGAGCCGGCTGCGCTCGCCGCCGGAGAGATATTTTACCTGCAAGTTGATGCGGTCGTCGGAGAAGAGGAAGCGCTTCAAGTAGGCGCGCAGCGAGAGCTTGCCGTTGCCCCAGATGACGAACTCCGTGCCATCGCTCACCTCGTCAATCACGGTGCGTTCCTCGCGCAGTTGCAGGCGCGATTGGTCCACGTAGTTGAACTTGGTGAGCTGGCCGGTCTTAACCGTGCCCTCAGTGGGCTGGAGGTCGCCAATGATGGCCTTGAGCAAACTCGTCTTGCCCACGCCGTTGCGACCGGCGACACCGATGCGCTGGCCGTTCTCGAAGACGTGCGAGAAGTTGCGGAAGAGCGTGCGCCCGCCGAACTCGATGGCGAGGTTGCTCAACTCGACGACGCGGTTGCCCAGCGGCGGCGGCGGCGGGATGACCAGTTCCATGTCCTCCTCGACGACCGGCCCGGCCTGCGCGGCGGTTTCGTAGTAGCGCTCGAAGCGGTTCTTCTGCTTGCTGCGCTGGGCGCGCGGACCTTGGCGGACCCACGCGAGTTCCTTCTCCAGAAACATCTGGCGCTTGTGCTCGACGACGGCTTCGGCGCGCTGCCGCTCGGCCTTGGCGAGCAGGTATTCCGTGTAGCCGCCTTCGTAGGAGTAGAAGCGGCCCTCGGCCAGCTCGACGGTCAGGTTCGTCACGCGGTCGAGGAACCAGCGATCGTGCGTGACGACGAGGAACGCGCCGCCGAAGTTCTCCAGGAACTCCGCGACCCACTCGATGGCCTCGGGGTCGAGATGGTTCGTCGGTTCGTCGAGGATGAGCAGGTCGGGGCGTGAGACGAGCGTGCGGCACATGGCGACACGACGCTTCTCGCCGCCGGAGAGCGAGTTGATGTCGCGGTCGCCGGGTGGCGTGCCAAGGTGCGACATCGCGGATTCGATGCGGTTGTCGAGGTTCCAGCCGTCGAGGTGGGTGATGCGCTCCTCCAACTGCTCGTGGCGCTTGGAGTTGGCGGGCAGCGACTCGAACTCCGCGATGAGGCCGAGGACGTGGCTTGCGCCGTCACGGATGTTTTCGAGGACGTTCTTCTTCGGGTCCAACGTGAACTCCTGCGAGAGGTAGCTCACGACCAAGTCGCGGCGGGCGGCCACCTCGCCGCTGTCCGGGGCGCGCTGACCGGCGAGGACTTTGAGGAAGGTGGACTTGCCCGCGCCGTTGCGGCCCACAAGGCCAACGCGGTCGCCCTCGTGAAGCGCAAGCGTGGCATGGTCGAGGATGACACGGTCGTTGAAGGCGACGACGAGTTCGCTGGCGGTGAGAAGGGCGGGGGCGGAATCGCTCACGGGTGGGAAGGGATTAGCGCTGGTGCGAGCCGGAGGTTTGGAGTCCCGCCTTCAGGCGGCGGGGTGGGCGAACGACACGGAAGCTGCGCGCGGAGCGTCCGGTGAGCAGTGGCGTTTCGCCGGCTGAAGCCGGGACTCCGAACAAGACTTCGCTCACGCGAGTTTGACCTTGAGCCGCTGGCCGCGGATGGCGGTGCGGTTGAGCTTCGTGATGATGGCGTTGACCGAGTCCGCCGCGACATCCACGAAGGTGTGGCGCTCGCGGATGTCCACGACGCCGACGGTGCCGCTCGGCAGGCCAGTCTCGCCGAGGATGCAGCCGACGACATCGCCGGGCGCGACGCCGTGCTGTTCGCCGACGCTCATCCAGAGCCGGGTCATCTCGGCGGGCGTTCGCCGGCTGGGCGCGGAACGACGCGGGGCAGGACCGCGAGCGGGACCGGAGTCGTCGCGCTGAGGACGCTCGCCGGGCTGGTCTTCGTATTGGTCGTAGTCGCGGCGGACAGGCTGGCGCGCGGCGGGTCGGTCAAGGGCGGTGCGCAGCTCCTTCTTCGGCGGACCGGGCTTGCGCGGCTGGTTGATGAGCTTGCGCAGGTCGGCGGCGTTGGAAGGTTGGGAATCAAGGTCGGTGACGGGCGGGGCGGCTGACTCGACTGGCAGTTTCAGTTCTGCGGAGGCTGCGGGTGGCTGGGCGTTTTCTCCCTCACCCCGGCCCTCTCCCGCTGGGAGAGGGGGAACCGTCGGCTGTGCCTCGGCAATGGGTGCTGCTTCGGCGGCTGCGGGCGCAGCCGGATTGGAAACCGGCGCTTCGGTAGGGCCGACCTGCTGGTCGGCCACGGTCGGAGCGTCAGCGAGCGGAGCGATGCGAGCGGGCGCTGGCACCGCCGGCTTCGTCTCGTGTTTCGGCGCTGGAGCAATACGCGGCACCGCGTCCCTACCGGGTGCTGCTGGTTTCGCCGGCGCGCAGAGTGGCTGCTTGGGCGCAGCGGGCGCGGGTGTTGTGAAGGCAGGAGCGACGCTGCGGGCGGGCGTCTCGCGCTCATCGTCTCCCTCGGCGCGGTCGGGGGTGCCGGGTTCGCCGCCTTCGAGGAGGTGCAGCATCGCAGAGATGATGTCCGTGCTGTCGAAGCCTTCTTCGAGCAGGCGCTCGACGGCGTGGTCCTGGCGCTGGAATTTGCCGACTTGCAGCGTGGTGCGGACCTTGTCGAGCAGCACGTTGGCGCGCGCCTCGTCCACTTCTTCGAGCGAAGGCACACGTCCGCGCTGAATGCGCATCTTAGTGAAGCGCTCGATGTTGCGGATTTGAAACAGCTCGCGGCCCGCGACGAACGAGAACGCCATGCCGCTGCGGCCCGCGCGTCCGGTGCGGCCGATGCGGTGGACGTAATCTTCCACGTCGTAGGGGAGGTCGTAGTTGAAGACGGCCTGAATGTCGTCCACGTCAATGCCGCGCGCCGCCACGTCCGTCGCCACGAGGAATTCGAGGCCGGACTTGCGGAACTTGTTCATCACGCGGTCGCGCTGCGCCTGGTTCATGTCGCCGTGGAGGCCCTCGGCGGAGTAACCCTGCGTGTTCAGGTGCTCGACGAGTTCGTCCACCATGCGCTTGGTGTTGCAGAAGATGATGACGAGCTTGAGGTCGTGGATGTCAATGAGCCGCGTGAGCACCTCGATTTTCCAGCGGCGGTCCACCTCGAAGTAGATTTGCTCGACGGTCGGCACGGTCATGGCCTGCTGCTCGACGCGGACGTTTTCGGGCGTTTTCGAGTGGCGCTCGATGAGGTCGCGAATCGGGCGCGGCATGGTCGCGCTGAAGAACACGGTCTGGCGCGTGGGCGGCGTGGACTTGAGGATGTGCTCGATGTCGTCGCGGAAACCCATGTTGAGCATCACGTCGGCCTCGTCGAGAATGAGCATCTTGAGGTTCTCGAGGCGGAGCGTGCCGCGCTCCATGTGGTCCATGACGCGGCCCGGCGTGCCGATGACGATTTGCGCGCCCTGGCGGAGGCCGATGAGCTGGCGGTCGTATGACTGGCCGCCGTAAATGGGCAGCGCGTGGATGCCGCGCTTGAAGAACGCGAGCTTGTGAACTTCCTCGGCGACCTGCACGGCGAGTTCGCGCGTGGGGCAGAGGATGAGGATTTGGACGGCGCGCTCGCGCGGGTCGGTCTTCTCAATGGCCGGGATGGCGAAGGCGGCGGTCTTGCCGGAGCCGGTCTGCGACTGGCCGACCACGTCCTTGCCGGACATCAGGACGGGGATGGCCGCGGCCTGGATGGGCGCGGCCTGCTCGAAGCCGAGTTTGTCTATGCCCTTGAGGATTTCAGGGGACAGGCCGAGTTCAGAAAACAGTTTGGGTGTCATGCTGCGTCGAAGCGACTCGCCGAGAATAGCAGAGAAAGGCCGGGGAGCGAGAGGTATTCTTGGCGCAGGGCTGACGCATCAAAATCCGGCTGGGTTGGTGGACGAACCTGGCGTTGAGTAGGGGTGGGGTGGTAGGAGTGGCCGTCAATGTCTGACACGCAC
>WRPG01000136.1 GCA_009773355.1 Limisphaerales bacterium
GAGAACGTCTCGGGAAAAGGCCGGCGAAGAGACGAGCGGCGGTCGGTTTGTCTCCGCGCTCGAGGTCGAGAGGGGTTCGAACCATCGCGAATGCTCGGCGCCGCGGCGGGGCCGTCCGCAAGAACGATGAGAATTCGTGATGTTCCGGCGATAGGACGAGCGAATGTCTGGAAAGACATTCGGGCCGCCGGAGCGCTGCGCCCAAACTTTGTTGGGCGCCTGGGGGAGGCCAGTTCGAGGCCGTGGATGCAATGGGATGGAAGGTGTTGCCGCGCGCGACAGCGCGTGCGTCAGGTCGTCGGGAGCGAAGCCGGGGGCCGAGGTTCTGCCGAGGCGCCGCGGAACGGCGCGCCTCGGCGCGCCCTGCCGAGGCGCCGCGGAACGGCGCGCCTCGGCGCGCCGTGGTCCCGGCTCCCGGCAGCGAACGCGCGAGAGGACGCCGACGGGCGAGGAAGGCAGGTGGCTCGGCGCGCGACACCACGGACGCTTCGGGATGCCGTCGGAGCTGGGGCCGAGGTCCTGCCGAGGCACCGCGGGGTAGAGCGCGCGAGCGCGACCTCGAGTCAAGTTGCGAGGGAACGCGCGAGCGGGGACCGAGCGGCGACCGGGTGCGTTCCGCGTCCCGCCAAGGGCTGAAGGCGGATGAGCACGCAGTCTGGAGCAGCGCGTGCCCAGGCGCCCAATGGTGAGTTTGGGCGTCACGCGGCCACGCGTGACTCCGGCGCGGTGGATACATCAGGGATTCATGCCGCGCAGTGGCTGCGCCGGAGCGCTGCGCCCAAACTTTGTTGGGCGCCGGAGGTGCCTCACGACATGGGTAACACTTTCAGCGGGGTTGGTGGGGTGACACTTCGGACCCGAACCAAGGGTCGGGGACCAAAGTGGCACGCCCGTTGGTAAAGTCTAGTTTGCCCAACGACCTTGGGCCGAACCATATCCGGAAAGCCGCGGGAGTGCCAGTGGGCTCGAGTCCCACGAGCTGACCCTCGAGCGCGTGGCTGATGAAGCCGACGTTCCCCTTCCAACTGACGGAGCCAATCATGGAGACGCGGCGGATCTGAAAATGGTCCGGGTAGGAGGGCTCGGCGGCGGCGTTCGGGAGGTAACACCTGGAGCTCGGGTGGTACACGCTCGCTGGGCACTGCATGCCGAGCGCTTCGTGTGGACGGAGGGTGTTGAACTCGTGGCGCCAGCGGTCGCAGGCGCGCTGCTGCGCGGTGGGGTTGAGAGCCGCGAAAGGCTGCAGCTCGGCAGCCATGTCGCGGTGCATTCGCTCGTGGGCGCCGTTGTCCCCTGGGGTGCCTGGACGACTGCGGAGGACGTCGATGTCGAGCGCGAGCCACCAGGCGGAGAGCTTCGTGAGATGGAGGACGCCGTGGGACGAGGCGAAGGGGGGTCCGTTGTCGGAGAGGATGGCGGCGGGCAGTCCGAACTTCTTGAAAACGCGATGAAAGACTGCACGAACAGCGTCGTTGGTGTTGGTCGGGAGAATCTCGATGTGAAGGATGAAGCGGCTGAAGGCGTCGCGAATCGTGAGCGGCTCGCAGCGCTGCTTGTCGATGGCGAGCCACCAGCCCTTGAAGTCGACGGTCCAGAGGTCGTTGGGGGCGAGGACCTGCACGAGCGGAGCTCGTGCTCCTCCCTCAGCCGCCGCTTTTAGCCGCCTCCGTGGCGGCTGAACGAGTCCGACGCGATGCAGAATCCGACTCACCGAACTGCGGCTGGGCAGCTTGTCAGCGGCCACGCGGCTCTTGAGGACCTCGACGATCTTCTTGGCGCCCCAGGTGGGATGAGCGACGCGAATCGCGACGGTCTCGATGATGACGGCCTCGTCAAGCTCAAGGCGGGCTCGACGCGGACGGCGGGAGAGGTCCTCGAGGCCGGCGAAACCTCGAAGCGCAAAGCGGCGAAGCCACTTGTAGCCGGTCTTCCGTGAGATGCCGTACTCGCGGCAAAGCGCCGCGTGGTTGGCTCCAACTACGTTCGCGCGGAGCACGAACTCTTCTCGGGCGTCCATGAGCAGCACTTCCTTCCATGGCATCTTTGCCTCCTTGGAGGCAAAGCATACCGCGGCAAAGTGTTACCCATGTCATGAGTCCGTACCTGGGGGCCTCCCAGTTCGATGTCGGGGACTCAGTCGCCGGGAAGGTGGTGTGGCGCGCGACAAGAGGGACGTCAGGGAGTTTCGCGGGTAGCCGGCG
>WRPG01000009.1:0-92819 GCA_009773355.1 Limisphaerales bacterium
GCGGCGGCCTGCGCGGCGGCGGCGGTCGCGGCGGCGGTCGGGGGCGCGGCAATCACGGCGACGCCCAACTGTTTGGCCTTGCCCTTCTTCTTGACCGGGGGCGGCTTGGGATGGAACGCCGCCCAGATGCCGGCCACCGCCAACGCGACCATCATGCCCCACAGCAGGATCGGCCCCAGCTCGATGTCGAAGACCTTGATCTTCTTCTGCGCCTTCTGCTCGCGCAGCACGTCCTCGAAGCGCGGCCCCTCGCGCTTGACCTTCGCCGCCAGCCCGCCGGGCGTGGGCTTCGGCTCCTGGCCCGGCGACGGACGCGGGATCGGCATGCCCTGCTCGTAGCGCAACTCGACCTCGCCGAGCTTGAGCACGTCGCCTTCCTTCAGCGACGCCATGCTGACGTGACTGCCGTTGACCGCCGTGCCGCCGCCGCTGCGGTCCTTGATGCGGCAGCCCTCGGGATCCACCGTGAGCAGGAGATGCTGGTTCGCGACGGACTCGTCCGCGACGACGAGGGTGTTCCCCACCTGCCGGCCAATGGTGACAATGCCGGGGGGCAGCTCGAAGCGCTGCCCCCGGCGCGCGCCAGTCAGGATGGTGAGTCTGGCCATGAGCAGCAGCGGACGACGGGCGCGGAAGCTAACAAGAGTTGCCGCCAAGTCAAAGCGGGGAAACTCCTTGCCCGTGCTCCGGCTCCCAATCCTAATCTTGCTCCCCGCCGGCCAGCGGCCGGCGGGAGCACACGGCGATGAAAAAATACTGGCACGTCCTGAACATCGGCCTCCAGAACACGCTGGTGTATCGGATGAACTTCCTCTTCCGCGCCACCTTCGGCCTCATCCCGCTCATCGCCGTCATCTCCGTCTGGCGCACCATTTACGCGGGCAAGCCGGGCGGCCAGATCGCCAGCTACGAGCTGACGCAGATGATTTCCTACTACCTCGTCATCACCATCGTGGACGCGCTCACCGGCGTGACCGAGGACGACTGGCAGATCGCCGCCGACATCAAGGACGGCAACATCAGCCAGTTCCTCCTCAAGCCGATGGACTACCTGACCTACCGGCTCTGCCTCTTCGGCGCGGGGCGGCTCGTGTATGCCGCCGTCGCGCTGGTGCCGACGTGCGCGTTCATCTGGCTGCTGCGGGACAACTTCGTCCTGCCACCCGACGCCGCGACCGCCGGGTGGTTCGTCGTGTCGCTCGCGCTCACGGCGCTGATGCAATTCCTCCTCAGCTTCACGCTCGCGCTGCTCGCCTTCTGGCTGCTGGAGGTCGCCACGGTCATCTTCATCGCGTTCGCCTTCGAATACATCGCCGGCGGCCATCTCTTCCCGCTCGATCTCCTGCCGCCTGCCGTCGCGGGCGCGCTGGACTACACGCCGTTCCCCTACATGCTGTTCTTTCCCGTGAGCATCTGGCTGGGCCGCGTGGGCGGCGAGGCGTTGTGGCTTGGCGTGCTGGTGCAACTCCTCTGGGTCGTGGCGGCCTACGCGCTGGCACGAATTGTCTGGAGCCGGGGCATCCGGAAATACTCGGCGGTCGGGGGATGAACATGAGTTCCGAGTTCAAAGTTCAAAGTTCAAAGTCAATGGGCGCTCCCCATTCGCCGTTCCCCATTCGCCATTACCTCTCGCTCTACGGCGCGCTGTGGCGCAACTCCGTCATCCGCGAGCTGGGCTTCAAGGTGAACTTCCTGATGTGGATCATCGTGGAGGGGCTGTGGTTCGCGCTGCAGCTCACCTTCATCGGCGTGCTCTACCTGCACACCGAGAACATCGGCTCGTGGACCAAGTGGCAGGTCGTCGCGCTCGTCGGCACGAGCCATCTCATCCAGCAGCTCTTCACCGCCATCTTCCTCACCAACCTCACCGCGCTCTCCGAGCACATCCGCACCGGCAAGCTCGACTTCATGCTGCTGCTGCCCGTCAACACGCGCTTTCTCGTCAGCTTCCGGCAGGTGGACCTCGGCGGCTTCGTCAACGCCGCCGGCGCAGTCTGCGTCATCGGCTACGCGCTGCACCGGCTGGACTACGTGCCGGGCGTTGCGCAAGTCATCGGCTTCCTCGCGCTCATCGTCGTCGGCATCCTCATCCACTACTCGCTGATGCTGATGCTCTCGGCGTCGAGCTTCTGGACCGTGCGCGCGCAGGGCATCGTCTGGGGCTACTACAACCTCTTCAACATCGCCCGCCTGCCCGACGAGGCGTTTCGCGGCGCGTTCAAGGCCGTGTTCACCTTCGCCCTGCCGATGCTCCTCGTCTCCAACGTCCCCGTGAAACTCCTCGTGGACAAACTTGGCTCCCCGTTCGAGATGCTGCTGCTCACGTCGCTCGCCCTGCTCATCTTCGCGGCGTCGGAACTGCTCTGGCGCACCGCACTCAAGCGCTACACCAGCGCCAGTTCGTAGCGTCCGGGCCGGACTTTTTTCGTGACAAGGCGCGGGGCGAACCGCCTAAATGCCCGCGTCCGAGGCCGACCCTATCGTCCAGCGGTTAGGACACCGCCCTTTCACGGCGGTAACCGGGGTTCGAATCCCCGTAGGGTCGCCACTTCCAAAACACCCCAGTAAAATCAAGGAATTCCTAGCTTTTGCATAGATTTGAAAGCAGTCAAAACGTATGCAGAACGTATGCAAATTGGCGATTTTTGGGGGTCTTTTTCACTGGCCTTCATGGTCGTTCACAGCCGTTCAATTCGGCTGCCGGTCACAGCCAGAAGCCGGTTCCAGAGAACTTTTTTCTCTCCACTAAGAGAACGGGCGCTTCCTCACAAGCGGGTCGCTCTCGGTAACAGCCCCCCATTCCGTGTCATAAGCCTGTGAGACGGACTGTTTCTGTCTCGTGAACGCAGGCCTTTTCGGCCCGCCTCACCTCATCCCGCGCCGGCCCTTCGCCAGCGCGTCCCCGCAACCCTCAACCCCATCCCTCATGGCCATCACCCTTGAAGCGAATTACAGCAAGAAGCTCGGTCTGCCGGGCTACTCCTCCCACCAATACATGCTCACCGTCCGCGCCGAGTTGAGCGACATCAGCCAAGTCGGCCCGGAGAGCCAGCGGCTCCACGCCCTGCTCCAGGCCAGCGTGGACCGCGAACTCCAGCAGCCCGGCTGGCTGCCCGAGCCAAAGCCCGCCACCGGCAACGGCCGCCCCGCCGCCACCAATGGCAACGGACATCAGCCCCGCAACGGCACGGCTCAACCGCCCGCCGAGCGCTGGGTCTGCTCGCCCAAGCAGCAGGCGCTCATCCTCAAAATCGTCGAGGAGCACCAGCTCGACAAGAACGCCATCGAGCAGCTCGCCCAGGACCGCTTCGGCACGGGTGTCAAACAGCTCAAGACCCTCGAAGCCTCCGGGCTGATCGAGGAACTCATGGCCAAGCATCCCCGCCAGCGCGCCAACGGCCACGCCCCGCAGCGCTCGAACTACGCCGTGCGATGATTGCGACCCTTGAACCCCAGGCCGCGTCCGCGCGGCCCATCGAGGAACTCCGCGCCACCGCCAGCGCCTCGCGCCTGAACACCTGGCTCAGTTGCCGGTTGAAGTTCTACTTCCACTACGTGCTGGGCATCAGGAAGCCGCGCACCGCGTCGCTCTACGTCGGCCACGCCGTGCATGGCGTGCTCAAGCTGTGGAACCAGGCGCGGTGGCGGCGCGACGTGCTCACCACCGAACAGTTGAAGCGGCGCTTCAACACGCTCTGGTGGCAGGACCAGCGCCACTCACCCGTGCGCTGGGACGACGGCGAGGAAGCGGATGAAAAGCAGACCGCGTGGTCGCTGCTGGACCTCTACTTCCGCGAATCGCCCATCCCGCCCAACGAACGGCCGCAGGCCGTCGAGGTCAGCGTCGAGGCCGACCTGTCGGCGCACGGCCTGCCCCGGTTGATCGGCATCCTCGACCTCGTGCGGGCCGGGCGGCGCATCGTGGACTTCAAGACCGTGGGCCAGACGCCCAGCGACGAGAAGGCCATCCACGCGCACCAGGTGCAGCTCACGGCCTACGCGCTGCTCTACCGGGCCAACGCGGGCGACATCGAGGGCGGGCGCGACCTGCACCATCTGGTGAAAACCAAGACGCCGAAGCTCGTGGTCACGCAGCAGGGGCCGATGACGGAGGCGGAGCGCACGCGCCTGTTCAAGCAGTTGGAGAGCTACAGCGAGGGCGTGGCGCGGCAGGACTTTGTGCCCTCGCCCGGCTTGCAATGTTCCTTCTGTTCGTTTCTGCCGGACTGCAAAGCCTGGCATTGACCATGACCATTCCCCGTGTGAACCGCCTGCTCGTGGTCGGCCCGGCGCGAACCCTCCGCGCGTTCGTCCGGGATGACCGGTGGATGCGCGGCCTTGGGGCCAGAAGCTTCGACCTGCTGGAATGCGCCCCTTCGCGGCACGCGTGGCAGTTCGAAACGGACGCCCCGCCAGTAACCTGGCTGCGGCGCGAGTCGCGCGGCTGGCCGGCGCTCGTGTTCGTGCTGGACTACGACCGCGAAGCGTGGCGCGAGAAGGGCCTGCTCAAGGCCCGTCGGGGACGCGTGGCTCATCACCGCGTCCGCTACTGAACCAACCCCAACAACCAAACCCCGGCGGAGCCGGGCATCGTTCGCGGTGCCCGGCTCCTGCCGCATTTACCATGAACCAACCACTTCCCTTCACCCGCGCCCAATGGGACGCGCTCAATCCTGACGAACAGGCGGCCGTGGCCGCCGTCCATGAACAGCTCATCGGCCTGCCGCCACCGGAAGGCGCCGCGCTCACCGACGAGCACCTCTCGACCGCGTTGCGCCTGCTGCGTCCGCTCACCGAGGCCATCCTGCCCGACGAAGAAAACGACGGTGACGTGACCGGCGGCGTCCAGCGCAAGTTCCACACCATCCACGATGCCGCTCGCCGGCTGGCCGAGGCGCGGCTGGCGCAGTTCCCCGGCCGACCACCGCGCCTGCGCATGCTCGTCGAGACTGA
This sequence comes from Limisphaerales bacterium, assembly GCA_009773355.1. Taxonomy (GTDB): domain Bacteria; phylum Verrucomicrobiota; class Verrucomicrobiia; order Limisphaerales; family SXTU01; genus SXTU01. The sequence goes on from WRPG01000009.1 coordinate 4,954, forward strand.
CGCGCAGGACCACACCCGCGTCGTGGTCTTCGACGAGGACTCCCAGCGCCTGCTGTTCCACGAGAACAACGACGCGGCGGAGTTTCAGTTTGCAGACCTGCGGGCCATCGCAGTGAAAGTGCTCGCCATGCGCGACGCCCTGGTGGCCGCCGCCCGCCGCGAGCGGATCATCCATGTCGTCGTGCAGGGCGGCTTGGTGCAGGAAGTGACCGACGTGCCGCCGGGCATCGGCGTGCAGGTCGTGGACTACGACGTGGACCGCGCCGGGCGCGAGCACATCACCCGCAGCCCGCTGGATGGCGAGCCGTGCGTGCTGACGAAGTTTTGAACTGACATGAACCACGACTCACCCCCTGTCCCATCCCCGGCCCGCACCCTGAAGATCGAGGCCGACGGCGACTTCGCCCAAGGCCGGCTCAAGCCGAAGATCCGGCTGATGGGCCACTGGCTGGAACGGGCCGGCTTCGCGCCCGGCGGCCGGGTCCACATCACCTGTGAACGGCCCGGCGTGCTGGTCCTGCGCGAAGTTGCGCCCGACCGCAGCCCGCCGCGCCAGATGGCCGAACGGCTGACTGACCCAACCTGATGGCACCGCAGAGGCGGGAAAGGCGCAGAGGAAGATGTCTTCTCTGCGTCCGTCCCGCCTCTTGCGGTGTCTCCCCAACTCGAAACCCCAAACCAGAAACTCGAAACCACATGTTGACCACCACCACTCCAACCCTCCCGACCACCAGCCTCTACTGCCGTGAAGGCACCAGCGACAAAGAGTATCACGTCCGGCTTGTGCCCGAGGGCGGCGGCTTCGCCGTCCACTTCGCCTACGGCCGGCGCGGCGCGACGCTCTCGACCGGCACCAAGACCAGCCGCCCGGTGCCCCTCGCCGACGCGCAGCGCCTGCACGACAAGCTCGTGCGCGAGAAGAAGGCCAAGGGCTACACCGAAGGTGCCAACGGCACCGCGTATCAGCCGGCCAGCCAGGACGAGCGCGCCACGGGCCTCGTGCCCCAGCTCCTCAACCCCGTGGACGAGGCCGAGGTCGCCCGGCTCGTGAGCGACCCGCGCTGGTTCATGCAGGAGAAGAAGGACGGCCGGCGGCTGATGCTCCGCAAGGCCGGCACGACCGTCACCGGCAGCAACAAGCTGGGCCTGGCCGTCGGCGTGGCAGACACCATCGTGCAGACGGCGCTGGCCCTGCCGGGGGACTTCGTCCTCGACGGCGAGGCCGTCGGCGACCGGCTGCACGCGTTCGACCTGCTGGAGCGCGACGGCGTGAACCTGCGCAGCCAGAGTTGCGAGCGGCGCTACGGCGCGCTGCTCAACCTGCTCGCCGGCGGCCTGCCCAAGCACATCCACCTCATCGCGTGCTGGGTTGATCCCCGGGACAAAGCGTCGTGGCTGCTCACGCTCCAGCGCGAGAAGGCGGAGGGCGTGGTGTTCAAGTTGAAGACCGCGCCCTACACGCCGGGCCGGCCCAACTCGGGCGGTCCGCAGCTCAAGCACAAGTTCGTGGCCACGCTCAGTGCCGTCGTCGCGCAGGTGAACCGCCAGCGCAGCGTCGGCCTGCGGCTCCTCGACCACGAAGGCTGGCAGCCCGTCGGCAACGTCACCATCCCGGCGAACCACAAAGTTCCCGCCGTTGGTGCCGTGGTCGAAGTGCGGTTCCTCTACGCCTACCGGGACGGCTCGCTCTACCAGCCGGTCTATCTCGGCGAGCGCAGCGATGTCCGCCAGGACGAGTGCGGCGTGTCGCAACTGAAGTTCAAGCGCGACGAAGACGAAGAAGTTTAGCCGCGAAAGGGCGCAGAAAGCACAAAGGGGGAAGACCGAAACGTCCAACTTTCAACGCTCAACGTCCAACGTCGAACGTCCAGAGCGCGTGCTTTGGACGTTGGAAGTTCAAAGTTGAGCGTTGGACGTTTCCCCCTTCAACCGTTCCTCCGTGTCTCCGTTCGGAGCCACAGCCACCCCACCCAAACCCGGCCGGCCGGTCCCGTTGTCCCCCGACGGGGCTGGCCGGCCTTCCCCTTAACCAACCAACACCCCATGAACGAAACCATCGAAATCCCCCAGTTCGCCCTCCGCCCGGCCCTTACCGGCCTGGGCAAAGTCATCAGCAAACGCAGCACGCTTCCCGTGCTCGGCCACGTCCGCGTCACCCGCGACCGCGCCGGGCAGGTGTTCCTGCAAGGCACCGACCTCGACACGTTCGCCGTGTATCGCGTGCCGGACGCCACACCCGGTCCGGCCTGCGACTTCCTCGTGCCCTTTGCGTCGTTGCACGCGGCGGCCAAGGGCGAGCGCATCGAGCTGGTGCGCGAGTCCGACACGAGCGTCCGGCTCCGCACGCATCTCGGCGCGGCCCCCATCGAGCAGGTGCTCCCCGCGCTCCCGGCCGACGAGATGCCGCCGCTGCCGGAGGTGACTGGCCCGGCGCAGCCGCTGGACGACCAGTTCCGCGACGCGCTGCGCGAGGCACTCACCTGCTGCACCACGGACATCAGCCGGCCCGTGCTCACGCACGCCTGCCTGGATGTCCGCGACCCGCACGGCCACCACGTCGTCGCCACCGACGGCCTGCAGCTCTACTGCGCCAACTCGTTCACATTCGGCTTTTCGGAGTCCGTGCTCATCCCCAACCAGCGGTTCCTCCACTGGCCGGGGTTCATGAGCGATGGCACCGGCGAGCTGACCGTGCGGCGGGCGGACAAGCGCGGCGGCCCGTGGCTCAAGCTCGTCTCCGGCCTCTGGACCTTCATCACCAAGGCCGGCGAGGGCGCGTTCCCGGAGTGGAAGCACCACCTGCCGAAATCCAAATACGGCCGGACGCGGGTGGTGTTCGGCCCGCCGGCGGTCGCAACGCTGCTCGCCGGCCTGCCGCAGCTCCCGGCGGCGAAGGAGGATCACGCACCCATCACCCTCGAAGTCACCGAGGCCGGCATGAGCTGCAAAGCCATTGCGAAGGACGCGGCCGAATGGTCCGTGCTGGCGGTGCCGGGCGCGCAGGTCAACGGGAGGCCGGTGAGCGTGAAGCTCAACCGCGAGCCGCTGCTCAAGGCGCTGCGCCTCGGTCTCACCGCCCTCGAAATCCAGGACGACCACACGCCGCTGGCCTGCTGGCACGACGGTCGCACGCTGCTCATCGCGCCGCTGCGGCCACCGGAGCCGCCGGCCGCCGAACAAAAATCCTCTCCACCAGAGACCCCGGCGAGCGCGACTCCGTCCGCGCCGCCGGTGGCAACGCCGACGGAAGCATCCAAACCCACCATGCCCCAGCCCGCTCCCCACCCCACCGAACGCCGCAGCGTCACGCCAACCGCCGGCGATGAGACTCCGCCCACCGCGTTCGCGGAAGTCATCGCGCACGTCGAGGCCGTGCGGACCAAGTTGAAGGAGGTCGGCAACGACCTCACCGAGACGCTGGTCCTGCTCAAGGCCGCCGAGCGCGAGAAGAAGGCGACGCAGAAGGAGTTCGAGGCCGTGCGCGCCACGCTGCGCTCGCTCCAGCGCGTGCAGCTCTAAATCCCTGAAGCGGCCCACGCGCGGACGGAGTCCAAACCTCCGTCCGCGACGCCGCCATCACGATATGCTCGGCCAACTCCTCGCCTCTGCCGGAGACATGTTCTCCGACCTGACCGGCTACGCCGCGACGCGCGTGCCGCTGACCCGGGCCACCGCGCCGAACGAAGTCACGCTCGACCTGCCGGGTTACGGGCAGATTGACAGCTACAGCTGCGGCGTCGTGGCCGGCGTCATGGCGTTGAAGCAGTTCAAGCCCGCCACCCGCTTCAGCGACTTCTACGCGCGGTGCGACCCGCACCCGGTCTGGGGCACGTCCACCGCGAAGCTCGTGCGCGCGTTGCGCCATCACGGCCTGCGCGTGCGCGAGCGTGACGACCTGGGCTTCGCCAGCCTGTGCGCGGCGATTGACGCGGTCTCGCCGGTGCTGGTGTGCGTCCACAACCCCGGCACCGACTGCGCGCACTGGGTGGTGGTGTATGGCTACGGCCGGCGGCCCAGCCGCGTGTTCCTGGCGACCAACGGCCTGCCGTTCCTGGACCGCAACGTGGTGCCGTTCGGCGAGTTCACGCGGCTCTGGTGCCCGCCGGGCAACGGCCTGGTCTGCGCCGCGCCCCGGCGTCGCCAGGGTCGCCAGCGCCGCACCCGGCGCGTGACCCGATCGAAGTAAAGCCTCGGTTGCCGGGGCCCCTCGGACGCCGGGAGGGCGTCCCATCCCAACCCGCCGGGCGGCGTCATGTCGTCCCGGTTCATTCATTCCTCACCATGACTCAAACTCCGACTGCAAAAATAAAACCCCGCAAGAAGACGAAGACCAAGCGCAAGCCCAGCCCGAAGTCCACCACCCTGCGCCGCGTGCTGCTGGGCATGGGCATCGCCGCCGCGGCGGTGACCGCCATCCTGGTGGCGCTGCACTTCGCGCCGCTGCTCATCGCGCTCCTGGCCGTGCTGGGGCTGTGCGCGGCGGTGGCCGTGTTCCGCCGCCTCACCAGCATGAACCCCATGCCAACCATCCCCACCTGAGCGCGCCGAACCGGTGCAAGTTCGAACTTGCCGCCGCAACGAAACTACCGAAGTTAACCACCAAATGAACCGGCCACCCAGCGGCGCAGCCGACACGAGGAGCAGCAGATCCTGCCCGTGCCGGCTGAGGCTTTTGGGTGGCCGCTCCGGCTCCCAACCCCCAACCCCCTGACGCACATGGCCAGTTACTTCACCAGCTTCAGTCTCCTGTTCCCGCTCCCCGATGAGGCGGCGCGGCGTTACGCGCTCGAACTTCATCAACAGGCGGACCGCCTCCGGCAGGAGGAGGATGTCGCCGGGTTCCCCGCCGACCTGCGCGACCAGGTCGAGGACTGGGCGTTCGAGGCAACGGCGGAGGAAGTCGAGGGCCGGCCCGGGCTGTGGCTGCATTCCAGCGAGGGCGGCATTGATGCCGTCTGCGCGTTCCTCCGGCACCTGCTCCAAAAGTTTGATCCCGCTGGGCGGGTGACCTTCGAGTGGTCGCACGATTGCAGCCAGCCCAGGACCGACGCCTACGGCGGCGGTGCGGCCCTCATCACCGCCACTGAAATCAAAACCATGAGCACGCACCAGTGGCTCCAAGCCCAGGCCGCGTGACTCTCCTCTCAACCCTCAACCTTCAACTCTCAACCAACTTATGGGCGACCGTTGTTACATGAAACTCACCTGCCGCCGGCAGGACCTGCCCCGCGACGTGCCCTTCCTGGCCGAGCACGGCCCGGGCGGCAACTACGGGAATGGCCGCGTGGCCTGTGACCGCCGGCGCTACGCCGACATCGAGGCCGGCCACGACGGCGGCTTCGTCATTGCGTGGACCCGGAGCAGCAACCGGCCCAACGCTGCCAGCCTTCAGGCCGTGCGCGACTACCTCGCCATCGAGCGGGCCGTGCAGCGCGCCTTCCTGCGGCTCGCCCGGCCCCAGCCCCATGCCTGAGTTCCTCTGCTCGTATGCCCACGACATTGCCTGCTACGCGGACTTCGTCGTGGAAGCGCCGAGCGAACGGGCCGCGCTGCGCCAGATCCAGAAGGCGCTGCGCGAAGGCCGGTTCGCTGATGTGAACGCCCAGCCCTGCTGGGAAAACGGGGCCACCCATGAGCGAGTGTCCGTTCAGCGCGTGGCCGATCCTGACACCACCCATCCCACCCTCGCCGAGCTGACCGGCGAGGCCCACCGATTCAGTCCGCAAACCCGCCGCTGCATCCACTGCGGCCGGCACGCGGACGACGACGCGGTGGAAGCCCAACCCTGCCCCGCATGAAGGTCATCACCATCCGCCGGCTCGACCTCCAGTTCGACGCCGGCCAAATCACGCACGGCTCCGCCGAGGAACAAGCCCGGCAGGCGCTGGACCTCATCAACCGCACGTTGCAGCGCGAACCCTTCGGCCTCGGCGCGCAGCTCTACGCGCACCCCGACGAGATCGAAGTCGAGAGCCACGACCGAGTGGAGTGATGGAGTAATGGAGTAGCGGAGTAGGGAGCCGCCAGCACTCCATCACTCCCACACTCCATCGCTCCACTCCCGGAAACCAACTCAGCCACAAAAAGGCACAGAAGGCACAAAGAGGAGTTCTTCTTCTTGTGCCTTCTGTGCCTCTTTGTGGCCACTCCCGTCTTCGTGGCGAAAGTCGAAACGCCCTCCGGGCGTCTGTGCGTCATGCGCACACTGACGAGACTCGCAAGCTCCCAGCACCAGCAACCCCAAACCAACAAACACACAGCATGAAAAACATCACGGTCAAATACGGCGTGGACAGCATCACCAAGCAGGTCGAGGACGGCTTCACCTTCGGCGACCTGCAGGACAGCGACACCTTCAAGGCGGCGCTGGGCTTCGGTGACCGCACCAAGACGCTGGTCAGCGGCATCGAGCAGTCGCCCGACACCGTCATCCCGGCCGGGGCCACCGTCGTCGTGGAGACCGCCGCCAACACCAAGGCGTAAGCCCAAACCAAACCAACTGCGCAGGCCCGCTTCCTTCACCGGGAGCGGGCCTGTGCTTTCCCCAACATGGAATCCACCGAAATCCTCCTGCGCGCCGACGGCTCGCTCGTCGAGCGCACCGTCCGCGAACGCGAACTCAACGCCGGGCCGGCCGTGCTCGATGCGCTGACCGAGTCGGTCACGCGCTCCGTGCGGAACGTGCTGCGGCTCCCCGAGTGGGGCGCGGTGCACGCCAACGTCGGCCTTGATGACACGCTCTACACCGTGGCCCTGGACCGGCTGCCGCTGCACACACGGTTCCGCCTCGTCGCGGATGTGCTCGTCCCGGCCTTTGCCGCCGAGAGCGACCTTGAGCTGGCGCTCGTGTGGCAGGCACCCAAGGACATGCGCCTCGCCTTCGCGATCCACACCGAGGCTGCGGACGGCGCGGTCGTCATCCTCAACAACTACCTGTTCGCCTGCGACACCCGGAACCGGGCGTATCGCCTGCCGCTCCCGAACCTGTTTGACGACTGCAAGGTCTGCACGGGTGAGTTTGCGCGCACGCAGCCTTCCGGCGCGGCGGCCGTGGCCGCCAGCATCGAGCAGTTCCGCGCCTCCCAGTGGAACGCGGACCTGATGCGGACGGTGGAGAAGTCGCAGCAGTGCTTCCGCTTCCAGCCGACGAACGACACGTTCACGACGCTGCCCGTCGCGGTGCCGGACTGGACCACGCTCTGTGACAAGGTCTCGACGGCCGTGTCGGAAAGGATCGTGTTGTGAGCACGGCGAAACATCCGCTCCTGCCCCTCGTGCAGGAGCTGCGCGTGTGCCCGACGCGGGACACGAGCCTCACCGAGCAGTCCCTGCGCGACGCCTGGGACCGCTTCAAAGGCAACGGCTGGGACATGGGGCGGCAACCACCGTTCTCCGTGCTGGCCGCGCTGGTCATCCATGATGAAGTGGCGGCCACGCTGCTGACCACAGAGGAACTCGGTCAGTTGATCGCCCTCGGTGAGCTGGCGCTTAACCGCTACCGCGAACGCACCCAACCACTCAACCACCTCGGCAAGCTCCTTGTCGCAACCATCAAAGAAAACCCATGAACTACCTCATCGGCTGCGGGGGCGTTGGCTCGGCCATCGTCCCCTCGTTCTGCCGGCTCAAAGCCCCACAGGAAGTGACCCTTGTGGACGGCGACACGATCGAACACAAGAATCTGGATCGGCAGATGTTTGATGCCGGCCAGGTCGGGAAGAACAAGGCGTCGGCGCTGGCGGGGAAGTTTGGTTGTCACGCGCTGCCGCAGTGGTTCAGCCGGGGCAGCCTGCGCCTGACGCGGGCCGACTGGCTGCTGTGCCTGGTGGACAACCACCGCACGCGGCTGGAGGCCATCGAGTCGTGCGACGAGCACGGCTGCCAGGCCGTGTTCGCCGCCAACGAGACGCACTCGGCGGAGGCGTATTACTACCGGCGGGCTTGGAAGGGCACGCCCCGCGACCCGCGCGTGTATTACCCGGAGCTGCTCACCGACCGTTCGGGCGATCCCCGGGCCGCCGCCATCGGCTGCACCGGCGAGGCGCAGGAGCGCAACCGGCAGTTGGTGTCGGCGAACCTGATGGCGGCGGCGTTGGCGGAGCATCTCTACGTGCTCTGGCACTGGAAGGCTCCGCGCCTCGATCGGGACACGGTCGAACGGCTGCCGCACAAACTCGTCGCCAACCTCACGCGCTTGGAGACGCACACGCTGGCGGGGAGGCTCGCATGAGCGCGGTGCTCACCCCGCCGGCTCTGGCGGCGCGCAAGTGTCTCATCGGGCAGGTGCTCGGACCGCAGATGCTGGCGCTGCTGGAGCGCGTGCCGCGCAACCCGCAGGTGCGTGCGCTGGTGCTCAAGCTCGCCGGCAAACTTCCCCCGCCCGAGTGCGAGACGTTCGAGCAGGTGAAGGAGTGGATCGAGACGCACTGCGAGCCGCGCAAGGTGGCGAGGTCTTCGCCGCCCGCCGCCCGCCGGGTGGTCGAGGAAGGCATCCGCCTCACGGTGCGCTTCAGCGACACCGAGTATGGCCGGGCCGATTACTCGGTCCGCCGCCATGCACGGGAGGAGTTTCATCTGGACGCCGACGACCTGATGGAGCTGGTGCGGACGGCGATAGAGAACGGCGACAGTCTCGATGAGATCGTCGAGGCCGCCGCGCGGAAGATTGATGACGATGCGTGGGAGCTGTGCGACCCGAGCATGGATGACACCGGCGACTACGACTACTCCAACCACGATGTCTCCGACACGCAGGACTGCGAGACCACGTTCGACCGGGGCGACCTGCGCCGGGTGATCCTCGCCTTCCTCCGCGAGCGCCATCCTGAACTCGCCGCCGAACTGTGACTGTCGTCGCGCTCATTCAACGCAGAGGACGCAGAGGACGCAGAGGACGCGGAGAGGCGCGGAGAAGAAAACTCTTCCGGCAGTCTTCTCTGCGTTCCTCTGCGTTCTCCGCGCCTCCGCGTTGAAGGATGCGCCACCCGTTCACCGAAAGGCTGGCAGACGAATGGGGGCAAACGAATAAATCCCTTTCTTCCCATTCGTCTGCCCCCATTCGTTTGCCATTCCCTCCGAACTCCCAACTCAAATGATGACCCTGACCCAACTCAACCAGACCAAGCTCAGTGAAACCAAAGACGTGCCCGGCCTCCTGTCCTGCCGGGTGGATTACGAGGTCAAGTCGGCTCAGGGCCGGCTCGACTACACCGGCCCGCCCATCGCGCCGGAACTCTGGCATCAGGTGCTGTCCTTCTTCCGGTGGACGCACAAGGAGATGAACAGCGAGAGCCAGGTAAGGCTCTACGTGAACCTCCGGCTCGGTCGCTGGGGCGCGTGGGCCTTCCCGCAGGAGGCCCGCACCGGCATGACCGCCCGGGAACTCCCGGTGCCGGAAACTCCGGAGCAGGCGCTCACGCGCTTCGCTTCGTGGAACTCCGAGCCGTCCGATGACTGGCTCTACTTCGGCACCGTGCATCATCACTGCGCGGCCAGCGCGTTCCAGTCGTCCACGGACGAGCAGAACGAGCGCAATCAGGATGGCCTGCACCTGACGGTGGGCCGCATGGACGCGGAGCACCACGACGTGCATGCCCGGTTCTACCTGGGCGGCAACGCCTATGAGCCGGACCTGAGCCGGTTCTGGGCGGTGGACTCCGCGCTGGCCGCGTTGCTCCCGCCGGAAGTGCTGCCACTCGTGGCCCGCTTCCAGATGGGGGCGAAAGTGACGATGGACTTCCCCGATGCCTGGCGGGCAAACCTGATCGAGGTCCGGGAGCAGCGGCGCGAACGCCGGGAACTGGTCCACGCCCCGCGCTGGCAGCTCGAACTGCCGGAAGTGGATCAGCCCTATCGCTTCCGGCTGGACGATGCGCTGGAGGACATCCATCGCCGGTCAGGGCACAACGGCATCACGGAGCAGCAGTGGCTGGCCGAACTGGGCCGGCTCGCCGCCGATGATGTGAGCCAACTCCTCTTCACCACCTGTCTCGAACACGGCGTGCATCCCGACGAGCTCCTCGCCGAGCTGGCCACCGCCGAGACGGCAATGGCCTGAATCATCAGCCACAAGGAGGCAAAGAAGGCACAGGAGGGAACTCTTTCTTGTGCCTTTTTGCGCCTCTTTGTGGCCCTCCCCCCAGACCCTTAACCCGACAACCCAGACCCGATCCCCATGCCTTCTGAACTCTTGGCCGTTCTGCGCCAGACCATCCTCAGCGCCAAACCCCGCCGGCCCCGCCACTCGCGGCTCCGCTCAAACTGGAGCACGGGTGGCTGCTGCCTTACCTGCTCACCATCGAAGGCCAGCTCTGGGGCCGCTGGGACCATTGGCACGACACCATGCTCGCCGGCCGCGTCATCGGCTCCATCCCCCACATCGACTGGGAATCCCACCCCGCCGCCCGCCGGATGCTTGAAGCCGCTCTCAACTGCACCACCACGCACGGGAGCTGGCAGGGCTGGGACTCGTGGCAGGTGTTCGACTACTTCCTGGACTGGCTGCTGTTTGGCTTCGGCCATCGCGGTCAGTCGGTGTTGCCGGTCGAACCCGCCGACTTCACCGGGGCCAGTGAGCGGCTCTACCAGGTGTTCAACCTCGAAACGCTGCTCGCGTGGCCGCACGACTACCTCGGCGAAATCCTCGCCGAAAACCGCCACGGCCAGCACCTCGGGTTCTACCCGACGCCGATGGCGGTCGCCCGGATGATGGCGGCGATGACGCTGGGTGGTGAGGATGCCCGGTGCAAATCGGTGTGTGACCCCTGCGTGGGCACGGGCCGGTTGCTGCTCGCGGCCTCCAACCACTCGTATCGCCTCTACGGCTGCGACCTCAATCCGACCGTCCTCAAGGCCACGCTGGTCAACGGCTGGCTGTATGCGCCGTGGCTGGTGCGGCCGTTCCCGTTCCTCGACCCGCACAACTGCGATCCCGCTGCCAGCGCGGCCGTCAGCGACTCCCTCATCGCGCAGGCGCGGCCCGAGCAACTCCAACTCACTGAGCACGACGGGGACTCGCAGGCGCTCTTCGAGCCCTTGAAGAAGCGACGACTCCGACGACGCCCAGTCGCCCACGAAGCCGGCAATCCGCCTGACGTGGGGCTTGCTTTGGGACTCCCAACCTGATGGCGGACACCGGTCTGCGCCTGTGCGCCAAAGATGTTCGGCCACCGCCCCCGCCGCCTTGGAGCGCAGGCTCTGGAGGCGGCGGGAGGACTTGAGGAAATCCGCCAGAGGGCGAATTTCCCTTTAACTATCATGCCGCAGAGCTTGGGCGGTGAGAGTTGGCGGGTGAACTGATTGTCCTCCAACAGCACCGGAGCCTTTGCTCGGTGCGTCCTCAAAAGTTGGGTGTTCAACCGCCTGCATGCCGCGCAACAATTCCGGCCCCGAAACACAGTTGGGTATCCGCTCCTGCTCCAACAACAAGCCGGTCTCGATCAGGCGATGGTAGATGGCCCGTTCCTCCTGGGTCAGCTCCAACAGTTTCTGGCTGGTCGAGGGAGATGCCTTCACGGCAAAGCCGGCGTGCGTGTCGAACGTGCGCTCATCCATCAGCACGCTTTGGATCGAGGGGAACGCCGTGCGGAGTTGCGCGAGCGTCTCAAACCCGTGCGAATCCAAATCACCCCAGTAGAGCAGCCGACATTGGTTCAACCAGGCCACCGTGGTCAGCATGGTCGCCGCGTCGCCGGATCCCCAGATGGCGATGGTCTTCGGCAGCACTGGCAGCGTGAGGAAGGTCATCTCGTTCTCCACGATCAGCACGACGACGTCTGCGACTGGCAAGCCGCGAAACTGGTCCAGTGGCGTGGCAAAGTCGCTGACCGGGAAGCCAAGCCGTCCGGCCAGTGCGGGATCCAGCAAACGCGCTCGCACCATCGGCTGCTTGAACCGGAAGCCAAACCGAGTCTCGAAGCGGCTGACATCCGGCCCCACGGTCGCGGGGGCCACCACCGGCAGCAACTCGGCGAGCACGCCGGTGTGACGCTCGATGAACTTCGTGTCGGCCACGACGGGAAGCTCACGGAGGTAGCAGTCCGGGCGGGGATGTTCCTTCAGGTAGCCGCACACGTTCAGCAGCCCTTCCCATGCGCCGGCATGATGCACGACTTTGAGCGGCTTGGCCTGTGCCCACGAGCGAAGTTCGGGACAGCGCGCCACAATGAGATCATAGTCCGCTTGGAACTGCCGGACCTCGGATGACTTGCCCAGGAAGCGCACGAAATCGTTCTGAGTTGGAAACACGACCTCGTCGGGCACCTTCTGCAATCCCAAGCGCCGGAACTGGTGCTCCTTCCAAGTGATGGCATAGCCAAATCCTGCCTGCTCCTTGGACTGGCTCCGCAAGGCCTCGATGGCCGCCCGGTCGGTGGCGAAGTCGTTCGGCCGCGACAGGCCGGAACCAAACACGGCCAGCGGAAGGAGCGCTTCTCCGGTGCATAGTGACCGGAGGAACTCCTCGTAGCGCTTCGACGCCCGTCGGCGGATCTGATCAGGGGTCAGCATGGCCGGGTTGGATGGGTGCCTGTCGGGCCAGGTGCTCGCGGATCTCCTCGACCGAAATGGTGCGGACGGTGGAGGCCTGCGTGGTCGGGTTCAGCGTCAGGTGGTAGCTCGACACAAACGGCTCGACCACCCGCGCCCGGGCGTCGAACGGACAAACGATGAGCAGTTGCAGGTGAAACTGCGCGAACAACTGGAGCGCGTATCGTGAGTTGGTTTCGTCGGAACGAGAAAACATCTCGTCCACCACGACGAACCGGAACGAGTCGGGATTCTGCCGGTTCTTGGCGATGCCATACTGGTAGGCGACCGCCGAGGCGAGGATGGTGAATGCCAGCTTCGCCTTCTGTCCGCCCGACTTGCCGCTGGTGTCCTCGTAGATGTTCTTCTGCTCCCCGCTTTCGCGGTCCCGCTCCTCCACCGCGAACGTGAGCCAGTTGCGCGTGTCGGTGACCTTGGCGGTCCAGTCCGGACGCGCGCGGAACTGGTCAATCAGGTCGCTGATGCGGCGAAAGGCGTTCTCCCGCGCGGCGGCATCGGGAGCGAGCCCGAAATCGAGGCACGCCTTGAGCCGGTGGCGGAAGTTGCGGATGTCCGGGTCGGACGCCTGGGTGGCCCGAATCTTGATGAAGGTGCGGGGCGAATACTCAATGCCCTTGAGCGCCGTGTTCAGGTGCTCGATCTTGCCCAGCATCTCGTCGCAGTGATCCTGCAACGCATCCTGGAACTTCGCCACATGCACGAGCACATCGCGGCTCATCAACTCCTGGAACTTCTCCTCGTGGCGCGGCAGGTCATCCCGGGCCACCGCTTGCTGGAAGCGGAGGAAGTCCGGGATGAATTCCTCCCCGGCGCCCAGGTCCGCCTTCAACTCTGTGAACTCGCCCAGAAACCGCTCCATCTGGCGGGCCACGGCCTCCACCACTTTCCCGCGTGAGTCACTGAGCCTGACAAGTTCGTTCCCGACCGCAGTTTGAGCCTTGAGCTTGGCGACCGACTCGTTCGCAATCGAAAGCTCGGTGTCGCCCAGAAGCGCCGTGAAAGCCGGGGCGAAATCGGCCAGGTCGGACTCATTCACGCCAGACAGCGTGGACAGGCACTCGCCCAATCGGGCGCTGAAATCGGTCTGCCGGGTAAGCAGTCCGCCCCGGTGCCCGATGGCTCGGGTTTTGGCCGCGTCCTGTTCGCCGATGGCCGCCTCCACTCCGGCCAACTGCTCGCTTAACTGTTTGATCTTGTCTGAACTCCGCTCCAGTTCGTGTTTCTGCTGTTCCAGCTCGGCCTGCCTCGCCGCAGCGGAACGCCAGTCAATCTCGGCGAAATCACGATAACCATGCAGGCGTCCGGCTTGGGTGGCACGATGCGTGGCGGACCGCTGCCGCGACTCGGCCCTGCTGATGGCGTCCGCCTGTTGCTGGGCGGCAAGCTTCAGTTGATGCTGCTCCGCTTCCAGCGTGCGGATCTTTTCCCGGTTCGACCAGCCGAGGATATGGTGGCGCGGATCATTGATGTCCGTCGAGTCGTCCTTGGTGTGCCGGGTTCCAGCGGAACGGATCAGCCCCTGTCGCGTCAGCGCGAAGCCGGTGGAGTTTTCAAACTCCTGCAGACTCTCGCAGCACCGGTAGTTGAAGTGGGTTCTCAGCTCGCCCTCCACCCAGCGGGACAGCGGGTGGCCTTCCTTCACCCGCATCCGCTCGATGACGCGGCCCCGATCGTGGGGAGGCTGCGATGTCGGGGGGGCCTTGGGCACGCGATGATAAACGACGCGTCCACGGAGGTTGTGATCGTTGATGAACCGGTTGACCTGCGAATACAGGTGCTCCGGCACCAGCAAGGAGAGGCCGAAACCATGCAGCAAGCGTTCCAATGCCCCCCGCCATTGCGCGTGATGCTCCGGCCGCACGTCCATCAACTCGCCGGCGAAGGGAAGGTCCGCCACTTCAACTTCCGCACCGTCGGCGATGAACTGGCGCATCCGACGGTGCGCTTCCGGGATCAGGTCGGGTCGCTGGCGGAGTGATTGCAGTTCGGCCTCCAAACTGGCGTGCTGCTGCCGCAACCGCCCGAATTCCTGCGTTGCGGTCGCCTTCGCGTCCGAAGCCTCCGTGATGATCCCGCTCTGCTCCTTCTGCTCCTCCTCGGCCCAACGCCTCAGCTCACCAAACTTCGCCTCTGTCGTGACCTCCTCCTTTACCCCCAGCTCCGCAAGGCACTTGTGATACTGGCCGGCCAGCACTTGGCGCTGCTGACCGGTTTTCATGACCGCCGTCAGCTCCTCCTTCACGCGCGCCAGCTCCTGGCCCACTTCGTCGTTGGCAATGGCCTGCCTGAGGTTGAACTTTTGCCGGTCCAACTCTTCGAGCGCTTTCGTCAGCCCGCTGATCTCGCCGTCCAGCGACCGGACATGTTCCGCCAAGGCGGCCAGCTCGGACTCCAACAGCGACCTGAGCCGCAGGGCGAAACACGCCGGCAGGGCGTCGCGGAGCCGCACGGCCGCGCGAACCTGCTCGTCGAGGCCGTTGATTTCCGCAGCCTTCTCCACGACGGGCTGGAGCAGTTCCAGTTGCCGCTTGGCGCGCTGAATTGCGTTCCGGCACTCAATGAGGTCTTGGTAATGCCGGTCGAGGCGCTCCACCTGTTCCTTGGTGTCCAGCCGTTCCAGCATGTGGTCGCGGATGAAGCCGCTCACCTGGGTGATCTCCTTGATGGCCACCGTCTGGCTGAACAGTGCGAGGGTCGTGGTGGACTCCATGCGCAGATAGTGCACTGCTTTCTCGGCATACGGGGGAAAGCTGTCCTCGACCTCGAAGCCACGCTGACGAAACGCCTTCTTCCACGCCCGGGATTCGCCTAGGCCGGTGAAGTCCCTGTTAATGGACCGTTCGTCGCGCGCGATCAGGTAGAGGTGGCGGACGTCCTCCTCCTGAATCCAGATCAACTGCGCCAGGGTCACGGCCTCGCCGGTGGCCGCGTTGGTGAAGCAGGCCAGCAGGATGGACGGCGGTCCCCCGGGCTTGCGCAGGAACTTGGTCTGCGCCCGTGACTCCTCGGATTCACTGTGGCTGCCATAGGCCCCGAGCACGTAGGTTCGCTCATCGCGCTCCTTCTTCTTGGCTCCTCCCGCGGAGAGGTTGTAGTTCCGCTTGGTCCGGGGCACCAGCAGCGTGAGCAGGGCGTCCACGAGCGTGGATTTGCCGCTGCCGTTCTCGCCGATCAGCAGGGCCGTCTGCCCCTGCGGATCAAGGATGTGGACCTTTTCGTGAAAGGTGCCCCAGTTGCGGATTTCCAGCCGTTGCAGCCGGAAGCCGGGCGGCAGGTGCGGGCTATTGCTGGTCGTGCGCGTTGACATGGGCTTGCAGTTGTTCCCGCAGTTCCTTGAGTGTCTCGACCGGAAACCGCGCCTTGAGGATGCGCCGGACTTCAAAGCGCTCCTCGCCCTCGGCTCCCGGCAGCCGGCGGAGCAATCCCATCTCCTCGGCCTTGCGGATGGCCCCCTCGATTCGCTTGTCCGTCCGAATTTCGTCATTGGTGGCGGAGAAGAACGGCGCGGCGAGCTGCACCAGGTCTTCCATCCGCAGGATCAGCCGGCTCTCATCGTGAATCTTCTCGTCGAACCGAAGGAGCTGTTCCCGCAACACGACGCCGATGATCGCGACGCCCTTGGTCAGTTTGTCGCGGCGAAAGAGCCGGGGCATCCCGGCCTGTTCCTCCTGTTGGGCCTGCTTGAGGTAGGCGAAGCCGTCGTCCTCATGCACGACCAGTTCAAGGCCGATTTCCTGAAAGTAGTGTTCGATGTGGGGGCGATGGCGCAGGAGCGCGGGCCACAGCTCCTCGTCTTCCGAATAGACGGCGTCCTGGAGCAGCCGGACTTTGACGGCGGCCGAGGGAAAGGTTCTTTGCGCTGGCGGACTCATGTGTTGGAGAAGATGGCTTGGGGGATGCGATACCGGCGGGCCAGGTCGCCGGGAAGCTCCACCCAGTCGTAAGTGTCCAGCACGGCGTGCGGGCCGTCGGTCTCGGCGATGAGGAGATACGCCAGCACTTCGAGGATGCCGTTGCGTGGCGGCCGGAGCGCCAGCAGCTCCGGGAGGGTGATCTGGACCCGCGTTTGCAGACAGTCCCGGACGTTCTGCCGGAGCCGCTCGAAGTCCACCGGGTGCAGGCGCAGGAATGCCTCCAGGGTTTCCCGATAATCCCCGCCTGCGCTGACCTCCAGGCTGCCGCCAAACTCGACCTTGGCCGGCGGCGACCACGGCGACTTGGACATGAGCGAGGCGAGCGCCAGGCCCGCGTCCACCTCAAGCAGGTCGGTCTGAGGCGGGAGGTCGCGCGTGCGATGAGCGAGCGTCTTGATCTCCTGAAGCAGATGGCTGAGTTCGCGGCGCTCTGCTGACTCGCGCACATCGAGCACCCGGCGAAGTTGCGCCACGAGCCGCTCGTTCGACGCCACGACCTTGTTGCCTTCGGCCCGCAGGCTGGGTTGGAGCCGTCGGAGCAGAATGTCCTCCCGGAGGTCGTCGGCCAGCGCGGGAATCGCGTAGGCCTGCGCCACCAACTCATCGAACTGCCGCCGCCGTTCCGGGGCGAGCAGGAAGTCCCAGAAGGCGTAGAAGCTCTGGCCCTGGCTCGACTGGCGGAGTTGCTCCTGCGCGTCGAGGGTGTGGCCGACGATGGCCCCTCGGGTAGCCCCTGCTTCCGCCTGCTGAACCGCGATGTTCTCCGTGACACGGCGGAAGTGGCGTTCCACCTCGCGGAAGTCGCCCAGCAGCCGGCGCGCGGTCTCCAGCAGGGCCGCGAACCGCTCGTTGACCTGGGTGGCGGTGAAAACCGGTGCCACGCCCGTCCGCTGAATCTCCTCGATCTGCTGTTGCAGCCGGGCCTGCTCCTCCCGCAGCCGTCGGATCCGGACATCCGGCTCGCGGGTCGAGTTCTCAACGACCTCCGTGAGGGTGGCGGCGAGGCTCTTGAACTTGGACTCGGTGCCGACATGGCTTCTGGGCTTCAGGGTTTCGAGCCACTGAAACACCAGTTCAATTTCGGGCGTCAGCTCGTAAACCGGCTCGTCCTCCCCGTCTGGCTGGTGACGGCGCAGATAGCCATGCGCTGGATCGGTCCATTCCAGCAGGTAATCCTTGGCGCTCTTGCCGGCGGGCGCATCCCCGGCGTCGCGCAGCTCCTCCAGTTCAGCCTCCAGCACCGCGCGCAATCGACTCTCCGCAAGGACCGACCGGTGCTCTCGTTTGAACGCCGTGGCCAGCACCGCCAACACCAGCGGTGCATTGTCAGCCCGCAGCAGCCGCAAGGACGCGGACTGGCTGAATTGCAGCAATAACTCGGCGTGGTTCACGGGTTCCACGGACAGGTTCTCATTTCAATTTCAGCCACGCAATCGCGTAATCCCAAAGGGCCGCCGGACAACCCTTCGCGTCGAACCCAATGGGCATTGAGGAGCGAAGATCCCTGTGACACCGCGGTTCTCAGCCAAGCCATCGAAATCACATCCGGGCAACTGTTTTGGTTGATTCGCACGCGCTCAGAATCGCGCGACCGCTAGGACAACCGCTGTCTGGCCCCTTCGATTGCTGCAATCGCCTCCGCCACCGCGAGGCGCTCGATTGCGGCTGCCTGATCGAGGAGTTCGTCCGGGATGAACTCGTCGAACTTTTCCACGGCGCGCGGTGTGACCAAGTGCCCCAAGGCGATGGGGTCATACTTGGTGGCAGTCAGCAACTTGAGGAAGTCGCGGAACCCGCCCATTCCTTCCACCGACAGCCAGAGGGAAAGGCGATCCGTTTCAGCATTTACCTTGTTCGCCTTTGCGAGCAGCGCCAGAGTCCGGAGACAGCGCGTGCCGGCCCACGGAAACCAGCGCACGCCACCCGGAGCCGGGAGCACGTCGGTTTTGTCCAGACCGACGGTGTGAGCGACGTGACGGGCGGTGCGCAGGAGTTCCAACGCTGGCTCATCGAGGAAGGACGGCTCGTCATCGCCAAGCAGCACGGCCTTCATCTCCTGCACGATTCGGGGATGAAGCTCGCCGCCGCTGCCGACGAAAACGGGTGCCTTCCCTCCGTGGGAGGGAGTCACCCACACCGTCTTCGCCCCGGCGTCAATTTCGCCGACGAGCCAGCGCCGGCCGGCGAGGATGACAAGCTGTCCAACCGGCGGCACCGCGTCGAAAGCAAGCTCGCCGATCTCGTTCTTCTCATGCCGCACGCTGAACATCTCCGTGCCCTTGAACGCGGAATAGAAATCTTTGGCCGCCGTGATGCGTTCGCCCGCCGGGGCCAGAATCAAGTCACCGGTCGGCACCTGCTCGATGAGCTGGTGCGCCGCCAGGCCGCGCAGCAGCCCGGCGAAATCCGCCGGGCCGATCTTTCGGAACGGTCCAGCCACGACCAGCGCGGCGTGCAACCGCGCGGCCGGCATCCCGCCCGTCTGCCGCAGCCAGCTCAGGATCTGGTGGACGAGCGTGCTGAGGTGCATCCGCTGCTGCTCGGCGGGTTCCAGCCATTTTTCCCGCATGAGCCGGGTCAGCGCGATGCCGCGCAGCAGATCGGGAAAGAGCAAATCGGTGAGCCGGCTACCGGCATGAGGCGATTCCTCCCGGACGTAGAGGCGCATGATGGACGACTCCCCTTCACGCCGCCCAGAACGCCCAAGACGTTGCACCAGCGACGCGACGCTCCACGGCGGATCTATCTGGCCAACCGACCGCACGGAGCCAATGTCGATCCCCATCTCCAACGTGCTTGAACAGATGGCGGTGGTCGGAAGACCACTCTTGAGCGCCGTTTCAGTCTCTTCGCGCAGTTCCTTGGCGACCGATCCGTGGTGAATCATGAACGGATCATGCGGCCACTTGAGCTTCGTCACTCGATCATGCAGGCGGACGGCGAGTTCCTCGGCCGTGCGCCGGGAGTTCACGAAGACAAGGTTGGTGGAGGTTGCTAAGTGACGGACGAGGTCTTCGGCGATGTCGTCCAAGTCATCGGGCAGCGCAGGTTCTGAATCCGCTTTGGCCGGCTTGCTCTCCGTGCGGGGCGATTCACCAGCAGCGAGGAGCTGTTCAGCCGACTTCTTCTGGATGAACTCCCTGGCACTTGCTGGTGTGAGCCGTCGTGCGCCGCTCCCGCCCTTGGCTGGATCGGGTGTCTTCAAGACGCCTTTCAAAGCGAAGCGGATGGAACGGCCGGTCGCGGCATCCTGAATGTGCGTGACAGTCGCCGGTGCGTCGGGAGCCAGAAAACACTTGCCCATCTCCGGGTCGCCGAGGGTGGCGGACAGGCCAATCATGCGCGGCTGTCGTCCGGTGGCGGCGCGAAGCCGTGAAAGCAGGCTCAACAAGTGAACCCCGCGCACGTTGCCGAGAAATGAATGCAGCTCGTCAATCACCACAAACTCCAGGCCGCGATAGAGCCGGGGCACCTGGTTGCCATAGTTGATGAAGTTCGATTCGAGTGATTCCGGTGTGATGAGCAGGATGCCGCTGGGGTCGCGGCGCAGCGCTTGCTTGTGCGAGGCCGTGACATCCCCGTGCCAGCGGTGGACGGGGATGTGCATCCGCTCGCACAGGCGGTCCAGCCGGCCAAACTGGTCGTTGATGAGGGCCTTCAACGGCCCGACGTAGATGGCGCGGATGGAATCTTGTTCGCCTGCCGCCAGGCGGGAAATCACCGGCAGAAATGCGGCTTCGGTTTTGCCGCCAGCGGTGGCCGCGCTGATGAGAACGTGGCCCTCCCCTTCCAAAAGCGCATGAATGGCCTCCGTCTGAACCGGACGGATTTGCTTCCACCCCAAATCGTAGATGGCGCGCTGCACCCCTTCGTGCAACAAGGCGAAGGCGGCCTGGCTCATCAGAGTTTGAACGTGGTCAAATCGCTATCTGGCTCATCGTTCGGCACCACGCCGCTGGCAACTTCCTCCTCCACCGACACCGCGCCGGTTGGCTTTTGGATGAAGTTTGCGCCGACGAAGTCCTGCCAGCCTTTGCCGGGGTTCTGTTCCAGCACGCTCAAGAGGCCGACAAACGCGCGCACCACTTCGCGCGGGGTCTTGTAAAACTCCGCGCCAAGCGTCTCGTTGGCCTTCTGCAAGACCGCGACCAGCGCGTCGTCGGGCACCAGATACTTCTTCGGGTCGCCGCCGGCGTGGACATGACGGATGTTGCGAAGCAGCACAAACAGGTCTTCCGGTGTCAGGTTCGCCAGCCGGATGACCGGGCCGGAGAAGTCCACGACGCCCTCGCCGGCAAAACGGTTTTCCGCCAGCCGGGTGCGCAGCGCCTCGTAGCTGAACAAGCCGCGCCGCTTGTCCTCGATGCACTCGTCCGTGCCGGCCAGCAGGAAGCCCAGACCGCTGACACTGCCTTGAAGCGCGTCGTTCAGGATGGTCAGGATGGCCTCGTAGTTGGCCTGCCTCGCCCGGCTGTTGGGGAGGCGATGCGAGAGCACGACCATTTCATCCAACCCCACCAGCAGACCGCCGTGCCCCGCGTGACGACAGAACGCCGCCATGAGCTTGAGGCTGTCGTAGAAGTTTTCGTCGTCGATGATCCGCCGCACGCCCAGCGCCTCCCTCGCCTCCGTCTTGGTGGCAAACTCGCCGCGCAGCCAACGCAGGGCCGCGCCTTGCAATGCCTCGTCATGGTTGACGTGGCCCTCGTAATAGCGCGTCAGAACCTCCGCGAACTCGAACCCGCCCACATGGTCTTGCAGGCTGCGCAGGTCGGCAAAGATGCGCTTCTTCACGTCCTCCGGCGTCCCGCCGGCCTGGGTGACTTCGTGATGGAGGTGAGAAATCCAGCCTTCGCAGAGGTTCCGCAGCGCGCCGCCCTCCGGCTTGCCCTTGGTGGCGAGGTTGCGCATGAGTTCGGACCAGAGCGCGCGGGCCTGGCCCTGCGTCGCCTGAATGCGCCGCTCCATCGTGAAATCCGCCTGCGCGACCACGAGACGGCGCTGCAAGGCTAGCGTCCGAACGAGGTTCAGGAAGAAGCTCTTCCCGCTCCCGAAACGGCCCACGACTATGCGGAACGCCGCACCACCGTGCTCGATGCGTTCCAGGTCGGACAGAAGCGCGGCGACCTCCTGCTTGCGGCCGACCTGGATGAGGTGCAGGCCGAGCTTCGGCACCAGCCCCGCCTGCAAGGATTGCAGCACGGCGTCACGTTCACGGCGTTTGATGGGTTCGCTCATATCAGGGAAGGAGGTTGCGGTGGATGATGATGGTGGCTTCACCTTCCAAAAGGAAGTCGCCAAGTTGCTGGTCCGCCCACTCGTTGATGGCGTCGAACACACTGAGGGGCATCAAGTGGTGTTCCCGTGCCACCGCCTCGAATTCAGGTCTGGCCCATGTGTCGCGGACCACCAACCGCACGGCGACCGCACGGTATTTCACGTCGAGGGAATCGAACGCCGCACCCATTGGTGCCGTCGCTGCAATGATTGCTTCGACATGCACCATCGCGTTGGGCTGCGGGGCCGGGTTGGCAACCGGCGGCACCGGCGCAACTTCTTTGACCGGCGTCGTGGCCGTCTCCGGTTGGCCGAACAGTCTCGGCACTGGTTCGGTGGCTTCGTCCTCGGCCATCGCCTTGGCAAGCAGGCCAATGACTTCATGCGTTTCCGCCGAGATGGCCGCAACCCGGGCCATGTCCAATTTGAAAGGTGCAGCAACGTCGCGCCCACCCGGAGCCGGAATTGGTTCACCGGGTCTGGTTGGTTCGGCGCTCTGGATGACCACTTCCCGGCCGGTGGCGGGCAGGTTCCGAATCAAAGTTTCCAGCGTGTCCTCACTGAGGCCCAGTGCCTCGAAGATGCGCGCCATCGCCTTGTGCTCCTTGGGCGAGATGACCCCGTCCACCGCCGCCACGTCCACGAGAAACTGCGCGATGACGATATGCTTGTCCTGCGGGACACGCTTGGCCGTGCGGCCCAGTGTCACCTTGGCCGACGCGGCGTTCCGCGCCAGCAGTGTTTCCAAGACGATGAGTCGTTGGTGCTCATCCGGGGTGAACTGAAACTGGCTTTCGATGAACTGCCGGAACTGGTCGAGTTCGCCCCGGTCCACGGAACCGTCCGCTGCGGCAACCAGCAGGCAGAGCTGGAGCAGCGCCGCCGCGCCCTGAAAATGTTCCGCCGGTGCCTGCACTGCTCCACTGGGCGGCTGAAAGAGACCGACTTCGCGGTTGCCCCAAAAATTGCCCGCCCCGTGGCGTGGGTCAGGTTCGAGGCAGTAACCGTAGCGCTCCACTTCGCGCGCGAGAGCCTTGCTTTCGGGCAGGGTGAAGTTGTCCTGGGCGGGCCGGGCCAGCAGTCCGGCCAGCTCGTTGGCCGTGAGGCGCAGGAAGCCGAACTCAATTTCGTTCCGCCGCAACGCCTCGGCCCATTGGGCGGCGAATGGATTGAACGGCGCGGCGGTGGCCGCGCTTCCCGGCTGGCCTGGCCCGGCAGCGGTCAAGTCTTCCGGTTTCAGCGGAACAATCGGGACGAACGCGCCCGAACGCCGGGAGGCCCGGAAATCCCCGCGATGCAGGAAATTGTCCATCGCATCGGAGGGGTCGAGCGGAGCGCCCCGGCAGCTGTCCGTGAAGTTGAGCGTCTGCATTACCGCACGCGGCATCGCCACGGACAGGATGGGCTGCTCGGTCGTCTGACCGGTGCGGGAGTCGGCCACATCGGCCGTGGCGGTGACGAGCACGGTGTCCACCGGCAGCAGGGCCAGCACTTCCCGCCCGATGCGCAGCACGCAGCCGCACACATGATCCTGATAGATTTCGTGGAAGCGTGCCTTGGGCATGGCCTTGACGGAGACTTTGCCGCTGGCGGTGAGTGAAGTGATTCGTGAGGGGATGGCCTGCTTGCCGTTCACCTTCACGCCCACCTCGATGAGCTTCGGAGGGTGGAGGTGGAAGTCCAGCCGCGAACCAAGGCTCGAAATCTCCTGAAACGGCGACAGCTCCCGCAGAACGTGGGCGTAGGCGTCGCGTTCGCCGGCCAGCACTGCCTCCGCCAGCGCGTGGTTCTCCCGCCAAGCCTGCTCCGCAGCGACAAAGGGCTGCCACACTGCCTGGTAATTCCGTTCGTCCTCTTGCCGTCCGGCTTCGATTCGCGCCTCCGCTGCCGCACGCTCGGCCATCCGCTGCTGCCACTCGGCCACGGCCCGCCGATAATCGGTTTCATCGGCTTCACGCGCCGACACGACGACCTGCTCCAGTTCCTTACCCCGCGCGACGAGTTGTTGATGCTCGGCCCACGCCTGCTGGAACTCGGCCTCATCCGACTGCCGACCGGTGACCACCTCCTGCTCCAGTTCCGCTTTCGCGGCGAGGTGCTGCTGATACTCCTGCCATTCTGCCTGAAACCGGGCTTCATCGGCCTGCTTGGCCTCGGCCAGTAGTGCCTCCAATTCCGTGTGCCGCCGCCGGAGTTCGTCGTATCGAGCCATCTCCTGCTGATGCTCGGTCTCATCCGCCTGCATCGCCTGTTCAAGCTCGGCTTCCAGTCGCAGGAGTTCTTCGGACTTCTTGCCAAACAGCCGGCCCAGCAGGTTGGGCCGCTTGGCTTCCCAGCGCTCCCGCGCCGGCAGTTCCCGGGTGCGTCGCCGGGTCGGCGGCTCAGGCAGAGGTGGCTCTTGCGCCAGCCGGGCGGCAATCTCCGCCTCATGGATGCCTTTTCGCTCCGGCTCCGGCAGCGAGGGCAGGGACTGCAGCTTGGCCAGGGCATACGCCTCGTGTCGATCGCCTGGGCTGGGCGGAGCTGGAAGCGGTGGAAAGGCGGCGAGAGCCGTCAGGGCCGCCGCTTCCCGGCTGGTCTGCCGCATTGGAGGTTCCGGGGCCGGGCCAAGGCTCGCCAGGTGTCGCCGGGCGGCGTTTTCCCGGGCGGGAACACGATCGGGCGGCGTTGGCGGCGGCGTGTCCCGGATGGCTTCCCAACGCCACTCTTGAACTTCCTCCTGGTGGATCGAGAGCAACAGCGCGAGCCGGTTCTCGTAGGTTGCCACCTCCAGCCGCGCCTGCTCCTGCGCATTTAGCTTCTCCTGATGCTCGGCCTGTTTCTGCAACTCCCGCAGCCGGCGACGGTCCTCCCGTTCGGCGCGGCTCTGCGCGGCTTGAATGGCTCGAAGTGTCCCGGTCCAACCCATGGCTTTGAGTGCTGAGGGTAGCGAGGGGCTTTGCCACCCTCAACGGTAGAATGAGTTTGCGGCCGAGGAAATTCGTGCATGGCCAGACCGATTCGGATACGAAAGACCAATGGAAACTCCCAGCACTCACCCGGCTGAACGACTCACGATCTTCCAGCTTGCGCTGCTCATTCTCTCCATTTTGGTGCTGCTTGCGCTCATCGCTGATGCCATCGCTCCGGTGCCGCCCGAGGTCTCGACCATCATTCAGTCCCTGGACCTGGTGTCCTGCTTTCTGTTCTTCGTGGATTTCGTCATCCGCTTTTGGCGGGCCGAATCGAAACTCGCTTTCATGCGGTGGGGTTGGATTGACCTGCTCGCGTGCATTCCCAATGTGGACCTGCTGCGCGTCGGCCGGCTGGCCCGCGTGCTGCGGATCATCCGGTTGCTGCGCGGAGTGCGAATCGGGCACCGCATCATCTCGCTGATTCTCCAGAACAAGCCCAAGAGCGCGTTCGCCTCGGTCCTGCTCACCAGCATGCTGCTCGTCACCTTCTCCTCCATCGCCATCCTCATCGCCGAGGTTGGCCCGGACGTGAACATCAAGAGCGCCGAGGACGCGATCTGGTGGAGTGTCACCACCATGACCACGGTGGGCTACGGCGACAAGTATCCGACCACCACCGAAGGCCGCGTCATTGCGATGGTGTTGATGTTCGCAGGCGTGGGCTTGTTTGGCACCTTGAGCGGCCTGGTGGCATCCTTCTTTCTCGGCAAGCAGGAAGCGGAGTCGGAGGAGCTGCGGCAAATCTTGGCGAGGCTTGACGACCTCGAAGGCAAGCTCATCCAGCATGCCAAAACACGAGCGGAAGACTCCATTCCGTCGAGAAACCAGAACAGCTCGCTTCAATCGTGAGCTTGCCC
This sequence comes from Limisphaerales bacterium, assembly GCA_009773355.1. GTDB lineage: Bacteria > Verrucomicrobiota > Verrucomicrobiia > Limisphaerales > SXTU01 > SXTU01. The sequence continues at coordinate 30,502 of WRPG01000009.1, forward strand.
GCTCGGTTCGATGACGCGCCCCTCCCGCCGGGCACGTTGCAGGGCAGTCCAGATTCTCAGCGAGACTGGGTGAGCGCCAAGCCCGGCGAATGCGCTGAATCGTGGCCTGACGACCAGCACCTGCGTCGATCTGCTTCCGTGTGCCAGCGGCCATCGGAACGCCGTTCAACAAGCTCAATCATGGTTGAGTGCGGCGGCGGCTGGGATGGATCTTGAACCCTGTGGGAGTCGGCTTGAATGGTTGATCGGGGCTGATTGCGTGGGTCTGAAAGAAGCGTAAGGCGCTTATGTCCAGGCTGACCACCGTGAAGTAGTCGAGCTCACCGCCTTTGACCCGAGTTAGATCCCGTAACCAAGCATCCTGGTGTGGCTGCCGCACTCGCGAGTCGCCATACCTGCGGTTGTTCACCTGAACCACATAGGCGGGGAGATCAAGGGCGGTCGCTTCAACCAAGGCATTGAAGGAGTTCACATCCTTGTTCCACTCCGGAACAATCAGCCCATCCACATTGCCGCGGAGCGCGGTCCGCGCCTCCAAGTCGGTGAGCTCGTTGCAAATCAGCAGGCCAAATCGCCACGCACCGTGAACTACGATGTCGCGGCGAACGAGTCCGCCATTCGAGAGAGTGGAGTTATTCAGTTGGGCCAGTTCGACCCGCTCGACAGGCGCAGGCTCCTGCTTGTTCTGGACGTAAAACGCCGGGCTGCGGTAACCCGACGCGGTGGTCACAAGGGAGCACCGGACTTGATTAACCAACCGATAGGATCCTGCGGGGCCAGTGTTTGATCCAGGTGCCAGTTGGTAATCCAGTCCGGCGATCAGCGAGATTCCCGAACGGGCCAGTCGGACAGCGAAGCGATTAAACCAGTTTGACCGCAACGACAGCTCCGGAAAAATCACGTAATCAGGACGAGTGCCGGAATGCAGGACGGCGTTGATGAGGCTGGTGGCGCGGCGATACCTATCCAAAGTGGGCTCGGGAACTTGATGGACTCCCGCCCTGAACGAGCTGTCCTCGGTGAGGAAGCATGTGATGGCGAGTTTTACTTTTCGTGGCTGGGTGCGGTCAGGTGCTTCCTCCGGCGAGACCGGAAAGTGGACTTCTCCCAGGCCGGCAGAGCCGGCTTTGCAGCTGCCGAAACCCACCTCTGGGCCGCCAAAACTGCCCCGGAGCGACTGCAGCCACTCACCCAGTTCCGCAGCCACCAATTCTCCTTCACCCCGGGAGGACGAAAGCAACGTCAACTCAGCGAAGGAAAACGGACGTGTCGGGAACAGCAGCGGGGCCGGAACTCTTCTTCCGTCATAGCCCCACATCTCCCGGAGAAAGCGAAAGAGCGCCTTGTGGACCATTGTGCTTTTTGGACCCCACCAACCTGCGCTGCTGCGGATGGAGAACGCCGGGGCATCGTTCAGGAAATCTCGCCCCACTCCATCGAACAACGCAGCCCGAAATGGGCGCAACGCGAGGTCGCGAGAAAACAACGCTTCGTGGGCAAAGGCCAGTCGCTTGGATGTCCGGCCTTTGTGGGACCATGTCAGGCGATCCGCGCCAAAATCCCGGGCCACTCGGTCAGCCCAAGCCTCCCATTTGGCAACCTCGGCCTTCGATGGTCGGGTCGCGGTCGGCCACGCTCTCGCCACGGCCGTCAGCAACTGCTCGCCGAATCTGGCGCGTGCGTCCTTGAACTCCTTCCACTTGGCCTGAGTTGTTTGCCCCTTCGGCGAAGCGGAGGGCCGAAGAATCCTCGAAACAGCTGCAAAGCCCTGACGAATTGAACTGACAAGCTTTGCGGCGGACTCCAAGTCATTGGACGCAACTGCCAAACTCAAGACTCTGGGCAGGTAGCTGGCGAAATTGAACAGCTCGGGCGTCTCCGCGATTTCTCGCCGGACCGTGCCGATGAATGTGCGCCGAATGCCGGCCCACTGCGCCGGAGCGAGGTCTTCACAGACGGCTTCCAGATCGCGCAGCCGCATCGCAAACCGCGACCGCCGGATGCTCACCCGATCCGCCTTGCGCAGCACATCGGGCATTTCCGCAGGGGAGCTGCTGTGGCTGAGGAAGCACAAATCCGCCAGCTCCTCCGCGTCAGCCAGCTCGGGGAGGTGATTCCAGGCACTGCTGCTTTCACGAATGTGGCTCTCGATGGAAGCCATCAGCGTGGGGCCGCCAACTGGATCAAGGAAGAACGCCTTCTGCTTCTTGCCCTCGAAGACCAGGGGTTTCTGGTTGGCTCCGCCGAAACTTGGTGCGACTTCCACTTTGAATCCCTTACCCGATCCGGTGACGGAAACCATCCCGGCAACCTCGCGGTTCAGTTGGGCAGCCAGCTCAGCCCAGACCTCCTCCAGCTCCCTTGCGATTCCAACATCACGAACGACGAGAAAAATATCATCCACATAGCGCCCGTAGTAGAGCGGGTTGACGCGTTTCAACATCGCGCGATCAAACTCAACCAGCATGGCGTTGGCGATGAGCCTGCTCGCCCCTAGGCCGACGGGAAGGCCTTCAACTTTGTTGCTGGTGGCCCAGAAACCGATGGATTCAATCATGTCACTGTGGAAGCCCTCCTCGCTTGGCAACAGCGAATCCTGAGCCAGCAGTTTCAGGAACTGTGGCGAGGTCATGAAACTGGCATCCACCTCGTGATAGAACCGCTTCACATCCGCCGTCACCCCAATGACCGGCACCTTTGCTTCGAGCTGCTTCTTCATGACCGCAAGCCCGGCGTCCCGCCACCTCCGGTAAGCCGGCAGGTAGGATTCGAAACTGCCCAGCCCGAATACGTGGAATGGTCCGAGCGGTTCAGTTTCGCGCTCAAGCTCAGGTTCCCGGGGTATCACCCGGCGAACGCGGTTGCCATGACACGCCCGGTCAAGGAGCGCGTCGAACCGGTGTCCCACCTTGGCAACCCAAAGGGCTGAGAGGATATGCCATTCCACGCTGCTGTGGCAGTGGGGTCGAAATTCGACCTCCGGCGTTTTCTCAAGCAAGCGCCACCGGCCCGCGCTGGCCGTGTGGATGGCTGAGCTCGTCTCGCTTTGAGAACTGTCAGCCCTGATGGACTTCGGGGCATATCGGACAGTGCCGACAACTTTTCGGTCGCGAGTCCAATCACGCAGTTGAATCCGCCTTCGCAAGGCGCGCAATTTGGCCGGCAAGTCTTCCTCAAACTTGCAGAACTCGTGAGCCAGGTCCTGGTCGCGCTCATAATAGACGTCCACTTTCGCCTTGCGGTATGCGCGCAGGAGGTCCGCATCGTCGCAGATCATCAGTTTTGGCATGCTAAATTAAAGGATCACAGACCCAATGGCGTCATCGGAAACCGCCGGAGCCAATGCCTGAAGTTGAGAATGCACTGGCATTCGACTTCCGATCGCGTCAATCACCCGCGTCGCCTGCCCCCATCCGGTTTCGCACCGCATACCGAACCACCGACGATTCCTGGCCGGGCGGTTTCCGTGTTGCGGTCACGCAAGTGAGACTCCGAATGTGGAGGAACCCTCAGTTCAACAACCGCGCGCGATACAGCACGACGTTTGTCTGAACAGTGTTGGTGTCCACGAAGCTGACGCTGCCGGTGACGTTTTGCAGGACTTGAAACGGCAGCCAGCCGGACGGAGGCACCCGCTTTTCGATCACGTAGGTGGAGCCGGGTTCTCCGGTGAGCGACCATTGGAAAGTGCTGTCGTTGATGGCTGGCAGGGCGCCAATCCGACCCGTGGAGAAAAGCGGCTGCCCCGCCTGAAGACTGATTGATCGGGGTTGATACAGCTCGGTCGGGGGCAGGGGCACTGGCGCTCCTCCAGGCACAACTCCCCCGCACTGAACCGTCATGATCTCCGAGCAGCCAAATCGTCCGCCGCGTGCGCGCGCTGCCTCGTAAGTCTCCCCCACTGTCCGCTCCCAGATGCGAACCTGGACATACGCGGTCTGTCCCCCGACCACATCCGCCAGAGTAACGAACACTGGGTAGAAAAATCCGGCGTATATGCCGTCCTTGAAGGGGCGCACCAAGCCAACCGGATGCATGTCTGTGGGACTGGGACCGGCGTAGGCTTGCGCCACAAAATTGCTTCCGGCCAGCCGGGTAACTCCATCGGTGTCGAAGACGAAGGCAGGAGCCGCCATCCATGGCGTTAAACCGTTATACAGCGTGAACTGGCCGCCGCCGAGTCCGTTGGTGGCCACCATCGTTGCCGGCAAGCTGGTGGCAGAACCGAAGCTGTTGCTGACGACCGCATGGTAAACTCCGGAGTCGGTCGCGAGCATGTTCGTCAGCACCAGCGCCGCATTGGTCCGGCTTGATAGCGGCAGGCCGTTCTTGTGCCACTGATAGCGCAGCGGTGGGGAACCCGCCGCCACGGCCACCAGCGTTGCCGAGTAACCCGCAGCCAGCGTGCGGCCGTCGGGCTGCACGATGATGAGCGGCTCCTGCGGCAACGGGTCCACCGCGAGCGAGACCACGCTGCTGGTCACCGAGCCATACGAATTCGTCACGACCACCTGATAGCTTCCGGCATCTGCGGCTTGCAGGTTGGTGATAAGCAACGTGGTGTTGGTTGCGTCCGGAATGGTCGTCCCTTGGTGCTGCCATTGGAGTTGGAGCGGGCGCACGCCCCCGGCTACGACGCGCAGCGCCACCGCGCTGCCTTCAAACCCACTGCGGCTCTGCGGCTGGGCGATGATCGAGGCCGGCTCAGTCAGGGATGAAACGCTGATCCCGTCCAGGTCCAGCCCGCGCGAATTGTCGGTGGAATTCTCGAAGCTCAACCGGGCATTCGTGCCGGTCGCCACCGCCGTGAAATTGGTCACCGTCCAGTTTGTGAACGTCGCGTTGGTGAAAGCGCCGATTACCTGGCCGTCCCACAGCACCCGCGCCTCGACTCCCGATCCCCGGACGGCGAACTGCACCGAGTAGGCGGTCCCGGCCTGCGTGGCCACGTCCTGCGACAGCAGCCCAGCGTGATTGCTGGACGTGGCGACATACGTGATGCTCGTGGAGACGATGACGCCGATGATGGGAAACGTGTTGGTCGTGACATTGGTCGTCAGGACATAGATGGGCGTAAGACCCCTCACCGTGACCCAGTTGGTGCCCTCAAACGCCTGGCCCGGACTGACGGTGTCGCCCGCTCCATTGGTCTGCCACCCGTTGAAAAAGAACGGCCCCACTTCGAAACTCGAATTCACCACGATATTGCTCGCCTCCGCGAAGGCGTTCGGCGCGGCGGCAAGGAGCATCAGGCACGCGGCGGCCCAAACCGGCCGGAGCCAAGTGCGCATGAGCGTCATCCAGAGCTGGCGGAATCCCAGTGCGTTTGGCCACGCGGCGAGGAGTCGGAGGGTTTTCATGCAACGGCTGGGAAGATGGGGCAAAAATGCCGATTTAGTCGAACCGAAAGACCGCTCCGCCCCGGGTCCGAACTGCGCGCTCGCAGGGGTGGAGGTGGGGAGGGGCACCTGAAGAGCTGCGACCGCGCAAGGGTCGAGGTGGGTGGGGGTGCCTCAGGTGCTCCGACGGCGCAGGTGATGAGGTGGGGAGGCGTGCCTGTCTGGCTCCGACGCCGGAGGGGTCGGGGTGGGGAGGGGCACTTGGGTAACTCCGACCGCGCAGCTACCGGGGTGGGGAGGGGTGCTTGGTGAGGTGGGGGACCCCACCTATGCAGGTAGGGGGTGCCAGTCTTAACATGGCTTTTCATAGGCAGTTGCACAGATTGGCTGATTTTGACCAGAGCCGACCTCTCCACCACCGGGGAGAAGGCTGGTTTTCGATGTAGGGCGGCGCTTCCAGCCCGCGTTCTGTTCTTTAAGAAACCGCTCCAGCGGGTCGTTTCCAGATGGATGTCGGGCGGGACGCGCTGACCTGCTTTTGCCGGGTCAGAGACCGGCGCTCCGAAGTGACAGGCCGCCCTGTAGTCTGGCCGTTCCATGCGTCTTTGCGTCATTGCGCCTTTGCGTTAAGGATTCGGTGCGGGAGCCGGGGTGGGTGCGCCGCCGCCGTTGTGCTCGAAGTGGGTCTTGAGGTCGGCGTGGATTTCGGTCGCGCCGGGGAAGTTCACCTTCGCGGCCTGGCCGGCGGAGTTGTAGATGGAGAGGCCCGCCACGTAGCTCTCGCTGCCCACGGCCATGCCGGTGTCGTCCAGGCTCTGGGTGAAGGGGCGGAAGATCTGCAGCAGTTGCAGCACGCGCGCCGTCAGCGCCGGATCCTTCTGCAATTCCGCCAGGCTGGTGAAGGGCGGGACGATCTGCGGGAACTGCTGCCCGTAGGTGAGCGACTTGGTGACGAACGGCAGCTTGTCATTGCCCATCTTGGGGAGCGACTGCCGCTCCTCCGGCGTGAGGTTGATGAGAAACGGCAGCAGGGCCTTGATTTCGTTGAGCTTGACGACGATCTGGTCGAACGTCGCCTGGGTGATTTCTGCGCTGATGTTTTGATACGGCATTGCGTTCTTTTTCTATTTTGTTGGTTTGACTGACTAAAAGTGATTACAGGGTAGACTATGCCGGGATGCGGGCGAGCAGGTTTCGGTGGCAGTGAGCGCCGTGTTGAACTCCGCAAGTTCTCCGGCAGTATGAGCGGTGTCAATCTGAGTTGGGAGCATTGCGGTGCTTTTAGGTTATGGTTGAATGCTTTTTTGAAAACCAAGACTGGCTATGGCTAGTCATGGGCGAACCGTGAGCACAAAAAAGGCATCTTCACTGCTTTCGTTAAAAAACAAACGCCGTTCCTTTCGTCCCTCTTTGAGTAAATAGGTAGTCCAATTCCCAGTAAAATCAGGGGAGATTCCGGCGTTCATTTCGATGAGCTTTCGCCATCGCTCAAGATCATGGTCTTTTGCTTCTTTCACAAAACGAGATTCGTTAACGAGCTGCAGGAATTCGTCTTTGGCGATCTTGAACTGCAATACCCAGAACTCGCTGTCCATCGTGACCAGCCCACCTTGCCGGGCAATTTTGGCGGACTTCGGGATTGGAGTGATGACCAGCTTTTCAAAACGTGCTTTTGGTGTAGTCAGCATGAATTGATGTGAGATCCAAAGGCAACCAATCGCAATTATTGCTATGCTGGTCATGAAAGAGCGCCAAACTGTTGAATGAGATTGCCGTCGCTCACAAAAAACTCCGACCAAACAAACAAAACCGATTAGAAATGGCAAAGTGAATATCCAAGTCCCAATTGCCAAAAAGCATGCCCATATGCTCCTTGCCGATAGATCGGTAGAACCTCCAAAAAAATGCCCGAAGAATGCTATTAGATATGATAACGCAAGCGCAGGCACATAAACAATGAAAAAAGTCTTGGCTTTAGCATTTTGTGTCATGGTGTCATCGGGGCTCACGGAATGATAAACGGTTCGAATTTGTTTCTTGGCTGACAGCAATCAATAGTGCCCCTAATTGTCCATCTCCCATAAATCACCTCTCGAGAAGGTCCAACCAAAAGCTCAGCCGCAAATTGTGAGGCAGGTGTGTGGGTGTATTTTATCTCTGCCCCCTGCTTGTCCACCAATGCAATTCTTGCTTCGTATTGCATACGCCCTTCTACAGTGGGTTTCAAAAAATAAAAGTTGTCGAGTCTAAACTGATACCATCCCAACCAAAGCATTGACTCCCACATTCCTTGTTGAGGATCTCCCAATTCTGCCTCTGATTGTCCGGCCGGCCCAACCCATTGTGGCCCAACGAAAAAATCATCTATTTTAGCAAGGTCGCCACCGGGGCAAAGACGATCCTTCTGAGCTTGCACTTTGTCATTGAAATATTTCTTTGCCGCTGCGATGGAATTTGGCCGATTCCTATCAAACCATTCAGTGTCGTCCCATTCGTTTTTTATTTTTGAAAGTGGACGGCGAAATAACCAACTAGTCATACTCCGACCTGCAGAAAATGGCATCATCGGGTTTAAAGCAGAAGGTTTTGGCATTCCATGTGGAGCCATCCATCTGCCGTTTGGATCATAATAGACTCCCATGGATTCGCGTCCATCAGTATCCACAAAGTTCACGGGATTGTTATCAGAAAATCCATAGAGATTGGGTCCTCCCCATTCATGAATCGGGTCGCGAGATAGCCATCTCCCCTTATCCGTGTCATAGTAGCGGTATCCGTAGTAAACCAGCCCGGTCTCGTCATCGGTGTATTTGGTGGAGAAGCGGAAGGGGTTCAGGCCCGCCATCGGCCCGTTCATGCGTATCGGCTCGCCAAACGGCCCGTATTCATACCAGGCCGCCACCGTGCCCGCCACGCCGTCCAGCAGCGCCATCACGTTCCCATTCCCATCATGATGCACAAAATACGGCTTGTTGTGCACCGTGGAGCCTGTGCCGGTGGAGGCATGCTGGTAAACCAGCAGCAGCCCCCCCACCCCGCCTGCCCCCTGCAACGTGCCGCTCAGGTCCAGCCCCCACGCGTAGCTCCGCTGTAAGTTGTTCGCCCCGTCATATTCCGCCAGGAGATTCCACCCGTCATACACATACCGCCGCTCTTTGACGAGCGTGGTCACCCCGGCAACCTTGTGATAGACCTTCTTGACAATCCTGCGCCCAAAAAAGTCGTAAGAGAACTGAATGGTCAGGTCGGGCAGATTCGCCACGACCTGCTGCGAGGGCGGCACCAGGTCCATCCGCGTGGTCATCGAAATCAACCGGCCTTCGGAATCCCATTGGTAATACCAACGGTCGTCATACATCACATTGCCTTCGGCATCATGGGTGGGGCTGATGTCGGTATAGCTCGCCGGGATCAATTTGAATCCGGCGAAGCTGTTTGCCGCCAACCCTGAGCCTTGCGGCATGAGGCCATCATACTTCACCGTGATCGGGACATACTGCGGTCGGTTGTCGGCACGCGGAAACTCAAGGAGCTTTCTGAAATAGTTGCCCTGCCAGATGATTCCGTCCCGCGATCCATTGATGGCTATGGCAGTGTTCTCCGCAACGGCTTCACCCGTGATGTTCACAAACCGGGGATAAGTCCGTGCTTCCGGCTGGTTCAAATCGTTGGCCTGCGATTCACCGCCAAAGCCATAATTGACGATCTTAAGGTCGCCCCCGGCGGCATCTCCGCCGAACTTGTTCCATCGCCGGTTGCCAATGTCATCAAATTCAAATTCGAACTGCTGCCCGCCAACGAGCTCCGGCGTTGTCCCGATGGTGAAGTAGCGCTTGGCGGAGGTGAGCTGGCCGAGCGTGTCGTAGTCATATTTCCAGGCGTTCGTGCGGCTCACCGGGCTGGGGCCGGACCATGATTCGTTAATCGGCGGCGCAACCTGCGGCTTGACGTCCATCTGCCTTCTTTGATTCGCCGTGTTGTAGTGATAGGAAAAGTTCGCCAGCCGTGCCGGGGCTCCCAGTTGGGTGGGTGCAGCTGGATGAGGATAGGACGGCAACACTGAATGCTCAACGGCAGTTAGACGACTGAGCTTGTCATAAACGCGCTTCGTCCGTGCATGGCCGGTGTTGTCGGCGTAAAAAGTAACCGTATCAACCTGTGGCCGATTCGGAACATACGCATAGTCTGCTCTCGCGTTGTTCAAGGTGACCCGGCGCAGCCGGGAACTGGAATCATAGTTGTAGTCAACCGAGACGTCAGTCGAAGTGACGCCGTTGACAGTGCGCTTCGCGGCCACATCATCCAAACGAGACAGACTGTCAAAACTCTTCGCAACCGAAAATCCATTCAACGGCCCGCCACTGTAAGATTCCTTCGTCATTTGTGCGCCATCGTTGTATTCCCGATTGATGGTCATGTCGCCTTGGACGATCTTCACCAACCGACCCAAGCGGTCAAAATCCAAGTCCGCCGTCGGGGCCGGGAGGGTGCTGCCGCCCAAACCGGTGCTGACAATCGTGTCTATTTGGCCGATCTGGTCGTAGGTGTAGGTGGTGGTGATCCCAGAGGCGTTTTGGCGCTTCTTCAAACGCCCGGCAGCGGTGTATTCGGGATACTGGATGCTTCCCTGGAATTCGCCCACCGCAGGGTATCGCTTTTCCGTGAGAAAGCCACGGGCTGCATCGTAATTCCACGTCGTGACAGCTTCGGTCGCCACCGCCCCGTTACCAACAGACTTCCTCCTGGTGGCCATGGTGCGCATGCGTCCCTGAGGATCGTAGGTGTAGGTCACCCAGTAGGTTCGCGCACCAGATGTGCCGTGAATCTCCCCGGTCTGATAATAGTCCGTTGACGTAGTCGTTGCATCAGGATGCTGAACAGTTACCGTCCGTCCAAATGGATCGTAAGTATAGGTTGTGACCTGCGCAGCTTCTCCTGCGGCCGCAGGAGGTGCCGCGACCGTCTGTATCTGGTCGGTGTCGTAGTAGGTGAAGGTGTAGGTGCGGCTGTCGTTGCCATCAACGCCAGTCTCGACGATGGATTTGACGCGGCCGTGTGCATCCCCCGTATAGACGTAGCTGGCCTCCTCAATAATTGCCCCGTCCTTGTCGTAGCTGGTGGCCTTCATCAAACGGCCGTTTTCATAGCGCGCCTCCCGATACGATAAATCAGCGTTGAATACCTTGTCCGTGCGGACAGTGATTCCGCCGGCAACGGAATACGCCGTTTCGGTCTTCCCGACCTCTTTGCCATCTACCGTCGTCCATGACCTAAGGCCATCCGTAGTAGTTTCCACGGTCTTCAAAACGGTTTCCGTCGCGTTGTCAGCCGTCTTGTAACCGATGGTTTTGGTCCGCACCACATCGTAAGCCTGCTGTCCAACGGTTTTTACTTGGACGTCCCTCAATGTCTTGACCACTCGATCCTTGCCATTCAGCTCAATGGCGTCGTTCCGGTTAGTATCCAAGGCAACCATCTCCACTTCGCCCAATGAATTGTAAGCGTAAAGCGTTCTGACCAAGTCGGGATCAACTTCCTTCTCCAAACCTTTTGCATTGTAGAGGTATTGATGAGCCACCGTGGTGTTGGCTGTGGCACCCGGAAAAACAACCTTCTTGACCCTCCCGGCAAGGTCGTAATAGCGCTTGGTCCACTCCGTTGCGGCCGGCGGATCCCCTTCCCCAAGCTTGATCTCTTTGACGAAATATCCGTCGGCATCGACGCCATACTCATACTCCAGTGGATGAGCCGCTCCACCCTCCACTTTCCAGAGTGTTCCGTCTTGGTTGAAGATTTCGGTGCGCGGGACAGTTGAAACAATGCCACTTCCGGTGATGGGCTGGCTTCTTGTAACCATCAATCCCGCATTGGGATACAGCTCCCGCTTAAAGCTGTAACGATGGTTCAGACCCGGAGTTGCATCATCGCGCTGGAAATACTTCTCAGTCACCTCGTCAGCCGAATTGTAACTCGCTTGCTCCAGGAGAATGATGGAGCCACCTGAGCCATGCCGGGTGATTTTGCTGATGCGTCCGGCAGCATCGTAGTGGTTCATGGTCGAAACGCCGTCTATGATGCGCGTCGTGATCGTCAATCGTTTCAAAGCGTCATATGCATAGTGCGTTGCAGCCCCATTTATGTCGGTTTCAGATTCCAGGCCGCAGCAGCCGTATTGCCGAGTCGCCGAACGTCCGTTCAGGTAAGTGACTACTTCCGTGTATTCAGCGGGCCAGTTGTAGTTCTCCTGACTTAGCGCCTCTGAAGTCTCGATATCGGTGACCTTAACCTCAACCACCTTCCCTTGTGAATCGGTTACAGTGCGGGTTACCGTTCCTCCGGTGAACTGCCATCCACTCGGAAAGAGTGGATTCGCAGCTCCACTATTTTGCTCTACGATCTTGTTTCCGTTGCCCTGCGTCGAATAGTCGTAGGCATCTACTGTTCCATTTGGATGCTGGACGCTGATTGGCTCGCCATCATGGTCACCCCCAAAATGCAGCTTGGAGATCGTCACGAGATTCGCCGAAGCGGACTCAAGGGCCCCCGGCTCCGTGCAAACCGATTCCGTGACTGTCCGAACATTGCCGACCACTTGATTCCGGTAGTAGCTGCGGTTCAAGGTAGTGGTGCCGATTTTGGTCTCGGATAGAATAAGGCGGACGCCGAGCTGCGGATCGTAGGTGTAGGTCGTTACGCGATTCTCAGCTTCCGGTGTTGAGGCGGCGTTGTTTTGGAATTGAGCGATCCGCTTGGTAAGGAGACCTTGGCTGTTGTAGGAAGGAAACTGCTCCCATCTGCCCGATGGCAGCGTGACCTGCTTGAGCAATCCGTAATTGTCTGGCTCCATGTCGTCGGAGTGATACTCGAAAAGCGTCGTCTGGATGAAGCTGTTCGTCAGCGTCGAAGCCGGAGCCACGGCGGAAGCGGGGCTGCGCACCTCTTTCAGCAGTTCCTCGCCCCACGGAAAAAAGCGATACGTCAGCGTGCGCTCGGAGAAAACCACGCCATTGACATCGGTCATCAAGTGGCGCTCGACACGCTCCTGATAGCTGGTGGTGTCAACAACTGTGGTCTGGGGTTTCTTCAAAACCGCAAGCTTGTCGAAGACAATGGCTCCCGGGTCCGTTCCGCTCTTCCGGGTCCGCTGCCATCCGGCTTCCCCGGTAGTTGTGTCTGATACCCATTGCCACTCGGTGACCAGCACCGCGCCCCCCTCATTAACCTTGACGCGCAGTTGATCGAACTTCGTCAGGGGGTTGCTGATGTTGACCACTTCGACGCTCTTGAACGCGGGTCCGCTCACATCATACTTGCCAGCCGTGGAGTTAAACGCACCGAGAGCGCTCCCTTTGTAAAAATTGACGGCGTATCCGTTGGCCATGGGTGCAAAGTTCAAAACCAGTTTCGGCGTTGATACGCTGGGAGAAACGACCTGCTGAACCGGCCCAGGCGTCTGCCCCGGAGTCAGGGAGACATACACGCTGTCAACCTTTTGGACACTCACTCCGTCGAGACTGCTGGCCCGCAGGCTTGGTCCCGGCTCGTTCATGGTCACCTGACCGGCGGAATTCTCTCCATCAATCGTGCCCAGATCGATGGAAAACGAGGGTGTTGAACCAAACGGAGGGCCACCCGAAGGGCCGCTGCCTGAGGAGCCGCCGCCACCACCACCACCACCACTACCGCCCATCCCTCCCGGCGAGCAGCGCCCCGCGCACCCGCCCCCGCAGCAGTCCACATCATCGGGGGAGAGATCATAGTCCGGTTTGAAGACGGCAACGCTGTCCAAAAGTCGCCATTCTGAAGTCTTGTCATTATTGACAAGGTCAGGAACTCCTGCCGCAAAACTTGGCTGACCATCCGCTAGTTTCGGCGATTCATATATGCCAAAGGCTGTGCTAGCCTGCCATAGTTGCAATGTCCCAAGTTTGCTCAATTGTTGGACAAGTGGATTCGGCTTCAGCGGCTGGTTGAGATCAGGCGCGCCGCGCACATTGGATACATTTACAAACAATCGTATCTCACCAGCCAAACCATTCAAGTCGACGCGCAGACGACCTCGGACTGAATGGGCGAAGGCCGAGTAATATTTTGTCAACACACCATTGGCGTCATTCTGCTCATAGGCATATGAATAATCATATTGTCCAATGGTTGAGTGAAAACCATCTGGCTCGTAGAATTGCCATTGTGCCCATGAGTTATTATTGTCATTCCAATCCGCAATTGCCGAGGCGACTGCGGCACCATGGCTTGTCAATGGGTCCGGACTGGTGGTCACTCCACTACGGTAATGCGTTCCAAGCGCAGAATTTTCCGCATCTACAGGCGTTGTGCCGATTGACAAGTATTGCAACCGCTTGATATAGCCACGTAATTCCCTCAAAATGCGAAGGAAATTATCCGTCGCGATAAGGGAACTGTCGGCAACCGGCTTCGGAAAATCACTCGCACTGAAATACGTGACAGAAGTCAAGCCTTGGATGTTTTCAATCCCATCCGAAGTATTAACAAATGAACTGATGATACTGTCATTATAGAAGGCATTGTAAAGCGCGGCGACCACAATCACACCCATTTCCGGATCCTTCTCGACGTCGCCGTAGAAGCCATCCTTGGGAAAGCGCGGGGCGGGGCGATGTCGGCAAGCAGGCCAGGCGACATACTGCGAAGGATCACCATTGAGGACATGAAGCTGATGATACCGCGCCTGATAATCCCGCAGTGTCTTTTCAAGCTGATGCTGACCGGCGCCTTTCGCATCAAAAGCAGCAAGCAAAACTGACGCCCAAATTAAGGCCCCGCAGAAGAAGTGCGCTCGGGCTAAAAGTGTCAAAACTATGATATTAACCATTGTTTTCATATTGAATTAAATCCGACACGGCCGCGCTAGTTAAAGTTTTCCTTGTCCTACTGTAGGTTTTCATCTAGCAGATACTCACATTGCTTTGCAAAACTACACCGGCAAGTTACCGATCGACCCCTGGCGCACGATTTGGACGACCTCTGCCGCTTCCAACACCCCACGGATCTTCCAGGGGGGTAAACAGTATGATGTATTGAGGTTCCGGATATACTGCGGGGGTAACTGAAGATGAAGGCGACGACCACGATGAAGACATCAAATACTCCACACCATCATCTAAACCATCCCCGTCTGAATCAATGAGCGACGGATTCGTCCCAAAGAGAGCTTCCTGATAGTTGGAGAGACCATCTCCATCACTGTCATACGGAGAATTTGTCAACAAGCTTGCAGAAACCTCCGCCTCAGTCAGTGGATAATTGTAGGTTTCAAGCTCATCGAACTGTCCGCCAGCCCAATTGGCGCCCTCCCAATCGCTGCCCACCCGGAACCCGGTGGCTGCACGAACCCCAATCTCCGGCCAGGCGGAGATGCCATATCCCTCCGTGACGGCGGCCACGCCATCAAGGTAGAGCTGCGAATTGGTGGGGGTGTAGGTGAGGCAGACGAGGTGCCATTGATTGGACTGCCAACCTATCGGACGCGTGAAATATACAGCCGGAGATTGCCCCGAACCCTGCGCCTCAAAGGTGAGCTGCGTCCCATTGGTGTCGGTGTAAAGCGACCACCACTCATTGGTGGACTCCGGAATCCGCCGGCCCACCTCGATGAGCCGGGCCTCGCAGCCCGGGCCCGTTCCACCGGAGGTGGTGCTGGCCCAGTTGGGCTTGAACCAGAAGCAGATGCTCCCGCTCCGGAGGTTGAGGTTCGCGCGACCATTGGTTTCCTCGCAGCGGTAGGCCAGTTGAGCGATGTTCGTGCCCGTGATGAGCAGGGCTTTCGTGTTCCAACTGGTTGCCAGACTGGTGTTGGTCTGGAAGAGTGGCGACTGTCCCTGCGCCCCGGTGTAGCCGGCATCAAAGTGCCAAGTAGCCAGTTTCACCGGCAGCACACTGTCCGGATTGACCGAATCAGTGCCGTCCGCCAGCTCCTGCGCATCGTTGCGCCCGTCGTAATCGCTGTCCACCAGCGCCATGCTGGCGAGGGCATTGGTGTAGGCCTGACCGACTGCGGCGGCACTGAGCGGATAGTTGTAGGTTTCCAGCTCGTCGAAGACGCCATCGGCGGACTGGCCGCCCTCGGCGGCATCGCCCATGAGCAGTCCGTAGCTCTGGCGGGTGGCAGCATCCGGATAGAGGCTCACGCCGGCACCGTTGGTCGCGATCTGGCCGTTCACATACAGGGCCGAGCCGGTCGGCGAATAGGCAAGCGCAAGGTGATACCACCGGTTCGACTGCCACTGGATCGGCGCGCTCAGGAAGGTGGCGGCCTCGCCGTTGGTCTGGGCGGAGAAGGTCAGCAAGTTGCCCTGGGCATTGAGACTGACGCCCCACCAACAGGCCAGCAGATTGGTGTCCCGGGAGCCGAGCGAGAACAGCTGGCCCTCATGGCCGGGGCCGCCCTCGGGATTGGCCGCCGAGGCGGTGTCCCAGTCGGGCTTGAACCAGAAGCTGACCGTTCCCTTGCGGCAGTTGATGTTGGCAATGCCATCGGCCTCGGTCTCGTAGTAGCCGAGCACGCCATACCCATACATCGTGGCGTTGATCCGCACGCCGTTGGTCCGCATGGTCGGGATGGCCTGGGCATAGGGCATCCACGGCCACTGTCCGCGATCTCCCACCCATTGCCATTCATCATTGAAGGACCAGTAGCCCAGCCGCAGCGGGGGCACGCTGTCGGGGTTGAGCGGGTCGGAACCATTCTGAAGCTCCGCCGCATCGCTCAGGCCGTCGTAATCGCTGTCCACGAGGCTGGCCGCCTGCAACTGGGCGGCGTAGTCCTGAGCCACCTGATTGGTGTCCATCGGGTAGTTGAAGGTCTCCAGATTGTCGAACCACCCCCCGGCCAAGCGGCCACCGAGATGATCGCCGCCGAGGTGGATGCCGTAGGCCCGACGCACGCCCAAGTCCGGATAGCACATCGCGTTGGTCTGGGTGGCGAGGAGCTGGGCATCGACGAACAGATCCTGGTTGGTCGGGCCGTAGCTCAGGACAACCTGATGCCAAACACCCGACTGCCAGGAGACGGGCACGCTGAACGACGTGGTGTTCGTGGTGAGGCTGTTCGACCGGGACAGGAACCCGAGCGTGTTGCCATCCGCCGAGACGAAAACGCGCCACACGCCAAAGTCCGTGCTGGCATCATCGGCACCGACCTCGACGAGGGAGGCCTCGACGCCCGGACCGGCACCGCCCGCCGAGGCGCTGGCCCAGTTCGGCCGGAACCAGAAGCGGACGGTCCCGTTGCGCAGGTTGATGTTCGGGTTGCCATCCTCCTCCGCGTCACGGTAGGCGAGCCGCGTCGCAACGGCCCCGCCGGCGACCGAAAGCGCGCTGCCATCCCAGCTCAACACGCTTTCGAGGTTGGTGGCCACCAGCGGCGCGAACTCCGTGCCATACCAGTAGTTCCAGCCCCAGTCGTGGTTCACGACCCAGTTGGTGTCACTGAACTGCCAATAGGCCAGCCGCACCGGATATGTGCTCGCGGCGTCGGCGGGATCGGTGCCATACCAATACATTTCCGCCTGGTCGGGAATGCCGTCGTAGTCACTGTCGAGCTTCGCCAGGTGAACCGCCTCCTGGGTGAAGCGGGTGTAAACCGCGTCGGCATCCAGGGGATGATTGTAGGTTTCAACCAGCTCGAAGCTGCCCTGCGCCTGTTGGCCGCCGAACCGGTCGCTCCCGAGGCTGAAGCCGTGCGCATGCCGCACGGCGAAGTCCGGGTAGCCATCCACGCCGCTGTCCCCCTCCGCCAGAAGGGAGCCGTTCCCGTAGAGCAGGATGTTCGTCGGGCTGTAGGTCAGGGTGAACTGCATCCACCCGCCGTAGCTGTAGCTCGACCAGGTCGGCATCCAGACGCCCCACGGGAAGTGTTCGCGCTCCTCGCCGCCAGCGGACTGCGTGGTGAAGTGCAGCAGGCCCTGCTCATCAAAGTGCAGCGCCCACCAGCCCTCGGGATTCTCGCCGCCGCGGGTGCCAAGCTCGATCAGCCGACCAGGTTGGGCCGGCTGGCTGTAATACATGTCCCAATCCGGACGGAACCAGAACCGGATGGTGCCGTTGCGCACGTTGAGGTTGGCGGTGCCGTCGGCCTCGACGTCACGGTAGGCCAGCCGGGCGGCGTTGGTGCTGTTGATCCGCACCGCCCCAGCGGAGAAGCCGGGCGTGTAAGCCGCGTTGGAGGCCACCAACGGCAGCTGGCCGCGTTCCCCGGCAAGCCAGTTGGTGCCGACAAACGGCCACGCCGCCAGCCGCACCAGCGTAACGCTGGCGGGATCCAGCGGGTTGGTGCCATCCACCAGTTCCTGCTGGTCGCTCCGACCGTCATTGTCCGTGTCCGGCTGGAGGGGATCGGTGCCGATCAGATGCTCATGCGCGTCGGTCAGGCCATCCCCGTCACTGTCCGGGAAGGTGTAAACCACCACGGTGACCGCGCTGTCGTAGTAGCCGGGGCAGATGGTCTTGGCCAGGATCACGGTGTTGGTGATCAAGGATTGCAGGGAGACTCCGTTGACATAGTCCAGCCAGGTGACACCCCCATCCACCGAGTAGCGGTAGCCGGCTCCCAGCGGTCCCCCGGTGATCGTCACGGACACGGCGTTGCTGTAGAGGCCGCTGGCAGGTGAAACGACCGGCACCGGGGCCGTGGGGAGGATGACACTCACTGTGACCACGGCGGAGGTTGCCTTCACGCCAACCGAATCCACCGCCACGGCGGTGAAGTCGAAGGAGCCGACGCTGCCGCTGCGCCATGCGACCGCATACGGGGACCCCGCCGCCGTGCCCAGATAGTTGGTGCCCTGATAGAATTCAACCCGGGCGATGGACACCGCGCTGCTGGCCGCCGTCGCCCCCAGCGTCAGCATGTCGAGCGTGGTGATGGTGGTCGGAGGAACCGGGTTGGTCAAAGCCACGCTGGGCGGGGTATCGACGATGACCTGGACGGTCGGGCTGCTCCACTCCAGTCCGAGTCCATCCAGCGCCCGGGCGGTGAGCGAACGGTATCCCAGCGGGGCGTTGCTGTAGATGAGCGAATAGGGCGGGTTGGTGACGGTGGCCAGCAGGTTCGTCCCGTCGTAGAAGCTCACCTGCTGGATGGTGCCGTTGGTGTTGCTGTTGGTCGCGCTCGCCGAGACCGTGAAGGCCGCCGGCGACAGGAAAACCGAACCGGCTGGCGGCTCGGTCACGCTGACCACCGTCGGGGCGTCCATGACCAAGGTGACCGGGGCCGAAGTCGCCCCAAGCCCCCAACTGTCGAAGGCCACGGCCGTCAAGTGATACTCCCCGCCTTGGAGGAGCAGCGTCCGGGTGTATGCCCCGTTGGTGAACACGCCCTGCCCGAGGAACGCACTGCCGCTGTAGAAATCAACATTGGTCACCGAACCAAAATTGCCAGTGGCGCTGGCGGTCAGGGTGACGTTCGCCGGGGCGGCCAGCACCGTGCCGTTGGTGGGGCTGACCATCGTGACCGACGGCGGGATGTCCACCACCACCGGCGTGATCGCGGAAGTCCCCGACACGCCCAGCACGTCCGTCGCCCGGGCGGTGATCTGATGGACATTCGTGCCCACATTGGTCCACACCATGCCAAACGCGGTATTGGAGAAGGGAGCGGCGTTCGTGACCACCTGCAGGAGGTTGGTGCCGTGGAAGAACTCGACCTGCACAATCCCCACGGTTCCCGAGGCCGTGACGTTGATCGGAATCTCAGCCGGAGCCTGATACACGGCATTGACCGCTGGTGCGGTGATTTGGACCGTCGGCGGGATCGCCACGATGATCTGCGCCACTGCTGAGGTGGACATGACGCCGTAGATGTCCCGCGCCCGGGCCGTCACGTAGTTGGTGCCGGCCGCCACCGGCGTCCAGGTGAAGGTAAACGAGCTGCCATTGGTGGTGCTGCCGGGGCCGATCAGGGCATTGCCATTGAAGAACTGCACGCTGGCAATGCTGCCGAAGTTGCCGCTGGCTGTTGCGCTGAGGGGGATGGTGGCCGGCGCGGGAGTGAAGACCTGACCACTCGCCGGACCAGTCAGGGTCACGGTCGGCGGGTGCTCCACCACGAGATTGGTGACCGCCGCCGTGCCAGTGAGGCCCAAGGTGTCCGTGGCGCGAACGAAGAGCGAATACACGTTCGTCCCCACGTCCGGCCAGACGAACGAGAAGGCGGTGTTGGTGTAGGGCGGGGCATTCGTCAACACGGCCAGGAGGTTGGTGGCACCGGCCACCGTCGTTCCCACGCCCTGGAACAGCTCGACCTGGGTGACGCCCACGCCGCTGCCCGCCGTGATCTGATTGGTCACGTTGGCGGGCGCAAGGAACACCGTGTTGTTCACGGGCTGGTGGAAGACGATGGCTGGGCGCGTCCCAACAATCAACGTCACCGGATCGGAGTTCTTGCTCATGCCCAGCACGTCCGTGGCCCGGGCGGTGATTGAATTGGTGCCCACCGCCGCATTGTTCCAAGTCAGCGTGTAGGGGCTGGCGGTGACCACCCCGAGGCTATTGGTGCCCCGGAAGAACTCCACCTGCTGGATACCCACCAGGCTGTTGCTGGCCGTCGCCGAGAGCACCACGCTGGCCGGGGCCGCCACCGCCGTCCCGTTGGTGGGGGCCGTGATCGCCACCGTCATCACCGGATCCCCGATCACCATCACCACCGCCGAGGTGGAGGTCATCTGCAGGTTGTCCGTGGCCAGGACGGTCAGATAGTTGGTGCCCACCGGCACGTTGGTCCACGCCAGCGTGTAGGGGCTGCCGGTGTTGGTGGCCACGCCCAGGCTGTTGGTGCCCAGGAGGAACTCCACCTGCGTCAGGCCGATCTGGCTGGTGGCCGTGGCGGTCAGCCCCAAATCCGTGCCCGCCAGCACCACCGTCCCGTTGGTCGGACTCGTCAGGCTCACCTGCGGCAGCGCGTTCACGATCAGCGTCACCGAAGCCGAGGTGGCCGTCACGCCATGGTCATCCGTCGCCCGGGCCGTCAGTGAATTCGTGCCCGCCGGAACATTGCTCCAGGTGAACGAATATGTGGTCCCGTTTGCGGTTCCGGTTCCGAGCAGGGTGCTTCCAGCATAAAACTGCACATTGGTCACGGTCCCGTAATTGCCGTCCGCCTCCGCCGTCAGGGTGACGCTGGCCGGAGCGGGCAAGGCCAGATTGGTTGCCGGATGCGTCAGCACCACGGACGGCAGCGCATCGACGATGACATTGGCGACGGCGGAGGTCGCGGTCACCCCCAGCCGGTCGGTGGCCAGCGCCGTGAGCGCATACGCCCCCACCGCCGGATTGGTCCATGTCAGCGCAAACGCCGTGTTGGTGTAAGGCTCGGCATTGGGCACCACCCCGAGACTGTTCGTCCCCGCGAAGAACTCCACCTGTGCAATCCCCACCCCGTTGGTCGTTCCCGCCTGCACCTCCAGCCGTGGACTCACGGGGGTCACATACACCGAGTTCGTGGTGTTGATTGGCTCCTTCCACGTCACCCACGGCCGGCTCGCCACCACCACGTTCACCTCCGCCGCGCCGCTCACCCCGTAGCTGTCCGTCGCCTGCGCTCGCAGGATGTTTGTCCCCACCGGCGCATCGTTCCAGATGAACTCATACGGCCCGCTGGTCCATGTCGCCAGCACGTTGGTCCCCGCTGTCAGCGTCACGTTGGTGATGCTGTTCTCCGGGTCGGTTGCGGTGATGCCCACCGGGATCGCCGTCCCCAGCACCACTGCCGTCCAGTTCGTCAGATTGGTGATCGCCACCGTCACCGCTCCGTTGACGACCACGTTCGTGACCCACACCGAGTCCGTGCTCACCCCCAAGTTGTCCGTCGCCACGGCCCGCAGCGCGTAAACCCCGCCCACCACGTTGCTCCACGCGTAACTGAAGTTGGTTCCCGGACTGGTCAAATTTGCCAACAGCGTGGCCCCCTGATACACCGCCACGTTGGTCACCGTGCCATTGGGGCTCGCACACTCGCCCGTAATCGTGATCGTCGCCGGGGCCGGTGTGAACATCTGGCTGTTCGTCGGGCTGGTCAGCGTCACCGTGGGCGGCACATCCACCACCACCCGCACCACCGCCGCCGTCGCCGCCACGCCCAGACGGTCCGTCGCCACCGCCGTCAGGTAATTGGTGCCCGCCGGGGCATTGGTCCAGTTGATGCCATAGGGGCTGCCGGGGTTGGTGGACACACCCAGACTGTTGGTGAGACCGGCACCACTCAAGCCTTGGAAGAACTCGACCTGCTGGATCCCCACCAGGGTGTTGGTGGCCACCGCCGTCAGCGGGAGGCTCGCCGCCCACCGCACAATGGTGTCGTTGGTCAACCCGGTCAGGCTAATCGTAGTCGGCGCATCCACGATGAGTTGCACGGTTGCCGAGGTGCGGACGATCCCGAGCAGGTCCGTCGCCCGGGCCGTGATCGCGTTGGTGCCCACCGCCGCGTTGGTCCACGTCAGCGCGTAGGGGCTGCTGCTGGCCGCTCCCAGACTGGTTGTGCCGTTCAGGAAGAACTCCACCTGCGCGATGCCCACCAGGTTGCTGAACACGCCCGCCGTCAGCGTCACGTCCGTCGGGGCCACCACGATCGTCCCGCTCACCGGGGCCGTCACGTCCACCCCCCACGCCGGCTCCACCACCACGCTCACCGCGTTGGTCGAGGTCGCCACCAGCCCCAGCCGGTCCGTCACCCGGGCGCTCAACTGGTTGGTCCCCACCAGTGCGTTGGTGCCCACCAGCGCGTTGGTCCAGCTCAACGCGAACACCGTGTTGGTGTAGGGTGCCGCGTTGGTCACCACCCCCACCACGTTGGTCCCCGCCAGAAACTCCACCCGGCCCAGCCCGTTGGTGCTCGCCCCCACCGCCGTCAACGGCAGGTCCGCCGGCAGCACATACACCGAGCCATTCACCGGACTCGTCAGCGCCACCGTCGGCGCCACCGCCAGCCGCACCGTCCGGGTCGCCGTCGTCGTCACTCCCAGGTTGTCCGTCGCCACCGCCTTGAGCACGTAGTTCCCCACGCTGTTGTTGGTCCAGGTCACGCTATAGGGCGCGTTGGTAACCACGCCCAGACCGATCCAGTTGGTGACCCCGGCCGCGTTGGTGCCCACTCCGTAAGAGAACACCACCTGGGTCGCCTGCCCGTCCGCGTCCGTCGCCGTCACCGTCACCGGGATCGTCGCCGGGATCGCATACACTGCCCCGTCGCTGCCCGGACTCACGAACGCCACCACGGGGGGAGTGTCGTTGGTGACGGTCAGGTAGCCCGACTGCCGGATGGCACCCCGGTCGTCCACCGCCTTCGCATACAGTCGGAACACCCCGACCGGCGCATTGGTCCAGGCAAAGGTGAAGTTGGTGGCGGCCGGGTTTGTGTTGGTGACAGCGCGCAGCAGAATCGCGCTGGGCGTGGCCTCCCGGTAGAATTCGATCCGCCCGATCCAACCGTCCTCGTCCACCGCCGTCGCACCCAAGGGAACGGTCTGGGGTGGAACATACAGGCCGCCGGTGGGATCGGTCATCGCGACAACGGGGGACTTGTTCAGGATGATGGGCACGCTCGCGGAGGTTCCGGTGACGCCAAAGGCATCGACCGCCACGGCCCGCAGCCAGTTGGTGCCCGCCGCCGCGTTGGTGGCGGTCCAAAACCTGGCAAAATCCGGCGCTGTGGCGGTGCTGCCAATCGTGATGCCGCCCGATGAATTGGAGGCGTAATAGGTGACATTGGTCACGGTTCCAAATGTGTTGGTGATCGCCACGGCGAGTTGGAACGTGCTGCCATGCGGAATGACCGCGCCGGCCACCGGCAGAACCAGTGTCACCTCGGGCACCCGGTCACGGATCACCTGCCGCACCGCCGAGGTGGCGGATCGGCCGAGATCGTTCCGCGCCACCGCCCAGAGCGAATTGGTGCCCACCACCAGGTTGGTGCAGACAAACGCGTAGGGGTTGCCCGAACTCGCCGAGGTTCCCTGGCTGTTCGTCCCCAGGAAGAATTCCACGTTCGTGACGGCCGCCACATGGTTGGCCACGACGGCTTCGAGACTCACGGTGGCGGTGGTCAACACAGTGCCGTTCGTGGGTGTTGTCAGGCTCACGGACCACGGCGTATCGACGATGACATTGGCGACGGCGGAGGTCGCGGTCACCCCCAGCCGGTCGGTGGCCAGCGCCGTCAGGGCATACGCCCCCACCGCCGGATTGGTCCATGTCAGCGCAAATGCCGTGTTCGTATAAGGAGCGTTGTTGGTCACCACTCCCAAGCTGTTGGTCCCGGAGAAGAACTCCACCTGCGCCACGCCCACCCCGTTGGTCGTCCCCGCCTGGACCACCAGCGCCGGACTCACCGGCGTCACCAGCACCGCGTTGTTCGTCGGGCTCACCAGCGTCACCCATGGCCGGTGCTCGACGATCACGGTCACTTCCGCTGACACGCTCGTCACCCCGTAGCCGTCCGTCGCCTCTGCGCGCAGAATGTTGGTGCCCAACGGCGCGTTGGTCCAGGTGTAGGAGCAGGGTCCGTTGCCCCACACCGCCAGCACGTTGGTTCCCGCCTTGAGCGTCACGTTGGTGATGCTGTTCTCCGGGTCGGTCGCGCTGATGCCCACCACCACCAGCGTCGGCGGCACATACACCGCCCCGCTGGCCGGATTGGTGATCGCCACTGTCACCGCCCCATTCACCACCACGTTGGTCACCCACGCGGACTCGGTGCTCACCCCCAGGTTGTCCGTAGCCACCGCTCGGAACAGGTAAATGCCGCCCACCACGTTGCTCCAAGCGTGGCTGAAGTTCGTTCCCGGGCTGGCCAGGTTCACCAGCAGGTTGTTGGTGCCCGTTCCTTGGAAAATGGCCACATTGGTGACCGTGCCATTCGGGCTCGCGCACACGCCCGTCACCGTGATGGTCGCCGGAGCCGGCGTGAACATCTGGCTGTTGGTCGGGCTGGTCAGCGCCACCGTGGGCGGCACGTCCACCACCACCCGCACCACCGCCGCTGTCGTCACCACACCCAAACGGTTCGAGGCCACCGCCGTCAGATAGTTGGTTCCCGCCGGGGCGCTGGCCCAGTTGATGCCGTAGGGGTTGCCGGTGTTGGTGGACACGCCCAGACTGTTGGTCACCCCGGTGCTGGTCAGGCCCTGGAAGAACTCGACCTGCTGGATGCCCACCAGGGTGTTGGTGGCCACCGCCGTCAGCGGCAGGCTCGCCGCCCACCGCACGATGGCGTCGTTCGTCACCCCGGTCAGGCTTACCGTCGTCGGCGCATCCACGACCAGCGTCACCGGGGCCGAGGTGCGCACGATCCCACCCAAGTTCGTCGCCCGGGCCGTGATCAACCAGTTGGTTCCCGCAGTCGCGTTGGTCCAGACCACGCCATACGGGCTGCTGGTGTCCACCCCCAGGCTGTTGGTGCCGTTCACGAAAAACTCCACCTGCACAATCCCCATCAGGTTGCTCACCACACTCGCCGTGAGCGTCACGTTCGTTGGTGCCACCGCCACTAGCCCGTTCGCCGAAGTCGCCAGGCTCACGGTCCAGTTCGGCTCGACCACGACGTTGGTCGCGCTGGTCGAGGTCGCCACCAGCCCCAGCCGATCCGTCACCCGGGCGCTGAAGGTGTTGGTCCCGGTCGCTGGGCTGTTCCAAGTGAACTCATAGGGCGCATTGGTCACCGTGCCCACCACAGTCGTCCCCGCCAGAAACTCCACACGGTCCACCCCGTTGGTGCTCGTTGCCACCGCCACCAGCGGCACGCCCGCCGGCAGCGCATACACCGCTCCGCTGGCGGGACTCGTCAGCGCCACCGCCGGCGGCACGGCCACCTGAATGGTTCGTGTCACCGTTGTCGTCACCCCCAGATTGTCCGTTGCCACGACCCTGATCACATAGTTCCCCACCGTGTTGTTCGTCCACGACACACTAAACGTGTTCGTGTAGGGGGCTGTGTTGGTCACCACGCCCAGACTGTTGGTCGCGCTGGCCGCGTTCGTGCCCGGCCCGTGGTAGAACGCCAACCGCGCCACCTGTCCGTCCGGATCCGTGGCCGTCACCGTCACCGGGATCGTCGCCGGTGCTGCATACACCATCCCGTTGCTCCCGGGACTCACGAAGGCCAAGGTCGGAGGAACATCGATGGTGACGGTCACCGGTGCGCTGGTGCTGGTGAGGGAGAGGTTGTCGGTGGCGACGGCGGTGACCACATTGGTGCCGGCTGGAATGTTCATCCAAGGAAACGAGTAGTTGGTGCCGGGCAGGGCGGGAATGTGCGCCAGCAAGGTGCCGTTGGCGTAAAAGTCCACGCTCTGGATCGTGCCGTCGGCATCGGTCGCCGTCGCGTTCAGCGTGAGGTTTCCCGGCGCGGTCACCACCGTCCCGTTGGTCGGGCTGGTCAGTGTGATGTTCGGGCGTTTGTCCAAGAGGATCGTGACCGGGGCAGAAGTTCCCATCGCCCCATGAATGTCGGTCGCCCGGGCGGTGAGCCAGTTGGTTATCGTCGTGGCATTGCTGCTGCCCCACCAAGTGAGCATGTAACTAGGGCCGACCGAGGTTGTGCCGATCAGGGTGTTGCTGGTGCCGTTCGAGACGTAGTAGGCCACGTTGCTGATCGCCGCATAGAAATTGGTGGCGGAGGCAGTGAGCGAGACGGCATTACCATGCGGGATGAGCGCGTTGGCCGCCGGTGCGATGAGCGTGACGGTCGGCTGGGGATCCACGAGAATTTCCACCACCCGTGAGGTGGAAATGTTGCCCAACAGATCTGTCGCCCGGGCCGTCAGATAGTGAATGCCCGCCAGCGCATTGCTCCAGACGAGGGTGTAGGGGCTGGTGGCGGCAGCGCCCAGCCAATTCGTGCCGGAGTAGTAGTTCACTTGCGCGACCTGGCATTCGTTGGTGACGCTCGCTGTCAACGTGAGGTTGGTGGGCTGTAGAAAGACCGTGTTGTCATAGGGGCTGGCAATGGCCACCGGCGGGAAGAAATCCTGAACCCAATTCGTCCCCTGCGGAAAGCCGCTCACCCAGAATGCGTCGCCCACTGCCACCGACGGGGGCGCGGACGGAAACCAGCCCAGACCGGAGTAGTATTGATATACCGAGTAATTGGTGGTGGCATTATTCCAGAAATCGAGCCTCAATGCGCTCGCCACTGGGAGCCCCAGCACGGCCTCTAGCCTGCCGCCCAAGGGCACCGCTGAACCGTAGATGCCGAAGTTGGTTCCAATGGGCGTCACGATGTGTCCCTCGGGAATTTCGCCAATGAAAGTGAGTGTCGTCGCATTTGTTTGTGAGTTTCTAAAGGACACGCCCTCACCCGGGTTCAGCGTGAGGTTGCCCGACCAAGTTCCAAACGCGTAAGAGGCGCTCTCGAATCCACCAGATGCCGGGTTATACTTGAACACGCTGCTGCCAGGGGGAGCGCTGGAAAAGTGCGAAGGAACGCCGTTGTTGGCTCCGTTGAACGGAATCGAGATCATGGAATCACCCGTAGGGACAGTCTTCCGCAGGTAACCAAACACGTTGACCGACCGGTCGCAGCCATTTCTTGCCCGGTAGAACCGGTAGGGATAGTTGGTCGCCCCCGCATCCACCACGGTGACGTTGCCGCCCGTGGCCGTGATGTTCGTGACCGCCGTCCAGTTGAGCAGGTCGCTCGACGCCTGCACCGTCCAATTCGAACCGGAAATACCACCACCCACCTGAAGCTGGAACTGTCCCCCGCTGAGGAACGTCCCCGCGCCCAGCGCCAGCGGTTTGGCAATCTCGCTGGCCGCAAGCGGGTAGTTGAACGTCTCGAAGTCCCGGAACTGGCCGTTGACCGTCTGGCCACCGTAGTAATCGTTGCCGATGCTGAAGCCGGTCGTTGCCCGCATCGAGGCATTTGGCCAGGCGGTGATCCCGCTCCCGGTCTGCACGAGCTGGCCATCAATGTAGAGTGCCGAGCTACTGGGACTGTAGGTCAGGGTGATCTGGTGCCACTGATTGGAGTGAAACGAGATGTTGGCGGCGAGATACCCCACGCCATAGTTGGTCTGTCCGTCGAATCCGTTGAAGGTGATTTGATTTCCTTCCGGATGGAACTGCAGATCCCAAAAACCGACGCTCCCGTCGTAGGTGAACCACCCCACGGACACCAAACGCCCCCATGTGCCCGGTCCGGTGCCACTCGCGTTGGTGCTCGCCCAATTGGGCTTGAACCAGAAACGGACGCTGCCCTCCCGCAGGTTGATGTTGGGGCTACCGTTGGTCTCCACGTCGCGGTAGGTCAGGAAGCGCCAGGAATCGTTGGTGCCCACTTGTAGTCCGCGCCCGCTCCAGCTGATGATGTTCTGGGCGTTGGTGGTGAACAAGGGCACCTGCCCCTGCTCGCCCAGCCAGTTCGTGTCGTGGAAACGCCACAGGCCCAGCCGCCGGGGACGCAGCACGTAGCTGTTCGGGTCGGTGGGATCGGTGCCGTCGAGATGCTCGTCGATGGCCCAGACGCCGTCGTAGTCGAGGTCGGAATACGCATCGGACAGGCCGTTGCCCGCCGTGGACCAAAGCAGCCAGCTCGTCTCCCCCGCGTCCACGGTTCCGTTGCCGTTCCGATCTTCAAAATGATCCGGCAGGCCGTCGCCGTCGGTGTCCAACGGCAGGCCGTTGGTGTTCAGCGCGACGTAATGATAGCCGATGTCCACTGTGGAGTTGGTCTCCTTGACCTGGTTCGTGGCGGTCGTGAAATGGTATAAGCCCGCCGCAGCAGCAGTCTGGCTGCCGGCGTTCACGATGGCGTTCCCGTTGGTCAGATAGTATGAACCCAGCGGTCCCGCGACAAACCCGGCTTGATCTACCAGCACGTCATTGGTCTGCGCCGGAGACAGGCGGGTGAAGGATCCGCTGTTGGTCGTGTAGCCATTCCAGCCGTGGGCCGTGGGGGTGCCAGAAACCGCCGTTCCGTCAAAAAGGGAATCGTAAACGGACACCCCACCCCACCAGGCAAAATAGCTGAATGATGCGCTTCCTCCTATGAAAGTGCAGTTGCGAAACGTGTTCGCCCCCCAGCTCGTGCCGGAGACAGTGGTTCGGTCGAAGAGGCAGGAGTGATACTCAATCGTGTGGCCCTTGACCTCCAGTCGGCCGCCTTGGAAATGGCAGTGTTCGAACCTGAACGAATCATCAGGATAGGAACTATAGTCGCGGAAGACTCCGATGTTGGTGGTTCCCATGACTACGAAATCGGTGAATCGGCAGCCACCGCTCAGAGTGCCCGAACCGCTCGACACTATCAGTGCGTCGATGTTCTGGTTCCAGAAAGTTGAAGCGCTCTCCTGCACCGCGTTGAACATGACCAGTCGATTGCGTTCGGTTGGCAAACCAGCGCTTTCCCATCGGTTCAACCCTGCGTTGGGATTGATGTAGATTCCATAATAGGCATAATTGGTATAGGGGTTGACTACTCCAACGCTGACTCCCGGTTGGATGGTCACGCCGATGCCAGTGTTGGGAGCAGTGGCCGCGAAGACGTAATCCAAAGCAGCGTAGTGGTAACCCAAGTCAGGCGTGTCCACATCCCGTTCCACCCGTTTGCCAAACACGGCGTTGGTATTGATCCAGCCCGAAACCAATAGCGGCGGCTCGGTGGTCCGCTGCTGGATGGCGGCGGTCGTCAGCGGGTCAATGGCGGCGGAACCGACGTTGCGCCAGGCGGAGTTGGTGGGCAGGTAGTAGCCGCCACCGCCCATGATTTGGAACGGGTTGCTGGTCGCAGTGAAACCGTTGGCCTGAGACAGGGCTGGCGAATCGTAAATGCCGTTGTAGTTCGCCGTGAGATTGGAATAGGAGCCGTAAGTCGTGACCGACGCAAAGATGTTGTTGGTGGCCCGAACATCTCCGCTCCCGAACGCATAGAAAACATTTGAGCACGCATTGAAGGTGCTGTTTTCCACCAAAATCGGTTGCTGGTAATTGTCCCCAACCACAGCGTAGGTGGTGTTGGCGATCAGCGAGTTGAGCACTTTCATGCCTGCGTTCCCACCCCACAGGCCGACGAAGCAATTCATCACTTGGATGTTACGGAAGGTCAGCAAACCCCGGTAATTGGCGGCGACCGCGTAATTGGCGTAAGCAAATCGCATATGCTCCAATGTCAACGGTTCAGTCGTCACAATGTTGAAGCACATCGCTCCGTGGTAGTAGTTCGTTGGATTCCCAGTGGAGCCTGAGATGGTTTCGCCCACGGTGTCGTCGTCTCGGATGGTAAAGACTGCCGGCCGATACTCGCTCGTCTTTAGAAGCAACGGCCCATGGAATAGAAGATATGATGTGTTTGTCGGCGAGTATTTCACAACGGCTCCGCCTTCAATCGTCGTCGTTCCGTTCAGCGTCACGTCTCCGCTGACATAGTAAGTCGTGTCGCCTTGAAAGGTGAAATTGGTGAGCGTCCCCCCAAGATTGTAATCCACCACCAGCCCCGGACCGGACAACGGGAGCGAGGCCACCTGCATCCGGCCGCGAAAATTCGGCAGTTCGCGCTGGGGAGGCGCACACGTCGCCAGCAGCCGTTCCAGCTTCATGACGGGCCGGCGGTTCCACGCCTGCGGCCGGCGGGGCAACTGCGGCAGGAAGGGCTGCAAGTCGGGATACTCAACCGCCTCCAGAAGGAATACTCGTCCTCCCTGCTTGAGCCAGCGCTTGCCCACGGGCACCGAGCTGTCCGACTTGCCCGGCAACAAGTTTCCCTGCTCGCCCAGCTGAAAGGCCCGGCCCGGCCCCATTTTCATCGCGCCAAACTCCAGGGTCTCGTCCTGCAAGCCGTCCACTTCGCGCCCGTTCACGAGCTTCTTCTTGAGGACATCGACCTTGCGGGCGGGTTCCGGTGCATCCAAAAACTCCGTCATCACCACCAGTTGCGAGCTAACTGGGTCCAGCCCGAAATCAGCGGGATTGGGCGGGCGCTCCCGCAGGATGACATCCTGTTCGATGCCGCTAAGCCGGTAGGTATAGCGCAAATCTGCTTTCAGTTCCTTGAACGCGTCCGCATACACCACCTCGTTGGGTGGGTGGATGGCTCCCGGGCTGTTCTTGAGACTGGAGATTTGAACCGACCTTCCGGTGGTGGTTTCAAGGTAGAACAGGCCCAGCACATGACTCCTCAACCGTTTGCCGTCGGGCGTGTTGACTTCGAGAAAACCGGCGCGGTTCGCGTTGGCCCCGAAGTTGACCTGATGAGATCCGCTCTTCGCCTCCGCCCCGCCGGGAGCCAGCTCGATGAGCGCTCGGGCCGGAACCCATTGCCCGGCGTCCAGCCGGTTCACGCCCGTGGCAAGCTCGACGTAGGAGTTGGTGCGCACTTCCCGCCGCCCGACTGCGTTGGTCAACGTGCGGTAGGTTTCCCAACGGTTGTGATGCGCCCCGCGTTCAACCACCTGTGGGATCGCCGGCGGAGGCGAGGCTGTCCGCTCCTGCTCGGCGAGAAAATCCTCCACCTGTTTCTGCCGCTGCGCGCGAAGCGCCGGATCCACGCCGGAGGTATTGCCCTGCCCCGGCGGCGGCGCTCCCACTCCATTGGCCCTGGCACCATCCGGCGTCCGTGTGGGCCCGCCCGAAGCGGCGGCCCCGAGCGCGCCGCCGAGTGGAAGCAGGAGCACCAGCGTTCCCGCAAGCGCCACGGCGCGCTCCCGCATCCGTTGGAGGGGCAAGAATCCATTCATAGGCGGCTTCCTCCGGGCGCACTCGGTGCCCGACAAAATTCCTTCCGACTGGCGCTGATTAAGTTTTTCCGACAGCAAAAGGCCCGGTTCCCGAATCAAGGCGTTTGGCTATGCCGTCTTTGTGAACCTCCTGCCCCGCCCGAGTCAAAGAAAAGTTATTCACATTCCGCTTGTTCACCCGGTCGTCACAATTGCGGGTTGATTATGACGATTCGTGGGACATCTGCGGTCCGAGTTGCTGAGGCCCGGTGGTTTCCCTGTCGGACGAGACGCCTGAACGACTTGATCCGGCCTGCGGCACGTCGGGCAACCCACCCGGGGGATTCTTGGAAGGCCAGTCCAGCGGGACACGCCCGGGCCTCCGTTCAGCGCGTGCAATTCCCCGAGCAAGGCATCACATGATGCCAGCGCTTGCTTCCAGGGTGGCTAACTCAGTGCCCGGAGCTCAAGTTGCAGCGGGATCCAGGCAGCTTGGCACGCCACCGGAAGCTGAGTCGCCAAGTGGGTGAGTGACAGTTGGAATTCACTGGCGAGTGCGGGCCAGGCGCGGAGCATGGCTGCGGCATCGGAGAAAAATGCAGCTGATGTCGCGGCCGGATCATCGGGGACCGCATTCAGATTCCAGCTGGTGGCCAAGAGAATTCCACCAAGCTGCTGCCACTTAGTCTCCGTGCCGGACTTGGCTGGGTCGGTTGTCAATCGCCTGGAGGCTTGACCCGCAAGCTCGACGATCTGTGCTCGGAAGCTGCGCTTCATGTCCTCATCCCCCAAAGCAGCGGCGTATTGGCCCGTCAGCATGACCAGTTCCCGCAGGTTTGAGTGGGTTTCAATTTCAGCGGCCAAGTTTATCTTGGACAACGCGCCCAGCAGCAGGCTTCTTTCGCCATCACCAACATTGTCAGCTCCACAAAGGAACTCGACGAACGCCCAGAGTCCGGCGTCGGCCGGGCGTTGCTGCAACTGGTCGAGCGTAGCCTGCAAACTTGCCTCCGCCTCCAAATCAAAGTGCTTCTTGAATGAGTCCACACTCAGCAATCGCGGAAGGAAGTCTTCACGCGGCCTGGCAAGAAAGGATCCCAACTGATTTGGCTGCCGGGCGACTGGTCGCCAAAGGGACGGGCTGCCCGCGAGCTTTCTGCCCTGGCGCTCCAGCGCCAACGCGAGCGATTCTCGCACGCCGCTCCTTAGGACGAGATCCTCCGCGGCGCCCTCGAAGAGAAAGGCCAGCCCGCGAAGCATCACCCCTCCTTGATCCACATTTCGTGGGTGGCAAACGTCACGCGTGAACGGCGTGGCTATCCCGGCACAATCAGCGTCAATCCCACGACTGTGCTCCGCAAACCATTCAGCCAGTTCGCCCGGTGTTCCTCCACCAGCGAAGACAGCCTGTAGTTGTGCCGCATGGGTCCACACGGCGCGAAGCCTTGCATCTGAAGGCCACCCACGGACCGCCTCCATCCAGCTGAACCGTTGGTGAACCCAGCGCAAGATCGCCGCAAGCGCCTTGGCCTCACCGCCACCTCTTTCAGGGTCGCAAACTGAGTCCACCAGGCCTTGCGCCCGTTCGATGCCCTGATCGGCTTCCATCGAACCCCGAATCCACAAGCGTCCAAGGTGCAACTTTTGGATGAAGCTGGTGAGTTTGCGGGTGAGGTCATCGAGCAACTTTCCACGACCCCCGCTGGTTAACGCGTCGAATTCCACGAGGACAGCGGACGACAGAGCGCAGGGCAGGCACGACAGCCGGCAAATGGTCTCCTCCAGCCCCTCGTTGGCAAGCAGCCGGATCGCCGGATCCGGGAGCTGACCAGAATCAACTGCCGCACCCGAAGTTGGGTGGCGGACGAACCGGAGCAACGGCTCGACGGAGTCGGGGATGAGTTCATCTATCCCAAGACTCTCATTCTGGCGGAATCTCCTGCGCAGCCGGGCGTAGAAGTTCGCCATCGAACTGTCGCGAAAGGTGTCAAGCAAGGCGACGCGATCCGCCGGACGCCTTTCCGCAACGATCCTCTCAATGGCCTGTTCCCGTGGTTCGGCATCAAGGTCAAACCACCGGGGATGCGCACGCAGAAGATGTCGGCGACGCTCTATTTGCGGGTGAAACAAATCAAGCACCGGAAGTTTCAGGTTTCCGTCCTTGCCGACTCGCAGTGCGTTCGGACGCGGACCACGCGAAAAGCGCAGCCTGTTCTTACCATCCGCCGTGACCAGCGTGGCTCCGCCGCGTTCGACGGTTCGTTCGACGGCCGCCCAGAATTCGGCCTGCGTGAATTTCAGCCCGGCCACTTCGACACCGGACGTCTGGGCTTGTAGTCCCCATCGCTCCAGGCATTCGTCTGACAGGTTCATCTCCGCCAGCAGCTCCGCAGGCAAATCCGTGACGAGCTTGCCAATCAAGAGTCGCAACGCCACTGCCTCAAGACTGTGGTCTCCGTGCCTTTTTCGAGCTTCGTCGATGCTCTCATTGGCCACCGACATTGAACTTACAAAGTTTCGGGCAACGGCTTCACTCAGCCGTGGCGTGTTCTGTAGCGCCGGGGTCAACGCGCGGCTGGTGAGCCAGTTGAAGAAACTGGCGCGAGCACCCTCCCGCTCCGCGCGCTTTCCGACCAGTTGCAGGCCGTGCGTGTAGAGCATGCCAATCGTCATCCCGAGCGCATGCAAATCCGACTCGGCGGTCTGGGAGGACTTGAAGCATTGGCGGAGGATGCGCAGGTCCACGAACAGGTTGTTCCACAGCCAGTCTGCCCGTGCGGTTATGTTGTGCAACGGCTCCTCACCCGCCCACAGGTCGCCCAGCGCGCCAGTGACCGCGCGGTAGCAAACTAGGGGAAGCTCCATCTCGCGCAACTGCCACTGGCCATGCGCGTTGACGGTCGCTGCCTGCAATCGGTCGCGGTCCAGCAACATTGACGCGACCGATCGTCGCAGGGTGCGCAAAGCAGGTGTCTCCTCAAGTCCAGTGTCCCGAACGGGTGCCCGACGAACGTGATGCAAAATCTCCGCCGCAGTCGGTGGAAGATACCGTGCATTCGCAGCGCGCAGTCTGCTCCACCAGTCAAAAAGAACTTGATCGCCGATGGTGCCCTGATTGCGAAAGTGGTGCAGCAGGTCGGTGACGCCGATGATGGGTGACTTGCCGATGCGCCGGTGTGCCTGAATGAAGCGATCATCGCAGCAGACCGGTGCCCCGACCGTTTCGCCAAAATGTATGGCGTCCAACAGGCACAGCTCCTCCGGCGTGGCGACGGAGCGGCCTGCTTGCAGGCCACGCGGAGAGGGGTGCAGGTGGGGGACGTATTTTCCGGTGCCCTGGCCAGCCGACAGGCGCTGCAACAATTGCTCGACCCGCACGCGCAGCCGGTCGTTCTTGCCGACCCAATCCAGCTCGCGTCTCAACTCAAGCGCCTCCGCCGCGTCAATGAACACATGGCAATGCGCCGCCAGGCGGCCCAGGATATTCGAAGCGGCGAGCTGGGCCGCTATGCCGTGTTCGAGATACACCGGCATTCCCGCGCGCACAACGAAATCGGGCGGCGGAGTTGGGGCATCACCCACCGACGGAGGCGGGGAAGGATCGCTGCTCGGGAGCAGACCCGCCGCCGCCATCGCCACTCGCAACTCCCGCTCTCCGCACACCCACTTCCGATCCTCCGGCGGCAAGCTGACCGGTCGCAGTGGAGGCACGTTGCTCATCAAGGGGAGGTGTTCGACCAGCACGCCTTCGTGCGTCCGACACCATTCCAGCAACGCGCACCACGGCTTGCCCATCAACTTACCCACTTCGGCGTCACGAGGGCCCGGCAAATCACCCGGCTTGAGCGGCTTCAACTGGCCGGCGTCCAGCAACGCCAGCACAGCTCGCTTGGCGGTCAACAAACCCGGCTGATGGTGCGTGAGTTTGTCGAGATCGGAGGCCAGCGCCCCGGTGAGATGACCTGACACGGCGATAGTCTCGAAGTTCTGCTCGACCAAATCCAACAGGCCAAGGCCCTGAAACAGCAGAATGCTCGTCACATCCAGAAAGATGCGCTTTTCCTGTGCCGGAATGGGCACGGGGACTTGAGTCGCCCTTCCTCCGTGTCGGATCAGCACCGGCTGTCGCAGATGTGGGTTCTCAGCAATGGGGTTGTCCGCAGTTGCCTCCAAAAAGATTCGGACCAGCACCCAGCCAAGTTGTCCCGACATCAGATGGACCGGGATCATCCCTTGGGAATACTGGTCGGCAACCTTCTGCGCATCCTCGTTGGCGGCACGGATCAACTCGATGGTTTGCTCGAAGTTGAGCGCCTTGATCGGTGCCTTGCCCGACTCCACCAAAGCCGGAAGCTCCCTTAACAGACCCGCAGCCTTCGATTCCGTGCCAAGCTGGTAGGACTGAAACGCCGCAACCGCCTTCAGGACTGGATCATCCCCGATCTTCCCGACCGCTTTCTCCCATAGCTTGGCAGCAAGCTCGGGATCCTTGAGTCGAACCACCGGTGCAACTTGAAGCAGAAAATCGGGAGGCGCTTCTGGCATTTCGAGGAACTTCCGGGCAGTGAGTGCGCTGGCGGGCAAGTCTCCCTTGGCCTGCTGCAAGCGGAACAGCTGGGCGAGGCTGGCGAACTCAGGTTTCTCGTGTGCGAGGTTTTCCAGCTCGTTGATGGCCCTCGGAACGTCGCCTGCCTGCCGCAGGCACTCAGCCAGCATCCTGCGCAAGTCCGCCGGGAGCCGCCCTCCGGCGCATATCGCCCCGTGTTTATCTATCAATCCACGGGCCGCCTCGAACCGATGGCAGTTGAACGCCGCCTGCACACCGAGCCGCAGCACGCCTTCGGTTGGCACGGCGGCCACCAGGTGTTCAGCGTGATCGGCGATGAACGCCCAGTCGTCGGCCATGACCTTGGCTTCGCAGCAGCTCAGCAGCAGGCCGGCATCCTGGGTTGACTCGAATGCGGTTTGGAGGTGTGCGGCCAAGGCTCGCGTGTCCCTGGTCTTCGGTATCGCCGACCGCAGGATCACGGTTTCGAGCACGCGCCGGCGCTCGGCATCCGGTTCGCTCTCGGTGAGCTTCCTTGCTTCGTCAGCCTCACCTCGCGCGCACAGGCATTGGGCCTTGTGCATCCTCCATGAGTGCATGGCACCCCAGGCGGCAAACCTCGGTTGGGCTTCGTCCAGCACGGCTTCGCCCGCCGCCAGCTCGCCGGAGTTGGCCAGCAGCGCGACCAGCGTTTCCATTTCTTCCCGTGTGGCTGTCGGCAGCTTGACCTGGTCGCGGAGCGCCTTGATGGAAGCGGCCCGGTCGAATTCGTAGCCACGCTCGGAGGCCCAAGTGACCACGGGAACACTTGCGGGAAACTCACGCAAAAGCGTCCGGGCCAGCTGCTGCGCCTCCTCTTGCCGCTCCGGCTCGTTCGCCAAACACGCCAACTCCCAGATCTGCAAGGACGCGCGCTCCCAGATGGGGACCAGCCCGCCCAGCTCCCGGAACGTCGCCGCCGCCGACCGCCGGGCCGCCGCGCTGGCTGGATCGCGTTTCACCAGGATC
Organism: Limisphaerales bacterium; assembly: GCA_009773355.1. Taxonomy (GTDB): domain Bacteria; phylum Verrucomicrobiota; class Verrucomicrobiia; order Limisphaerales; family SXTU01; genus SXTU01. Next base: position 67,077 of record WRPG01000009.1, read on the forward strand.
CAATCGGGCGGCACCGGCCAAGTCAGATGGCCCCACGCCGCAAACGAGGGCGCAATCGTCCCGGCGTAATCCACCATCGCCGCCGTGTGTCGCAAGCCAAAGCGGCCTGGCTTTCTTGCCAGCGCGCCTTGGATTTCGCTCCGGGCGGCCTCGACCTCACGATTGAGCAATAGCGCGAGCGCCCTGGCCTGCGCCGTCTCCGTGGTTGGTGCCGCCCCCGCAGGCGGCGCATTGGACTCGACGAGCACGTCGTCGGGGCGGCCTAGTTCGAGGAGCAATTCCAGCCGGATGTTCCACTCATCCACCGTGGATGCTGGCGTGAGCAGGTCAAGTGCTGCTTGGGCGCCAGCTGAATGCCGTAACAGCATCGCTTCCAGCGGACGCGTATTGGCGCTCGGACATGCGGATTTGGCAGCGCTGAGGAGCCGCTTGGCGGATTCGATGTCATCGAGGACGTTGAGTGTCAGGCTGGCCTGGATCCGCAACGCCTTGGCGCGGATGTCCTCCGGCATTTCCACCCATGATGTGCGGCCTTGCAGGGCAACAATTTGCTCCAGCGCCTGATCTCCTCTGCCCTGAGCGGCGAGTTCGCGGACTTCCTCCAGCTCTTTGCTTCGTTCACTGGCCAGATCGAGAACCAGCAACCCTTGCCGCCGCACGATGGATGAGGTTCCTACGAAAGTTGCGGTGTCACCAGACGCGATTGCCGGGCCGCAGATTTCATGCACCCAGTGCTCGCTCTGCATGTGTGTCCAGACAACAAGCCGATGGGGGCGAAGTTCTTGATGCAGTTTGTGTGCGTCCCAGCACTCATAAAGCACGCCGAGTTTCTTGAACCGCCGGGTTTCCGCAAGAATCTGGTCTTGCAGCTTCACATCCTCGGTCGGGCAGGCTGCAAACAGAATGAAGCGCTTCAGTCCTTCTCGCCTCCAATGTTCGAGATGGGGCAGGAAATCATCGCTCGCTTCTCGAATGTTTGCGGCGGTGGTGCTTCTCTCCCAGCATTTGCACTGCCCAACGTCCACTCCTGATCCGTCAGCGTTGACCGCCAGGATGTCAACGCCCCGCTGCCTTTGCCCATTTACCCCATAGACTTGGCAGCGTGTGTATCGCGTGCTCTGTCCCAGCAAGTCAGCGCACAACAGTTGAAACTTCGCATAGCCAAGCTCAAATAACCTGGGAGGCAGACTGGAATTCAACCCGTGAGAAATCATACTCGCTCACTGCGCGCACGCGGCGGTCCACCCAAACGGGGCACGGGCACGGCGATGACAGTCTGTCGTTTGCAGGGCCATCCGTGCGGTGTTCCGGTCGAAGTGGGCATCGTTGGCTTGGAGAGGCTGGGCATCGAAACGCGTGCGTTGAGAACACTCCATCAACGCACCATGGGGACGCCCCCACCATGGGGTTGACACGCGCTCGCATCCGCCGAAAGCCTGTCCGGGGACAGAATCTGCCTCAACTTCTCCCGCTGTTGGGCGATTGGAGCCAGGACGACCTTCAATTTTTCGACCAACGGTTGCGCCTCCTTGGCCGCGCTGGCGGATATGAATGTGACGAACTCTACGTGCCCCGTGAACTTCCTCACTCCTTTTAGCAATTCATCGTGCTGTGCATTCGCCTGGCTGAAGAGTTGGGCAAGCAATTGATGGAGCCGGTCGTATTCCTCCCGTTTGACTTGCCCAGCTTCACCAGAACTGGGCTGTTGCGCCAGTTCGCCGGCCAGTTTGTGGCAGTTGGGAAGCAATCCTTCGACCTGCGTGTATTTGGATCGAACTTGTTCCGCGACGGAAAAGATGTTGTCGAGCGTGTGTTGCACTGCGGTGGTCACGCTGCCGCCAGCAAGGAGCAGGAGATCGGCATGGTTTTTCACCTCAGCAAGCGACTGGCGACCGAACGCGAGGTTTTGCCGGATGGTGCGCAAAGCTGCGAGATGGCTGGCAGGAAACTGTTCCTCAACGAGCAGCGTCAGCAGATAGCCGAACGCGGTGATGAGGACGCCAAGCCGGACATCGGCAGCCGTGAGACGGGCAGCGGACTCGAAGAGGACAAATACCGCAGAGGCCGTGGCGATGATTTGGACAAGCCAGGCGAGCCCCTGAATCCCGCGTATGGCCCAGCGAAATGGCATCGCCGCTCCTGACACAGGCGTCGGTGGCAGGTCAACGAAGCTTAAGGTGAAAACGAGCAGGGCGCCACCAAGCCCAAACAACGAACACCATTTGAGGACGGCCAGCTCAGGCGAGCCGAGCCAGAAAAGGCCACCCAGTATTGCGGCGCGTTTGAGAACATCGAACAGGATCGTGGACCGAAGCGCACCGAGCAGGCGGGAGACCTCCAGGAACCGACCTGGCGATGGCTGGCGTGGAAGCAATGAGGAATCCAGGGCGCTGCCGAATTTCAGCGCGAAGTCCCAGAGCAGCGCCAACAGGATGGCAAGCAGCACAACATTTTTCGCAGAGAACACGCCGGTGTCCCAGAGCTGAATGCCCAACCAGAGCAGCGCCGAAAGGCTCAGAGTGAGTGCCCAGCGAGTGCGGCCGGTAGCGGTATTGCTGGCCTGGAAATGGCTGATTTCGCTGTCGATCGCTGCGAGGAGCTGTTCGCGTGTCAATTCTTCCGGCGGGGGCTGGCTCATGTGACTCATTGCTCGATCTTCCTCAAATCATCGCCGCAACCTTCACATGACAGTCGGGCCAATTCGAGCAAGTTTTGTTTGGTCGCTCAATTTGGCCCTTGGCGGGCTGCCATGTTTGGAGATCGTCCGACGAGAACTCATGCCGGAGTAAGCACGGAAGGGGATCATGCGCTATTCGTGATTGCCCCCAGATAAACGGCTTTCTGAAAAGCTAGCTTGCCGCGTAGGAGGTGAATAGCCGCGTCTCCGCAGCTTCACGCCGCGCCGGTGGAGGATGGTTGACACTCTGGCCGGGTGGATTTTCGCCACGGCGGCGATCTGCGACAGGCTGCTGCCGGACTCGTAACGCGCCTGCATCGCCTCCTCCGGGAGCTGCGGCCTGGCTCCGCGTTGGACGTTCAAATCGGTCCTGCCCCGGAATGGCACGCCGGCACGACGGAGGATTCGTCGGGTCGGATACAGTGACGAGCAGCCCGCCTCTGCCGCGAGTTGGGCGAGGCTGCTGCCGGCCCGGTAGCGCGAGGCGATCTGCTCCTCCGAAAGTCGCAGCGGCACCAGCTTGGGCCGTAGCGCCACGCCTTGATCCGCGAGGATGCGCCGGATCACGGGCACGGTGCTGCCGGCGGCAATGGCCAGCGCATCCAGAGTCGCGCCCGCCCGGTAACGCCGTGCGACTACCCGATCCGAAATGCGACGGGCCTGCGCCGGCTGCCGCATCGCCTCCGCCCTTCCGCGCACCGGCATCCGCTGCTCCCGCAGCAGCCGCCTCACCTTCTTGCGGCTGACGCCTGCCCTCGCCGCCACGGGTTCCAGTCCCAGTCCGCCAGCGTAGAGCTTCGCGACTTCCTCGGCTGGCACCGCAGGCGGCTTGAACTCATCGCCGCGATTCCCGGCCCGGCCCCGCAGCTTCACTCCGAGCTTGAGCAACACCGTCCGCACCTGCCACGCGGTGCCGCCCACTGATGCGGCGATCTCCGCGATGCCCTGCCCGGCGCGGTAACGTCGAGCGACTTCGTCCGGGTCGGCCACGAGGTCGCCCGGCTCTGCGCTGGGCTGGCCGCCCCTTCCGCGCAGCTTCACCCCGCGTTTGAGCAACAGCGTGCGAATCAGTTCCCGCGAGACGCTCAGCATCCTCGCCAATGACTGCACGGTCACGCCTTCCTTGTAGAGCTGCTCGATCTTCTCCGGGGAAAACCGCCGGTCATCCGGCCGGCCCTGCGCGTGTCCCAGCGGCGGACGCAACTCCTCGCCGGAAGCGACGAGAATAGCGCGGACTTCCGCGACATTGATTCCCGCCGCCTGTGCCAGCTCTCCCGCGCTCGCTCCGGCACGGTAGCGGGCGGCGATTGTCTCCGGGGAAAGTCGTGCTCCCGGCTTGGGCGGGCGCGTGCGGATCACCACGCCCATGCCCCGCAGGAGCTGGGTCGCTCGGTTGGAGGACACACCGGCCTGCGCCGCCACCCGCTCGACGCTGGCCCCGGCGCGGTAGAGTTCCGCCATGCGCTCCGGGAGGATGCCCAGTCGCTCCGCTGGAAACGGCAGCCGCTCATGCCGGCCCCGCAGTTTCACCCCCGCCTACAGGAGCATCCGGTGAACCCGGCCGGCACCCAGCCCCGTCGCCATGCCGATCTTCGACGTGCTCATCCCGCCAAGATACTGCTCCACGATGCGTTGGCGGTTCTCGACGTTCATGGACGATCATCACCAGCCGGCTGGGGCACAGCCGCCCGGCTTCAAATCCTTCCGGCGAAACCGTCGGCTACTTCGCGCCGGACTTCGCCTTCTGCGCGTTGACCTTCGCCCACCGGGCCTTGTCGGCGGCGGAATCTGGCTTCGCACCGCGTTTCGCCCACCGGGCCTTCTGCGCCGCCGCCATCTTTGCTTTCGTGGCGGCGCTGAATGTCCGCCGGCCAAGGGACGGAGCCGCTGCTGCATTCCCACCGCCCAGCACCCGGTTGATCTCGGCCAGCCGCGCCTGAACCCGCCGCCGCTCGTCGGCGAGGGATTGCTGGAGGGCGAGGAACTGCTTCAGGTCGGCGTGCTTCATGGCCAGAGCATACCGGGACAAAGTAGGCGCGCACAAGCCGCCTTGGGAGCCTAGGCAGCCCTCCACCCCGCAATGGCCCCTCCCCCGGTGCCATAAACCCGTGAGGAAGCCTGTTCTTCCTCTCCGTCGCTGCTGTTGACTTCCCGCCCTCGGCGGGAGCGGTGGTGATGGGTTCACGTCCGCATTGCCTCTCCATCATGAGTCCCACCGTCGGTTCCACCCTGCTCGACCAAATCGTCCCGCGTCTCCGCCACACCGTCCCACACTCGGTTCGCTGCGTCGGAGCCGAGGACACCAACGAGCTGCTCCAAGACGCGACCGCCATGGCGGCGCGGATGCTCGCCGCCTGCGAGGCGGGCGGCAAGTCCGTCACACCCGGAAACATCGCCTACTACACGCTCCTGCACCTGCGGGACGGCCGGCGCTTCCACGCCGCCGGCCGCAGCGACGCGCTGGGCAGCCGCACCCAGCTCTGCGGCCGCAGCCGCGTGGCGTCACTCGACGAGCCGGTCGGCCACCCCGTCGAGCCTGGCGATGAACCGCTCACCCTGGGTGACGTGCTGGCCAGCGACGCGGAGGATCCCGCCGCCACTGCCGCGCGCAACCTGGACTGGCAGGCGTTGGTGGCCGCGCTGGATGAGCGCACGCTGGCGGTGCTGCGCTGCCTGGCCGGGGAGGTTCGCCTGCTGGACCTGGCCACCCGCCACGGCGTCTGCCGCACGACCGTCCAGACTTGGCGCGACCAGCTCACGGCCCGCGTGCGCGAGTTCATGGGCGCGGACGCCCTGCGGGAACTCCAGCGTGCCCCGGTCTGGCGCGAGGGCCTCCGGGCGCTCCGCGAACAAGTGGCCTGCCGACTCGAACGGCGGGCGGCTTAGAGCCGGCCTCCGGCTGCGATGGAAGGGAACCGCTCGGCGGGTCTCTTTCCTTTACCTCTTGGGTCACGCCTTCAGCCCAGCAGCTTGTCCCAGCCGCAGCCCAGTGCGGCGCGGATGCGCTCCAGCGTGGTCAATGGCACGTTGATCTCGCCCGCCTCGATCTTCTGCACGCTCCGAGGATAGAGGCCGAGCTTCTCCGCCAGCGCCTCCTGCGTCAGTCCCCGCCCCAGCCGCTCGCACCGGACGGCGGCCCCGAAGCGAGCCAGGCGGGCGGCTTGTTGGCGGGTCAATGGCACGCCCTATTGAGGCGCAGTTGGGGATTGACTGCCACGCCCTCACAGGGCGTATCTTGGCGGCCAGCCAAACCTGTTACCTGAACCGGCGGAAACCCCATGACCGTGAACTGCCCCAACTGTGCCCGGCGGTTGCGCGCTCCCGCGAACAAACCGGACGCACGCCTGCGCTGCCCCGCCTGCCGCACCGAGTTTGCCATCGCCCCGGCGGACGCGGATGCCGCAGCGAGTCCGCCGGCCAGCCAACCCCTGCCGCGCGAAGCAAGGGAGGCGGCACGAACCGGGTTTTTCACCGGGGCGTTGTTGTTCGGGGCGGTCACCTGGCTGGGAATGCCCGCCGAGCCGCTCCTCAATGTCTCAATGGCGATCCTGCTCTGGCCGGCCGGGCTGGTGAACGCCGTGATGGTTGGTTCCTCGTCCGGCTGGGTGGTGGTCGCGCTGGCCAAGTTCATAAGCCTGGTGGGGGTCGGTGCATTCTTTGCCTACCTGTTCTTCAACCTCCGCCTCAACACCGGCCTCGCGTTCATCACGTTTGCGCTCACGGCTGGGGTGAGTTGGTGGCTCTGGGCGACCTACCTGCCAACGTGGGCCACGGCACCACCGCCGCTGTGGATGATCGTCTTCCTGTGGCCGGGCAAACTGCTCGCGACGGCCTTGCAGGACGCGGGAGCCAAGGGCGCTGGTGGAGTTGCACTCGGGACCGCCGCCATGCTCGCCATGGCGTCCATGACCGGGCTGATTTATGCCACGGTCATCTGCGGCGTGAGGACGCTGTTTCGCGCGCGGTCAGGGCCGCTGGTCACGAGCGGTGATGGCACACCTCCCCAGAGTTCACCCGGTTGATGCAACAATCTGCCCCACCTGCCACCCATGGAACAATTGCCTGACTACTACCGCATCCTCGAAGTGCCGACGAACGCCAGCACCCAAACGATCTGTGACGCATACCAGCGCCTGGCCCGCGTCCACCACCCCTCGCAGGGTGGCAAGCACGCCGAACTGGTGGGGATCGCCACGGCCTTTTGGATGCTGAGCTGTGAGTTCAGCCGCCATTGGTATGACCAGGCCCGCGCCAAGCCGGGTGACGAGCGGCTGGAGACGGACTTGGTGCTTCTGGCGCGGAGTCGCGCGCGGCACGCGGCGAACTACCCGGAGAACTTCAAGCGCTTCCTCACCTCGGTGGAGATGAGATGTCGGTCCGCCACGCGCCGCGGGCTGTCCTTCGGCACTCTAAGCGGCACGCTGGGATCCCTCGCCGGGAGGACGATGGCGGCGCTTTACAAGCGCCGGTGGTTGAGGCCGGACTGGCTCGATGCTGAGGCGGATGCTCCGCCCGACTCTCAGCCGCCTTCTCCCGCGCGCAAGCCACGAAGCCGAAAGCGGGCGAAGGGTTGAACAACGACCGGCGGGGTGGCCATGGCTCCTCGGCTGCAGCCAGGAGGAGAAGCGCGATTCCCGTTGACGAATACGCCCTATTAGGGCGTATCTTTCACGCCACACAACATCCACCCCTTTACCGCCAGCCATGAACGTCATCTGCCACAGTTGCCTCCGCACCAACCGGGTTCGCAAGGGTGAACGGCACCGGCTCGACCAGTGCCAGTTCTGCGGCGCGGACATGACCGAGGCTCCTCCCGCTGCGACGGCCAAGTCCGGCCGGAAGGAGCGCGCCCCGGTCGTCCAAGCACCCGACCCGGTGACCCCGGCGGTCGCCCCGGTTACTACGGCGGGCAAGAGTGGGGGCGGCTTCGGCACGTTCGTCCTTATCGTGCTGGCAGTCGGTGCCTACCTGTTCTACCAGAACTGGGCCGAGCAGCGGCGCATTGAGCGCGAACGGCAACTGGCCTCCGAGCAGCAGTTCATGGAGTTCCTTGGCTTCGGGGCGAAGGCGGCGGTGCAAGGCTTGTTCTCCAGCCCGTCCAAGCCGCCGCAGGACATCGGCCCCTACAACCCGGCCCTGCGTTCCCCACCGCCGCCGCGGGTCGAGCGGGAGACCACGACCCTCTACGACAACGACAACAACCCCGTGGGCAAGGCCTACACCACGCGGGTGGTGCCGCCCCAATGAGCCGTTCGGAGGCATGGAACTGAAACTGGGCATACTGGCCGGTCTTGCCCTCACGGCGTGGGGCGTTGTCACGCTGGCACTCGGATCACCCAACCACCTCGCCGACGTGGCGGGGGGGGCCACAACTGGAAGTTGGGCGTTCCTGGTTCCACTTGTGGCGCTCTGGATTTCGCTGGGAAAGCGGCGCACAGCCAACGGGGGGACGCTGACCTTCGCCCAAGGGATTGGCTCGGGGATCATGGTCTCGCTGTCCGGGGCGCTGACCTCGGGCTTGCTGTTTGTCCTCTACACCGGCCTGCTCAACCCCGGCTGGCGTGAACGCGCGTGGGCGGCCCGGCGAGCGGTGTGGGAGTCGGCGGGAGTCACGCCTGCCGAAATCGCGATGGGCGAAGCCGCCGTGGGCGGGGCCAGCACGCCGTTCTTTGCGGTGACGACTGGGTTGGTTGGGTCGCTGGTGGTGTGGCTCGCGATTGCAGTCTTCGTGGCGATGCTGCGACGCCGTTCAGCTTGACCGAGGGTGAACGTGCTCGGGCTCACTCCCCCCATGGAACTCGCCGGGAGGAATTGCCTGAGCCAGTCCGCGTCCTCCACTGGCAGATGCTTGGCCCAGCCACGCCCCGTATCCGGCCACGGCACGAACGCGCGGCTTCCGGCCAGCCGACGCAACCTAGCCAGCGTGGCGTGTGCCCACGCTTCCTTGTCATGGCTTCGGATCTGATCCGCCAAGTCATTCCGCCCGGCCGCGCGGAGCACTCGCTCCATGCCAGTGAGATTGTCTTCCTTTGGATTAAGCACCTCGCAGAACACTTCCGTCGCACCCAGTTCACCGGCCCATGCCGCAATCCCGCGCAGCTCGTCCGCCTGCGTCCACGGCATGACCGGCGCGATGGCGACATAGACCGGGATGCCCAGTGCCGCCGCCTTCTCCAGCATCTTCTGCCGGCGCGTCGGCCCCGTCGCGCGCGGCTCCAGGATGCGCGCTAGCACATCGTCGAGGTATGGCAGCGACGTGCCCAACCGCACGCGATCCTTGTGCGCCGCGAGCAGATCGAAGTCGCGTTCAACCAACGCCGACCGCGTCTGCACGCGCACCTTGTGCCCGGCGTCCAGCAGCAACTCCAGGCATTGCCGGGTGAGTTTCAGCTCGGCCTCGGCCGGGGTGTAGCAGTCGGTCAAGAACGACATCAGCACCCAGCCATCGCCCCAGTCCGTGCGCTTGGCCTTGTCCGGCGTGAACTTCCTAAGCTGTCGGCGCAAGGCCTCGACGATGCCGTCCTTCGGCAGCAGATAGCTGCCCCACTCCGCCTGGCTGCGGCCGTCGTTGTGAAACTTCACCCCCGGCATCGCGGGGCAGTAACAGTGGAGGCAGCCGTGCTCGCAGCCGATATAGGGGTTCACGACCCAGTCGCCGAGTCGTTTCTTCCAGAGTTGTGAGGGGGAGATGGCGTCCATGTTGAGTCTCTGTTGAGATATTGCGTGGTTCGTGGATGTGGGAGGTTCGATTGGTCAGGACTCAATTGCCCAATGCCGTGGACAGCGGGTGACTGGTGAAGCCAGAGGCGGCTTGAGGCGGAGCGCTGGTCCGCCCCTGATGGGACTCGTCGTCGCCCGCCCAGTAGCGCGACATCAGCCGGAACGTCGCGGCCCGCGATCCAAACGCGGCCTCCCACGCGATCTCCGTCACCGGCAGTCGCAGCGGCAGGCTGCCGGTCACAGCCCAGAGCGGGTTGGCGAATCGGTCACGAAAAACCAAGGGCTCCGTGCCGCAGGAGCGGAACGCCACCCCCGGCACCACGACGACCTCAGGGACAGCCAGCCGGTCCAACCGGAACAGGAGGGTCTGATGATATTCAAAGCGCAGCGTGAGTGTCTGCGGCAGGTGCGGATGCAATCTGGCCGGGATGGAAGCCGGTGCGTGCCAGTCCAGCGTCAGTGCCACCAAGTTGTCATTGGCGCGGCCCAGCAGCACCAGCACGTCCGATTCCGCCAGCAGGCTTTGATAGTCGGGCAGACGCGTGTCAGCCAGGCGCACGTCCTGAAGTTCCGCGCCGGTGAGAAGCGGCCGGCCGTCGCGGCCGGGGACGGAGATGTAGTCGGCCTTCACCTGCTCGATGAGCCGACGTTCGGCCTGCACACGCTCGCGGCGCCGGTGCTCTGGTTGGATTGAGGAGTCCATGTGAGGAAGTGGGTAATGGTGATTCAGTTGGCGGCAGCCGGGGTGAGCACCCGGTTGCGCCGCGCAGGGGCTGGCAGTTCGTTCATCGCCTCGGTGAGCTGCATGCTTGCGGTCACGCACCAGTCGTGGATCTCGATCAGCTCGAACAAGCTGAACGGCCTGTCCGCCGTGATTCCACGGCTGATGACCCGGTCGTGCTCCCGGGCGGCGAAGTCGGCCGTCAACAACGCGCGCCGGAGCGCTTCGCTGTCATCGGCCTGCCGGGCGGCGACCAGCAGCTTGACGACGCTGAGCTGCTCGACGAGGGGCAGCCGTGCCGCCAACGTGCGCCGGGCGGGGTCGCGGGGGAGGAGCCGGCCCAGCAATTGGCTCAGCGCCTCGGCGAGTTGTTCATGGCCGTCAGCAGCCTTCTCGGCGGCTGTGTTCACGTTCGCGTGGTCGGGGTTGTCGAGCATCACGCGATCCGTGAAGTAGTCCCGGTCGGCTTCCGGCGACCAGTTCAGCGGCGTGATGATGGGCTGCATTTCGGCTAGGTTTGCGTCGGTGGTCTTCATGCTGGTGCTAGTGTTCTCCTCCCGGCGTTGAGTGGGTCTTTTCGCCGGCCGGGGTGCGGCGAACGGAGCGAAGCTTTGCGCGGATTTCCTCGTCGCGCGGGTCGTCGGGCGCAGAAGGATTGGCGCGTTTGGCGTGCGCCATGATCTCGTCGGAGACGAAATACCGACGCGAGAGGTCTTCGAGGCCACCGAGACCAAACTCGGGCGGTGGTGGCTGCCGCAAATCGTGGATCTTCTGGGCGCGAACGAGGAGCAACGCCTCGCGCAGCGCTGGAGTCGTTTTGCGTTTGAGACCACCGAGACGAATCTGGGCGGTGGCTTCCAGCAGCAGTTGTTCTTCGAGATCACCGAGGCCGGCAGCCGGCTGGTCGCCGCCAACATTCCCGCCAAGGGCCACCTGCACTGCGGCTGTGCCATCGCGCCACGCAAGCTGGAGCAGCGCGGCCTCCCAGGCTCGCGGCTGTTCGGCGTCAAGGTCCGTCAGCCGGGAGTGCGGGAAGACGATGGCTTGCACGAAGCCATGCTCATCGCGACGGTAATAGACATTCCACAACAGCACCGCAAACCACTGGACAACGAACTCGGGCACGCCCAGCCACTCGGCCGCCTGGCCAATGTCCGCATCACGCGCGATCAACAGCGCGCGGAGCGCGGGGGCGAGGGTCGGATGACCGGCCAGCGCGATGACTTGTTCCAGCTCTCGGGAGGGTTTGCCGTTCCTCACGAACTCCTCGACGTGCAGCAACGGCTCCTCCATGGCGGACCACGGCAGATGGGCGTGATGCTGGACGTGTAGGGCCACGAACTTCCAGCCAAACGCGGGGTTGTAGCGGAGCTGTGCCCGACGCTTCGCGGCTGACTGTAGGCATAGCGCCGCTGGCGTGTTCGCCGGCATCGGACTGGTCAGCCATTCCAAGGGGATGCGCTCCAGCAGTTCATGAACAAGGTTGCCATCCATCGGCATGGAGGTGTCGGCGACCGAGATGCAGGAGGGTTGTTGGAAGGGGAGGTCCATTATGCGGTGATCACTTTCAGCGGTGCCTCCGGTGTGAGATCCGGCGAGGTGTCCAACGATTCGGTGGCAGGTGACGTGCTCGCCGGCTCCGAGCCCGCCTCCGTGGCAGCGTCGCGTGCGGCGATGTCGGCACGTCGGCGATCGTTCACAAACGCGTTCAGCTGGATGAGGGCCGGTTCCAGCAGCAACAGGCCCATCAGGCGGTGAAAATTCGCCGCTGTGTTCCGCCGCAAGTCCGGGTGCAACGCGTGGTGCAGGTCGGCGCTTCCGTGGATGTCGAGCACCACCTGATCTGCCGCCTTCACCTCCAACGCATAACGGATCCGCAGGGCGTCGGCTGCGAGCGCCGGTTTGTCGCTGCTATGCTTTTCGGACTCGGTGCTGTTGCTCATGGGCTAGACCTAGCCGATCGCCTCGACCGGGCAAGCTGTGGTCGCTGGGGTTGCCATTTTGTTGGTCACCAACCCGTCCTCCGCCGTCTGCTCCCGTCCTGCCTTGCCCGCCGTTGGTTCGCCGTTCGCCGTTCCATCACCGTCCTCTCGCAGGCGCAGACCACGAAATCCGCGCGCCCACTTTCTGTTGGGCTTGAGGTTGCGATGTTGCGGTGCGCTGAACAGTTCGAAGACCAGTTCGTTGATCCAGCGTCCGGCCAGGGAGCGCGAGGGTATCGGGCGGCCGTCCTGCTGATGCCGCCGGGCGATCATGTCGAGCACTTCGGCCCCGGTCACATTGGCCCCCGGCTGGCGGATCAGACCGCCGACGAGGCACTGCCGGATGAACTCCCGCGCGTCGGGCACGTCCACGGCTCCGCCAACCTTCATCTGCGCGACCAAGCGGCGCAGCTCTACCGGGCGGGGGTGGTAAGAGGATCCCCACTCCGCAGTGGCTTGTCGAACCGCGCGATCGGCGAGCTGTAGGACGACTGCTTGAACCCGCTCGACCCATGCGGCGGCGACCGCATCGTGTTGCTCAAACACGCCGCGCCGGGCGTGGAAGCGCAGCCGCAGATCCGCCAGCAGGTAGGACGGCCAGAAGCGCAGGTTCAACCGACCCCGGGCGGCAACCGGGCTGTCGAACAACTCTCCGTGCTGGGGCAGCAGGGCGTCGCGCAAGAGGGACCGGCCCAAGGTGCCAAGCGGCCGCCAGTCCAGCTCCGCCAGCCGCACGTTCGCCGGCTCCCGGATCGGTGGCCCCGGAGGAAGTGTGGTCCAACCACCGCGCACCTTGATGGTCAGGAGAGCCCCATCCCCCAGCCAAGCGCGTCCTCCGTCGCGCACCGAGGCGGGGATTGTGCCTTGTGGGCGAAGGAACAGCACCATGCCGGCGGGATGTTCCACGCGGAGCGATTGTTGCAGCGCGGGATTGGCCGTCAGCATGCCCACCCAGGCGTCATCGCCATGCGGAATCACGAGGGCGCACAGCCCGCCGCTGGGGTGGCCAGGCGCTAGAGCAATGTCCCGCTCGGCCAGGTCAAGCTGGTAGCCGGCGGTGGCGACGATGGCCGGGGTGGGTGGGCTGAATCCGCTGTGCCGGATGGTTGGTTGCCCCGACGGCAGCGGCACCAGGAGTGTGTTGGGGCCGAACATCTCCCTGACGCGAAGAACGCGCTGGCAGTTGCTGCTAATCGTTTGGTTCGGAGTAAGTGACAGCATAATGGTTATAGGTGCGATTTCACGCGCGCCACCACCTTGGGCCGGCGCGCCAGAGAGCATCCGGCCAGCGCATCCTCCATCTCAAACTGAACCGGCCGAAGCACCCTCCTTCACCCGCGGCATTTGCATTTCGAACAGCAGTTCGCAGTTCAGGTTCGCTGTGGCGTCTATGTGGAACACCAGCCTTGTCACGGTTCTCGCAGAAGGTTCCGATGAATGGTCGGGCGAATAGCGATGACGTAGTGACGCCCCCCACCAGGGGTTCACCATGGTTCCAAGGGCAAGTAGTGGGGAAGAACAGCTTCATGGCGTCATGGCGTCAGGTTCACACCGATGCACCATTCACGGCGGTCGGCGGTGCGTGCGGCGCGCACCCGGTCTGGACGGGAGCCGGCGAGCCTCCCAAGCAGCGTTCCGCAGGCCCCCGCCCAACTAAACAACGTCATGGTCAGTTCCGGGCACTTCTCGCGGAGCGTTGCTTCGACCGCCTCGGAGGTGCCTCGCCAGTCTGGTTGAGTGCTCGAAAGAAGGAACCGGTCGAGCAGGCCCAGCAGCCGATTTTCCGGTGCCAGGTCCCCAATGGTGGCCAACAGATCCGGATGATGGAATGACCTCACCCCATAGCGCGAATCGTGATGCTCGTCACCAATCTGGAAGTTTTCGACGAAATGGACGAAGGCGGGCAATTCGTCACCTAGCTTCTGGAACAGAGGCTCCCACCCCCCACATTCCCGCTCATGGATCCGCAGATCGCCCGGGGCGACGCGGAGCAAGATCACCTTGTCCCGCAGCCCATCCACCAATGGCGGCAGAGCCTGCAGAGCCTCGGCAGTCGAGTTGAGGCTGATCGTCACCCGCCGCAAGGGCCGGACGCAGAGCGCGTCGCAGCCCTTCGCGTGCAGCGAAAATGACTCGTTGGCGACGGCCTCCTTGAGCCGGGCGGCGAAGGCCGCACGCGAGGTGGGATGGAGGCCCTCCGCGTCGTCCTCTACGGCCCAGTGCTCCGCTGCAACCAAGTCCCGCGAGAACTCGGTGCGGGCTTGGAGATAGCGGCCCGCTTTCGCAGTCCGGCCGCCAAGAATTCTGGTAGTCAAATTCTGCACCGTAGATTTGTAGCTGCCAGGTGGTCCGGCGAGCACCAGGGCCTGCCCCGGCCGGAATTTCCGCGCGCGAAGCGACGTGATCGCGGACTTCAGCCACCCGAAGAAGATGGGGCGCTGGTCAATGCCGCCGTGGCAAAACATCCGCTCGAAAAGTCCCCCAAGCAGGGGGAACGCCCCAGCCTTGGCCGAGATCGGCGCGACACTCGTCGTCACGAGGAGGCGCTGGCCATAAACCTGATGCACACCTGCTGCCATCCCTGCGATCGGCCCTGCGTAGGCAACCGCGCTGTCGCGCTGGATTCGGTTCAGTTCACGCTCGACCGGCGAGAGTCCTCCGTTAGCTGGTCGGCGGGCTGAATACTTGAGTTCGACCAAGTGCCGCGTCAACGCGCGCTCTGTCAGCGGAACCCATTGCCCGTTGGGCATGAGCATCCAGAAGCGACCGGCAGCTCCTTCGTAGGCGGTCATTGGCCCCGGCAACGATTTACGGAGTGATGGCGTGGTTTTCATGGGATAGGTCTAGGTAGAGCAGCCGTTGCAACCGACCGTCGCGCATTGCTCCAGGAAGCCGAACCGGCTGGGACGGTTTGAAGAGCGCGGGGTCACAGCGGAAAGCAGGCAGGATTATTTTGAGGTCGGTGAGTGTGCCTTCGTCCGGGCAATCGAACCACCCGTGAAGGGATTTCCCCGCCGTATCCACGACGGCGCGCAAAGATAACGACTCGGCCAGCCACAGAAACACCGCGCCTATTTCGGCTTTGTTCAGCTCGTCCGACTCGACCACCAGGAATGGGCGAGCCAAAACGGCAGAATTCGCGCGCGAGGTAGTCCCGGGCAGGAACAATGCCGGGCAGACGTAGCGCCCTGGCACGGAAGGATAGGAAAGCCACTGGTCGCGTGTGCGCCAACAATGCTGATAGCGCCCCTCATTACCGCTCTGCCACACCTCTGATCCGATCCAAAGATTAGCGTCAGCCGCGAAGAGTTGCAGAAAGCTGCGCCATTGCGCATCGGGATCCGTGGGCACAGACGTTGGGGAGCGGGGAATCCATTCAGTCACCGGAAGGCTCCGCGCAGTGGCCAGGCTGGCGATCGCGAATTCAGCGCGCAGGCGCAGAACGTCTCGCTCGTAATCTTGCGGGCTCATCGAGGCAAGTGGAGTGGCGTTGGGGGGACTTTCATCGGACGGACCTGCGGGAGTGGGCTCTGTCACAACTCCGTGCCGCTGCGCACGACCGATAGCCGATCGCAACCGCCGATTTGCCGCCGCGACCATTGAGGCGCAACTCGCGTGGAAACAATGAATGGTGGGTGCCCTGTCCAGTTTCACGCGACAGTCGTGCGGTCGCGTAGGTGCGGTGTGCAGCACCGCGCCGGGGCAAGGCAAAAACCCCGTTACATCATCTTCCCAACGGATCGGGGTGCCGACTGCCAGTTCAGCAACCCCGCGTAAATCCTCGGCGGTGATCTGGTGATTCACGCGCCGCCTCCATTCTTGGCCGGCATCGTGCGGGCTTTGGCGGACTCGCCGGCGGCAGCGCGATGGTTCGTGAACCGAGCGCAGATAAACTGGTGAAGCTCGGCCTTCGACACGAACACGACGCGGCCGCGTCTATAAAATGCAAGCCCTTGCCGGTTGTAGGCCCGCAAAGTGTTCGGTGCCAAATCCACCGCAGATTTCGATTTCGACAACCTGAAAAAATCGTAACCGGAACCGTTTGCTTGCTGCTGAGCTGCTGCGAGCGATCCTGCATTCATGCCCACAGGATGGGCCATAAAACCGTGCTAACCATCCTGCGTGGACGGACTTTTCAGGGGATAGTTAGGGCAGCGGACGCGGACTGCCGTGCAACCACTTTTCCGAGTCCTCCGTGATGGCTTGGATAGCTACGGCGAGGCGGGCCGTTGGAGAGAGCGGGAATTTAACCCGCGTGCAGCTTGGTTCCGGTCCGCCCGGACGGCGACACTTTGCGAGCTCCAGCTTGAGGTCCCCACACCGCCGCTGAATTGTTGTGTAATCGGGTGGATTCTCGAAGCCGTTGAACTTGACCTCAGCGAGCTTGACCAAGCTTCCATAGCCCCACTCCTCATCCAGCACCAACGGCCATATCTCAATCAACCAACAGTCGATCATCAGCGTGGGGGGCGCATCGCGCTCGGGCTTCGATTTCCATCGTAGATATGCAGAACCAAATTTCGAAGCCTGCCCTTTCTTCAGATTCCGAACGAAGACGGTTAGAGAGTTTGGACTCGACAACTCTTCTTGGTGCATCAGGAAAGCCAGCAGGTTGTTGGATAGCGGCGTTTTCGATTGCACGTATCCAGCCCAGGCAGCGAGCTGTTCTTTTGGATCGGCAAACCCGGTGTCTTCGTAGAACTGCCGGTGAAAATACCAGAACGACCTGAGCGCAGCCTCCCGCCAAGCATCAAAGGTTTCGAGACGCTGTATTGCCACCTCCGGCGTGCAGTTCAGCCAATTCGGGGGTCCAGAAGCCCGGGCGTTTGTTTTCCCTTCTCGCACTTGAGCATCACGCGCCTTCAAATCGCTATCCAACCGTTCAAAAGCACGGACACGGCTGCTGAATTGGTTGAGGTAGAGCGACATCTTCTTGGGCGCTTTGGTCGCCGCCTGCACAAACATCTCACACAGAGTCGGCACCACGAAGCAGCGGAAGATCAGCTTGTTGATGCTCAACGGGTTCGTCATCGAGATCGGAAGCCCAGGCAAGGACTTGGCCGAAAAGCAGGCCGCGAGCCACGCCTCCAATGGATCGGTTGCACATTCCATCCAAAGCTTCCGTAGGGGATTGGCAAGCTGTTTGAGCCGGGGCAAGCCAATGATCCGGGAAAGCGCGAGACGTTGTGGCGCTGATAATCTCCCCTTCGGAAGCACTGTAGGGCTTGATCCGTGCAGAAGCGTGGCCACACGCTTTGTGGCATCATCGTCCGTAGCACGGCCGCCTGAATGTTTCGTTGAAGTCGGCGCATCTCCCTGGCTGTCAGGCGGCCAAGCTTTGGCCTGTCTTGGCGAAGGTCGTTTTTTGGGTGCCGCTCTTCGCTTCTTCTTCATGGGCCGAATTATCATGGACACTGGTCCGTCCCGCTAAACGGTTCATCTGAGTCCGCGTTCTGCCGGGGTGGTAAGGTCATGCCTTTTGTCGCTTCCGGAGGCAAGCCCGCTTGCTGGTGAAAAAACTGCTTCCTGGTCGAGGATCTCAGATCGGACTGGTGCTTCAACTTTGATCCGAGAGGGCGAGTGGAACGGGATTGGCATGACATTCACTTGCACCACATTCCTGCTCGGAATTCGATTACGAGTGCGATTGGGCCGCCTAATTTCGCGCCCAGCTAATCTGCCAACTCGGGAAGCGCGGCGATGGCCTTGGCGAGGGTCGCCGTGTCGGTGTGGGTATAGAGGTCGGAGATCGCGTCGGAGCTGTGCCCTGCGAGTTCCTTGGCGACGGCTTGGCTGCCGCCCGTGGCCTTGAGCACCGAGATGAATGTGTGCCGCAGACAGTGGAAGGAAACCGGCGTGACTTGGCGTGGTCCTTTCACGCCCTTCTTTGTTTTCTTCGGCTTGTGCGAGCGGGCGGGCACGAGACCGGACGCCGCAAGGATTTCGTAAAACCCGTTGCTAAACGGCCCCGCGCCGCAGCGCTCGTAGCGCTCGGCGTGTTCCGGCCAGATGAAGTCGCCCGGCTTCACTTTGCCCGCCTTCGCACGAACCGCCATCAGCAAGGCGCGAAAAGCCGGGCGCAAGGGTATTTGCACTTTCTTGTCAGTCTTAGCCTGCGTCAGCCGCAGGACGTTCTCCTGGAGGTCCACTGCGCCCCAGCTCAGGCAAACCAGATCGCCGAGGCGTTGGCCCGTGTAGAAGCCGCCCAGCACGGCGAAGCGCCAAAAGTCATCCGGGCACTTGTCGAAGATGATGCGCAGCTCGTCGAGAGTGAAGGCGCGACGGTGATGCTTCTCTGCCCGGCTTTGATTGATCTTTCGCACCGGCGCGGCGGGATTTGCCCGCAGCTGGTCATTGCGAACCGCGCGCAGGAAAAACATCGAGAGAATCTTCCGCTCCAGGTTGATCGTGCTGGCGTTGCGAATCGCCCGCCGCTTGCTCAGGAATTCGCGGATGTGCTCCGAGGTCACAGCATCGAGCATCGGCCCATGCTCGCCGGCACCAAGGTGGTTGGAGAAGGCCTCCGCGATCGTCCGGTAGCGCCCCAAAGTTTCCGCCGCCGTGCTGCCCTCGCACTCCGTAAGCCAGTCGCTCAGCGCAGCTTTGAGCGTCGGGCGGGGCTTGGTGCGCGGTGAGAGGGACGCATAAACCTCGTCCAGCGGAGCGCCGCTGGCGCGAGCCGAGAAGAGCGACTCAACGGCGGCGAGGTGTTTCCGGGCGTCGCCCTCCTGCTCGCACTTCGTGGACTTGAAGCGTGCCTTGCCCTCCGGAGTGCGCCAACCCACCCACCAGAACCGGGAATCATCTCGACGATAGAGCCATGCCATGTGAGGATAATGGCACAATATCAAAACGTATGCAAACGTATGCAAAACTGTCGCTCATGACGGTTCACTGTGGTTAAATCACTAATAAATCCGCATTTTATTCTGGGGGATGCGTAACCGGGGTTCGAATCCCCGTAGGGTCGCCATCCTCGAATTTCCCTGGCCGCTCCGGCGTGCCTGATTTTTCCGCCGGCCTTCAGGAGGCCCAGCCCGTGTGCGGGCTGGTGATTCCACGGGTTCTGATCTGGAAGCGGAGCCGGAACCGCCCGCCGTCAATCCTTCTTCAGCACCGCCTGCATCGCGTTGCCGAGGTTGTTGAGCTTGTGCTGCATGTCCGAGAACACGCCCAGGAGCTGCGCGTTCATGGCCGTCGCCTCCGCCGCCTCGCGTTGGACGGATTCGAGCGCCTTGGTCAGCGCGTCCACGCGGACTTCCAGCTTGGAGATTTTCTGCGAGCTGCTCTCCGCCAGGAGTTGAAACAGCTCCAGCGCGCCGCCCGCGCCGGCGGCCGGCGGGGCGGGATGGGCCGCCTGCTGATGCCCCACGGCGTCCATCCGCATCTGCTGCTCGTTCACCACCTGGCGGTAATGCTGCACCATCGCCTGATACGTCTGCTCCTGGCGGCGCGCGTTCTCCGCCTCGAGCTTCGCCTGCCGCTCGGTGACGGTCTGTGCGTTGCGCATGTAGACCAGGCAGAACAGCAGGGCGATCAAGGTCCAGAACATCGGTCCTTCCGCCGTGAATCCCGCCAGCCACTGCCACATGGGTTGAGCTTGCATAGGTGCCTCGGGGTTTGCTGCGCCTACTTCTGCCGCAGGCCCGCGCGCGCCGCAAGCGCAATCCTCGGCGGCGGCGGGTGCCGGGCTGAAAGTTGGCGGTTGTGCGCGCGGCCCGCCGGGTTAATCTGCCGGCAATCACATGAAGCCCGAGCTTGCCTCTCCACCTGCGCAGGCATCCGCCATGCCACTGGATGACAGCGGAACAGGCGACGCGGGGCACGCCAGCGGGCGGCTGCATTCAACCCTGCTCAAGCACCTCGCCGGCGCGGTCTATCGCTGCCGCAACGACGCCGAGTGGACGGTCGAGTTCATCAGCGACGGCTGCCTGACGCTGACCGGCTACCGGGCGGATGAGCTGACGGGCAACCGGGTCGTCTCGCTCGGGGCGCTCATGCACCCGGAGGATGCCGCGCGGGTGTGGGAGAAGTGCCAGGCGAATCTCACCGCCCACCAGCCATGCAGCAGTGAATACCGCATCCGCCACCGCGGGGGCGGGGAGCGCTGGGTCTGGGACCAGGCGCAGGGCATTTACACGGACACCGGCGAGCTGTTGTTCATCGAGGGCCTGCTCACCGACATCACCGCCCAGAAGCAGGCGGAGACGCAGGCGCTGACGTTCGCGGCGCTGGGCCGCCAATTGAACGGCGCGGTCTCCGCGCGCGCGGCCGGGGAGATCGTCCTCGACGCCGCCCAACGCCTGTTCGGCTGGGATGCCGCCACCGTGGACCTCTACTACGCGGCCACCGACACGGTGGAAAGCGTCCTGAACCGGGACACGCTGGCGGGCCGGCGGCTGGATGTTGCGCCCTCCCTGCCGGGCGGCCCGCCGACGGCGCGCGCACGCCGGGTGCTGCGCGAGGGCGCGCAGTTGATCCTGCGCGCGCCGCCGTTTGCCTTCCAGGAAGGGGACGTGCCGTCCGGGGACACGAGCCGGCCATCCGCCGCCATCATGGCCGTGCCGGTCCGGCAGGAGACCAGCG
Source organism: Limisphaerales bacterium (assembly GCA_009773355.1). Taxonomy (GTDB): domain Bacteria; phylum Verrucomicrobiota; class Verrucomicrobiia; order Limisphaerales; family SXTU01; genus SXTU01. The sequence goes on from WRPG01000009.1 coordinate 87,763, forward strand.
TGGTCGGCCTGCTCTCCATTCAGAGCTACACCCCGCAGGCCTACACCCGGGCGGATCTCGACACCTTGCAGGCGCTGGCCGACTACTGCGGCGGCGCGTTCCATCGCCTGCAGACCCGCGAGGCGCTGCGGGTCAGCGATGAGCGGCTGCGGCTCGCGGTCCATGCCGCCAACGTCGGCCTGTGGGACTGGGATCTCGGAACGAACCAGGTCATCATCTCCCGCGAATGGAAGAGCCAGCTCGGCTACGCGGAGGAGGAGATCGGCAACACGTTCAGCGAATGGGAAAGCCGCGTCCACCCCGACGACCTGGCCCCGACGCTGGCGCGCGTGCGGCGGGCGCTGGCGGCGGGGGAGGCCGCGTATGAGGTGGAGTTTCGGATGCGCCACAAGGACGGCTCGTGGCGCTGGATTTACACGCGCGCCGAGGTCTTCCGCGACGCCCAGGGCCGGGCCGCGCGGGTGATCGGCTGCCATGTGGACGTCACGGGGCGCAAGCAGACGGAGCGGCGGCAGGCTGCCTTCGCCGCGCTGGGCCGGCGGTTGAACGAAGCCACTGACGAGGCCGGGGCCGCCCGCATCATCGTGGACATTGCCGACGATTTGTTCAGCTGGGATTCCTGCAAACTTGATCTCTACGACGCGCAGTCCGACCGGTGCCGCTCGATCCTGACCATGGACGTCGTCAACGGCCAGAGGCAGGAGGTTCCACCCGCCTACGCGGACACCCCGCCTTCGCCACGGCTGCGGCGGTCGCTGGAAGGTGTGGCGGAACTGATCCTGCGCGAGCCTCCGCTGGCACTGACTCCTGATCGGATGCCTTTCGGCGATGTGAGCCGGCCTTCCGCCTCCCTCTTGTCCGTGCCGCTGCGTGAAGGCGGGCATGTCGTCGGCGTGCTCGCCATCCAGAGCTATCGGCTGCACGCCTACACGCACGACGACCTCGCCGCGTTGCAGGCCCTGGCCGACCACTGCGCCGGCGCGCTCGAGCGCGTCCGCAGCCGGGCGGAGGTGGAGCGCCAGCGCAACGAGCTGGCGCTGATTCTGGACACCGTGCCGGGCCTCATCTTCTACAAGGACCGCGCGCACCGGCTGGTGCGCGTGAACGAGGCCCACGCCCGGTCGTTGGGCCTGACCCGGCCCGCCATCGAGGGCCGCACGGACGCCGAACTCGGCTCGCCCTTCGTCGAGGGCTACCTCCGCGACGACGAGGAGGTGATGCGCACCGGCCAGCCCAGGCTGGGCATCATCGAGCCGCTGCAAACCCCCGCCGGCACCCGCTGGCTGCAGACCGACAAGCTGCCCTACCGGGACGCGGACGGAAACGTCATCGGCGTGCTGGGCTTCGCGTTGGACATCACGGAGCGCAGGCAGGCCGAGGGGGACCTGCGGGCCAGCGAGGAACGGCTGCGGCTGGCCACCCAGGCGGCGGGGATCGGCGCCTTCGAGTGGGACGCGCAAACCGGGGTCAATGTCTGGACCCCGAAGCTGGAGGCGCTGCATGGCCTGCGCCCCGGCGAATTCCCCGGAACCCAGCCGGCGTGGGAACAGATGGTTCACCCCGAGGATCGCGCGCGGGTCGTGGCGCTGGTCCAGCACGCCTTCGAAACCTTGTCCCCGCAGGCGGGGGAATGGCGCGTGATCTGGCCGGACGGCAGCGTCCACTGGCTCGCCGGACGGTTTCAGGCCTTCAACGACGAGGCGGGAGTCCCCCGGCGTCTGATCGGAGCCAACCACGACATCACCGCCCGCAAACAGGCGGAGGCCGCGCTGCGGGTGGCGGAGGCGAAGTATCACTCCATTTTCCAGCACGCCGTCGAGGGCATCTACCAGAGCACGGCGGATGGTCATTACCTCACCATCAATCCCGCGATGGCCCGCATCTACGGCTACGCCTCCGCCGAGGAGATGCTCGAGGAGGTCACCGACATCGGCCGGCAGCTCTACGTGGACCCGGAGGACCGGCGGCGGGTGCAGGCGCTGCTCCACGCCCAAGGCGGCACCGGGGTGTTCGAGTGCCAGATGCGCCGCAGGGACGGGGCCTTGGTCTGGATCCGGCAAAGCGCCCGGGTGGTGCGGGACGGGCGCGGACGCGTGCTCTGCTACGAGGGCAGCGTGGAGGACATCACCGAGCGCCGGCAGGCGGAGGAGCGGCTGCGTCACCAGCACGCGCTGCTCACCGCCGTCGTCGAGGGCACCACGGACGCCGTCTTCATCAAGGACCTCGCCGGCCGCTACCAGCTCATCAATGCCGCCGGCGCGCGGGCGATTGGCCGGACGGCCGAGGAGATCCTCGGCCGGACGGATGCCGAGCTGCTCCCGCCGGAGACGGCCAGCCGGTTCCGCGCCGTGGATGAGGCCGTGGCGGCCACCGGCACGACCCAGGTTCAGGAGGAGTCGGGCTTCATGGCCGGCAAGTTGAGCCACTGGCACGCCAACAAGGCGCCGTGGCGCGACGCCGACGGCCGCATCCAGGGCGTGATCGGCGTCTCGCGGGACATCACCGAGCACCGGCGGGCGGAAGCCGCCCGCCGCGAGGCGGAGGTGCGCTTTCGGACCCTCTTCGAGCGCGCGCCCGTGGGGGTGGTGGTGCTGGACCCCGCCACGGCGCGGGTGCTGGAATGCAACGAGCAGGCCGCCCGGCAACTGGGCTACACGATCCAGGAGTTCACCGGGCTGGCCATCCCGGACTTCGAGGCGGTGGAGACGGACTCCCAGACCCGCGAGCACATCGCCCAGATTCTCCGCACGGGGCGGGACACCTTTGAGACGCGGCACCGCACCAAGACGGGCGAGGTGCGCGACGTGCTGGTGACCACCCAGACCCTCGAGCTGGCCGGGCGCGCGGTGTTCCACTGCATCTTCCTCGACATCACCGAGCGCCGGCAGGCGAAGGAGCTGCTGGCCCTGCGCGCCCGGCAGCAGGCCGTCGTCGCCGACCTCGGCCTGCTGGCCCTGGCCGCCCCGGACCTCCAGCCGCTCTTCGACCAGGCGGTGGCGCGCGTCGCGGAGACCTTCGGTGTGGAATTCTGCAAGGTGCTCGAACTCCTGCCCGAGCGGAACGCGGTCAGGCTGGTGGCCGGAGTCGGCTGGAACGCGGGCTTGGTCGGGCACGCCACGGTCGGGGTGGACCACGATTCGCAGGCCGGCCACACCCTGCTCACCAAGGAGCCGGTCATCGTGGAGGAGCTTCGCACCGACCCGCGGTTCAACGGCCCGGCGCTGCTGCGCGAGCACAACGTGGTCAGCGGCCTGAGCGTCATCATCGGCCATGCGGAGCAGCCCGTCGGCGTGCTGGGCGTTCACAGCACCCGCCGGCGGGGGTTCACGCCGGACGATGTGAGTTTCCTTCAGGCCGTCGCCAACGTGCTGGCCGAGGCCATCCGGCGGCGTCAGGTGGAGCAGGCCATGCGCGAGAGCGAGGCCGCGCTCGTCCGCGCGCAGGCCGTGGCCCACCTCGGCAGTTGGCGGCTCGACGTGGCGCGGAACCGCCTCACCTGGTCGGCCGAGGCCCATCGCATTTTCGGCGTGCCCGAGGGGACGCCGATGGACTACGAGTTTTTCCTCGCCCGCGTCCACCCGGAGGACCGCCCGCAGGTGGACGACGCCTGGCAGGCCGCGCTGGCAGGCGCGCCCTACGACCTCGAGCACCGCATCCTGGTGGAGGACGAGGTCAAGTGGGTCCGCGAGCAGGCCGTGCTGGAATTCGACGCGGCGGGCCGGCTGGTGGGCGGGCTGGGCACGGTGCAGGACATCACCGGACTCAAACGCACGGAGCAGCGGCTGGCGGCCTTCGCCTCGCTCGGTCGCGGACTGAATGCCGCCCACGAAGTCCGGGAGGCGGCGCGGCTCATCGTCGGCGTGGCCGACGAGTTGTTCGGCTGGGAAGCGTGCTTCGTCGATCTTTACGACCCCGCCGGCGAGCCGGTGCCGGTGCTCGCCATGGACACCATGGAGGGCCGCAAGCTCGAGGTGTCCGTCGTCCCGCGCGAGCGCCCCACGCCGGGGCCGGCCAGCCGGATCATCGAGGCCGGCGAGCTGATCCTCCGCGATCCGGCGGAGGAGGAGGAGCGTTTCGTGCCGTTCGGGGACACGGGCCGGCGCTCGGCCTCGCTGCTCTTCGTCCCGCTCCGGCTGCACGGCCGGACCACGGGGCTGCTCAGCATCCAGAGCTACCGGCCGCTGGCCTACAACCGGGAGACGCTGGCCACGCTCCAGGCGCTGGCCGATTACACCGCGTTGAGCCTCGAACGGCTGCTCGCCCAGGAGGCGCTCCGCGAGAGCGAGGCCCGTTACCGGACTCTCTTTGCCCACAGCCCGCAGCCCATGTGGGTGTTCGACCCGGTGACGCTGGGCTTCCTCGAAGTCAACGAGGCGGCCGTGCTGCTCTACGGCTTCACGCGGGAGGAGTTTCTCGCCATGAAGACCACGGACCTCCGCCCGCCGGAGGAACGCGAGCGCCATCTCCAGTCCCTGATGCTGGACGCCCCGGGCGTGCGCGACCTGGGCGTCTGGCGGCATTGGAAGAAGGACCGCACGGCGCTGTGGGTGCAGGTGTTCGCCCACGCGGTGGAATTCGCCGGCGGCCGCGCGGAGCTGGTGCTCGTGCATGATGTGACGGCGCAGCTCGCCGCCGAGGCGGAGGTCGTGCAGCTCTCCGGCCGCCTGCTGCGCGCGCAGGACGAGGAGCGCCGCCGGCTCGCGCGGGAGCTGCACGACTCGACCGCGCAGACCTTCGCCGCGCTGGCCATGAACCTGGCCGTGCTGGGCCGCATCACACCGGGCATGGACGACGCCAGCCGCGCGCTGCTGGCGGAATGCGAAATCCAGGTCCGGCGCGGCACGGCGGAGCTGCGCACCCTGGCCTACCTGCTGCATCCCCCCGCGCTGGAGGCGCTCGGGCTGACGCGCGCCATTCACGACTATGCCGAGGGCTTCGCCCGGCGCAGCGGCGTCCGGGTGGAGCTGGACGTGGCGGAACTGCCCGACCGCCTGCCGCCCGAAACCGAACTGACGCTCTTCCGCGTGCTTCAGGAAAGCCTGGGGAACGTCCACCGC
>WRPG01000009.1:92944-125616 GCA_009773355.1 Limisphaerales bacterium
CCAGCGGGAGCGCCCGCTTCGGCGTCGGCATCGCCGGCATGCGCGAGCGCCTGCGCCTCCTGGGCGGCCGGCTGGAAGTGGAACCGGCCTTGCCCGGCGTCCGCGTCCGTGCCACGCTGCCGCTGACCGCCGCCGCCGATGAGTAAAGTCCGCCTCCTGATCGCCGATGACCACGCACTGGTGCGCGAGGGGCTGCGCCGCGTGCTCGAGCCGCGCCGCGACTGGGAGGTCTGCGCCGAGGCGGTCAACGGCCGCGACGCGGTCGCCAAGGCGCGCGAGTTCCGGCCGGACCTGGCCATCGTGGATTTCGCCATGCCCGAGCTGAACGGCCTGGAGGCGACGCGCCTGATCCGGGCCGAGCTGCCGCAGTGCGAGGTGCTCGTGCTCACGATGCACGAGACCGAGGCGCTCGTGCGGGACGTGCTGGCGGCGGGCGCGCGCGGCTTCATCCTCAAGTGCGAGGCCGGCCACATCCTCATCCAGGCGATTGAGACGCTGCTCCTGCACCAGCCCTACTTCTCCGCCAAGGTCTCCGAGCTGGTGCTCCAGGGCTACCTCAGGCCCGCGCCCGCCGCCGAGGCATCCGCCGGCCCGCTCACCGCGCGCGAACGGCAGGTGGTGCAGCTCGTGGCGGAGGGCAAAAGCTCCAAGGAGATCGCGGACGGGCTGGGGGTGAGCGTCAAGACCGTTGAGACGCACCGCGCCAACATCCTGCGCAAGCTCGGCCTGCGTTCCAGCGCGGACCTCGTCCGCTACGCCGTGCGCAACAAGATCGTGGAGGCGTAAGCCCGCCGCCGGCCCCGTGGCTGCAATTGAACCCGTTGCTCCGAACGGGAATGGCCGGAAGCAACGAAAGCCGCCGGAAAAAGTCGCGGTGACGACAGGAAAGATCCCACGACCCGAGTCCCGCGATTTCAGCCCCTGAACCGGAGCGTGGCCCTCCGGGCCGCTGCGGGAACTTGCGCCAGCTACCGTGCGAATATCCGCAGCGCCTCCGGGTTAAGGTGGCCGCTGCGGGCGGGACGCCCGCGCTCCGTTCAGGGAGAGAACCCACGAGCCGCCAAGTCCTGCGAGTTCGCCCGCTGAGCCGGAGCGCGGCCCTCCGGGCCGCAGCGGGAACTTGCGTAATGGGGCGTGCGGAAGTCCCAAGCATTTCTGGGCGGGGTGGCCGCTGCGGGCGGGACGCCCGCGCTCCGGTTCGTGGTGCGGAGCAATTGTTCCGGCCCGGGTTTGCCAGGCGCTTCTCCCTCTTTCGACTGCTCTCGTTCCTCTCGGCCAGCTTCGGCTTCCGGGTGGCACCGAGCAGGGCCGGATGGCGGGAGCCTCGGTGAAAACCCCTAGGCCGGCCTCCGGGTAAGTTTTCCGCCTAATCCGGGTTGCCGCCGATTCCCTCCGGCGGGGAAGGCGCGCAAGTTGGCAGCCTCATGACCCCGTCCACCGCTTCCTCGTCGTCCGCCCCCGTCGCCAGCCCACCCGTCGGCGTTTTGGTGGTGGACGACCACGCGGAGTATCTCGCCTCCGTCACCGCCTTCCTCGCCCGCCTGCCGCGGGTGCGCGTGGTGGGCACCGCCGTCAACGGGCACGAGGCGCTCCAGCAGGTGCGCAAGCTGGCGCCGGACCTCGTGCTGCTGGACCTCACCATGCCCGTGATGGACGGCCTGACCGCCGCGCGCCTGATCAAGGGCCGGCCGCACGCGCCCGTGGTGGTGATCGTCACGGTGGAGGCCACGCTGGCATGCAGCCTGGCCGTCGCCGCCTCGGGCGCGGACGCGCTGGTCGCGAAGGCCGAGGCGTCCGACCAGTTGCCGGCCCTCCTGCAAAAGCTCTTCCCCGCCTGATGAACGATTTCGTGCAACGCGCCCTGCGCGCCGGCCCCGTGATGGCGGCGGTCGTCGCCCTGCTGCTGGTGTTCCTCACCAATCACGCCGTGCAGGAGCTGATTGACGACAGCCAGCGGGTGGTGCGCACCATGCAGGCCCGCGAAGGGGCGGAAAACATCCTCAAGTTGCTGCTCGAGGAAGGCTCCACGCGCCACGCGTGGCGGGTGACCGGCGAGGACAGCCAGCGCGTCCTGATGGAGCAGGCGGGCCGGGCCGCCCTCCGCAAGCTGGCCACCGTCCGCGCCCTGACCAGCGACAGCCCGGTGCAGCAGGCCCGGCTGCATCAGCTCGAACCCCTCGTGCGCGAGCGGCTGGAACTCAGCGCGCGCCGCCCGGGGCCGCAGCCGCCCGCCAACCCGCCGCCGCCGGGCGCCCGGGAGGTGCAGCTCGAGGGCATCCGCCTCATCACCGAGATCCGCGCCCTCGTCAACGCCCTCGTCGCGGAGGAGGATGCGCTGCTCGCCAAGCGCACGGCGGCCAGTGAACTGAGCGCGCGGCTGACGGTCGGCATCATCGTCACCGTGAGTGTCCTGGGCATCCTGGGCATCCTCGGCGCGGCCGGCCTGCTCCGCCACGAGCTGCGCGTGCGCGAGCAGGCGGAAAGCTCCCTGCGCCAGGGCGAGGAGCGCTTTCGCGGGCTGCTGGAGGCGGCCCCGGACGCGATGATCATCGTGGACGGGACCGGCTGCATCGTGCTCGTCAACGCCCAGGCGGAGCGGATCTTCGGCTGGAACCGCGAGGCCTTGGTCGGCCAGAAGATCGAGGTGCTGGTGCCCGAGCGTGTGCAGTCCGCCCATGTGGCGATGCGGACCGGCTACGCCGCGCACCCCGACGCGCGGGCCATGGGCGCGCGGCGCGAGCTGAGCGCGCGGCGCAAGGACGGCTCCGAGTTCCCGGTCGAGATCAGCCTCAGCCCGCTGCAAACCGACCGTGGGCAGCTCATCACGGCGGCCGTCCGGGACGTGACCGTGCGCCGGCAGGCGGACACCGCGCTGCGCGAGACCACGGCGCGCTTCCGCACGCTCTTCGACCGCGCGCCGGTGGGGGTGGTGGTCATTGACCCGGCCACCGCACGGGTGCTGGAGTGCAACGAGCTGGCCGCGCGCCAGCTTGGCTACACCCTTGAGGAGTTCACGCGGCTGCGCATCGGCGACTTCGAGGCCGCCGAGCTGCCGGAACAGACCTGCGCCCACATCCAGAAGGTTCTTACTACGGGCCAGGACACGTTTGAGACGCGGCACCGCACCAAGGCCGGCGCGCTGCGGGACGTGCTGGTCAGCACCCAGAACATCGAGCTGGCCGGGCAGACCGTCTTCCAATGCATCTTCCTGGACATCACGGAGCGCAAGCACGCCGAGGCCGCGCAGCGCGCCTCCGAGCTCCTCCATCACTCGCTGATGGACCACCTGCCGCTGGCGGTTTTCCGCAAGGACACTGCGGGGCGGTTCGTCTACGGCAACCCCCGCTTCTGCGAGGCGCTGGGACGGCCCTGGCTGGAGATCGCGGGGCGCACGGACGCGGAGCTGTTTCCGGCGGAACTGGCCGCGAAATACCAGCGGGACGACGCCCGCGTGCTGGCCACCGGGACGAGCCTCGAACTCAACGAGGAAAACTGCGGCACCGATGGCGTGGTGCGCCACGTCCACGTCATCAAGAACCCGGTCCACGGTCCGGCGGGCGGGATCATCGGCGTGCAGGGCATCTTCGAGGATGTGACCGCGCGCCACCGGGCCGAGGCCGCGCTGCGGGAGAGCGAGCGGCGCTTCCGGCAGTTGGTCCACACGCTGCCGGCGGCGGTTTATGCCTGCGATGCGGAGGGCCGCATCACCCTCTTCAATGAGGCGGCGGTGGCGCTCTGGGGCCGCGAGCCGGAGATCGGCCAGGATCTGTGGGGCGGCGCGTGGCGTTTGTTCAAGCCGGATGGCACCCCGCTGCGGCCAGCCGAGTCCCCCATGGCTGAAACCCTGCGCACAGGCCGGCCCGTGCGCGGGCAGGAACTCGTGATCGAGCGCCCCGATGGCACCCGTTCCCGCGTCCTGCCGCACCCGGTGGCGACGCGCGACTCGACGGGCGCGCTCACCGGCGGAGTCAACATGCTGGTGGACCTCACGGAGCGGCTCCAGGCGGAGGAGGCGCTGGCCCGCGAGCGGCGGCTGCTGCGCACCGTGATTGACAACCTGCCCGGCTACATCTTCGCCAAGGACGCCGCCGGCCGCTACACGGTGAGCAACCGCGCCCATGTGCGGCTGCTCGGCGCGCGCAGCGAGGCGGAGCTGCGGGACAAGACGGTGTTCGATTTTTTCCCGCCCGAAACCGCCCGCAGCTACGCCGGCGACGACGAGCTCATGATGCGGACCGGCCAGCCGGTGCTGAACCGCGAAGAATGCGTGAAGCTGAACGGCGGCTGCACCTGGTATCAGTTGACCAAGGTGCCGCTGCGGGACGAGGCGGACGGGGTCGTCGGCCTGGTCGGCATCAAGCAGGACATCACCGCCCAGAAGCTGGCCGAGGAGTCGGTGCGCCAGGCCGAGGCGAAATACCGCGAGATTTTCGACAACACGGTGGAAGGCATCGTCCAGACGGATCCCTCCGGCCGCATCATCACCGCCAATTCCACCATGGCCCGGCTGCTGGGCTACGACTCGCCGGAGGAGTTGATCGCCGCGTGCCTCAACATGGACCGGGACGTGCATGTCAAGCCGGGGGACCGCACCTCGCTGCTGCGCCGGGCGCGCACCGGCGGGCGGGACTTCATCCAGTGCCAGTTCAAGCGCCGCGACGGGCGGTTGGTCTGGGTCTCCTTGAATGTCCGCGTCGTGCGCGACGAGCGCGGCGAGCCACGCTATTTTGAGGGCACCTGTGTGGACATCACCGAGAGCCGGCGGCTGGAGGAGCAGTTGCGCCAGTCGCAGAAGATGGAGGCCGTGGGGCAACTGGCCGGCGGCATCGCGCACGATTTCAACAACATCATCGGCGCCATCATCGGCAATGTGGATCTCATTCGCCTCCTGCCGGGGGATCACCCGGGGCGGGAGGAAAGCCTCGACGCCATCCACAGTGCCAGCCGGCGGGCGGCGGATCTGGTGAGGCAAATCCTCGCCTTCAGCCGCCGGCAGGAGGCCAAGCGCCAGCCCATGGAGCTGCGGACCATCATCCGCGAAGTGCTCAAGCTCCTCCGTGCCACGATCCCCGCGTCCGTGGAGTTCGAAGTGGATCTCGCCACCACGCCCACCGTGCTGGCCGATCCGTCCGAGATTCATCAGGTGGCCATGAACCTGTGCACCAACGCGTGGCACGCGCTCCCGGACGGGGCCGGCGTCATCCGCGTCGCCCTGGCCGAGACCGAAGTGGACGAGGCGCTGGCGCGCGTCCACCCGGACCTGCGCCCCGGCCGGTATGTGCGCCTCAGCATCACCGACAACGGCTGCGGCATGGACGCGGCGACGCTGGCGCGCATCTTCGATCCCTTCTTCACCACCAAGCCGGCCGGCCAGGGCACCGGCCTGGGGCTGGCGGTGGTGCATGGCATTCTGAAGAATCACGACGGCGGCATCGTGGTGGAAAGCCAGCCGGGCCGGGGCACGACGTTTCATCTCTACTTTCCCGTGTTCGCGACGAGCGTGGCGGAAGCCACCGTGGAACCGAAAGCCCTGCCGCAGGGCAACGGCGCGCACATCTTGTTTGTGGACGATGAGAAGCCGCTCATCGAAATCGGCACCACCATGCTCAAGCGCATCGGCTACCGGGTGACGGGGACGACGAACCCCGCCGAGGCGTTGACCTGGTTCCGCGAGCGGCCCGGAGAATTTGCCCTGGTCCTCACCGACCTGAACATGCCGGGGCTGGACGGCGCGGCCCTGGCCCGCCAGTTGCGCGAGACGCGCCCCGACATCCGCCTCATCCTGGCCACCGGCTACAGCGCCAGCGTGGACGCGGCGGCGGCGCTCCAGCTTGGTTTCAGTGAACTCCTGCCCAAGCCCTACGACTTTCGCAGCCTGGCCGAAGCGGTGGGCCGCGCCCTGAACCTCGAAACCCATGACCATGACCACACCTAGAATCCTGCTCGCCGACGACGAGGACCTGTTCGCCGTCATGCTCCAGCGCTCGCTCGCCATGTTCGGCTACGATGTCGTCCGCGCCCGCAACGGCCGGGAGGCGCTGGCGGCCTACAACCCGGCGGGCTTCGGCCTGGTGATCACCGACCTCATCATGCCCGACATGGAAGGCGTCGAGCTGATCGTGGCGCTGCGCAAGGTGAACCCGGCGGTGAAAATCATCGCCATGTCCGGCGGCGGGCGCAACCACCCGCAGGCCTACCTGTCCATCGCCGAGCGCATCGGCGCGGTGAAGTCCCTCGCCAAGCCTTTCCCCATCACCGCGCTGGTGCAGGCCATCGAGGAGTGCCTCCGGGCGGCCCCGGCATCGGCGCCCCAACCGCCGGCCACCGCGCCCGTCACCGAATAACCCAGCTCAGGCCATCTCCCATGAACACCTCCCCCTTGATCGTCGGGCGCGGCCCCGCCGGCCTGGCGTGCGCGGCCTGGCTGGCGGCGCGCTCGCTCGCGGCGGACGCTCCCGCCAGCGCGGCGAAGCCGGACCTCACCACGCTCTCGCTGGAAGACCTGGGCCAGATCCAGGTCACCTCGGTCAGCAAAAAGGCCGAATCGCTCCTGCACGCGCCGGCGGCGATCCATGTCCTCACTCCCGACGACCTCCGCCGCGCCGGCGCGACGAGCATCCCCGAGGCGCTGCGGCTGGTGCCCGGCCTGCAGGTGGCGCGGCAGGACGCCCACACCTGGGCCATCTCGGCGCGCGGGTTCAACGACACCTTCGCCAACAAGCTGCTCGTGCTGGTGGACGGGCGCAGTGTCTACACCCCGTTGTTCTCCGGCGTCTACTGGGACGTGCAGGACACGCTGCTGGAGGATTTGGAACGCATTGAAGTGATCCGCGGCCCCGGCTCCGCGCTGTGGGGGGCGAACGCGGTCAACGGGGTCATCAACATCATCACGAAGTCCGCCAAGGACACAGTGGGCACGCTGGTGACGGTGGGCGGCGGCACGGAGGACCAGGGGATGGTGGGCGTGCGCCACGGCCTGAAGCTCGCGGACGCGCTCTTCCTGCGCGTGTATGGCAAGGGCTTCGTCCGCGACCACTCAATGCGATTCGGGGGCGGGGATGCGAATGACGAGTGGCGGCAGGCGCGCGGCGGCTTCCGGCTGGATTGGGAGCCTTCCGACGTGAGCCAGCTCACGTTTCAGGGTGACCTCTACGGCGGGGGGTTCCATCACACGGTGTCCCTGCCGGCCTTGGTGGCGCCGTTCGCCACCACGGAGGAGCAGGTGGGCCGGGTGACTGGCGGCAACGTCCTGCTGCGCTGGAAGCGCCAGCTCGCGGAGGGTTCGGACCTGCAGTTCCAGACGTATTATGATCGCACCGCACGGGACGCGTCATTTTACGCGGAGACGCGGGAGGCGGTGGATTTCGAATTCCAGCACCATTTCCAACTGGGCGAACGGCACGACGTCACCTGGGGGATCAATCACCGGCTGACGCGGGATGATGCCTACAAGCAGAGCTTCACCGTCACGCTGACGCCCGGCTCCGAAGGGCACCACCTGAGCAGCTTCTTCCTCCAGGACCAGATCGAACTGGTGCCGGACCAGCTCAAGCTGACGCTGGGGGCCAAAGTGGAGCGCAACGACTACACGGGATGGTCGCTCCAGCCCAGCGCGCGGCTGCTCTGGTCGCCGCACCCGGAGCATCACCTCTGGGCGGCGGTCTCACGGGCCGTCCGCACCCCGTCCCGCGCGGAACGCACCGCGCGGGTGAACCTCGGGGCGGCGGCGGGGCCGACGGTGTTTGCCTATCTTGGCTCGCCGGAAGCCGGGGACGAGCGGCTGGTGGCCTACGAGCTGGGCCACCGGTGGCAGGCGCGGCCCGAGCTTTCCTTCGACACGGCGCTCTTCTACAACCGGTATTCAAACTTGGGGACGGCGGAAACCGGGGCGGCGTTTCTGGAGGCCACGCCCGCGCCCGCCCACTTCACGGTGCCGCTGGTCCAGGCCAACCTCGGCCACGGCGAGACCTACGGCGCGGAAATTTCGGGGCGGTGGCAGGCCACCGAGCGATGGCGTGTCACCGCCAGCTATGCCCAGCTCGTCGTCCAGATTCACAACCGCCCCGGCAGCACGGATGCCGGGCTGACCACCGAGGGGAGCAGCCCGCGCAACCAAGCCACGCTCCGCTCCGCCTGGGATCTGCCCCGGGGCTTCGCCTTCGACACCACGCTGCGTTACGTGGACAACCTGCGCTCGCTGCAAGTCCCGGCCTACCTGACCCTCGACGCCCGGCTGGCATGGCGGCCGCAGCCCAACCTGGAGTTCGCCCTCGTCGGCCAGAACCTGCTGGACCGCGCGCACCCGGAGTTCCGCCCCCAGACCATCGCCACCGAGCGCACCGAGGTGGAGCGCGCGGTCTATGTCAAGGTGACTTACAAGTTCTGAGCCGCCCCATGCCCTCCCCGGCCCCCTCTCGCCCGCCGGCCCGCCCCCCCGGCTTCGTCCCGTGGCTCGTCGTCTGGCTGGCGCTGGCCTCGCCCGGCTCGCCCGCCGACCTGCCCAAGCTCACCGAGGCCGAGGTGAAGGCCGCCTACGTTTTCAACTTCGCCAAGTATGTCGAATGGCCGGCGGCGGCCTTCGGCGGCACCAACGCGCCGTTCGTGATCGGGGTGCTCGGCCCGGACCCCGTCGGCGAAAGCCTCCGCGCCGTCGTCGCCGGCAAGCTCATCAACGGCCGCACCTTCGAGCTGCGCCGGGCCGGGCCGGACGCCGGCCTCGCCGGCTGTCACATCCTTTTCCTCCCGGCCACTGAACGCACCCGCCTCGCCGACCTCGCGCCGCTGCTGCGGGACAAGCCCGTGCTCACCGTGAGCGACGCTGACGCGTTCATCCAGCAGGGCGGCGTCATCGGCCTGGTCAAGCGTGGCGGGAACATCCGCCTCCAGATCAGCCTCGACGCCGCCAACGCCGCCGGCCTCAAGGTCAGCTCCAAGCTCCTGACCCTGGCGGAACAAGTGAAGGGCCGGCCGGCCAAATCCAAGGACTGATCATGCGCTGGTGGAACCAAGCCTCGATCCGGACGAAGCAGACGGTGCTGCTGCTGCTCACCAGCAGCGGCGCGCTCCTGCTCGCCTGCGCCGGCTTCGTGGCCAGCGAGGTGCGCCAGTTCCGGGGCGGCATGGCCGCCGAGCTGGGCACGCTCGCCGAAATCATCGGCCTGAACAGCGCCGGGGCGATTGATTTCGACGATCCCAAGACTGCCGCCGAGATCCTGTCCGCCCTGCGGGCGCAGCGGAGCGTGGTGGCGGCGGCGCTCTACGACGACCGGGGCCGGGTCCTGGCCACCTACCAGCGGCCTGGCGAGCCGCGCTCCTTCCAGGCGCCGAAGGTCGAGGCCGAGCGGCGCGGCTTCACCAACGGCCGGTTCGTGGTCTTTCACCGCATCATCAGCCGCGGGCAGTTGGTCGGCACGGTGTATCTGGAGGCCGACCTGGGCGCCCTCTACGCCCGGCTGTGGGAATTCGGCTGGATCGCCGTGCTGGTGCTGGCGGCCGCGCTGCTGGTCGCCGGGCTGCTCTCCACCCTCCTCCAGCGGGTCATCTCCCGGCCGCTGCTCCAACTCGCGGAGACTGCGCGCGCCGTCACCCAGCGCCGGGATTACTCGATCCGGGTGCCGCACGAGAGCGAGGACGAGCTGGGCCGGCTGGCGGATGATTTCAACGACATGCTGGCCCTGGTCCAGCTCCGCGACGACTCCCTGCGGCAGGCGCGGGACCAGCTCGAAACGCGCGTCAAGGAGCGCACCCGCGAGCTGGAGGCTGAGATTGCCGAGCGCCGGCGCACCGAGGCGGAGCTGCGCGTGGCCAAGGATGCCGCCGAGGCCGCCGGCCGCGCCAAGAGCGACTTCCTGGCGAACATGAGCCACGAGATCCGCACGCCGATGAACGGCATCATCGGCATGGCCCACATCCTCCTGCGCTCGCCCCTCGCGCCGGCCCAACGCCAGCAGGCCCAGACCATCAGCGCCAGCGCCGAATCCCTGCTCACGATTCTCAACGACATCCTGGACTTCTCCAAGCTCGAGGCCGGGAAGCTGCGCATTGACGCGCACGACTTCGATCTTCAAGCCGCTGTCGAAGGCCCGCTGGACATCCTGGCCGCCGGCGCGCAGGCCAAGGGCCTCGAACTGGCCAGCCTCCTCCACCCCGCCGTTCCGCGTTACGTCCGGGGTGACTCGCTCCGCCTGCGCCAGGTGCTGACCAACCTGGTGGGCAACGCCGTCAAGTTCACCTCGCGCGGCGAAGTCATCGTCGAGGCGCTGGTCGAGGCGGAGTCGCCCGCCGGCGTCACCCTGCGCTTCCAGGTGCGCGACACGGGCATCGGCATCGCCCCGGAGGCGCAGGCGAAACTCTTCCAGGCGTTCACGCAGGCGGACGGCTCCACCACGCGGCAATTTGGCGGCACGGGCCTGGGCCTGGCCATCAGCCGGCAGCTCGTCGGGTTGATGGGCGGGGAGATCGGCCTGCACAGCACGCCGGGCGAAGGCTCGACTTTTTGGTTCACCCTGCCGTTGCAGCCCGCCCCCGCCCCGGAGGCGCTCCCGCCCCGCTCCCTGGCGGGATTGCGCCTGCTCGTCGTGGACGACAACGCGGTGAACCGTGACCTGCTGCTCCATCAGGCGCGGGTCTGGCGGATGCAGGGGGAGGCCGTCGCCAGCGGGCCCGAGGCGCTGGCACGCCTCAGCGCGGCACTGGCCGAGGCGGTGCCGTTCGACGTGGTGCTCGTGGACATGATGATGCCGGGCATGGACGGCCTCATGCTGGCCCGCGCCATCCGGGGTGACCCAGCCCATGCGAACCTGCGGCTCGTGCTGCTCTCCTCCCAAGGCCGCCAGCTCAGCGAACCGGAATTCGAGGACGCCGCCTTCTCCGCCTGCCTCACCAAACCGGTCAAGCAGTCCCTCCTCTTCGACACGCTCGCCGAGGTCGTGAGCGGTGCCGTGGAGCGGCCGGCCACGGCCCCCCTCCCGCCACCTCCGGTCTCGCCCGCCACCCGTCCCCTGCGCCTCCTGCTCGCCGAGGACAACGTGGTCAATCAGCAAGTCGCCCTCGGACTGCTGGGCGACGCCGGCCACACCCTGACCGTGGCGGGGGATGGGCTTGAAGCGCTGGCCGCGCTCCGCCGCGAGACTTTCGACGCCCTGCTGCTGGACTGCCAGATGCCGCGCCTCGACGGCTACGAAACCGCCCGCCAAATCCGCGCCGGCACGGACGCGGACATCGGGCGCCACAATCCCGGCCTTCACATCATCGCCATGACCGCGCACGCGCTCGAGGGCGACCGCGAGAAATGCCTCGCCGCCGGGATGAACGACTACGTCACCAAGCCGCTCGTCCTGGAGGATTTGACGGCGGCGTTGGAGCGCGTTCCCTGGCCACACGCCGGCCCGTCCGTGCGGCCCGCCGTGCCACGAGCTGAGACGAAATCGTCCACCCTGTCCGGCCCCGGGCCGCTGGATCCGGTGATGCTCCGGCAGTTGCACCGGCTGGGCGGGCGGAACGGCGCGCTGCCCGCCAGCCTGGTGGAAACCTTTTGCCGCGACGCCGGCGCGCGCCTCGCCGCGCTGCGGGACAGCGCCGCCCGGGCCGACGCGCCCCGGTTGGGCCACGAGGCCCACGCGCTCAAAGGCTCCGCCCTCAACGTCGGCGCGCGCACGCTGGCCGGCGTCTGCCAGCAGCTCGAGTCGCTCGGCAAATCAGGCGTCCTCACCGGCCATCCGGAGCTGCTCACCGCCCTGGCCGCCGAGCTGGACCGCGCCGCCACCGCCCTGCGCGCCGAATTTCCCGCCGCCACCGCCCCAACCGCCACTCCCCCACCCCTATGAGAATCCTCATCGCGGAGGACGACGCCACCTCCCGGCTGATGCTGCAGGGCACGCTGGAGCTGCTCGGCCACGAAGTCACCGCCGTGGAAAACGGCGCGCAAGCCTTCGCCCGCTGGCTGACGGACACGCCGCCGGTCATCATCTCCGACTGGCTGATGCCCGAGGTGGACGGCCTCGCGCTCTGCCGCGCGATCCGGGCGGCCAACCGCACGCCCTACACGCTCATCATCATGCTCACCGCGTTGGGCGGGCGGGAAAACTACCTCGAAGCCATGCACGCCGGGGCGGACGACTTTCTCACCAAGCCCTGCGATGAGGACCAGCTCGCGGCGCGGCTCGTGGTGGCCGAGCGCATCCTGGGCCTGCGCCACCATGTCAGCCAGCTTGAGGAACTCCTGCCCATTTGCGCCTACTGCAAGCAAATCCGCGATGAGCGGGACCACTGGCAGCCCGTCGAATCCTACATCAGCGAGCATTCGGAGGCCCGGCCCAAGTTCAGCCACGGCATCTGCCCCAATTGTGAGCAGCGGGTGCTGGCGGAGATCGCCAAGCTCAACCTGGGCTGACCCAGGCAGGCCGGGGCGGGATCGTGCCCTCCGACGCGAAGCCGGCCAAGTCCCTGGCTCACTTCGCAAGCAGGCGCACCACCTGGCTCTTCTTCCACGCGGCGAGTTTCTTCGCGTCCGTCGGGTGCTTGAGCTTGAGCGTCGTCTCGTTCACGCCGGAGCCGTAGGTGCCGAGGTTCTTGCGCGTCACCAGCTCGGCTTCGATGGCGTCGCCGGTCGGGGCGAACTGGGCGTCGGAGGCGCGGAGTTGCAGGGCCGCGCCGGGCTTGAGCTGATTTCCTTGGAACCAATACGAGGAGTGAATGAGGAAGTGGACGGTCTCGCCGTTCACCGCCTCGATCTGGCCGGTCATCCCCTCGCGGGCGATGCGTGCGGCCACGGCGTCGGCTTCAATCTTCTTCACCGCGTCGAGGCTCGCATCGTCGGCGAGCAGACGCACGACGCGGCGGTCGGCTTCCTTGGTCCAAGTGAAGTAGAGGCGGTCGCCGGTCTTGAGTGCGGGGCTGTCGGTGCGTTGGCCGTGGCGGAAGAACTTGGCGTCGGTGGCAAGTTGGAAGTCCCGCGGCTTTTCCTCGAAGGGCTTGTCGCCGGCGAAGACTTGCGCGCTGAACTGGCGGCCGCCGGGCTTCACGGACTGGATGACCCATGCGTGGTTGTGGCCCTTCATCTGGCACAGCTCGTCCTGATAATGCACGAGCCAGCCGCGCCGCTGGTCGCCGTCGGGATTGAAGAAGCAGTTCACGCGTTCGCCGGGCAGCAGCTCGTCCACATGGGCACCGTAGGTGAGGTGGCGGTAGGTGGTGGCCCACGGGACAATCTTGGCGGTGAAGATCTCGCCGTTGCCCTCGTGCTCGAACTCGCCGGTCCAGGTCGCGCGGTCGAACTTGCGCCAGAGATACCAGCCACGCGAGATGCCGATGTTGCCGGGCACGCCGAAGCGCCGCGCGTGCAGCGAATGCGCGCCCTCGTGCGGCAGCGTGGCGAGCGTTCGCAGCGGCTTCAGTTCCGCGCCCGGATGGCTGGCGAAGCCTTTGACGCCGACCTTCGCGTGGAAGACGCCGTCGGGCGTGCCGGTGGTGCAGAAGATCTCGTCGTGGTTTGCGCCGCCAAAAGTGATGTTGCTCACGACCTGCGCTGGCACATCAAGCTGGCCGAGGACTTTCGCGTCGGGGCTGAGGACGGTGATGCGGCCCTTCTTCGTCTCAGGGCGGTGGAAGTCGGCGACCCACAGGTTGCCTTCCGCATCGAACACGCAGCCGTCGCCACCGCTGCCGCCGAGGTCGTGGAAGAGTTCCGGGGGGCCGAGCGGGGCGTCGTCGTTCGCGGGCAGCGTGAGCCGGAGGATTTTCTTGGACTGCGACTCGATGAGGTAGAGGAAGCGGCTGGCGGGGTCCACGTCGAGGCCGTTGGGAAACGCGAAGCCGCCGGCGACACGCGTGACCTTGCCCGTGACGCTCAGGCGGTAGATGTCGCCGACGGGCTTCGCGAGCGAGGAGCCTTCGGGGTCGGTCCAGTAGATGTTGCCGCGCGCATCCACGGTCACGTCGTTCAGCCCGCGCAGAGGCCTGCCCTCGAACTGGTCCGCGAGCACGGACACGACGCCGTTGGTGGCGAGAGCAAGGACGGCCTTGTGCTGGTTGTCCACGATGAGAATTTGCCCATCGCGACGCAGGAACGTGCCGGCTGGATTGAGGTCGAGCCACGGGAAGACCTTGCCGGTCTTGTCCACTTTGAGCAGCGCGCCGGAGCAGAAGAAGACCTCGCCGTTGAGCCACGTTGGGCCTTCGGAATAGCCGGGAGCCTGAGCGTGGTGCGTCCACTTGGCGGCGGCAAGCTGGTCGGCGATGGACGAGGCGCGAAGCGGCAGGGCGAGACACATGAGCGCGGCGAGCAAGGGGCGGAGTTGAAGCATGGCGCGTTGGACGCAATGCGCGTTCCCGGCATTTCCGCCTTTACCCGACTGCGCGCGCTTGGCACGTTGCCGCGCACGAACATCACGCCTATGCCCACCATCCAGGAGCAGATTGACCAGCAGGACCTGTCGCTCTTCAAGACCATCGAGAGCCAGAGCAGCGAGGACGACCGCCGCTCGTTTCTCGCGTTGAACAGCGCCTTCCGCCAGTGGAAGGGCGGCAAGTTCACGTTCCTGGAAATTGGTTCCTACAAGGGCGGCTCGCTCCAGTCTTACGTCGCGGACCCCGGCTGCACGAAGATCATCTCGGTTGACCCGCGCCCGAAGTTCGTGCCCGACGCGCGTGAGAAGGGCGGCGACTACTCGCACGTCACGACCCAGAACATGCTCGACCTGCTCGCGAAGGTGCCGGGCGCGGACGTGAAGAAGGTCATCCCCGTCGAGAAGGGCACGGAGTCGCTCAAGCCGGCGGACCTGCCGTTCCAGCCAGATTTCTGTTTCATTGATGGCGAGCACACGGACACGGCGATGCTCCGGGACGCGCGGTTTTGCCTGCGCGTGATGGGGCCGGACAGCGCGATGGCCTTCCACGACGGCGACATCATTTACCTCGGGCTGGACGCGTTCCTCCACGAGTTGGAGGCGGCAGGCCGCGAGTTTCGCGCCTACAACCTGCCCAGCTCGGTGTTCGTGATCGAGTTCGGCAAGTGCCGCCTGAGCCAGTCCGAGCCGATGCGCTCGTGGCGCGACCAGAACTACAAGGGCTACCTCTACGCGCTGGTGCGCAACGACGTCTTCCGCACGACGGCGCGCGAGTATTGGCGCATCGCGGAGCACCCGGCCTTCAAGCTGCCGCACAAGCTGGGGCTGGTGAAGGTGGCGAAGAAGCTCATGGGCGGCGGCAAGAAGAAATAGGGAAACGTCCAACGTTCAACTTCCAACGCTCAACCTTGAACGACGGTGCCTTTGGACGTTGAAAGTTGAGCGTTGGACGTTTCGGGATTCCTATTTCTCCTTCGCCCTTCCGGGGAACTCCGACGGTCTCCAGCCGGTCCACTTCTTGAACGTGTTCGAGAAGACGAAGGGATTCTGGTAGCCGACCGCGTTGGCGATGGTTTCCACTTTGTCGTTGGTGGTGGAGAGCAGTTCCGCCGCGCGGCGCATCCGCAGGAAGATGACCTGGTGCATCGGGCTGCGGCCGAGCTGCCGATGACAGAGCCGGCGCAAATGTTCGGTGCTCATGTGCGCGAGGCGGGCAAGGCGTTCGAGCGACCACTCCTCGTCGAGATGCGCGGCGACGCCTTCCCACACAAGCCAGAGGCGGTCTTCCACCTGCCATGGGCGCGCGAAACGCAGCACGTAGGCATGGACGAGGTCCGCCCAGTGCTGCATCTGCGCCGGGACTGCTGCGCCCTTCGCCTCGTGATGCAGCCCGAGCGCCGCGTGGCGCACGGGTTCAGGGTCGAACTTCGCCAGCACCGGTGAGCTTGCGCCGGCGATGGGCCGCTGGTCCGTCGGCTGGTCGTAGCGCACCCAGACGAACTCCCACGGTGCGCCCGGTTCGGCGTGGAAGGCGTTCAAGATGTGCGGCGGCAGCAGGCAGGCAGTCCCTGCGCCGCAGGTTTGCCAGCGGCCTTCCACGAGGAACCGCCCGCGTCCGCCGAAGCACGCGAGGAAGTAGGTGCCGCTCTGCTTCGTCCGCACGATGCGATACGGCGCGACCGCGCGGCAGACACCGAGGTGGGCGATTTGATGCTGCGCGAGCGCGGGACAGACCGGCGCGTCCTGCAGCCACGGACGCGGGTCGGCGGCGCTGGCGCGCACGACCCATTGCCGCGTCTGCGCGCCGAGCGTGTGCGTTTCGGATAGCGGGGCGTGCGTCTTTGCCATTTTCAAATCGGCGGGCTTGCCGATACGATGCCCGCCACACTCGCACCACGCGACAGAATTTTAACCGACATCAAACCATGCCCAATCCCTGGACCGGCAAAGGAAATCCCTACACGCGCAAGGAAGTCCGCGACCGCTTGATGAGCACCATCAAGAAGGGCGACGCCATCATCGCCGCCGGCGCGGGCACGGGCATCAGCGCGAAGTTCATCGAAAAGGGCGGGGCCGATCTCATCATCATCTACAACTCCGGGCGCTTCCGCATGAGCGGCCACGGCTCGACGTGCGGCCTCATGTCCTACGGCGACGCGAACGCCATTGCGATGGAGATCGGCGAATACGAGGTGCTGCCCACGGTGGAGGAAATCCCCGTCATCTGCGGCGTCCACGCCACCGACCCGCGCCGGCGGATGTGGCACTGGCTGGGCAAGGTGAAGGAGATGGGCTTCAGCGGCGTGAACAACTTCCCCACGCACACCATCGTGGATGGCCACTTCCGCGGCGTGCTCGAAGAGACGGGCATGAGCGTGAAGAAGGAGTTTGAGATGGTCGCGCTCGCCCGGCGGATGGACTTGTTCAGCATCGTCTATGTCGCCACGCCGGAGGAAGCCGTCGAGATGGCGAAGTCCGGCGCGGACGCGATCATCGCGCACGTCGGCACGACGGTCGGCGGGAGCATCGGCGTGACGAAGGCGGTCGTGACGTGGGATTTCACCATCAAGCGCACACAGGAAATCATTGATGCCGCCAGCCGCGTGCGGAAGGACATCTTCTTCCTCTGCCACGGTGGCCCCATCAACACGCCCGAGGACGCGAACCGCGTGATGCAGGGCACGGACGCCGTCGGCTTCGTCGGTGCGAGCAGCCTGGAGCGCATGGGGGTGGAGGCGTCGCTCACCAACCTGACGCGCGACTTCAAGAAACTGAAGGCCCCGGCGGCGAAGAAGTTTGGGAAGAAGTAATAAGGCCGGTTGACCGGCTTCGCCGGGGCCGCTAACAGTAATCGCATGAACACCAGCCGCATCCTCGGCGAAACGGGCGAATTTGCTCCGCGCAAAGTCGTGGGCCGCGCCCGCTCCGCTTCGGAGAACCTGGCCTTGGTGGAGGACATGGCGGGCTTCGTCCACGCGTATTTCAATGGCACACGAATCCGAATCGGAGCCGAGGACGATTACTTCCCGGTTCGAAAAGCTGTTGGTCACCCTCGCGCGAAGTGATGTGGACTTTTGCGTGGTGGGTGGGCTGGCGGTCGTTTTGAACGGTTACGTGCGGGTCACCGAGGATGTGGACATCCTGGTGAACCCGGAGCGGGCCAACTTGGAACGGCTGCTCGCCGCGCTGCGAGGCTGGGGTGAAGGCTGGGCGCGTGAACTGACCCCCGAGGATTTTCCTGTGCAAGAAGGCTCCGTGCGTATTGGCGAGCAGGAGTTCGATCTCGACATCTTCGTGCAAATGCGCGGACACACGCTCGAAGGTTTTCGACCGGTATTGCGCTTCTTCGAGTCCGCAGGCGCGCGCATCCCGTATCTGGGGCCAGATGGTTTGATTCTTCTCAAGCAGGATTCCTGGCGCGAGAAGGACCGCCGCGATGTGCAGGCCATGCGGGAAGCTCTCCAAGCCGAACAAGGCAGTAAACAACCATGACCCCATCCGACCGCCGCTTCGTGCAGATCGCGGACGCCCTCCGCGAACCCAACGTCTGGACCAACAACGAGTGGCTTTGCCGCCCGGACATTGTCGCCGCGAGGGACTTGCTGCTCGTGCGCGCAAACATGGCCCCCGGCTATTGCCATCCGTTTCACTACCACCCGCATCGCGAGGAGATCATCTACGTCATCTACGGGCGCGCGGAGCAGTGGGTCGGCGACGACTATCGCATCCTCAGCGCGGGCGAGATGGCGCACATTCCGCCGGGCACCATCCATGCCACCTTCAACCCGCACGCGGAACCGCTCGTCTTCCTCGCCATCCTCTCGCCCGCCGTCCTGCCCGAGGCGAAGGCCGGCGATCCCGACCCGGTGGACGTGGGCACGCAGGCGCCGTGGGCTTCGCTGCGCCAGGCGCGCGGGCTGGCTCCGTGCGTTTGGGACGGCGGGAAGCAAGTGGCCTGAGCTGCGACTGTAACTCGGTTTTCCCACGGTTCGTCCAAGGCGTCGTATGAGACCCATTCTGGCTTTGCTGACAGGCGCGTTCCTGCTGGCATCCGTTGTCCACGTTCCCGCGCAAACCAAGACCAAGAGCGCCTCCACCCAGCAGGCCAAACAGGAGCTGGACGCCGCGAAGGACAAGCTCAAGGACGCCAACCAGGAGTTGAACAAGGCGGAGAAGGATTTCGACAAGGCCAAGGCGGCGCACGATTCCGCCGGGGCGAAAATTGCCAAGGCCCGGGCCGCTGCCATGGCCGAGCATGGGAAGAAACTCGGCCTGCCCACCGCGATTGCCCAGCGCGATGCCGCGCAACGCGCCATTGAGGCGGCCCAGACCGCGCTGTCGAAGGAGATTCGCGCGCAGGCGGATTATCAGGCCGCTGCCAAAGAGGCTGAGAAGGCCAGCGGGCGGCTCCAAGCGGTGCGGGACGACACCTCGCTCTCCGACGAGAAGAAGAAGCTGCTCACCGCCGAGCTTTCCAAAGCCATCCGCCGCCCCGCCGAACTGGAGCGCGAGCGCATCGAGGCCGACGCGGGCATCCAGCAGTTGCGCGGCAAGGCCACCGAGGCGGGCAAGCAGGTCGCGGTCGTCCAGTCACAGGCGCAGAAGGCCGCCGAGGAGGACAATGACGTCAAGGCGGCCCAGCAGGCCGAGCGCAACGCCGCCGAGAAGGTGAAGACTGCCCGCGCCGAGGTGGACAAGCACAAGAAGGAAGTCGCGACCGCACAGAAGAAGGCCAACACCGAGGCCCAGCAATACCAGAAGGCCCAAAACCAGGCGAAAACCAAGAAGGGCAAGAACGACAAGTAGCAGCCCCGCGTTCGGAGCGCGGCATCCAGTCCGCTTCCGGTGGCCGCTGCGGCGGCGCTGGCAGCCCGGTGACCTTCGGAAGGTGAAGTGGGGTGAGGGCCGCGCCCCCCAAGCAATTTCCCTTGAGCCGCCGCCGTGCTCAGGCTTGCATCGCGGCGAATGCAAGCTGACTCGTCGCGGAACTTCCTCTGGCTGGCCCTGAAAGTGGGCGGCGGCGTGCTGCTTTTGCTGATGCTGCTGCTGGGCGGGCTGCTCACCTACGTCACGATGGAGAAGCGGAAGTATGACCGGCTCACGGACACGCATGACCTCAGGCAGCGCGCGACGAGGATGGGCGAGGGCTATGTGGCGGACCGCCAGGACGCGGCGCTGGTCATCGGCCTCACGCAGCGGGGGAGGCGGGCGGTGCTGGGCTTGGGCCGCGTGAGCGCAACCAACGCGGTCCCGCCGGACGGGCGGACGCTATTTGAAATCGGCTCGGTCACGAAGGTCTTCACCGCCCTCGCGCTCGCCCGGCTGGACCTCGACGGCAAGGTGAAGCTGGCCGACACCTTGCGCGCGTCGCTGCCGGAGCCGGTCGCGCTGGCCGGCGCGCTGGAGCCGGTGACCCTGCTGCATCTGGCCACGCACACGTCGGGACTGCCGCGTCTGCCGGGCAACCTGGACACTTCCGCCGCGAACCTCGCCAACCCCTACGCGAAATACGACGCCGCGCAGCTCTACCAGTTCCTCGGCGGTGCGAAGCCGAACAATCCGCCAGGCCGGCTGATGGATTACTCGAACGTCGGCTTCGCGGTGCTCGGTCATGTGCTGGCGCTCAAGGCGGAGCGGCCCTACGAGGACTTGGTCCGTAGCGCGCTGCTGGAGCCGCTGGGCATGACGAACACGGCGATCCGGCTGACGGAGGAGCAACGCGCCCGGCTGACGCGCGGCCATTCACCGAAGGGCGGGGAAGTGTCCGGCTGGGACTTCGATGTCTTCGCGCCGACCGGGGCTTTCCGGTCGAACGCGGGTGACATGCTTGCGTTCATCGAGGCAAACCTGGCGGACGCCGAGACGCCGGTGGGACGCTCGCTGACCCACGCCCGCCAGCTTCGGAAAGTCGGCGACGCGGGCGACCTCCCGCTCGGCTGGCAGCGCGAGGTGACGTTGCAGGGCGGACTGGAAGTCTTCTGGCACAACGGGGGCACGGGCGGCCATGTCAGCTTCATCGCCTTCAGCCGCACGCAGCAGGTCGGCGTCGTCGTCCTCTCCAACTACGGCGACGCGATGGCGGGCAAATTCGAGGTGGACCGCATCGGCATGGAGCTGTTGAAACTGGGCAGCAAGGTGTCGCTGGAGTGAGAGGCGCGACTGCCCGCGCACTTCGCGGCTTGGCGTCGCCGCCATCCAGCCAGGCGGCTGCGGGCCGCGGCCCTTCGCCCCTCGGCGTTCCCGCGCCCGCCTCCCCCGCCGCGTGCGGCCATCCGGTTCGCCCGGGCAGGCGCGGCAGCGAGGACAGCCAAGGGTTTGATTTTGCCAGTTTTTACGAAGCCGCCGCCGCGCCGAGTCGGAAAGTTGCGCCAGCGTGTTCCCGGAGCCGGTGCCGCTGGGCGGTGCGCCGGGAGCGCGGATGAACGTCCGAACCCGATTCACGCGTATGTATCCGAACTGCGGCCCCGAACACCTTGGCGCAAACCTGGAGGACTTCCCCTGCTTCGGCAGCCGCCGCGAGTTCCTCAACCGCATGGGCACCGGGTTCGGCGCGCTGGCGCTGGTCGGCCTGTTGCAGGACGAGCTGGTGCCGAACGCGCCCGCGCAGGCCGCCGGCGGCCTGCTGGCCCCCAAGGCGCCGCATTACCCGGGCACGGCCAACCGCGTCTGCCACATCTACCAGAGCGGGGGCCAGGCGCATCAGGACACTTGGGATCCCAAGCCCGGCCTGACCGCCGCCGCCGAGCAAGGCTCCAGCAACCGCAAGCTGCTGGCCTCGCCGTTCAAGTTCACTCCGCAGGGCAAGAGCGGCCTGGAGATGAGCGAGGTCTGGCCCGAGCTGGGCAAGCTGGCCGACGAACTCTGCGTGATCCGGTCCATGTATACCGCCGCGCCCGCGCACGGGCCGGCGACGCTGATCCAGACCTGCGGCGACTTCCGGCTGCCCAAGCCGTCGCTGGGCGCGTGGGTGGTCTATGGCCTGGGCAGCGCGAACCAGAACCTGCCCGCCTTCGTGGCCATGAATCCGGGCGGCTACCCCGGCGAGGGCATGTTGAACTGGCAGTCCGCCTTCATGCCGGGCGCGTTTCAGGGCACCTACGTGGACCCCAACAAGAACGACATTGACCAGATCATCGAGAACATCCGCTCCACGCTCACCACGTCCCCGGAGCAGCGGGTGCAGTTGGACGCGCTCAACCGGCTCAATGAGATTCACAAGCAGAAGCGGCAGAACGACGGCGTGCTCGACGCGCGCATCCAGTCCTTCGAGCTGGCCTACCGCATGCAGACCGACGCCACCGAGGCCTTCGACGTGAAGCGCGAGCCGGACCACATCAAGGAGGCCTACGGCTTGAACTCGCCGAACCGCACGGTCCAGGCGCAGGCCCGGCAGTTCCTCCTCGCCCGCCGGCTGCTGGAGCGCGGCGTGCGCTACGTGCAGGTCTGGAACGGCGGCTGGGACACGCACAACGACGTGAAGAACGCGGTGGCCCGCGGCGCCAGCAACATTGACCAGCCCATCGCCGCCTTCCTCAAGGACCTGAAGGAGCGCGGGCTGTTGAAGGACACGCTGGTCGCCTCCAGCACGGAGTTCGGCCGGACCTCGACAGAGGACGGCCCCGGCGGCCGTTCCCACAACGCGCAGGCGTTCTCCTCCTGGCTGGCCGGCGGCGGCATCAAGGGCGGCGTGGCCTACGGCTCCACCGATGAGCTGGGGGCCGTGTCCGTGGAGAAGAAGGTCAGCGTGCATGAGTTCCACTCCACGATTCTCCACGCGCTGGGCTTCGATTCCGAGAAGCTGACCTTCCGCAACAGCGGCCGCGACTTTCGCCTCACGGACATCTCCGGCGCACGCCCGGTCAAGGAGCTGTTTGCCTGAGCCAGCCGGAACCCGAGTGGCCGGCCGGCCAAGGCGGCGCTGGCTTCCGCCCTCGCCAACCGGCTAAGGTGGGGCGTGGTTTCGCCTGCGGACATCCTGCTCGCCACGCTCAACGCGAAGTTCATCCATTGCGCGTTCGGGCTGCGCTGTTTGCTGGCGAACATGGGCGAGCTTCAGCCCCGCACCGCGCTGCTGGAGTTCGAGATTCAGCAGCGCCCGCTGGACATTGTGGAGGCCATCCTCGCCCGCCGGCCGCGCATCGTGGGATTGGGCGTCTACATCTGGAACGTGCGCGAGACCACGGAGGTCGTCGCGGCGCTCAAGCGCGTCGCGCCGGAGGTCATCGTGATTCTGGGCGGGCCGGAGGTGAGCCACGAATGGGACGGGCAGGAAATCGTGCGGCTCGCGGATCATGTCATCACCGGCGAGGCGGACTTGCAGTTCGCAGAGGTCTGCCGCGCGCTGCTGGCTTCGCCTCCTGCGCTTAATCCTACTGCTAGTCTTAATCCCTCTTCCCCCTCCACCGACACCGAAGGAGCAGGATTAGGATTGGGAGCAGGAGGAGAAGAACCGCGCCTCCCCAAAATCATTCCCGCCGGGCTGCCTGTGCTGGCGGATGTCGCGTTGCCCTACGCGCACTACTCGGACGCCGACCTCGCGCATCGCGTGATCTACGTCGAGGCCTCGCGCGGCTGCCCGTTCACCTGCGAATTCTGCCTCTCGTCGCTGGACCTCCCGGTGCGGCAGTTTCCGCTGGAGCCGTTCCTCGCGGCGCTGGACGGTTTGCTGGCGCGCGGGGCGACGCAGTTCAAGTTCGTGGACCGCACCTTCAACCTGAACCTGATGGTCAGCCGCGCCATCCTGCAGTTCTTCCTCGCGCGGATGCGGCCAGGGTTGTTCGTTCACTTCGAGATGGTGCCCGACCGGCTCCCGGAGCAGCTCCGCGAGATAATCGCGCGGTTCCCGCCCGGCGCGCTCCAATTCGAGGTCGGCGTGCAGACCTTCGACGAGCCGACGGCCCGCAACATCGCGCGCCGGCAGGACGTGCCCAGGCTGGAGGAAAACCTTGCGTGGCTGCGCGCGCACGCGGGGGTCCACGTCCACGCGGACCTCATCGTCGGCCTGCCCGGCGAGGGGTTGGCGAGCTTCGCGGCGGGCTTCGACCGGCTCGTGGCGCTGGGGCCGCAGGAAGTCCAGGTGGGCATCCTCAAGCGCCTGCGCGGGACACCCATCGTGCGGCACGACGCGGAATTCCAAATGCGCTACAGCCCGCACCCGCCCTACGAACTGCTGGGCAACCGCGACCTGGACTTTCCCACGATGCAGCGCCTGCGGCGCTTCGCGCGCTACTGGGATCTGGTGGCGAACTCGGGAAACTTCCGCACCAGCACGCCGCTGCTGTGGGCTGCCACCCCGTCACCTTTCAGACGCTTTCTCGCGTTCAGCGACTGGCTTTACGCGCGGCTGGGCCAGCGCCACGGCATCGCGCTCGCGACGCTGGCCGAGGCGTTGTTCGATCACCTGACGCAGGTGCTCGGCCATGCGCCGGAACGTGTCGCGCGCGCGCTGCTCGCGGACTTCGCCGCCGCGGGACGCCGCGAATGCCCGCCGTTCTTGCAGCGTTTCGCCGAAAGTAAGGCCACCAACCAGGCTGGTGTGGCAGCAACCACCGTCCCGAAACGACAGCGGCGGCATCTCGCCGCCGCTGCCAAGGGCTGAGGAGGTGGAACTCCGGTCTCCTACCGGTTGAACAGGAACGCCGGGTTGTTGATGAGCGCCCAGGCGAGGTCTTGTGCGCCGATGAGGCGGGTGTCGGCCAGTTGCTTGGTGCTCAGGTCGGCGGCGCGCTTGAGGGTGGCGAGCTTCGGGTCGGCGGAGAGCGGCTCGCTGAGGCGCTTGACGGATTCCTGA
Organism: Limisphaerales bacterium; assembly: GCA_009773355.1. GTDB lineage: Bacteria > Verrucomicrobiota > Verrucomicrobiia > Limisphaerales > SXTU01 > SXTU01. The sequence continues at coordinate 117,080 of WRPG01000009.1, forward strand.
CGTTCCTTGAGCAGCGGGTCAATGGGGCGAGGCTTCCGCGCGTCGGCCAGCTCCTTGGTGCGCTTGGCCAGCTCGGCGTCGTTGGCGCGGGCCACCTTCTCAAAGGCGTCCTTCTGCTCCTTCGTGCGCGCGTCGGACGGCGTGGCGAGCAGGGCGCGCAACTCCTCGGACTGGCTCAGGCCGGGGGACTTGGTGCCGGTGCCCGAGAGGCGGAAGCGGCCCAGCGTGTAGCCCTTGTCCTCGCCGCCGCTGAAGAGCTGCGTCAGCTTCACGGTGAGGATGACGCCGGCAGTGTTCGTGAGCGGGGTCTTCAGCTCGTAGGTGGCCCAGTGGGTCGCGCCGCCGTTGGGCGAGACGGCCCAGCCCTGCTGGCGGTTGTTGCCGCCGTCAATGGACTTGGCGACCTCGAAGTTCTCCTGGCTGAAGTCCGCCAGCGCCTTTTGCAGCTCGACCTTCTTCGATTCCATCGGCTTGTCCTTGGGCGCGACGCTGAGGGTGATCTCGTTGAGCACGAAGTTGCCGTCGGGCGCGCGGCCGGGACCGTTCTTGGGGAAGCGCTTGTCGGTCAGCGCCTCAAGGCGCAGGGCGCTCAACTGCTTCAAGTCGGTCTCGACGGTGAAGGTGTATTCGCCGCGCACGGCCTTGCCGGCGGTCACGACGACGGACTTGTCCTCCTGCTGGGCGAGCTTGAGATCGCCGGTGGACTTGAGGTTCTTGGTGGTGAAGGCGCTCCACGCGGTCTTCAAGTCCTGCTTCTTCTCGAACGCGGCGAGGCGCTTGGGGAAGTCCTGCTCGTTGAAGCGCTTCAGCTCGGCCTCGGCCTTGGCGGTGCGCTCCTTCTGCTCGGCGTCGAGCTTCGCCTCGCGCGGGGCAATCTCCTTTTCGTAGGCGGCAAGGTCGGTCTTCGCGTCGGACAGATCCTTCGCGCGCTGCTCCTCGCGCCGCTTCTGGAGGCCGGGGAAGACCTTCTCGTAGTCGGCCAGCGAGACATTCACGGTGGCGGCGTCGGCCTTCATGGTGGCCCAGCTCTTCAAGGTGGCCTCGATCTCCGAGGCGCGGGCGGGGCGGTTCATGATGCGGAGGAACAGCTCGTTGATCAGCTCGCGGTCGTCGGTGACTTCCTTCGCGAGCTTCGCAATCGCGTTGTCCGGCGCGCTGACGGCGTCGCCGACGGTCGCGCCGGAGATGAGCGCCATGATGGGGCCGAGCTGGATGTCGCTGGTGCGCTCGCACTCGCAGGCGGACTCGCGGGGCGGCTTGCCCATCGTGGCGAAGAAGCCGTCGGGCAGCTTGAAGCCGGTGTCCGCGAGCTGCGCGGCGCGCGTGCCGGCGGGGACGCCGGGAATGGCGGACTTCGCGCCGGTCACCTTGTAAATCGTGTCAAAGAGCACCTCGGCGGGCAGGCGGCGCGCGGTGGCATGGGAGAAGTTGATCTTGTCGTCCTCGTTCCATTTGTGCGAGGCGACCGAGAGCTGGTAGGTGCGGGACTTTGTAACGAGCTTCATCAAGTGCCGTGTGTTGAACCCGCTCTTGATGAACTCCTGCGTGAGATAATCCAGCAGCTCGGGGTTGCTGGGCGGGTTGCCGGCGCGGATGTCGTCCAGCGGTTCGATGACGCCGACGCCGGTGAGGTAGCCCCAGATGCGGTTGGCGAAGCTGGAGGCGAAGTAGCGGTTGTCCTTCGCGGTGATCCACATCGCCAGCTCCTCGCGGCGGGAATGTTTCTTCTGCTCGGCGGCGGGCTTGCCGTCCTCGCCGCAGGTGGCGGGATACGGGAACTGCGGCGGCGTCTCCTTGCCGGTGCGGTCGTGCTTCACCTCGCCCGCCCCGAGTTCCTCGACGATCTCATAGAGCGGCTTGCCACCCTCGACCGCCGTGCCGCCCAGCAGCTTGTCGCCGCCAGCGGGATCCTTCTTCAGTCCGACGCGCGCGAAATAGGCGGCGGTCTGGTAATACTGGTCCTGCGTCCAACGCTCGAAGGGGTGGTCGTGGCACTTGTTGCAGTTGAAGCGCACGGCTAGGAACAGGTGCGTGGTGTTCTCCATCGTGTCCTCGGGCTTGCGGAGAATCTTGTAGTAGCTCGCCGGCGGGTTGTCCTTGTTCGAGCCGGTGGCGGTGATGATTTTTCGCGCGAACTGGTCGTGCGGCGTGTTCTTGGCGATCTCGTTGCGAATCCAGTCGCGGAACGCCTTCGCGCCCTCGGCGCCGAGGAACTTGCTGTTGACCTGGAGCAGGTCCGCCCACTTGTTCGACCAGTGGTCCACGTAGTCCTCGCTGCCCACGAGCCGGTCCACGAGCGCGTCGCGCTTCTCGCGCGTGGGGCGCTTGTCGGCCAGGAAGGCCTTCACCTCGTCCGCCGTCGGCGGCACGCCGGTCAGGTCCAGATACACGCGGCGGATGAACTCGTCGTCGGTGCTCAGGCCGCTGGGCAGGATCTTCATGCGCTGCCACTTCGCGGCGGTGAATTCGTCCACCTTGTTCCACTTCTCCGGCTCGGCCCAGGTGAAGCCGCTGCGGTCGCCCATGACGGTCACGGTCGTCGCGGCGTAAGCGCCCTCGAAACGCGCGAGCATCGGAGCCTCGCCGCGACGCAGCGTGGTCACGATGCCGGCGGCGTCCGTCTTCGCCACGTCCTGGTTGCCGGTGTCCACGAACGCCAGTGTGGTCACATCGCGCGTGGAGCCGTCGGCGTAGGTGGCGATGACCCGCATCTGCTGGCGCGCGCCGACCTTTTGGACCACCGGGTTTTGCGGAGACAACTCAATCTTCGTCACGCGGGGAGCCGTGGCGTTGAGCTTCGCACCCGCCCCGATCCACTCGCGGATGATGCGGTAGTTGAGGCTGCCCGGCGTGAAGACCTGCTGGCCTTGATGCGCCACCGCCGCCGTGGCCTTGAGCAGCATGAGCGAATCGTCCGGCGAGGCGACGTTCGCGCGGCGGCTGGCCAGCTCGTCGGTGAACGCGCGCACGTCATACTCGGCGTCGTAACCGCGCAGCGAGAGCTTGAAGCCGTTTTTGCCCTCCTTCGCTCCGTGGCAGGTGCCGGCGTTGCACCCGGCCTTGGTCAGCACCGGGTTCACGTCGCGGATGAAGTCGGTGTCGAGGCTCTTGCCGATGCCGGCGACCTTGACCGGGACGGAGACGGACTTGCCGGCGAAGCTCGCCTTGACCATCACGGAGCCGTTCGCCTTGGGCAGCACCACCCCGGACGCGGACACGCTCGCGGCGCTCTTGCTGAAGCCGCCGAGTTCGAGCTTGGCGAGGCGCGTCACGTCCAGCGCCTCACCGGTCGCGAGGCGGGCGGTGACGAGGATTTGCGCGCTGTCAGTCCACCGGCTGAGGGCGATGGCCTTCGGCTCCACTTCCAGCGCGACAACCTTGGCGTCCTTCGGCAGCGACTCCGGCTCGCCCTCGGTCTTGGCGGCGGGCGCGGTGGGCGCTTCAAATTTCTTGGCGGCGAGCGCCTTGCTGGCGGCGGTCACGTTCACGCTGGGGAACTCCTTGAGGAGCGAGCCGTTCTCCGTGTTGAACAGGCGGATGAGTCCGTCGGAACCGGCGGCGGCCACGGTCTTCGCGTCGGGCGCGATGGCGACCGCATAAACGCCGGCCTGCGGGACGGGCACCTTGAAGAGCGCCTTGGTGCCGCTGGCCCGGTATTTGGCGATGACCTCCTTGTCCTGCGGTGAGCGGCTGGCGGGAATCTTCTTCATCACGTCGGCCACCTCCTTGGGGATGGCATTCGTGCCGAGCGTGAAGGTGGAGGCGAAGACCTCGCCCTTGCCGTCCAGCGCGCTGCCGGCGGCCAGCAGCCTGCCGTCCGCGCTCCAAGCAACGGAGGTGACGCGGCCCAGCATCGCATCGAAGAAGAAAATGCCGTTGCTGTCGTCGCCGATCTGGCGGTTCACGGTGCGGAAGATTTGATAGACCTTCGGCAGGCCGTCGGAGCCGCCCATGAGGATTTCCTCGCGCACCGGGTGGCGCACCACGGTGGCGATGCCGCCCTTGAGCGCGTTGGGGGTGATGCTCGTGATGTTGTCAATGAACCGCTGCGTGGCCAGCTCGGTGAGCTTCGCGGTCATGTCGCGGCTGACGGAGATGACGTGGTCACCCTTGAGGGACCAGGTGGTGCCGCGCGCCCAATCGGTGTGGGTGTTCATGAAGAGCACTTGCTTGCCGGAATCAGCCTCGATAGCGCGCACGGAATTGTCGCCGCAGCCGAAGGCGATGAGCTTGCCGTCCGGCGACCAGCTTGCGCCGTAAAGCGTGTCGTAGGTGACGGAGTGCGAGAGCGTGAGCTTGCGCTTCTCCACGTCCCAGACCTGGATTTCGCCCATGCGCCCCGGCAGGCCGCCGGCCACCGCGAGGCGCTTGCCATCGGGAGAAAACTTCACCGACTCAATGCGCTCGCTCAGGCCGACGAGCCGCGCGGCGAGACCGGAACCATCGGCCTTGTGCAGCAGCACTTCGTGGAAGCCGGCGAGCGCGAGGAACTGGCCGTCGGCCGAGTAGTCAATCGAGGTGATGACCGGCGGCAGCGAATACACCGGCGGATGGTTCATGTCGTAACGCTCGCGGGCGTTGGCCGGCGTGTCGTCCACCGCGCCCTGCGCAATCCAGTTGCGGACGGTCTCGATTTCGGTCGCGTGCAACGGCTTCTTGCCCTCGGGCATCTCGGCCTTGCCGTCCTTGGGCGTGATGAGCTGGACGAGGTGCGACTTGTCCGGCGACTTCGCCACGATGGCGGCTTCCTTGCTGTCGCCCGCGCCGAGCATCAGCTTGAAGTCCGTCATCACATAGCCGCCCTTGGACTTCGCGGGCTGGTGGCAGCCCTGGCAGTTCGCCTGGAAGATGGGCCGCACGTCCTTGTAGTAACTGACCTTTTTCGGCGGCGCGGATTTCTTGTCGGCGGGCGCGGCGAGAAGGCTGGCGGCGGCAATCGCAAGGACGCCGAGACCGGTCGAAAGTTGCTTGCTGTTCATGGCTTGAAAATGCGCGGACTCCGCCGACGCGGCAACATCGCAGCGCACGGCGGAAGTCAATGGAGACGGACGGCTCGCGGAGGGTGAAATTCACCGGCAGGCAAGCGCTTCTTGGACTGCGGTGGCAGAGCGCAGCGGCGACACCACTTTGGCTTCCAGCGAAGCGGAACACCGCGCCTGCGATGCCCGCTTCGCAGAACGTGAAAGCGTCGTGGCGCTTTGCTTCCCGACGCAGTCCAAGACGTCGCGGCGGCGTAGCTCGACATTCCAATGTCGAGACTCGGCGTGCCAGCGCCCCGCAGCACTCGACATTGGAATGTCGAGCTACGAAAAAGCCCGCGTCCGTTGCCGGACGCGGGCTGGGTGAAGATGCAGTTCAGCTCAACCGAACGTCGTCTTGCCGGGGACGGCGAGCTTATACATCCCGTCCGAACCGGGCACGCTGGGCGGCGTCAACCGGATGGCCTGTTCCCACGGCACCTGGTCAATGCCCTTGACCATCGTGTCGAGGTTGGACTCGAGCGCCTTGTCCCAGGTGATTTCCTTGCCGGAGTAGGTCGCCATGCGGCCCAGCACGGAAGTCATCGAGCTGTTCGCGCCGTATTCGGCCTCGTTGTAGGGCGTGTCGTTGCGGATGGCGGCGAAGAGATCGTCGTGCTCCTGCTGGTAGGGATTTTTCGCCTTCTTGGCATCGTCGCGGAAGCGCCAGGACTTCTCGCCGCGAATGGTGTGGCCGCTGATGTTGCAGACACCCTTGGTGCCGATGGCGTGCTCGGAGACATCATTCCAGCAGCCGAGCTGGTGGCGGCACTGGCTGAAGCAGACCGAGCCGTCCTCGTAGGTGAACTCAACGACGTGGTGGTCGAAGATTTCGCCGTAGTCGGGGCCTTTGCGCGTTTCGCAACCGCCATTGCCACGCGCCTTGACCGGGTGGCCGCGCTTGACCCAGTTGATGACGTCGAGGTTGTGGATGTGCTGCTCGCAGATGTGGTCGCCGCAGACCCAGACGAAGTAATACCAGTTGCGCATCTGGTATTCGAGTTCGGTGAGCTTGCGGCCGTATTGCTGTTCGAGCGACGCGCGGGTCTTCACCCACGGCGTGTTGCCGTTCCAGTAGGCGCGCATGGCCTGAATCTCGCCCAGTTCGCCGTCGTGCAGGCGCTTCATCGTTTCAAGGTAGCCGAGCTGGTGATGGCGCTGGAGGCCGACGCCGACCTTGAGGTTCTTCTTCTTGGCCTCGGCGGCGGCGGCGATGACCTTCTTGTAGCCCGCGACATCCACGCAAACCGGCTTCTCCATGAAGACGTGCTTGCCCTGCCGGACGGCCTCCTCGAACTGCATCGGGCGGAAGCCGGGCGGGGTGGCGAGGATGACGAGGTCGGCCTGTGCGATGGCCTTCTTGTAGGCGTCGAAGCCCATGAATTTGTTTTCGTCCTTCACCTGCACCTTGTTCTTGTGCTTCGAGCCGAGTTGGGCGAGCGAGCCATCCATGCGGTCCTTGTGCACGTCGGCGACGGCCACGAGCTTCACGCTCTCGCCGGTGCTCAACGCCTGGTCCGCCGCGCCGGAGCCGCGTCCGCCCATGCCGACGAGCGCGATCTTGATGGTGTCGCCGGGCGAGGCGCCGTGGACGAAACGCTCGACGGGCAGCGTGCTCAAGGCAGCGGCACCGGCGGCGAACTTCGTGGAGGTGGAGAAGAAACTCCGGCGCGTGACCGGACCAGAGGCGGGGACAATCAGGTTGCTCATAATTTCAATCGCGTTGGACTAGGCCGCCCGTCGCGACATTCGCGGCGGACCAAACAAGCTCGTTCAACAAGCTGGAACGGGGGCGAGTGTAGGAAGTCGCGGCGGGTTGTCCAGCGCGGGGAAATGCGGCGATGTGGGCGCGGTTGAAAGAGGAGCGCCGGCTTGCAGCCGGCTTATCGTGAACTTGCCAGAACACTGGTGGACAGGCTCTCAACGCTCTCGACCGCTGTGAACTGCCTCAGCCGAATTGCCTTCCGCGCGCGCAAAGCCGGCTGCAAGCCGGCGCTCCGGCGTCAGAGCGCCACCGTCCGGCCCGGTATCGCATACGGATACCGTCCATCTGGTCCCGGCTTGGGCTTCGGCGCGGCGTCCCAAGCGAGGCGCTCGGGCAGCAGATCGAGCTTCGAGTTCAGCGCTTCTTCCCACGTCACGGGCTGGCCGCCGTAGGTCGCCATGCGGCCCATGATGGCCGTGAGCGTGCTCTTGGCACCGCGCTCGGCCTCGTTGTGCGGCTTGTTGTGGCGGATGGCGTCGAAGAACGGGATGTGCTCCAGCCGGTGGCCGTCGTTGGCCTCGCCTTCCTTCGCCTGGTAGCGCCACGTCACCTCTTGCTTAAGGTTGCGGATGGCAAAGACATTGCGCTCGGCAATCCAGCTTCCCTTCGTGCCCTGCACGGCCTCATAGACCTCGCCCTTGCACTTGGGAATCTGCCGGCACTGCGAATACATCCGCGAGCCGTCCGCATAGACATACTCGACGGTGTGGTGGTCGAAAATCTCGCCGTGGTCCGGCTCGCTCAGGTAGGCGCGTCCGCCGATGCCGGAGCAGCTCACGGGGAACGACTGCTTCACCCAGTTGATGACATCAAGGTTGTGGATGTGCTGCTCGACGATGTGGTCGCCGGACAGCCACGCGAACATATACCAGTTGCGGAGCTGGTATTCCATCTCCGTGGGCGCGCGGCCCAGCATCTCGGCGACTTCCTTGCGCGTCTTCTTCGGCCCGACGGGCGCGGTGTTCCAGTAGCAACGCATCGAGACGATGTCGCCGATTTCGCCGCCGTGCAGGCGCTTCATGCTCTCCTGATAATTCGGCTGGTGATGCCGCTGGAGGCCGACGGCGACCTTGAGATTCTTCTTCTTCGCCTCCTCGGCGGCGGCGAGGACTTTGCGCACGCCCGGCCCGTCCACCGCGACGGGTTTCTCCATGAAGACGTGTTTGCCCTGCCGCACGGCCTCCTCGAACATCATCGGGCGGAAGCCGGGGGGGGTGGCGAGGATGACCACGTCCGCCTGCGCAATGGCCTGCTTGTAAGCTTCGAAGCCGAGGAACCTGTTTTCCTCCTTCACCGCGAGCTGGTCCTTGTGCTTCTTGAGCGATGCGAGGCTGCGGTCCATGCGGTCCTGATGCACGTCGGCGACTGCCACCAGCTTCACGTCCGCCCCGGCCTGCATGGCTTGGTCCGCCGCACCGGTGCCGCGTCCGCCCGCGCCAACCAGCGCGACCTTGATGGTGTCGCCGGGCGAAGCACCGTGGGCGAAGCGTTCCACCGGCAGCGTGCCGAGGGCGGCGGCGCTGGCGGCAAACTTCGTGGACGTCGAGAGGAAGTCCCGCAGCGAGACGGCGTGGTTTGGCTTCTGGTCGTTCATGTCAATGTCACCGGCAGCATGGCAGACGGCAGGCGGGTTGGAAAGGCTACGTTCAGCTACAGCCAGGGCTGACGCATCAAAATCCGGCTGGGATGGTGGACGAACCTGGCGTTGAGTAGGGGTGGGGTGGTAGGAGTGGCCGTCAATGTCTGACACGCAC
>WRPG01000137.1 GCA_009773355.1 Limisphaerales bacterium
GTTCTGCCGCGCCGCTGATGACTCCCCAGGACTGCACGATGGAGTCAATGCGGCATTCCGTGTCTGTGGCGGAGCCGAGCGGCGTGCCGTTATCAAAGTACGCACGCCGGTACCATTCGCCGTCCCACGCTTCCCGCTCGAGCGCCGCTTTGAGCGCACTGACGTGGAGCCGCCACGTCTCCGCCCGATGGTACTCGCCGCGCGCGGCCGCCACTTTGGCAAACTCCCAGAGAATCGTGTGCAGGAACCAGCCGAGCCACACGCTTTCTCCCTTGCCCTGCTGGCCGACCCGGTTCATGCCGTCATTCCAGTCGCCCGTACCCATCAGCGGGAGGCCGTGGCTGCCGACGGCGAGGCTGCGGTCCAGCGCTCGCGCGCAATGTTCAAAGAGTGTCGCGCGAGTCTCTGACACACGCGGTTGAAAGTATGATTCGTGTTGTCCCTCGGCCAGCGCAGTGCCTTCCAAAAAGGGTACGACTTCGTCCAGCACAGTCCTGTCGCCGGTGGCTTCGAGGAAGTGGATGACGGCGTACGGCAGCCAGAGAAGGTCGTCGGAGATGCGCGTGCGCACGCCGCGTCCAGAGGGCGGATGCCACCAGTGCTGGACATCCCCCTCGGTGAACTGGTGCGCGGCGGCACGCAGCAGATGCGCGCGCGTGACGTCGGGTGTCGCGACGCTGAGGGCCATCACATCCTGGAGCTGGTCGCGGAAGCCATAGGCGCCACTCACCTGATAGAAGCCCGCGCGCGCCCAGACACGGCAGGCCAGCGTCTGGTAGAGCAGCCAGCGATTCAGCAGCACATCCATGGCCCGCTCGGGTGTGGTGATCTGTACGGCGCCGAGCACGTCGTCCCACCGGTCGGTGACGTCACGCAAGACTCCGTTCAGGTCTGCGGCGCGATAGCGGCCGAGCAACTCGCGCACGTGTTCCCGACTGTCCGTCTGACCCAGGAACCACACAATTTCCGCACGCGCGCCGGGAGGCAACTCAAGCGACGTTTGCAGCGCGGCGCATGGATCGAGACCTGCGCCCACCTTTCCAGACAGGTGAACGCCTCGTTCAAGCGCCGCGGGATGTTCGGGCGTGCCATTGCGACCCAAAAACTCTGAGCGGTCGCCCGTCCAGGACGTCTGCCGCCCGGCAAGATCCGCAAAGGCAATGCGCCCGCCAAACTCACCGCCCCACGCGCTCCGCGCAAAGAGCGCTCCCGTCTGCGCATCAACCTCCGTGATGATGTACGGCGCCGAGGCGCTGCGGGAGCTGCCCAGCACCCACTCGGCGTACGCGGTCACCGAGAGGCGACGGGAGCGGCCCGAATCATTCTGCAGGATGAGCCGGGAGACCTTGATCGGGTCTTCAGACGGGACGAATTGCAACAGTTCACACAGGATGCCGTGCGAGCCATGCTGAAAGCGGCTGTAGCCCTGGCCGTGGCACGCCATATACGGCGCCGTGTCATCGCGAATCGGCAGCGCCGTGGGACTCCACATCTCACCCGTGCTGTCATCGCGGATGTAGATGGCTTCTCCGGGCGGGTCGGACACGGGATCGTTTGACCACGGCGTCAGCTGGTTGTCATGGCTGTTGAGCGACCAGGTGAAGCCGGAGCCCGATTCCGACACGAGGAAGCCAAACGATGGATTCGCGATAACGTTGATCCACGGCTGCGGCGTGCGCAAGCCTTCCTCAAGGACGGTGACATATTCCCGGCCATTCTCCGCGAAGCCGCCCAGGCCGTTAAAAAATTCGAGGTCCGGCACCGGCGGCGTAACATCCAGACGTTTGCCCTGGCGCAGCGATCGCGGCGCCGGAGGCGCCGCAGCGTCCGTGCGCTGCGACCGAGTGACCTGCTCGAACAAGGTGCCCCGCCGGCTGAGCAGCACCACCCGCGCGACAGTTTGCAGCAGCGTACGGTCCTGCACAGAGACCAGGTCTGCCCGCAGGAGGACAATCTTGCCGCTGACGCCGCTGGT
>WRPG01000086.1 GCA_009773355.1 Limisphaerales bacterium
GCTCGCGCCCGGCGAGCGCCGCAGCCTGGGCCTCACGCTCACCACCGCCACCGCCGGCACGCACGCGAACACCGTGGTCGCCGCCGCCGCCGGCCTCACCGCCAACGCGCAGGCCGCCACGCTCTGGCGCGGTCTGGGCGCGATGCTCGTCGAGGTCGTGGATTCGCCCGACCCGATTCTCATCGGCGGCACCACCACCTACACCATCCGCATCACGAACCAGGGTTCCGCCGACCTCGTCAACGTCAACACCGTCGGCAGCTTCCCGCGCGAAATCACGCCCACCGCCGCGCAGAACGGCACCATCAGCGGCGCGACCGTCCGCTTCCAGGCCATCCCGCGCATCGGCGTCGGCCAGTCCGCCACCTTCACCGTCACCGGGCGCGGCGCGGTGGAAGGCGACGGCCGCGTGAAGTTCAGCTTCACCGAGGACAGCCTCGGCTCGCCCGTCATCGAAGAGGAAAGCACGCGGGTCTTTTGACTTTCTCCGGTTCCATTTGGGACCGGGAACTCGGCAACCACCAACCAAAGCAACATCGTGAAAAAACTCGTCTGGCTCGCCCTTACCCTCGCCTGCGGCGTCGCGCTCCTGGCACGCGCGGACGACGACGGCGTCAACATTGGCCGCTCGATTGACCTCATTGAGCGGAACAAAGTGGATTTCCCGCTCATCAAGCCGCCCGCGCCGGCCCCGACTCCGCGTCCGGTGACGATGGCGACCGCCGCCAGCCATTCCGGCAACGTGCGGCTGCTCAAGCAAATGCCCGCCGAACTGACCCTTGGCCAGGAGTTCATGTATCAGCTCCAGGTCATCGCCAACGAAAACGTGGCCGACGTCATCGTCCGCGACGTGGTGCCCGAGGGCGCGACCTACGTGCGCAGCGAGCCGCCCGCGCAGGTGTCGGGCCGCGACCTGACGTGGAAGTTCGCCGAGATGGACGCCGGCCAGCATAAGGACATCAAGGTGTGGCTGAAGCCCGACCGCGAAGGCCGCATCGGCTCCTGCGCGACCGTCTTTGCGCTGTCGCGCGCGTGTGCCTACGGCGTCGTCGGCAAGCCCAGCGTCGCGCTCACCAAGACCGGTCCGGCCACCGCCACGCTCGGCGCGGACATCGCCTACACCATCACCGTCTCCAACCCCGGCAGCGCCATCGCGCGCGGCGTGGTCGTGACGGACAAAATCCCCGAGGGCCTCGCCCACGCCAGCGGCCAGAGCGCGCTCACCTTCAACGTCGGCGACCTCGCGCCCGGCCAGTCCCGCACGCTCCCCGTCGTGCTGAAGGGCACCAAGCGCGGACGGCACTGCAACACCGCGAGCGCCGCGTCCGCCAATGCCGGCACCGCGAATGCCGAGGCCTGCACCACCATCCTCGTGCCCGGTGTCGAGCTGGTGAAGTCCGGCACCAAGGAGCAGTTCCTCGGCAAGGCCGCTGATTACACCGTCACCGTCAGCAACACTGGCGACACCAAGCTCACCAACCTCGTCATCACCGACACCGCCCCGGCGGCGACGCGCATCGTCTCCGCTTCCGACGCGGCGGTGAACGGCAACCAGGCCGTGTGGCGGCTGGCCGAACTGGCTCCGGGCGAGAAGAAGACCTTCCACCTGACCCTCACCTCCGCCACCGCCGGCACGCACAGCAACGTGGCCGCCGTGACCAGCGCCGAGGGCCAGCGCGCCAATGCCGAGGCCGGCACGCTTTGGCGCGGCGTCGGCGCGATCCTCGTGGAAGTGGTGGACGACCCCGACCCGATCCTCGTCGGCAACCTCACCACCTACACCGTCCGCATCACCAACCAAGGCTCGGCGGACCTGGTGAACATCAACACCATCGCCGTCTTCCCGGCGAACATCGCGCCCGTGGCCACCCAGCAGGGCACCGTCACCGGCCAGAACGTGAAGTTCCAGACCGTGCCCCGCCTGCCTTCCAAGGGCGTGGTTGAGTTCAAGCTGACCGCCCGGGGCGTCAGCGCCGGCGACACCCGCGTGAAGTTCACCTTCACCGAGGAGGGTCTCAGCTCGCCCATCGTCGAGGAGGAGAGCACCCGCGTGTTCTAAGCTTCTCCGGCAAGTTCAAGGCAAGGCCCGGCACCCGCCGGGCCTTTTCCTTTGCCCGCGTGCGCTTGGCTCAAGCCGGCGGATGATGCGTTGCCCCGGCGCGCCCGCCGCCGATACGCCGCATTGTTGCTTCCCACGAGAATTTGTCATTTGCCCTGTCATGCGCCGCCTCCCTAGAGTCCGCCTCGCATGAAGGCTGACTTGCAGCGCGCCATCGGCCTCGGTGGCAACGCCTCCCCGCTCACCGACCCCAAGCTCGTCACCTACATCAACCTCAAGCTCGCCGCGCTCGGCTGCCCCACGCTCGACACGGCGGACGCGGCGGAGTTCCACGACCTCACCGAGTCGCTCCTCGCGCGGCATCGCGAGACGGAGCGGCTGCTTTCCGACTACCAGGCACCGGTGGACTGGCGCATCCAGCAGTTCCTCGACGAATACCTGCACGAGACCGGCGTGGCTGTGCGGCTGCCGCACCAGACTTTCGTGCTGGACCGGCACGGCGTCGCGCGCGCGCTGTCGCTGCCGCCGGACAAGGATGAGTTCTGCTCCGACATTGTCAGCTCGTATCGGGTGCGGCAGGGCGTGCTGCACAACCCGGCCAAGGACAAGCGCACGACCGCCGGTGTCTTCCACGTCGCCGAGGGCGGCCTGCCGATTCCCGACGACAAGAAGGTCGTGCCCGCCCACACGTTTGGGCTGATGCTCCAGGCCGCGCTGAAGCCACCGCAGAAACTGCTGCGCCTGCCCTTCACGGCATCGCAGCCGGTGCCGGCGGAGTGCTTCGTCTCACTGCTGCTGCGGCCGCTCGTGTGTCCGGCCGTGCCGGGCTTCTGCGCGGAGAAGACGATGGAGATTCGCTTCTTCGCGCCGGGCAACCTCGTCAGCAACCTCGACTTCGTCGAAAGCATCTTCGGCAACGCGGGCGACCCGTATCTGCCGGTCAACGACGCGGCGCTGGACGTGGAGCATTGGACCGGCCACACCGGCTGCGTCATCCTCGCGCCGCATCTCACCACGGTGACGAAGAAGGACGCGGGCCTGCCGCACTGGGACAAGGCCACCGAGCGCCAGCGCCGCGACGGCATGTGCTGGCGCGGCGAGGACGAGCGCTACAACGACGGCTCCGCGTTCAAGCTCACCGCGCGCGACGAGTCCGGCGTCATCGTCACGCTCATCGCGGACAACTATTTCGGTTACTGCAAGAAGGAGGTGAAGACGCAAATCAGCTTCGCCGCGAATCTCTTCGGCCTCTGCGAGGAGGAGCACTCCGGCGGCGCGCTGGTTTTCCCGAGCTACGACCTCGGCGAGGAGTTTGCCGGCGGAGTCCATGTGCAGGACCGCGGGCACTCGTTTGAGGATGCGGCGGCGCAGTTCGCAGACGTGATGGAGCTGAAACCCGAGGGTTACGCCGTGGACCGGAAGTTCGCCGACGTGCTCTACGTGCCGGAGGACGCGAGCTTCGACCTCCGCACACAGTTGGTGACGTGGACCAACGAGCGCGGGCCGCAGAGCGTCAAGCTGCTCGCCGGGCATACTTACGTCCGGCCCAGCGGCTACAAGGTCCAGATGGAGAAGCCGGGCAACCGCGCGTGGCGGCTGGTCGGCACGCGCGGCGAAGGCACCTTCTGCCACAAGCCCTGCACCGTCTCCGGCGGCGGCAAGTCGGAGATTTCCAAGTCGCTCTCCGACGCGATTCTGCAAGGCCCGGTCTTCGTCGCCAACTTCAGGCAGGACTTCGACACGGTGGCCGGGCTGCTGGAGCGCGACTACTCGCAGCGCTTCCGCGACCCGGAGCGCAACGGCACGGACGCGCGCACGGTCATGAGCCGCGAGCGTTCCCTCGGCTCCGTCATCAAGCTGCTCACGCCGTCGCCGCGGGACTACGCGGACGAGTTCAACGCCTGGCTGGAGGCCATCCCGCAGTATGTGAAGGAGCTGGTCTTCGTGGTGAAGCGCTTCCACAAGCCGGAATGGGGCAAGAACTGGCGCGAGCACTTCGGCGTGGACATCGTCAACGGCGTGCCCGGCTACGAGCTGAAGTGCGACAACCGCAAGCTGGTGACCAACTACCTGCGCGTGGGCTTCGACCCCGACGGCGCGTGGCGCGTGTTCAGCCTGCGCAAGGATTTCCACCCCGCGATGAAGCTCCAACAGGAGGACGACATCAGCGCGAGCGTGGTGGTGCCGGCGGCGGTTGTGAAGAAAGACAGCTCTCCTGCGCCCCAGCCGGCGAGCACCGAAGCGGCGGCGGGAGCAACCGCCTTCCTCACGCGCGCCTCCTTCGCCGGGCCTTCAGACCCGGGCCGCTCGCTGAAGTTCGTCCAGAACTGCGAGTATCGCCTCTTCCAGCGGCCCGACGACGCGGTGCATCGCGGCTACGACAAGCAGGCCGAGAGCGACTTCGCGCAGCCGGGCAATTTCTTCTCCAACTACCAGCCGCTCACGCGGGCCGACGCGCGGCACGAGCTGGAGGACAGCATCAACTTCGTGAAGTTCACGCCGCCGATGGCCGACCTCATCCGCGCCGCCGCGAGGGAGACGGGCCGGCCCAAGTTCTTCGTCAGCTCCGCCCAGCCGCGCCTCGTGGACGGCAAGATGACGAAGAACCCGCGCTACCTCCAAAACCGCCACGACCTCATCCACCCGCGCGAGTTCCACCTCGCCGAGATGGCCACACGCCTCTTCCGCCGCGTGCCGACGAGCGAACCGCTGCACCGGCCCGTCAACGCCGTGCTGCCGGGCCGTCGCAACAACCCGCCGGAGCCGGGCGTGCGGCCACTGTGCGTCTTCAATCCGATTCACCATCTCGAACTGCCGGAGCTGTTCATCGAGTTCATCTCCAGCATGACCGGCAAGTCGCCGTCCACCACCGGCGCGGGTTCCGAGGGCGCGCTCACCAAGGGGCCGTTCAACGCGCTGCATCCCATCATTGACCTCAACGCCGCGCTCGTGAGCCACATCCTCACCGGCGGCGGCGTGTTCGTGACCTGCGCCGGCAGCGTCGGCCCGAATGTGCGCGTGGACCACGACATCAGCCTGCTCGTGCCCGAGCTGTGGTGCCGCATGGGGCCGGAGGAGCGCGACCCGGAGTTCATGAAGCGCGAGGGCTACCTGGAGCGCTGCGAGGACTTCGACTTCAACGGCCAGCGCGTGCTCGCGAGCCGGCTCGGCTGGCGCATCACCGGGCGGTTCGTGCGCCACTACTTCGGCCGCGTCTTCAACTACCCGCACAGCGTCTTCACCGACGAAATGCTGCGGCCCGAATTGCAGGACAAGGCGGTCTTCGCCGACGGCGTGGACAACATCGTCTCCACCGCGCGCCGCGTGGCGGAGCACTACTTCGCCGACGGCGGCATCGAACTCGCCTGCCCGCCGCTGCGCGCGCTGCTCCACATCATGCGCGACGGCCAGCACGAAGGCCGCGACCTCGCCCACCCGGAAATCCGCGCGCTCTTCACCCGCGAGTCGCTGCTTGCGAGCGACTGGTATGCGGAGCGGCTGGCCACGAAGCAGTCCGCCGACGTGAAGTTCTGGCAACGCCGCGTGAAGAACCTCGAAGCCTTCCTCGCCCGCACCAACACGCGCGGCGTCTCCACCCAGCTCAACATCCGCGACCGCCTCGACACCGCCTGGGCCGAACTCCGCCGCGCCCAAACCCCCGAGCACCTCGCCGCCCTGCGCGGCACCCTCGGCGTGCAGCCCAGGCTGCGCGTTTGAGCCGAAACCCGTGCCGGCGATTTGCAATCGCCGTCCGCGCCGTTCAGCAGGCCGAGGCGATGCGAGATTTCCAGCCCTGCTGACGGCGGTTGCAAACCGCCAGCACGGCGCAACCCGACCGCCCAAGCTCTCCCTTTCCGCCGCGCCTCATTGGTGCTATTCCAGCGGTGCGCCCATGCACATCGCCATCAACAAGGTTCACTTCCCCGTCACCACGCTGGGGCATGGCCGGCGGCTGGGCATCTGGACGCAGGGCTGTTCCATCCATTGCCCCGGCTGTGTGAGCCGCGACACCTGGGACACGGAACCGCGCCACCGCATCGCGCTGGACGAATTGCTCGCCGGTTGCGCCGGCTGGCTGGCGGAGGCGGACGGCGTGACCATTTCCGGCGGCGAACCGTTTGACCAGCCGGACGCGCTGCGCGAACTGCTGCAAGCGCTCCGCACCCGGTGTGCTGGTGACTTGCTGGTCTTCTCCGGCTACGCGAATGAAAAGCTCTTCGCCCAGCACGCGGACATTCTCACACTGGCCGACGTGCTCATCTCCGAGCCGTTCGTTGCGCACGCGGGGCAAACGCTCGCGTTGCGCGGCTCGGACAACCAGCGCGTCTTCCTGCTCACGCCGCTCGCCCGCGAGCGTTATCCCGCCGACCTCGACCGGCGCGCGTGGGAGCCGCAGCGTCGCCTCGACCTGATGATGGAGGGTGACGACATCTGGATGGCGGGCATCCCGGAGCCGGGCGCGATGGCGAAGTTGCGCGACAAGCTCCGCGCGCTCGGCTACGACACCGTCACGTCCGACCAGCCCGTGAAAGTCCGCGCATGAGCCAGCGAGTGAAACACTGCGGTTGCGGCCAGGCCAACGCCGAGCACGACGCGTTCTGCGCCCGCTGCGGCCAGCCCATCTTCGACCTCGTCGCGGTCGCGACGGAGCCGCCCAAGGCGGAGGCGAAGGCGGAATCGGCACCGACTGCGGCTCCCGCTGTCGCCGCTTCCGCCAAGAAGGTCTGCCCGCTCTGCGGCACGGTGAACGAGTCTTTCGCCCTGCTCTGCGGCGGCACGGGCTGCGGGAACGACCTGAGCGCGGTCGTGCCCAGCGGCGGCACTCCGTCGGCGGAGAAGGCGTTAGCGCAACCAGCGGCAACTTCCGCCTCCCCACCAGTTCCAAGCCTGCTTCTGTCCGTCGGCGCACAGAACTTCGAGTGTCGCGACGGCGACATCATCGGGCGCGAGGGCACCGTGGGTTGCCAGGTCTTCTCCGGCATCGGGACCGTTTCGCGACGACACGTCTCCTTCACGCAGCGCGACGGACAATGGTTTGTCACCGCGTTGGCCGGCGTGCAGAACATCACGCAGCTCGACGGCCGCGAACTCCCGCGCGGCGCACCGCAGCCGCTCACGAGCGAGCACACTTTGAAGCTGTCCACGCAGTGCGAGGTGAGACTGAAAGTAGGGAATGGGAAATAGGGGATAGGAGATGGGGAGCACCGATCTTCCCTGTCTCCCATCTCCTATTCCCAATCACCTTTCCTGACTTGCCCGCGAAGTGCTTGTCGCTTCACTCTTGTCCCATGCCCACCGAAGCCGAGTTTCTCGCCGATGTCGCCACGCCGCGCTGGATCAAGGACGTGCTCCGTTTCCTGCCGGTGAAGTCGCAGTTCATCCTGTCCGGCAACATCCGTGACCGCTACCCGTTCCTGCTCGAAGCCGCCCAGACCGCGAAGCCCGCCGTGCCCGCTGCCGATGGCCAGCCCGAGCAGCCCGCCGTCCCGGCGCAGCCGCCCAAATACGCCCCGCTCGCGCTCAATGCCAGCGTCACCGAGGCGCTCAAGCTGCGCGGCTACCAGTTCTTCCTGGAGTTCAACGCGGTCGAGGGCTTCGGCGTCCTCACGCCGCGCGGCGAGTTCGCGGACGTGACGCGCAAGTTCTTCGCGGACACGTTCAAGCTCTCCTTCGACAACACGGGCCGCGCCAAGTGCAGCCTGCCCAAGGCGCTGGAGACGCTCGACCGCGTCGTCGCGCACAAGGAGCATTTCATCGCCGTCTTCCTCGACTTCGCCTCGCGCTACGTGAAGCGCGTGGACTCGCTCGACGGCGGCGAGCATGAGTTTTTTAGCAAGGCGCTGGTGCAGTGCCACGGCGCGCAGCCGCACATCACCGCGACGAACTCGCTCGCGCAGTTCAACTCCGTCTTCTGGCTGTGCGACAAGGAGAACGACCTGCCCGACTGGCTCGTGCTCAACAACCCGCGCCTCCGCGCCGTGACCATCCCGCGCCCGGACCACATCATCCGCCGCGCGCTCATCACCCAGATCACGCCGAGCCTGCCCGGCTTCATCGAGGCCGAGGAGAAGCGCCGCGAGGATTTGCACGACGTGTTCGTCGAGCAGACGGAGGGTATGGTGCTCACCGATGTCATCGCCATCACGCAGCTTTGCCGGCGCGAGCAGCTCAAGTTCGACGACATCGGCGAAGCTGTGCGCCGCTACAAGCTCGGCGTCACGGAAGACCCGTGGAAGCGGCTCGACCGGAAGAAAATCGCGAACGCGGGCGACTTCATCCGCCGCCGCGTGAAGGGCCAGCAGGCCGCCGTCACCAAGGCGCTCGACATCATCAAGCGCGCCGTCACCGGCCTGAGCGGCTCGCAAGGTTCGCGCGCCGGCGGCAAGCCGCGCGGCGTGATGTTCCTCGCCGGCCCCACCGGCACGGGCAAGACCGAGCTGGCCAAGACGCTCACCGAGCTGCTCTTCGGCGACGAGCGCGCCTACATCCGCTTCGACATGTCGGAGTTCTCCGCCGAGCACGCGGACCAGCGGCTCATCGGCGCGCCGCCCGGCTACATCGGCTCGGACATGGGCGGCGAGCTGACGAACGCGATCCGCGAGAAGCCCTTTTCCGTCGTGCTCTTCGATGAGATTGAGAAGGCCCACCCGCGCATCCTCGACAAGTTCCTTCAGATTCTCGACGACGGCGTGCTCACCAGCGGGCGCGGCGAGCGCGTCTATTTCAGCGAGGCGGTCATCGTCTTCACGTCGAACCTCGGCATCTACAAACACGACGACGAGGGCCGGCGCGTGCTCAACGTTCAGCCCGACGAGCCTTACGAGCAGGTCGAGTCGAAGGTGCGCGGCGAGATCGCCAATTACTTCAAGCTCCAGCTCAACCGGCCGGAAATCCTCAACCGCATCGGCGAGAACATCGTCGTCTTCGACTTCATCCGGCCCGAGGTGGCCGCGCAAATCTTCGACAAGATGGTCGCCGGCATCCTGGACCGCCTCGCGGACAAGCAGCGCATCAAGGTGACACTGCCCGACGCGGTGAAGGACACGCTCCGCGAGCACTGCCTGCGCGACCTGAGCAACGGCGGCCGCGGCGTGGGCAACCAGCTCGAAGCCTGGCTCATCAACCCGCTGGCCCGCGCGCTCTTCGATGCCGACGTGGGCGAGGGCGGCAGCGTGACCATCACCCAACTTGCGCTCACCGACGGCGTGCCGACGGTGCGGCTGGAGGCGAAGTAACCGTGGTAGGGCGGGGTGTCCTCACCCCGCCGTCGGCCACCCGCAAGCCCTGGTTATTCGGCGGCGCGGTGAGGGCACCGCGCCCTACCATGCCTACGGTGGAATTCGGACTCGCCGTGCCTGCCGGCCTTCCGCATACTGACGCCACAAGCCTATGAGTGGACCCAAGTGCGTGGTGGTTGCGCCGATTGCTCCCGCTCTCATTCCCATCGCTCTGCTCATCGGCGTCGGCGCGCTGGGCGCGGTGGCGCTCGCCAATCTCGCCAGCCACTATCTCGAACAGCGCCGCCTGCTGGAGACATTCCGTCAGCAGCGTGAGTATCTCGACGGCCTGCTCACCCGGATGCGCGGGCTGGGCATCGAGACGGACGCGTTGCAATCCACCGTGGACGTCATCATGCACCGGGCCGACGACCTCGCGAAGGAGGGCAAGGCCGATGCCGCTGTCGCGCTGGTGGCCAGCGAGATTGCCGGGATAGACAACCAGCGCCGCGCCGCCGAGGACCGCTTGGAGCGCCGCGTCGCCGACCTGCAACGCCGTTTCCACACCCTGCCCACGCGCGCGGTGGAGTTGCGTCGCAATGCCGAGCGCATCGAGACGTTCGCCAAGTCCGCCATCCCCGGCGACTGGCCCGCCGTCGAGCGCGAGCGGCTGCTGGCCCGCGCCCGCGAAGCCCGGGCAAGCGTGTCTGCGCCGCCGCCGCTGGCTGCGGACTTGAGTGCGTCGGGCGTTGAGCAGCTTGAGGCCGCCGAAAGCCAGCTCGCCGCTGCCGAGCGCTCGCTGGCCGCGCTGCAATGCGCGTTGGAGGATGAGATCAACGCCACGCAGAAGCGCCTGATGGCTGACAAGCTCGGCCTTGGATCGGCCCGCACTGTCACGCTCGCGGAGTTCCTCGCGAAAAACCCGAGGCCGGTCGCGGCAGCGGCGGAGGCTGACGAGGACCGCGTGTTGCAGAAACTCGACGGACTGCTCGCAAAGATGGCCGTGTTGCAGGACACCGGTGGCTGGGCGGACCTCATGCGCCGCGTCGAAACCGTCCGCGCGGAGGAGGACATGTCACGCCGCCGCACGCTCTACGAAAGCCTCGTGCTCGAAGCCAGTCGCCGCCTCAAGGATCTGCGCGCCATCGAGCAGTGGCTGGCCGAGGTGGATGCGTTACTCGCGGAGTCCGCGCCCTATGCCGGGACCGCCGTGGACGCGGTGGTCGCGGAGCTACGTGAGGTCCGCCGCGCCGGACGCATCACCGCGCTGGAACCCTGGAAGCAGCGCCTTGCCGAAACTCAGCAGCGCGAACTTGCCCGGCTGGAGCGCGAGCGCAAGCGCCGGGCGATTCTCGAATCGCTCACCGAGCTGGGCTACGAGACGAACGAGGGCATGGAGACGGCGCTGGTGCAGGCCGGCAAACTGGTTGTCCGCAAGCCCGGCGAGTCCGACTACGCCGTCGAGGTCGTCGCCAACAACGACTTGTCCATGCTCCAGACCGCGATGGTGCGCTACGCCGACTCGGAGGAGATGACCGAGCAGCAACGTCTCCGCGACCATGAGCGCGAGGAGGAATGGTGCGCCGACCACGCGCGCATCCGCGAGAAGATGGCCGCGCGCGGCCTCAGCGCGAAGTTCAAGATGCAGATGCCCGCTGGCAGCCATCCCGTCCGCGTGGTGAAGCGGGACCAGGCGGCTCCGGCGGCGCGGGCGAAGGCGAAGCCGGGACTCAAGCAAGGCGCATGAGCAAGGAGCAGCGCCAGCCACTTCAAGTGCAGCGGGAAGTCCGCGACGTCTTGGACTGCGGCGGGCAGCGAAGCGCCACGCCGCTTTTCAGTCCCGCGAAGCGGTTGGTGGATCGTGAGACGTTCCGCTCCGCGGGAAGCCAAAGCGGTGTCGCCGCTGCGCTCTGCCACCGCAGTCCAAGACGCGCCTGCCCTGTCGCGTGAACTCCGCCCAGACCATCATTGAGCCGAACGCTCCGGGCGCGTCCGCCTCGGTGCCGACGATCATCGAGTCGGCCCCGTCGTTCACCGGGCTGCCCAAGCCGCTCACATCGCGCGGCCAGCCGGCGGACGGGGCGGCCTCGTTCGCGCTCACGCCGGGCGCGATGTTCCGCGAGTGGCAGTTGTCGCGGCCCATCCAGGTGACCTCCGCCGAGGCGGATCTCTGGATGCTCACGCACCCGCGCACGCAGGAGCCGGCCGTGCTGAAGCTCTTCCGCTACGGCATCCGGCCCAAGGCGGAGATTCAGGCGGCCGTGCGGCGGCTCAAGTATTCCTCCGTCGTCACCGTGCTGGCTACGGGCGAGGTGGACGGGCGGCATTTCGAGGTGCAGGAGTTCATCCGCTGCGGCTCGCTCGCGCAGCTTTTCCCCGCTGGTCCCGCGCCGCAGGAAGGCTTGCGCGCCGTGCTGTCCGAACTGGCCCGCTCGCTTGCCGATGTCCACGCCGCCGACATCATCCACCGTGACCTCAAGCCCGCCAACGTCCTCGTCCGGTCCCGCGACCCGCTCGACATCGTGCTCGCGGACTTCGGCATCTCCAGCCTCTCCGACCTTTCGCTGCACTTCAGCAACGCCAACCGCACCGCCGCCTACGCCGCGCCCGAAGCGATGACCGGCGTGGTCGCGCGCGCGAGCGACTGGTGGAGCATCGGCGTGATGCTGCTGGAGCTGCTGACCGGCAAGCACCCCTTCGCCGGACTCGACGAGCGCACGGTCAACTTCGTCCTCGTCACGCGGGGCGTCGAAGTTCCGGCGGACCTGCCGCCCGACTGGTCGTTGCTCATCCGTGGCCTGCTTACGCGCGACCACGCGAAACGCTGGGGTCTCGCGCAGGTCGAGGCGTGGCTCTCAGGCAAGCGCGACCTGCCCGTCCACTACGGCCTCGAAGCTGGCGGCGAGGCCTCCATCCGCAAGGAGCCTTACAAGTTCGCCGGGCGCGACTACCGCGACCCGGCGGAACTGGCCGTCGCGCTGGTGGAAAACTGGGACGACGCCACGCGCCGGCTCACGCGCGGTTCCATCGCCGACTGGGTGAAGAACGTCCTGCGCGACGCCGACCTCGGCGCGCGCCTCGACGACATTACCGCTGACCGCAAGCTTGACGAGGACCAGAAGCTCGCCGCCGCGTTGCTGGCGATGGACCCGACGCTGCCGCTCGTGCTGCGCGGCACGGTCATCACGCCCGACTGGCTCGCGGTGAACGCCGCCGTCCAGCACCTGCCCGCGCTCCGCCTCTCGCAGCCCGGCGCGGTGCCGGACTCGAAGGACACCAGTGGCGACGACATTGACCTGCTGCGCCGCGCGATTGAGCTGGTGCGCGCCGAGCAGCACGCCAGCCCGATGCAGTTCGAGCGCCGGCTCGGGGTGTCGCGGGAGAAAGCCGAGAAGCTGCTCGATGAGCTGGCCAGCCGGCACATCGTCGGCCCGCGCACCGGGGTCGCCGCGCGCGACGTGCTCGTCGGTCGTGAGGAAGGTTTGTCCGTCGCGGTCGGCGTGCTGGAAAGCTCGCTGCCCAAGTGGGTCGAGGAATTGCGCGGCGACAACTGGCTCTCCAAAGCCGCTGCGCGGCACCGGGGCGCGTGGGAGTTCTTCCGGGCGCAGAAACTGCCGGTCAACCGCACGCTCGCCGACCAGATGATTCTCAGCCCGCACGAGAACGCGGTCTGGCCGCTGGTCGAGGAGCGCCGCAGCCAGTTCGCCCGCGCGCAGCACAAGGGACTGAACGCACTGCTGACGAAAGCAGAGCCGCTCTCCTGGCACGAGGCTGTTGCGCTCGTGACTGCGGAGCCGGCGGGTTTTCAGACGCACGACCAAGTCATGTTGGCGGATTCGCTCGCGTGGCTGGACCGGCAGCAGCTCCGTTTCGACCGCGCGCAAGCCGAGCGGCTGATCCTCGCCCGCGACTGGAACGCGCTGCTCGACGAGTGGCACGATCGCCGCGCGAAGTTCATCGCCGCTGCGCCACCGGTCTTGGAGGCGATGTTGCGGAAGGACGATCCCGAATACCTTGAAGCCATCGCGCTCGTCATCGCCGAGGCCACGCACTTCGAGACCGCGCGGCAGGCGTGGCTGAACGAGTCGGCCCGCTGGCAGCAGCGGCTGGAACGGCTCCGCCGCGAGCTGACCAGCCCGCGCCCGCCGTTCCTCGCCTTCAACATCAGCGCATTGGACACCGAACTGGAGCGGCGACTCGCCCGGCTCCGCGAGGAGCGCGCGCGGTTGGATGAGCTGCTCAACCGTCAGGAACCCACCTTCCACGAGGCCGAGCCGACCGCCGACGGCATGGCCGCCGCGCAGACCGCCGACACCCGCGAAGGCGAACTGCTCATGGCCGTGTTCAAGCTGGAGGAGGACTTGGGGAGGATGTTCCAAAGCGCGCGGATGCGGTCGCTGGTGCTGATGGGCCTGGCCGCCCTGCTGGTCATCATCGCCGCCGGCCTCGCGCTGGCACGCTGACGTGACAGCGGAGGGCAGCTCAACGCCCGCCTTCATTCGGCTTCCCGGAGTCACGGAAAAGGAACCGATGGATCGCCCACCACAGCAACGGCGGCAGCCCCATGCTCACGAGCAGAGCCAGCTTCGGATGCTCCCCACCCGCATGGCCGATGGCCGCATAGGTGAAGCCCAGCGGCACCGAGCCGCAGGCCAGCGCAAGGAAGAAGACTGCCGGCGACATGCGGGTCAGCCCCGCCATGCACGCGATGACTTCGGGAAACAGCGGCAGCCAGCGCGACAGCACCACCAGCCACGCGCCCCAGCGTTGGAAAAGCGCCTCGCCCCTGGTCAGGTCCGCTTCGTCAACCAATCGAAGTGCCGCCCGGCGTCCCAGCGCGCGGCACAGCCCGTAAGCCACCGCGCCGGAGAGGAACGAGCCGCCGGCGCTGACCAGTCCGCCCAGCACCGGCCCGTAGGTGAATCCCAACGCTGCCATCACCGCCGTGCCCGGCACTGGCAGGAACAGGTCGGCCACCAGCAGCAGCATGCCTGCGAGCCAGGCCCACTGCCCGAAGCCGCGCAGCCACGCCACCGCGCCCTCCGGGGTGAACAGCTTCGCGTCACCCCAGAGGAGAAACGGCACGGCCAGCACCAGAGCCAGCCCGAGAAATATCCAGACCAGTCGCATGAAGGAATGCTGGAGCGTTGGCGGCCATGTTGAAGCGCTTGAACTATTGCTGCTGGCCTGTGCCGAACCCCGCCTGCGTCCGCTCCAACTCCGCCTGCAACGCCGCACGCAGCTTCGCCAGCCGCTCCTTGGCCTCGGGCGCGGCGATGCGGTTGGTGAGTTCGTCCGGGTCGCGCTTCAGGTCATAGAGTTCGTCGCCGGTGCCGGGCTTGAGGTAGTGGATGAGCTTCCAGCCGTCCTGCACCACGGCGGCATACCACGGGACGTTGTGAAACTCGGCCTTCGCCGGCTCGCTCTTCACCAGCCGGGCGACACTCGATCCGTAGATTTCCCCGGTGAACTCGTAGAGGCACGGGTGCGGCCAGGCGGCGGCGGGGTTCTTCAAGAGCGGCGTCAGGTCGCGGCCGTGCGTGGCCCACGGGATTTTCACGCCGGTCTGCGACGCGCAGGTGGCGACGAGGTCGGGCGCGTTCACGGGCACGTTGCAGACCTTGCCCGCCGGCGTGAGGCCCGGCATCGCGATGATGAGCGGCGAGCGATACGTGGCGTCGTAAGGCCCGAGCTTGGTGCGGAAGCCGTGCTCGCCCATGCCGAAGCCCTGGTCGGCGGTGTAGATGACGAGGGTGTTGTCGAGCTGGCCGGTTTCCTTGAGCGCGGCCATCAGCCGGCCCACGCCCTCGTCAATCGCCGGGACGCACTCGTTCATCTGCCGCACGAAGGCCGCGTGCGACTGCCGTTGTTTCCCGCTCGTGTCGCCGAAGGCCTCGCCGCTCCTGCCGGTGATGGGCTTGCCGGCGGCGTCCTTGGTCCACGCCTGCGTGTCGTCGAGGTAGGCCGGCTTGCCGGGGCGCGGCGGAAAGATGTCCTTGGGCACGGGCACCTCGGCGCTGGCGTAAAGACCCTTGTGCCGCGCGGCGGGCTTCGACGGGCCGTGGATGCTGCCGTAGCAGAGCCAGAGGAACCACGGCTTGTCGGCCACGCGCGTCTTGCCGCGAATGTAGTCCTCGGCCCATTGCGAGTAGTTGTCGGCGGGGTAGCCGTCCATCCACTCCTCCTTGCCGTTGATGGCGAGGATTTGCCGCTCGTAGTAAGCCCCGGCGTTCTCGGGATGCTGCGGGCGGTTCCAGACGATTTGATGGTCCCAGTCGCGGCCCCAGCCGGAGTCCACGCCCGTGTGCCACTTGCCGATGTGCCCGGTGTGGTAGCCGCTTTGCCGGAGGACCGCCGGCCAGAACGGGCATTGCTGCGGGTCGTAGGCGCTGGCGGGATACCGGCCCTCCATCCTCATGCTCTCGACGCCGTGCGGGTGATGGCCGGTGAGCATCGAGGCGCGCGAGGGCATGCACCACGCGCCCAGATACGCCGCGTGGAAGCGCACGCCCGAGGCCGCGAGCCGGTCAAGGTTCGGCGTCTTCACCCACGGCCACGACTCCGGGTAGCAGCCGACCGTCTTGTAGGACTGGTCGTCGGCGTAGATGAGCAGGATGTTCGGGCGCTTCGCGGCGGCGGACGATTGGCCGCAAAAGGGCGCGAGGAGCGCAAGGACAAGGAAGGCGGTGAAACGGCGGAGCGTGGTCATGCGCGAAAAGGTAGCGCCAACGTCAGGAGGCTCCAATCTCAAATGCGCCTAGCATGGACACGGCATGAAGTCAGAGCCTCCTTGCGTCGGCTGCTGCCAACTCATTTCCAGTCGTCCGTGCGGAAGGGCGAGGCAGGGAGGCCCGCACCGTTGTAGAGGTTGCACGTCGGCCAGTTCTCCCATGCGTAGCGGACGGCGATGGGCTGCTTCAAGGCGGCGCAGGAGACGATGACCTTGTCGCCTTCGATGCGGGCGGTCGCGGGCTGCCACTGCTTGTCCGCGCCGGCGATGACGAAGCCTTTCAGCTCGCCGCCCTTCGCGATGAGGCCGCCGTCGGTGTGCTTGAAGCTCAGAACGACTTCGCGCCCGCGCACTTGATGACCGGCGGGCAACGGGCCGCTGGTGGCGACTTTCTGACCATAGACCGTGCCCAGCGCCCATGCGGCGAGGCGGCGGCCCACGTCTTGTTTGTTCTTCGGGTGGATGTCCTTCTCCTCGCCGATGTCAATGGTGATGGCCATGCCGGTCTGCGGCAGCGCCAGGGTCTTGAGCATCGCCTCGCGCACGGCCGGCCAGTCGCGGCCCGGCCCGCCGAAGTTCGGGAGCTGCACCCACGCGAAGGGAAACTCGTGGCCCCAGAGTTTCCGCCAGTCGGTGACGAGGAGCTTGAGCTGCGCCTCGTAGAACTGCGCCTTCTCCGGCACCGAGTTTGCCTCGCCCTGATACCAGAGCGCGCCGCGGATTGCGTAGGGAATGAGCGGCGCGATCTTGCCGTTGAAGAGGCCGCCCACATTGCCCTTGCGCTCGGCGAGCGCCACGGGGTCTTGCGGACGGCGCGGCGCGGGCTTGCCCTCGCCCTTCGCCTTCTTGGCGGCTTCCTGCCATTTGGCGAGGTCGGCATCGAACTTCGCCTTGGCTTGGGCGGGGTCGGCGGCCTTCTTGGAATTCCGTGCTGACTCGAAGAAGCCCTTCAACTCCGGTGACGCCGTCTGCGCTCCGGGGGCAATCCACGACTCGATGGGCGTGCCGCCGACGGACGAGTTGATGAGGCCGACCGGCACGCCGAGCGCCTGGTGAATTTCGCGGCCAAAGAAATACGCAGTGGCCGAGAAGCGCGCGACCGCGTCCGGCGAGCACACGACCCACGAGCCTTTGCCCTCGGACTGCGCGGTGGCCGACGCGCCGGAGGCCTCGATGAACATGCGGATTTGCGGGAGCTTCGCCGCCGCCTGCTCGGCCTCGAAGTCCTTCGCGCGGTTGACGGTCATCGCCATGTTGGACTGGCCGGAGCCGAGCCAGACCTCGCCCACGAGCACGTCGGAAATCGTCACGGTGTTCTTCCCCTTCACGGTGAGCGTGTGCGGGCCGGCGGCGGAGAGCTTGGCGAGCTTCACGGACCACTTGCCGTCCGCGCCGGCCTTCGCGGTCACAGTCTGGCCGGCGATGGACACGGTGACTTCCTCGCCGGCGGCGGCGGTGCCCCAGACGGGCACGGCGGTGTCGCGCTGGAGGACCATGTGGTCGCCGAAGATGGCGGGGAGCTTCACCTCGGCGCGGACCGTGACCGCGAGGAGAAGGAGAATGGCCCCGCAGCGTCGGACGACGCGCGCGCCCGTGCCGGCGACTTGCAGTCGCCGCCGGGGACTGCTGTTCGCGCCAGACGGCGACTGCAAGTCGCCGGCACGGGGTGGCGGCAACAACACTGAGAATTTGCGTATGACTGGACTTCACACACTTCGCTGCGGTTACAAATCTCTCCGCCAGCTCGGCTGGCTGCTGGCACTGGCTCTAAGCCTGCCGCTGCTGGCGGCACCCGCTCCGAAGGCGAAGCAGCTCCGCGCCGGCGCGGCCACGAGCAATCTCACGCCCGCCATCGGTGGTGGAATCATCGGCGGCTTCCACCCGATCCCCTCCACGCACATCCACGACGAGCTGCACGCGCGCTGCCTCGTGCTGGACAACGGCGAGGCGCGCGTGGCCATCGTCGTGTGCGATTTGCTCGGTGCGTCGCGCGAGGTTTATGACGAGGCGCGGCGGCTGGTGACGGCGGAGACCGGCCTGCCGGGCGCGAGTCTCTTCATGTCCTCGACGCACACGCACTCCGCCACGAGCGCGCTGGGCACAAACCGCTTCCGCATCAACACGCCGCTCGATGATTACCAGCAGTTCGTCGCCCGCCGCATCGCGGACGGCGTGCGCCGCGCCATCAACAATCTCGCGCCCGCGCGCATCGGCTGGGCGACGGGCAACGAGCCGAGGCACGTCTTCAACCGCCGCTGGTTCCTCAAGCCCGGCACGATGCCGGTGAACCCGTTCGGCAGCACCAACGACCTCGTGAAGATGAACCCCGCCCGCGCCAGCAAGGACCTCGACCGGCCCGCCGGCCCGACCGACCCGGAGGTCGTCCTCGTCTCGGTGCAGTCGCCCGAGGGCCGGCCCATTGCGGTGCTGGCGAACTACTCGCTGCACTACGTCGGCGGCGTGGGCAACGGCCACATCTCGGCGGACTACTACGGGATGTTCTGCGACCGGCTGCAGCAGCTCCTCGGCGCGGACCGGCAGCGCCCGGCCTTCGTCGCGATGCTGGCCAACGGCACGAGCGGCAACATCAACAACATTGACTTCACCAAGCCCGCCGAGCGGATGGCGAGCTACGAGAAGATGCGCGTCGTGGCGGACGACGTGGCGGCGGTCGCGTTCAAGGCGCTGCAAGGCGTGAAGCATCACGACTGGGTGCCGCTGGGCGGACAGTTGCGCGAGCTGGAGCTGGGCACGCGCCGCCCGACGCCCGAGCAGATTTCCCGCGCGAGGGAAGTGCTCGGCCGCCCCAGGACGCTGCCGCGGCCCGCGACGCTGGAGGAGATTTACGCCGAGCGCACGCTCGGGATGGCCGAGTATCCGGCGCGGCTGGCGATTCCGATTCAAGCACTGCGCGTCGGCGATGTGGGCATCACGGGCATCCCGTGTGAGACGTTTGTGGAGACGGGCCTGGAGCTGAAGGCGCGCAATCCCTTCAAGCCGAGCTTCACGCACTCGATTGCCAACGGCTACTACGGCTACCTGCCCACGCCCGAGCACCACCGGCTCGGCGGCTACGAGACCTGGCTGGGGACGAACCGGCTGGAGGAGCAGGCTTCGACGAAGATTGTCACGGCGCTGCTGGAGATGCTGGGGAGCCTGAAGGGGAAGTGATTAGTAAGTAGTGATTAGTGAAGAGTCCGCTTCGTCAGCGCTCGCAGCACTAATTACTAATCACTAATTACTCGCCTTCAAATCAGACTGGCCTCCCACCGCACCGCTTCCTAACCTCCGCCCATGAACCGCCGCCATTTCCTCAGCACCGTTCCGTTCACGTTCGCCGCTGCCTCTAACGCCTTCGCCCTATCCCCGGCGAACCCTTTCGATACGGCTTGGATGCTCAAGAGAATCCCACGCCGGATGCAGGAGTTCGTGGACAAACAGGTCGTCTCCGGCGCGGTCACGCTCGTGGCGCACGGCGGCAAGGTCGTTGCGCTCGACGCCGTCGGTTACTCCGACCTCGCGGCGAAGAAGCCGATGCGCGCGGATGACTTGTTCTGGATTGCCTCGATGACCAAGCCGCTCACCGGCACCGCCATCCTGATGTTGCAGGACGAGGGCAAGCTCTCCGTGGACGACGCGGTGGAGAAGTTCCTGCCCGAGTTCAAGAACCAGATGCTCCTCGTGACGAAGACGCCCGAGGCCATCGTGCTCAAGAAGCCGGGTCGCCGCATCACCTTGCGCGACCTGCTCACGCACACCGCCGGCTTGAACAGCGACATTCCCGAGACGGGCCGCGACCTGATGCTCGGCGAGCGCACGCTGGCCTACGCGCTCCAGCCGCTCGCCTTTGAGCCGGGCAGCAAGTGGCAATACAGCAACCCCGGCATCAACACGCTGGGCCGCATCGTCGAGGTCGTGAGCGGACGGAACTTCGCGGACTTCCTCGACGCGCGGCTCCTCAGGCCGCTCGGCATGAAGGACACGACGTTCTGGCCAACGGAGGCGCAGGCACGCCGCGTGGCGAAGTCCTACCAGCCCGGCCCGGACAACAAGGGCCTCGCCGAGGTGGACAATTACTTCCTCAAGGGCCTGCCGCTCACCGCACGCTGGCGCACGGCCATCCCGGCAGGCGGCCTTTACTCGACGGCGTCGGACATGGCGAAGTTCTACCAGATGATGCTCAACGGCGGCGTGGCCAACGGCAAACGCTACCTCTCCGCCGCCGCGCACCGGCAGCTCACCAGCACGCAGACCGGCGAGATCAAGACCGGCTTCACCGAAGGCATGAGCTGGGGCTTCGGCTTCCAGGTCGTGAAGCAGCCGCAGGGCGTGACTGCGATGCTCGCGCCCGGCACCTACGGCCACGGCGGTGCCTACGGCACGCAGAGCTGGGCCGACCCGAAGAGCGGGACGATCTACATCCTGATGATCCAGCGCGCCCGTATGGCGAACGGCGACGCCTCCGACATTCGCAAGGCGTTTCAGGAGACGGCGGTGGGGGCGTTGGGGAACTGACCAGGCAAACCCGCCGCAGCGAAGGCGTCGTTCAGCGGACGGCGGCTTTCGTTGGCATCGCGAGATTGGATACATGGTCCAAGTCCACGATGTGCAGGTGCTCGCCGTCCGCCACGACGGCGACTGTCTTCGCCTCGTTGAACATCACGCACTCGGGATGCTTGATCCGGATGACGCGCGCGTTGTCGAGGACCAGTTCAAAGGGAATGAACTTCCGCTTGTTCAAGGCTTTGGTCATGGTGGCGACTCGCATGAGGGAAAACTGCCACGTTCGAGTTGGTTGGCAATTTGTCTCGTTGGCCTGTTACACATCGTCCGTGGACGCATCATCTGCATTGCGGGTTAGATTCGCAGCGTGCCATCCCGACAATCCATCCTGCAAAACTTCGGCCAGCTCATTGTTAAGCGGCGCAAGGCGCAGGGCATCTCGCAAGAGGAACTTGCGCATCGGGCGAGCTTGGACCGGACGTATGTTTCCGGGCTGGAGCGCGGCGTCCGCAACCCTTCGCTGACGGCGATTGTGAAGGTGGCGCAGGGATTGGGCATCACGACCGACAAGCTCTTGAAAGGGCTTGAGGACGGGGCGAAGGCAGGGAGGCAGCGGTGAACAAGCCCAAGCGTGGGAGTCTGCAGGCCAAGGTGCGGGCGGTCCTCGAGGACGGGAACTGGCATTGTCGTAGCCACGAATACAAGCGCATCCCCAGTGGGCAACTCGCAGGCGGCGGTGGCATCCAAGGATTGCAGCGCGGCACTTCGGCGCGACCCGGCCTGAAGATTGAATCCAAGACGGACCTCTGTGAGCATTGCGGCAGGAAGACCCGCTGGGACAGATGGACTGGCGAACACCAGACCGCGAATGCGCCGGCAAGTATCCCGAAAGCACTCGCCGAGAAGGTGCTGGCACACTTCGGCAACGTGGATTCCATTGAGCAACGCGTGCGTCCAGTTCACGAACTGGTCATTGACCACCGCTTCCCGATGATTCGCTGGGGAGCCACCGAGACCAAGCTGTCAGGGGAAATGTCCGAGGCGGACATCGAGCAGAAGTTTCAACTGCTCAAGTTTGACGGAAGCGGAAACCACAATCTCCTCAAGAGCCGGGCTTGTGAGGTTTGCTTCAAAACCGGCCAGCGAGGGACACCGTTCGGAATCCGGTTCTTCTATGAGGGGAATGACCGCTGGCCAGGCCACACGCCAGCCTCTGGAACCCAAGCAGAAAAGGGCTGCATCGGCTGCGGTTGGTATGACTTCGCCAAGTGGCGCGAGGCGCTCAACCTCAAGCTGGCCGCTCCATCAGCCGCCACTCTGCCGTAGCCGTGCATGGGTCCGGCTGCTTGTCGGCCAGCGCGCGGAGTGAAGGGAGCAAAGCCTTGCCAATGACTTCCGCCAGCCGGGGCGGCACGGCGTTGCCGATTTGCCACATGGCCTTCTTCATTGGGCCGCAAAAGATGAAGTCGTCAGGGAAAGTTTGGAGCCGCGCCATTTCCCGGGCCGAGAGCACCCGGTTCAAGTGCGGGTGGACGTGTGTGCCGCCGTGGTTCTCCTTGATGGTCATGCTGGGCAGGCCGGGATACTGCCGCTTCCACGCGTCGAAGAAAGATTCGTAAAGCGACCCTCCAGGCGGAACCTTCGCCAGCCGCGCCTCCATTTCCGACGAGTGCCTGGTCCACTCGTGGTTGATTTCCGGGATACGGTCGTTGGCCGGCAAGCCGTGGAGTGCGCTTTCAATGGGGCGGTAGCGGTCGGGAGTCAGTTGGGGCAAGGGATACGGGTTGCATCGCCCAAAGCGGTTCGCGATGAAGATGGCGCGCGGACGCAGTTGTGCCACGCCATAATTCGCCGACTCCAGCACCGCCACTGAAACCGTGGGATACCCTGCCTCAGCAAACGCCTCCATGATGGCGCGGTAAAACGCACCGCTCGCCAAGGTCAGGATGCCGGGGACATTTTCCATTACGACAAACCAAGGCTTCACCGTCCGCACGACCCGCATGAATTCGCGGAACAACTGATTGCGCTCGTCCTTCGGGTTGCGGAAGCCAGCGACGGAAAAGCCCTGACAAGGCGGACCGCCCACTACGAGATGAATCTCGCCAGCGCCGGCTAATGCTGCCGCAGGGTCAAAGTCCTGAATCGGGCCGCGATGCAGCCTGCACTTGGGAAAGTTGCGGTGATGCGTGTCGCAGGCGATGGGCACGATCTCCACGGCGGCCTTGGGCGTGTAGCCGGCGCGAGTGAAGCCGCACGTCATGCCACCGGCACCGCAGAACAAATCTATGAACTGAAAGCCATTGGGCTGAGGAACCTGCTCGCTAAAATCTACAAACACCCTTGCCGTATCCGACGTGTCGTTTTCCAGCTTCTTGCGAATGCCCTCGTAGCGGCCAAGACGCGGCTTCTTCTGCCGGACGGGCCGCACGGCAGGCACGTCCAGCAGTAAGCTTTCGGTTGTCGCTTCGATCACCATACTTGGCCAGATATGTGACACATCGTCTTCAACATGGCAAGCCATTGTTCACAACGCCTGCTGGCCCGCGCCGTCGTGGCCTTCGCCGTCGAGGTCAATGAGGATGTCGCGCGGCTCGGCGCCCTTGCTGGGGCCGACGTAGCCGCGCTCCTCCAGCACGTCCATGATGCGGGCGGCGCGTCCGTAGCCAATCTTGAGCCGCCGTTGCAGGAGCGAGACGCTCGCCTTCTGCTCGCTGCGGATAACTTCGATGCACTGCTCAATAAGCTCCTCGTCCTCGCCCTCGCCTTCCTCGGCGTCGAAGGGCTGCGCGACGCTGTTCGGCGTCCGTTGCAGCGCGTTGTGGATTTCCATCTCGTAGCTGGGCTTGCCCTGCTTGGCGATAAAGTCCACGCACTGGTTGATTTCCTCGTCGGTGATGAGCACGCCCTGCGCGCGGATGAGCTTCGCGGAGCCGGGCGGAAGGTAGAGCATGTCGCCCTTGCCGAGCAATTTGTCCGCGCCCATCGCGTCGAGAATCGTGCGTGAATCCACCTTCTGCGCGACCTGGAAGGCGATGCGCGCGGGGATGTTCGCCTTGATGACGCCGGTGATGACATCCACGGACGGACGCTGCGTGGCGACGATGCAATGGATGCCGGCGGCGCGCGCCATCTGCGTGATGCGCGCGATGCACATCTCCACGTCGGCGGGCGCGACGAGCATGAGGTCCGCCAGCTCGTCAATGATGACGACGATGTAACTGAGCTTCTCGGGGATGACGATGTCCTCGTCGCGCGGCACGACAATCTGCTCGTCAATCTGCACGGCGAACCCGTCCGCCCCGGCCTCGACCTTCTCCTTCTTCGAGGTGAGCGGCAACTCCAGCTCGGCCTGCGGGAGCGGCTTGTCCTTGGGCCGGTCATTGAACGACTTGATGTTGCGCACGCCGACGCGCGCGAAAATCTGGTAACGCTTCTCCATCTCGTTGACCACCCAGCGCAGCGCGAGGATGACCTTCTTCGGGTCGGTGACGACGGGGACAACGAGGTGCGGCAGCGCGTTGTATTGCTGCAGCTCGACGACCTTCGGGTCAATCATCACGAAGCGGAGCTGGTCCGGTGAAAACCGGTAGAGCAGCGAGGCGACGATGGAGTTGATGCAGACGGACTTGCCGGAGCCAGTGCTGCCGGCAATGAGCACATGCGGCATGTCCGCGAGGTCGGCGATGACCGGCGTGCCGTAAACATCCTTGCCCAGCGCGAGCGGAATGCGGGCCTTGCTGTGCTTCCACTCCTCGGATTCGAGGAGGTCGCGCATGATGACCTTGGTCTTCACGCGGTTGGGCACCTCGATGCCGACGGAGGACTTGCCGGGCACAGGCGCGAGGATGTTGATGCGCTCGGCCTTGAGCGCGGCGGCGATGTTGTTGGAGAGCGCGGCGATCTTCTCCAGCTTCACGCCCGGCGCGGGGTGCAGTTCGTAACGCGTGATGGTGGGGCCTTTGGTGATGTCGCCCAGCGCCACCTCGATCTCGAACTGCGCGAGCGTGTTCTTCATCAACTGCGCGTTCGCCATCAAGTCCTCCTTCGACTCCGTGGGCTTCACGGTCATGTCCGGGTGCTGGAGGAAGTCGAGCGGCGGAACCTGGTAGTTCCCGATGAGCGGCACGCTCGCGACGGTCATCGGCTTGGGCTTCTTGGGCTGCGGCTTCGGTCGCGGGCGCGGGGCGGAGCCGCTGTTGTCGAAGATGGCCGGGGCCGGGACAGCGGCGGCGGGTTCGACGGGCTTGGCTTCCTCGATGGGCTTCGGAGCCTCAGCGGCCGCAACGGCCAGCGCATCGGCGATGTGAACGAGCGGCTCGCCGGGCGCGATTGGCTCCGGCTCCGGCGCTTTCACCGGCTCGGTCAACGGCTCAACCTTCGCGGGCTTGGCGGCCTTCTCCGGTTTGTCCGTCTTCTTCGCGAGCGCGCTGTCCTTGCTGAGAATGTCCGCGGTCGTGGCCGCGACGACTTCCTCCGCCTTGATGATGATGGCGTCGTCTGCTGGTAGAGGGCCGGGTTTGGCAGCACCGCTCGGACTCCAATCTTCGGCAGGGGGCGCTTCGACCTTCTCCTTGCGCTTGGCTTTGGCCGTGAGGTCCGCAGGGCGGGCCTGCGGGACGCTGAGGTCGCGGATGAGCGGCGTGGGCACGGGCTTGCCGTCCGCGCCGAGTTCGGGGCCGGCCTTCTCCGGCGCGGCGGGTTGCTCCACTGACTTGGCGGCCTTGGCCTTCGCCGCCTTCTCCACTTCTTCCTGCAACCGCTTGGCTTCCTTCTCCAGTTCCTTCGCCCGCTTGTTCAGCGCAAGCTCCTCCGCACTCGCGTCGGCGGTGGACACGGCGGAGTCGTCGCCGCGCAGGAACAGGCTGCGCGCCCAGTCCAGCAGCGCGAAGTTGGTGAGGTAAATCAGGCCGACGACGTAGAGCGTCAGGAAAACCACCGACGCGCCGACGGTGCCGAGGAAGTGCTTGAAGAGATACTGGTTCAGCAACATGCCCACCGTGCCGCCCGCGTGGCCGGAGTTGATGGCGCGGACAATGCGCTCGAACGCGCCGGGGAACAGGTCGAACAGGCCAACCAGGCACAGCAGCAGCACGACGCACCACGGCCAGCGGCGGCGCAAGTGCTGGAGCTGGTCCACGAACGGCACCAGCCCAATCAGCACCAGTAGCGGCGGCAGCAGATACGCCGCCGCGCCGAAAGTGAAGAAACCCGCGTTCGCCACATGCGCGCCCAGCCGGCCGATGAGGTTGTGGATTTCCGGGTTTGGCTCGGCGGTGTTGGCAGCCACGTCGTTCTTGTCGAACGAGAACTGCGCCAGCAGCAGCAGCACGGCGGCGGCGAGCAGCACGAGGCCGAGGATTCCCCCTTCGCCGCGCGCGGGCGGCTGCTCCTTGTCGTTTGCATTGTCCTTACGGGCCACGGGCGGAGACTAGGGAAGCACGGCGGGAAAGGAAAAAGGAAAAACGCGGGCGGAGCGCCGAGCATCTCCCGGCCTTGAGGCAACTGCCCGCACTGCCGAGCAATACTCGGCGCTCCACGCTACTTCTTCATCGTGAACAGCAGCACGAGGTCGAGGATGAAGAGCAGGACGATGGTGGCCTCCAGGATGAGCATCCAACGGTTGTTCTGGTCGGTCTTGAGGAGCTGGTAGAGGCCGTCGAGCGTGCGGAGCTTCTCGTCAATCGTCCGGTGCCATTCGCCGAGGTGGAAGCGCGCGGAGAGCGCCTGGTAGATGCGCGAGAGATGCCAGTCGCCGAAGAACTTCGAGATGTTCGACAGCTCGTCGCTCAGGCGCGCCATGTCCACGCGGATTTCCTTCAGCTCCTGCATGATGACCTTCGAGGGGCGCTGGGCGGGCTGGTTGGAGAGGTCGCGGTAGGAGCGCTCCAGGGCGTCGTCGAGCAGGCGGTCGTAGGCCTCCAGCTCGGCGAGCTGCACGTTGGCCAGCTCCATGATGAAGAGCGTCTCCTCGAAGTTGCGCGGGTCGTCCAGGATGAGCGCGGCGTCCCAGTCCACCACCGCGATGTCGCCGCGGTAGTAGCTGAGGAAACGCCCGGTGGACTCCTCGACCTCCTGGTCGGAGAGCTGTTGCACGTCGTGCTCCTGCGTGAGGAGCGACGCGACCTCACGGCGATGGCAGGCCAGCCAGTCCTCGGCGCGGAAATCTTTGCCGTCGTGTGCCGGCGTCTGGAAGCAGAAGACCGTGTAAGCCTCCTCCTCGCTCAACGGTTCGACCGGGCGGATGTAGAACGGCCGAAGCTCGTTGCGCACCTGCTCGGCGAGGCGCTTCACCTCGTCGTGCAGCGAGCCATTGCTGAACTGGAGATCATGGAACACGACGAGTTCCGTCAGGCTCTTCACCTCGAACGGCACATGGACGGTGATGCTGATGGCGCCGATGGGCAGGAGCTTGATGGTGCGATGGACGCGCACGGGGCCGAGCGGGCCGATGCGTTCCTGCGGCGGCAGGCGGACCATCTGCGGGCGGTAGAAGGAGAGCTGGCGCGGGCTGCGCTTGCTGGCGTCCACGCTGAACTGCGCGACCGGCTGGCCGAGCAGCTCCTTCACGGGCTGGCGCACCATGTCGTAGGCCACGTCGAAGGCGTAGATGAAGACGACTTCGCCGGAGTAGCGCTCGGTTTGCACGGGGCCAGTGTAGGCGCGCGGCAAGGCGGCGGGCAACTCTGCCCGTGCGGAAAGGTGCGCGGGTTTTGCTCCTACTCCTGCTCGTAATCGTAATCGTAATCCTGCTCCTCATTTGCATTGGTAGGGCCGCGTTGCTGCGCGGCCTCTTCTCGCGAATTAGCCCAGGCCGACCGGTAGGTCGGCCCTACCGGGCTGGGAGGAGCAGGATTACGATTAGGATTAAGATTAAGAGCAGGAGGAACAAGTCAGCGGCGCATTGGACACGCGGCGCTTCTCCCGCCTAAACTCCCGCCCATGCGCATCGTCACCACCGCCGCCGCCATGCAACGCCTCGCCCTCCGCTGGCGGCGGGCCGGCACGCGCGTCGGCTTCGTGCCGACGATGGGCTACCTGCACGGCGGTCACCTCAGCCTCGTGCACCGCGCCCGGCGGCTCGTGGGCAAACGCGGCATCGTCGTCGCCAGCATTTACGTGAACCCGACGCAGTTCGCGCCGACGGAAGACTTGTCCGCCTACCCGCGCGATCTGGAGCGGGACAAGGCGCTGTGCCGGAAAGCCGGCGTGGACGTGCTGTTCCTCCCGTCCGACGCCGAGATGTATCCGGGCCGCGACACCGGCGGCTACAGCACCTACGTCGTCGAGGAAAGGCTCTCACAAGGCATGGAAGGCGGCTCACGCCCGACGCACTTTCGCGGCGTCACCACGGTCGTTGCGAAGCTCTTCAACCTCGTGCTGCCGGACGTGGCCGTGTTCGGCGCGAAGGACTGGCAGCAGGCCGCCGTCATCCGCCGCATGACGCGCGATCTGAACTTCCCGCTGCGAGTCGTCGTGGCTCCGACGCGCCGCGAGAAGGACGGCCTGGCGATGAGTTCGCGGAACAAATACCTC
Organism: Limisphaerales bacterium; assembly: GCA_009773355.1. Taxonomy (GTDB): domain Bacteria; phylum Verrucomicrobiota; class Verrucomicrobiia; order Limisphaerales; family SXTU01; genus SXTU01. Next base: position 28,046 of record WRPG01000086.1, read on the forward strand.
TCCGCCGAGGAGCGGGCGCAGGCGACGATCCTGTTCCGCGCGCTGAAGCTGGCGAAGGAGGTGGTTGCCGCGTCCCGCACGCCAAATTACGCCGACGTGCTGAAGAAGGAGCTCGCCGCGCTCATCGCCACGCAGCCCGCCGCGCGGCTGGACTACGTGGAGTTCTTCGACCCCGAGACGCTTCAGCCAGCCATCGCCGTCACGCGTGGCACGCACCTGGCGCTGGCGGTGTTCATCGGCAGGACGCGGCTGATAGACAACGCGGAGCTGAAGTAGCTCGTGCCGGCAACTTGCAGTCGCCGTCCGTTGGACACGGCAAAACGGACGGGCTTCGAGCCATCCACCGCAACGCGGCGACTACAAGTCGCCGGCACGGGTTCACGGCACCGCTTGCTGCAGCTTGCGCTCGGCCTTGTCCAGTTCCTTGTCGAGCTTCCGGACACGGCCCTCGATTTCCTTGCCGAGCGCCTTCATGAGCTTCTCGGATTTCTCCGGGTCGTTCGCGAGCTGCTCCAGCTTGCGCTGGTGCTTGCTCATCACGTAGTCGCGAACCTGCTCGGGCGTGAGCGTGCGCGGATCGGGTTTCCGCGAATCAGACTTGCGGTGCTGGAAGATCTGGCCGGAGGGCGGCTGCGTCGGCTGAAAGTTGTCGGGCAGGTCCGCGAGCCGCCACTCGCCCTGGTCCTCGCGGCGGAACTGCATCTTCAGCGGCAGGCACAGCTCACTGTCCTCGGCCTTGAGCGTCACGCGGTCGTGCTCGATGGCGGTGACGGTATAGGTGCCCAGCTTGTCGCCCGGCTCGGTCGCCTTGCGATACGCCGTGCTCGTGCCGTCGAAGAACGCCACCGCGCCGCGCTCGGAGATGAGCGTGCCCAGGAGCGCGAACGCCTCGACGGACGGCGGGCGCGCGGGCTTGGGCGCGACGGCCATCGGCGCGGGCGCGTCCGCGGCATGGCGGTTCGCGTTGAAGACGTTTCGCTCCGTGATGACGGCGAAGGGCTTGAACCCCTCGTCCATTTTCACCGGCTTTTCCGGGCGCGTCCTGCCCGCCGCCGCCGCCGACAGGGTCGCAAGCAGCAGCACCACACATCCTCGGACGAGGATGCCGGCTCCGCGAAGGCCCGCGATTGGCAAATCAGTTTTCAACCTGCGACGCCAGCTGGACGCCGGTGCCGGCGCGGAAGTTTCAAGCCGCCTTGCGGGCGGGTCGCGGGCTTCGGAAACCAATCCCCGCCGGGCCGCGTCCATCCCTCCGACCCTGACGCATGAAACAACTTCTCATCCTCTCACTCCTGGCCAGCGCGCTCGCCGCGTCCGCCGCCAAGCCCAACATCCTGCTCATCGTCTCGGACGACCACGGCTGGGGCGACGTGGACGTGAACGGCTGCAAGGACATCCCCACGCCGCACCTGGATTCGCTGGCGAAGAACGGCGTGCGCTTCACGAGCGGCTACGTCAGCGGGCCGTATTGCAGCCCGACGCGCGCGGGGCTGATGTCGGGCCGCTACCAGACGCGCTTCGGCCACGAGTTCAACCCCGGGCAGGCGCTGCCACCGGAGAAGAAATTCGGCCTGCCGCTCACCGAGACGCCGCTGCCGCAGAAGCTCAAGGCCGCCGGCTACAGGACCGGCATGGTCGGCAAATGGCACCTGGGCGACGCGAAGGAGTTTCATCCGTTGAGCCGGGGCTTCGACGAGTTCTTCGGCTTCCTCGGCGGCGCGCACAGCTACGTGAACCTGCGGCCCGCCGGAGCCAATCCGATCCTGCGCGGCTTCGAGCCGGTGGACGAGAAGGAGTATCTGACCGACGCCTTCAAGCGCGAGGCGCTGGCGTTCATTGACCGGCACAAGCAGGAGCCGTGGTTTCTCTATCTGCCCTTCAACGCCGTCCACGGCCCGATGGACGCCTCGCCGCGCCATGCCGACCGTTTCCCGAACCTGACCGGCGGGCGCAAGACCTACGCCACGATGCTCACCGCGATGGACGACGCCATCGGCGCGGTGCTGGCGAAGCTGCGCGAGCATCGGCTGGAGGAGAGCACGCTCGTCCTCTTCTGCGCGGACAACGGCGGGCCGGAGGCCGTGAACTCGTCGGACAACGGGCCGTTGCGCGGGGCCAAGGCGCAGACATGGGAAGGCGGCATCCGCGTGCCGTTCATGGTCCGGTGGACGGGCGTGCTGCCCGCCGGCAAGGTCTTTGACCAGCCGGTGATCCAGCTCGACTTCCACGCGACCGCACTCGTGGCGGCGGGCGTGAAGCCGGAGGCGAAACTCGATGGCGTGAACCTGATTCCTTTCCTCAAAGGCGAAAAGACCAGCGCGCCGCACGAGGCGCTCTACTGGCGCTTCGGCCAGCAGATGGCCATCCGCATGGGTGATTGGAAGCTCGTGCGCGCCACCGGCGCGGGCACCGACCAGGAGCGCGCCCAACTCCGTCGCGACGTGGTGAAGGATCTCGCTGGCTCGCATCTCTACAACCTCGCCAAGGACATCGGCGAGACGACGAACCTCGCGGACAAGGAGCCGGAGAAGTTCAAGCAGCTCGCCGCCGCGTGGACGGAGTGGAACAAGGGCAACGCCGAGCCGCTGTGGTTCCCCGGCGGCGGCGACCGCGCGAAGAAGAAGGGCAAGGCGAAGGCGCAGTGAGCGGATGCGTCCCGCCGCATTGCTCCATTGGGCCGCTGCGCGCGCCAACAGGCTTGTAACTTCCCCATCTCCGTTCGCATCCTTCGCCCCATGACACGCCGACTGCTCCTGGCCGCGCTTTCAGCTTTCAGCTCTCTGCTTTCTGCTCTCTGCGCGACCGCCGCCGACCGCCCGAACATCCTCTGGATCACCAGCGAGGATCACAGCCCGACGATGGGCTGCTATGGCGACAAATACGCGACGACCCCGAACGTGGACGCGCTCGCCGCGCGCGGGCTGCGCTACCGCTTTGCGTGGTCGTGCGCGCCGGTCTGCGCGCCCGCCCGCACCACGCTCATCAGCGGGCTTTACCCGCCCAGCACCGGCGCGGAACACATGAGGTCCATGGTGCCGCTGCCGGCGGGCTTCAAGATGTATCCGCAGTTCCTCCGCGAGGCCGGCTACTACTGCTCGAACAACTCGAAGGAGGACTACAACCTCGCCAAGCCCGGCCAGGTTTGGGACGAGTCCAGCGGCAAGGCCCACTACAAGAACCGCGCCGCCGGCCAGCCGTTCTTCGCCGTCTTCAACTCCACCAAGAGCCACGAGAGCCAGCTTCGCACGCGCCCGCACACCGCCGTTCACGACCCCGCCAAGGTCCGCGTGCCCGCCTACCATCCCGACACGCCGGAGGTCCGGCAGGACTGGGCGCAATACTACGACAAGGTCTCCGAGGTGGACGCCGTTGCCGGCACTCACCTCAAGGAACTCGCCGATGCCGGCCTCGCCGATGACACCATCGTTTTCTACTACGCCGACCACGGCTCCGGGATGCCGCGCAGCAAGCGCTGGCCCTGCAACTCCGGTTTGCAGGTGCCCGTCGTCGTCCATTTCCCGGCCAAGTGGAAGCACCTCGCGCCGCCCGAATACCAGCCCGGCGGCGTGAGCGACCGGCTCATTAGCTTCGTGGACTTCGCGCCGACCGTCCTGAGCCTCGCGGGCATCCAGCCGCCCGCGTGGATGCAGGGCCACGCCTTCGCCGGCAAGTTCATCGCGCCGAAGCAGCCGTTCATCTTTGGTTTCCGCGGCCGGATGGACGAGCGCATTGACTGCGTCCGCAGCGTGAGCGACGGCCGCTACGTTTATCTGCGCAACTTCATGCCGCACCTCTCGCAGGCGCAGCATGTGGATTACCAGTTCGCGACTCCAACTACGCGCGTCTGGTTCGAGCGCTTCAAGTCCGGTCAGGCCACCGAGGCGCAATCCCTCTTCTGGCGCGCCCCCAAGGCACCTGAGGAACTCTACGACCTCACGACCGACCCCGACGAAGTGAAGAACCTCGCCGGTTCGCCGCAGCATCAGGAAGTGCTCGCCAAGTTCCGCAAGGCGCAAGCCGACCTCGCCGGCAAAATCCGCGACGTTGGCTTTCTGCCCGAGGGAGAAATCCATTCGCGCTCCGCCGGCAGCGCGCCCTACACGATGGGCCACGATGAAGCGAAGTATCCCTTGGGCCGCATCTACAACACCGCCGCCCTCGCCTCGAACCTGAAGGCCGACGCGCTCCCGCAGCTCCGCCAATCGCTTGCTGACGCCGACAGCGCCGTCCGCTACTGGGCCGCGCTGGGCCTGCTCATGCGCGGCAAGGACGCCGTAGCCGCCGCGCGGGCGGACTTGCACAAGGCGCTGGCGGACGCGTCGCCCTTCGTCCGCATTCCCGCCGCGCAGGCACTCGGCCAGTTCGGCGATCAAGCGGACTTGGACAAGGCGCTGCCCGCGCTGCTGGAGCAGGCCGACTGGAGCAAAAGCGGCGTTTTCGCCTCCGTTTCGGCGCTCAACGCCCTCGGCGCCCTCGGCTCAAAGGCCGCGCCCGCCGCCTCCGCCATCAAGACGCTGCCGGACAAAAGCTCGTCGCCCGACGCCCGCTTCAACTCCTACGTCCCCCGCCTGCTCGCCGACTTGAACGCCGGCCTGGGCGGCGCGGCTCCCGCCCCGGAGAAAGCCCCGGCGAAGAAGGCGAAAAGGAAGGCGGAGTAAATCCCGGCGGAATCGTTGCCCCCCCCGGACCGGCCGGCAACATCCAACACTCCTGTGCGACCGCGCATCACCGAACCGGCTGTTGCTTCCCCGCGCGCCGGGTGCTAGTCTCCCCCACCTTTGACAAATGTCTGAGAACAACCGCAGCCCGGACAACGGGAAGAACGACCAGAACGACGACTTCAAGTCGGGCGCGCGCCCGTGGGTGATCTGGCTCGCCATCGTCGGCTTCATCGTGGTGTTGATCACCTTTCGCAACCAGACCATGGAGGTGAAGGCCAAGCCGCTGACCTACCCCGAGTTCATCCAGAAGGTGGACGACAAGCTCATCCGCAACGGCCGGATCACCTACAACCCGCAGACTTCCGACCTGCGCGAGATCACCGGCACCTATGTCGAGGTGGGCGACAGCGGCAAACCAGTGATCGAGAACGGCAAGGAAAAGGAAATCCCGTTCGTCATCAAGATTCCCGTCACCGACAAGCTCCTGGAAAAGCTGCTCGAAGCGAAGTTCGTGACCAAGGAGCCGAACACGCTCTTCTGGTCCGTGCTCCTGAGCTTCCTGCCGGTGCTGCTCATCGCCGGGTTCATTTACTTCGTCTTCATCCGCAACCTGAAGATGGCGGGCAAGAGCGCCCTGAGCTTTGGCAAAAGCAAGGCGCGGATGCTCTCGAAGGACAAGAACAAGACCACGTTCAAAGATGTGGCCGGCGTCGAGGAGGCGAAGGACGAGGTGAGCGAACTGGTCGAGTTCTTGAAAGACCCGAAGAAGTTCCAGAAGCTTGGCGGGCGCATCCCCAAGGGCATCCTGATGATCGGTGCGCCCGGCACCGGCAAGACGCTGCTCGCGAAGGCCATCGCGGGCGAGGCCGATGCCGCGTTCTTCAGCATCAGCGGTTCGGACTTCGTGGAGATGTTCGTCGGCGTCGGCGCGAGCCGCGTGCGCGACATGTTCGAGCAGGCGCGCAAGGCCACGCCCTGCCTGATCTTCATTGATGAGATTGACGCCGTGGGCCGCAGCCGCGGCATCGGCCTCGGCGGCGGCAACGACGAGCGCGAGCAGACGCTCAACGCGCTGCTCGTCGAGATGGACGGCTTCGACACGCAGGAGGGCATCATCATCATCGCGGCGACGAACCGTCCCGACGTGCTCGACCCCGCCCTGCTGCGCCCGGGTCGCTTCGACCGCCAGATCACCGTCAACCTCCCCGATGTGCGTGGGCGCGAGGCGATTTTGAAAGTCCACGCGCGCAACGTGAAGCTCGACCCCGCCGCCGACCTCTCGGTCATCGCGCGCGGCACGCCTGGCTTCTCCGGTGCCGAGTTGGCGAACCTGTTGAACGAGGCCGCCTTGCTCGCCGCCCGGCAAGGCCTGAAAGCCGTTGGCATCAAGGAACTCGACGAGGCCCGCGACAAGGTCCGCTGGGGCCGCGAGCGTCGCAGTCTGGCCATGACCGACGAGGAGAAGCGCGACACCGCCTGGCACGAGGCCGGCCACGCGCTGGTCAACGTCCTCCTCGAACACACGCACCCGCTGCACAAGGTCACCATCATCCCGCGCGGTCGCGCGCTGGGCCTGACCATGATGCTCCCCAAGCAGGACGTTCACAGTCAGCGGCGCAAGAATCTGCTCGACGACCTCGCTGTCACCATGGGCGGGCGCATCGGCGAGCAGATTGTTTCCGACGACGTTTCCACCGGCGCTGGCGGCGACATCCAGCAGGCCACCGCCTACGCGCGCGCGATGGTCTGCCAGTTCGGCATGAGCGACAAGATGGGCATGATCCTCTACGGCAGTGACGACGACCGGTTCATGGGCCGCGACCTCGGGCGCAGCAAGGATTACAGCGAGCACACCGCGCAGGAGATTGATGCCGAGGTGAAGCGCATCATTGACGAGGCTTACACGCGGGCCAAGCAGCTCATTGATGACAACCGCGACAAGCTCGAGTTGATCGCCAAGGCGCTGCTTGAGTTCGAGACGCTCGACGGCCAGCAGGTGGAAGACCTCATCCGCACCGGCAAGATGAGCAACCCGCCGCCGCCCGCCGCGCTCACC
>WRPG01000087.1 GCA_009773355.1 Limisphaerales bacterium
GGGCAGCGGCCGGGCGGGCAGCCGCACGGTGAAGGTGGAGCCGCGGTGCGGCGTGCTGGTCGCCGCCAACTGGCCGCCCATCGCCTCGGCAAATTTCCGGCTGATGGCCAGGCCCAGTCCGGTGCCGCCAAACTTGCGCCCGGTGGCGGCGTCCGCCTGGGTGAAGGCCTGAAACAGCCGGCCCAACTGCTCCTCCGTCATGCCGATGCCCGTGTCGCGGACCTCGAGGACCACCCACGGATGCCCGTCCACCGTCTCGGTGGCGAGGCGGAGCCGCACCTCGCCGCGCTCGGTGAACTTGCAGGCGTTGCCCAGCAGGTTCATCAGCGTCTGGCGGACCTTGGTGTGGTCGGCGTGCATGGGGAGTCCGCCGGGCGGGGCGTCCAGCTCCAGCCGGCTCTCGGCCTTGACAGCCAGCGGACGCACGGTGTCGAGCACCTCGCGGGCGAGCGCGACGAGGTCGAAGTCCTCGTAGTGCAGCGTCAGCTTGCCGGCCTCGATCTTGGAGAGGTCGAGCACCTCGTTGATCAGCGTGAGCAACTGCCGGCCGGCGGTGCGGATGTTGCGCAAGTCCTTGAGCGAGTCCGGCTGGCCCAGCGCCTCGGCGTCCTCGATGAGCATCTCGCTGTAGCCGATGATGGCGTTGAGGGGCGTGCGCAGCTCGTGGCTCACGTTGGCGAGGAAGGAACTCTTGGCGCGGCTGGCATCCTCGGCCTTGTCCCGCGCCTGGAAGAGCGCGTGGTTCAACTGCATCAGCTCGGCGGTGCGCTGGGCCACCAGCTCGCCCAGGTGGTCGCGATGCCGGCGCAGTTCCACGTCGCGGAGCTGGATTTGCGCGAGCATGTCGTTGAAGGCGTTGACGAGCTGGCCCAGTTCGTCCGTGCCGGCGGCGGGCGCGCGCACGGCGAAATTCTCCTCCCGGCGGACCTGCCCGCTGGTCTGCACCAGGCTGTTGATGGGACCGGTGACGAGCGGCTCCAGCCGCGCGGCCAGGCCCACCGCCGCCACGACCCCGAGGCAGTCCCGCACGAACGCCTGCTGCCGGGCCAGGTCCGCCCGCAGATACACCGTGCCCAGCCGCGCGCCGGACTCGGCCAGGACGGGCTTGACCAGCTCCAGCCGCTCCGGGTGAAAGCCTTCGGCGGGCAGCGGCAGCCGCGGCAGCGGCTCGGTGTCGTGCCGGCGGAATTGTGCGAACACGCCGCCCGCCTCGCGGAACACGACCCCGACCCGGATGTTCTGGTCCTCGCGCAACGCGTTCACGAACCGCGCGCCCCCCGCCGCGTCGTTGCGCTGCAAGGCGGCGGCGGCGGAATCCCCGATCAGGCCGGCGAGCGTCACCAGTTCCCGCCGCGTCTCCGCCCGCGACCAGTTTTGCGCGAACAAACCCATGATGCCGCCCGCTAGCGCCAGCGCCACGACGGAGGAACCCAGGATCATCAGCCGCAGCTTGTTGCGGATGGCCAGGTGGCGGAAGGCGGGCAGCATGATCATGGCGCCTCCCCGGCCCCCAAGGCGGGCGGCGCTGCGAAGCTTGCCTGTGCTTTTGGGGCGCGCGTCATGAGCAAGTTGCCTTCCCTGAGTTAAGCCCTCGAGCGCCGCTTCAACTGGGGACGGCGCTTCAACCGGGACGGGCGCAGTATGCAGGTCTCGCCCCGGCGGGAAAGCCAAAAGGCGCTTCCCGAAGGAAGCCGGGCGGCGGGAACCCGCCCCACTCACCCTTTGAGCGAGGCCGCCTTGGCCGCCAGCTCCTTTTGCAGGCGCGAGCAGACGAGGTCGCACAGCTTGAACAGCGACTCGTCGGCGATGAAGTAGAAGACGTTCAGCCCCTCCTTGCGCCGGCCCAGCAGGCCCGCCTCGGTGAGCGTTTGCAAATGCCGCGAGACGTTGGCCTGCGTCAGTTCCGTCTCCGCCACCAGTTCGGAGACGTTTTTCTCACCCTGCTCCAGCGCGGAGATCAGCCGCAGGCGGTTCGGCTCGCCCAGCACGCGGAAGCGGGCGGCGACGAGTTCCAACGCCTCGGCGGGCAAGCCCCGTGCGGTTTTGGCCTGGTTGGGCATCACTTGCTGTGAGTGAACAGAAACCGCTTGCGCTTGTCAATAATATGAGCATATACTCATACAAGAAACGAACCATCACACGGCCATGAAAACCAAACTCCCACTGCCGACCGCCGCCCTCCTGCTGACTGCGGCCTGGTTTGGCCTCCACCCTGCGCCAGCTCGCGCCCAAGGGATGCCGCCGGAAACCCGGAACACCATCCACGCCCTGTTTGACAACCATGCCGCCCTGCGCCGCACTGTCACCCCGACCACCAACGGTTATGTGGCGGTCACCGAATCCGACGATCCCACTGTCGCCCGGACCCTCCGTCGCCATGTGAGCCAGATGCGCGAACGGCTGGAGTCCGGCCTCGGTGCCCGCATGTGGGATCCAGCCTACGCGGAGATGCGCCGGCATTATTCCGACCTGACGCTGACGATCGAGCCGACGGAGAAGGGCCTCCGGGTGACCATGGTTGGCCGGACACCCGAGGCGGCCAAGGTGGCGCAAAACCACGCCCAGATCGTCTCCAAGTTCATCGAGCGCGGATGGCCGGAGCACGGGGTCGAACACCCCGCCGTGAATACAACGCCCGCCTCCGAAGCCAAACCTCCCGAGAAGGCCGCGCCAACCCAGGAAGGTCGGCGGGAAACCGGCTGCGGGCAGGGTTGCCGCCTTCGTGCCATTGCCAAATGACCTGACCTTGAACCAGAAACTGAAACGCCTATGAAAATGGAAAACGCCATCCGCATCCTCGCCGGCACCATGGTCCTCCTCAGCCTGGCGCTCGCGCACTTCGTGGACCGCCACTGGCTCTGGCTCGCCGCCTTCGTCGGCGTGAACCTCATCCAGTCCGTGTTCACCGGCTTCTGCCCTGCCTGCAACATCCTGCGCCGGCTCGGCGTCGGGCGCGGCCAGCCGGGAGATGATTGCGGCGGACCAAAGTGCGGGCAATGAACGGCAAGCCGCAGTCTGGGCCGCAGCGCCCTGCGGCTTGATAGTGCGTCCGCAAACGACAAATCTGCCTGCACGCCATGCTCGCCGCCCGCACCATCACGAACAGCTACCAAGACTTCCAGTTGCTGGAGTTGAGCCGGCTCCTGCACACGGAAGGCCGAGGGCCGTTCATGGTCGTGCAGGAGGGCGCGGCCCCGGACGATTCGGCGATGCGCCATTGCAGCTTCGTCCTGACCCGGCGCGGGACGTGGCTGCACTACTACCTGTTCCTCGCGCTGCCGGAGGAAGTCCGCCGGCGCATTGCGATGTTCGACACTGTGGCCGATGTCTTCGCCCGCGCGGAGACGATGCCCGCCCGCGTCAAGGTGGAGGACGCCCTGTCCTTGCAGGAACTCCTGCACGACTCCGGCTTCGAGCCGAACGCGGCGGATGAGCAAGGCCGCGTGCTTTTCGAGGATTTGCGCCGTCGGCATCCGGGCGAGCTGCTGCCCAAACTGGAACCCAAGCCATGAAACTCATTCTCCCCGCGACCCGTGCCGGCGACTTGCAGTCGCCGTCTGAACCTCACGCAGGCAAAGGGCGGCGACTGCAAGTCGCCGGCACTGTGCGCGCTATGGTCGCACTGGTGCTCGCCGCCACGCTCGTCGCGTGCAAACGGCACGACACCCCCGCGTCACCTTCGTTGCCACCACTGCCGACAGCCATAGTGCGCGTGCTGAAGGTCGAGTCGCAGCGGCGCATGGCCGTGGAAGAAATCGTCGGCACGGTGCGGCCCAAGCTCTCCGCCGCCGTGTCGGCGAAGGTCAGCGGCAGCATCGTGCGAATGCTGGTCGCGCCGGGGCAGGCCGTGAAGGCGGGTGCGCTCCTCGTGCAGCTCGACGCGCGCGAAATTCAGGCCCGGCTCGACCAGGCGACGGCCCTGCGCGAGCAGACGTCGAAGGACTTGCAGCGCTTCCAAAAGCTCATCGTGGACAAGGCGGTGACACAGCAGGAGTTCGACGCCGTGCAGGCGCGTCAGCGCGTGGCCGCCGCCGCCGTGACCGAGGCGGAGACGCAGCTTGGCTACACCAAAATCCTCGCGCCCTTCGACGGCGTCATCACACACAAGCGCGCCGACGTGGGCGACCTCGCCACGCCGGGTCGCGCGCTGCTGGAGCTGGAAAACCCTGCCGCCCTGCGCCTCGAAGCCGATGTGCCCGAAGCGCTCGTCGGCAATCTCAAACTCGGCGACAACCTGCCGGTCCACATCGCTGCGCTGAAGGCGGAGCTCTCCGGCCGCATCAGCGAAATCGCCCCCGCCGCCGACGCGGGCAGCCGCACGTTCCTCGTGAAGCTCGACCTGCCCGCCACCTCCGGCCTGCGCAGCGGGCAGTTCGGACGCGTCGCGATTCCCGTCGCCGAGGTGAACGCGCTTCGCGTGCCCGCCAGCGCCGTCGTCGTGCGCGGGCAGATGGAAATGGTCTTCGTCGTCACCGGCCAGCAGGCGCAGATGCGCCTCGTCAAGACGGGCAAGCGGCTCGGACCCGAGATTGAAATCGTCTCGGGCATCAACTCCGATGAATCGCTCGTCGTGGAAGGCGCGAGTGCATTGACCGACGGCCAACCGGTGCAGGTGAAGCCATGAGCGCCGACGCCAAACTGCCTTCGCCCTCGCTCGGCCTCGCCGGCCGCATCGCGCGCGCGTTCATTGATTCCAAGCTCACGCCGCTCATCGTCATCACCTCGGTGCTGCTCGGCCTCGCCGCCATCGTGCTGCTGCCGCGCGAGGAGGAGCCGCAAATCAAGGTGCCGATGATTGACGTGCTGGTGGCCTTGCCCGGCTTCAGCGCGAAGGAAGTCGAGGAGCGGGCCACGCGCCCGATGGAGAAGCTGCTCTGGGAAATCCCCGGCGTGGAATACCTCTACTCGACCTCGCGCTCCGGCGAGTCGCTCGTCATCGTGCGCTTCAAGGTCGGCTCCGACCCGGACACCGCGCTCTCGCGGCTCACCGAGAAGCTGCGCGCGAACTTCGACCGCATCCCGCACGGCGTCACGTGGCCGCTCATCAAGCCCAAGTCCATTGACGACGTGCCAATCCTCGCGCTGACGTTTCACAGCGTGCGCTACGACCACCTCACACTCCGCCGCCTCGCTGCGCAGGTGGACGACGCGGTGAAGCAGGTGCCGCTCGTCGCGGAAACCACGCTCATTGGCGGCGCGCGTCGCGAGGTCCGCGTGCTGCTCGACCCCGCGAAGCTCGCCGCGCGCAATCTCAGTCCCGCCGGACTCGTGCCAATGCTGCGGCAGGCGAACCGCCAGTATCGCTCCGGTGAACTCACGGCGGGCAACCAGGCCGTGGTCATCGAGACCGGCGCGTTCCTGAAAAGCGCGGAGGACGTCGGCAACGTGGTGGTGGGCGTGTTCGGCGGGAAACCCGTTTACTTGCGCGAGGTCGCCGACGTGGTGGATGGCGCGGAGGAGCCGGCGAACTACGTGTTCTTTGGAAGCAAGTCAGCAGAGCAACCCGCCGTCACGCTCGCTATCGCCAAACGCCCGGGAGCCAACGCCATCACTGTCGCCGAGGACGTGCTGCGCAAAGTCGAACTGCTCAAGGGCACCGTCATCCCGCGCGACGTGGAAGTCTCCATCACCCGCCACTACGGCCAGACCGCCGCCGAGAAGTCCAACGAGCTGCTGCTGCATATGTTCATCGCGGTGGCCGGGGTGTCCGTGCTCATCTGGCTCACGCTGGGCTGGCGCGAGTCGGGCATCGTGGCGGTGGCCATTCCGGCGACGCTCGCGCTCACGCTGTTGGTCTTCTACCTCTACGGTTTCACGCTGAACCGCATCACGCTCTTTGCGCTCATCTTCAGCATCGGCATCCTCGTGGACGACGCCATCGTCGTGGTCGAGAACATCGTCCGCCATTTCCACCTGCCGCAGAACAAGGGCCGCAACTGGAGCGACATCGCGGTCGAGGCCGTCGGTGAAGTGGGCAACCCAACCATCCTCGCGACGTTCGCGGTCATCGGCGCGGTGCTGCCGATGGCGTTCGTGGGCGGCCTGATGGGGCCTTACATGAGACCGATTCCAATTGGCGCGAGCGCAGCGATGGGCTGGTCGCTGGCGATTGCGTTCATTGTCACGCCATGGGCGGCGGTGCGGATGCTGCGATGGCGCGGCGGTGAGCAGCGGTTGCGTGAGCACCATGAAAGTGTGCCGGCGGAGGCGCTAGAAAGTGAGCACGTGGGAAAGCGGGAAAGTGAGAAGCCAGCGACCGAAGTTGACCTCTCACTTTCTCACCCGCCCGCTTTCTCGCCTGCAAGCGAAGGAAAGTCGGACACACTTCACGTCAGCTCCCGTGCGCACGAAGAAGACACCTTCACGCGCCTTTACCGCCGCGTCATGGGGCCGCTGCTGTCGCACCGCGGCTGGCGATGGGCTTTCCTCGTCGTCATTTGCGGCCTGCTCCTCGCGGCGATGGCGACGGTCGGCGTGGGCTGGGTGAAGGTGAAGATGCTGCCGTTCGACAACAAGTCGGAGTTCCAAATCATCCTCAACATGCCCGAGGGCAGCGCGCTGGAGCGCACCGCGCAGGCCGCGCGCGAAATCGCCGCCGCCGTGCGCGCGGAACCCGAGGTCACGGACTACCAGATTTACGTGGGCACGGCGGCGCCGTTCAACTTCAACGGCCTCGTGCGGCATTACTTCATGCGGCGCGGCGCAAACGTCGCCGACATCCAGGTCAACCTCGCGCCCAAGCACGAGCGCAAGGCGCAGAGCCACGACATCGCCAAACGCGTGCGCCCGCAGGTCGCGGCCATCGCGGAGAAGTTCGGCGCGCGGGTGGCCGTGGCCGAAGTGCCGCCCGGCCCGCCCGTGCTGCAAACCCTCGTCGCCGAAATCTACGGCCCCGACGAGGCGGCGCGCCACGCGACCGCCCGGCAGGTCCGCGACATCTTCAAGAGCACGCCCGGCGTGGTGGACGTGGACTGGTATCTGGAGGCCGACCAGCCGAAGGCGCGCTTCGTGATAGACAAGGAAAAGGCCGCGCTGCACGGCATCAGCGCGGAGACGATTTCACAGACCTTGCGCATCGCGGTCGGCGGCGAGTCGGTGGACCTCATGCACCTGCCGCGCGAGAAGGAGGACGTGAACCTCATGCTGCAACTGCCGCGCTCCGCCCGCACTTCACCCGAGGAATTGCTCGCCCTGCGCGTGCGCTCCGGCGATGCGAATGCGCTGCCTGAACCGGGCACCGGTGGCGCGGCTCCGCTGGTGCCGTTGCGGGAGTTGGTGAAGGTGGAGCAGACCCTTGAGGACAAGAGCATCTACCACAAAAACCTGCTGCCCGTGACCTACGTCATCGGCGACGTCGCGGGTGTGGTCGAGAGTCCGGTGTATGCGATCTTTGAGATGAACAAGAAGCTGAAGGCGCTGGGGATCGACCTCTACAACGCCACCATGCCCTTCTCCGACGCCCGGCCCGCGATGAAGTGGGACGGCGAGTGGCACATCACGCTCGAAGTCTTCCGCGACCTCGGCCTCGCCTTCGCGGCGGTGTGCGTGCTGATCTACGTGCTGATGGTCGGCTGGTTCCGGTCCTTCCTCACGCCGCTTATCGTGATGGCGGCGATTCCGTTCTCGCTGGTGGGCATCCTGCCGGCGCACGGCGGGATGGGCGCGTTCTTCACGGCCACCTCGATGATCGGCTTCATGGCCGGCGCGGGCATCGTGGTGCGCAACTCCATCATCCTCGTGGACTTCATCGAGCAGCGCCTGCGCGAGGGAATGCCACTCGCCGAAGCTGTCGTGGACGCCGGCGCGGTCCGCTTCCGCCCGATGCTGCTGACGGCGATGGCCGTGGTGGTGGGCGCGGCGGTGATCCTGGCCGACCCGATCTTCCAAGGCCTCGCCATCTCGCTGATGGCCGGGGAAATCGCCTCGCTCCTCATCAGCCGCATGGCGGTGCCGGTGCTCTACTTCATGGCGAAGCAGCCGCAAGGCAGTCGTCTGGGCGCGGTGGCGTGAAATGGCGCGGCCGAGGTGCCGATTGTTGAGCGCGCAGCCCATGCGCAAGCGGACTTCCGGCACCGCTTTTCCTCATTCCCAAGGCCCAGAAAATTCATTTCCCTTTCCCGGGCGCTTACCTACTGTGCGCGCTTGTTCGTCGCGCCCCGGCGCGCTCAACCTGAACCGGAACTGAACTATGCCACTGACACACACCACCAACCTGTTCGCCAAGGCCCTCAAGGGCAAATACGCGCTCGGCGCGTTCAACGTGAACAACATGGAGTTCATCCAAGCCATCGTCGAGGCCGCCGAGGAGGAGAAGGCCCCGCTGATGCTCCAGATCTCCAAGGGCGCGCGCGACTACGCCCACCCCGTCTATCTCAAGAAGCTCATCGAGGCCGCCGTCAGCCTCAGCAACATCCCCATCGCCGTCCATCTCGACCACGGCGACACCTTCGAGCTGTGCAAGCAGTGCATTGATGAGGGCTTCACCAGCGTGATGATTGACGCCTCGCACGACCCGTTCGAGAAAAACGTCGAGGTCTGCAAGAAAGTCGTGGACTACGCGCACAAGCACAACTGCGTCGTCGAGGGCGAACTCGGCATGTTGGTCGGCGCGCAGCACGACGACGGCGAGGAGGGCGGCGCCTACTCCAAGGGCGGTTGCTACACTCACCCCGACGAAGCGGTGGAATTTGTCCGGCAGTCTGGCGTGGATTCGCTCGCCGTCGCCATTGGCAACAGTCACGGGGCCTACAAGTTCAAGGGCGAGCAGCACCTCGACCTCGAACGCCTCAAGGCCATCAAGGCCGCGCTCATGGCCGCCGGCCTCGGCGACTACCCGCTCGTGCTGCACGGGGCCAGCTCAGTTCCCAAGGATCTGGCGCAAAAGATCAACCAGTTCGGCGGCGGCATGGGCGAGGACACCGCCGGCGTGCCCGAGGCGGACATTGAAGTCGCCCGCCGCACCGGCTGCACCAAGGTCAACATTGACACCGACCTGCGCCTGGCGATGACTGCGGCGATTCGCGAAGTGCTTTGGACCAAGCCGAAGGAATTTGACCCCCGCAAGTATCTCGGCCCCGCCCGCAAGGCGGTGAAGGAACTCGTGCGCCACAAGATGCGCAACGTGCTCTGCTGCTCCGGCCACGCCTTCGACTGAGCTGGTTTCCCCTTGGAAACGCAAAAAGCCCCGCCGGACTGGGTCCGGCGGGGCTTTGCTTTGCCTCGAATGAACGTGGCAAAATAAAAACCGGGGCTAGCGACCTGAGGAAGGCCGTCTAGCCCCGGGGAGTTTTCAGAAACAGCACACAGTAGGACTATGGGGAACTCGTTCGGAGCTGTGCTTACTCCGACCGAAACCTGTTTGGCTTACAAAGAACTTGCAGCGTTCTTGCCAGAAATCGTTGCTGCCTACGCCGCGAAGGAAACCACCATCCGACCCCTGTGTCAATCCCCGCGAAAAAGTATTATCAGTCCTGTTCGCCGGGATAAGCGCCCGCGCCCGCCGCTAATCCCCGAACAATTTCTTCATCTGGTCACGCGCCGATGACTCGCGGGTGCCATCGGCCTTCGGCGGCGTGAACCTGCGTTTCACGAACTCGAAATACTCGCAGAAGTTCCCGGCGTGCTTGTCCATCTCCGGATCCGCGCGGCGGTCCCGGCACTGGTGGGCCGCGCTGCGGTCGTAGCTCACGCAGTTGACGCAGCAGCGGAGGTCGGCGCGGCACTGCGCGCAGGTCTCGCCCCGGCCCGGGTTCACGGAGAACGTCCATTCACAGCCGCACTTCCAGCAGTGTCGCGTCATGCGGGAAAAGTAGGTTCAAAGTTCAAAGTTCAAAGTTCAAAGTTGGATGCGACCTTCGGATGCGGCTGGCGGACTTTGAACCTTGAACTTTGAACCCCAAACTCGAAACCTTCGCCCATGTCCGCCTACGCGCAGTTGCTCGACGCCGCCATCCGCGACTTGGAGGAACGCAAGGCCGCCGGCGAGCGTTTCGTGGCCGTCGCGCCCGCCACCCTGGGCGCCCTCGCGGCTCCGCTGTCGGCCCCGACGCCCACGCGCGCGAAGCCAGTGGAATCCTCCGCGCCCGCTGCCCGCCCGGCTCCCGCCCCTCGTGCTGGTGGTTTGCAACCGCCGTCCGCGACTCCCGCCCGCGCCCCGCTCTTTCCTGCCGTGCAACCCACGCGGACTTCCGTCGCCGCCCCGCCGCCCTTGCCCGCGCTCAACATCTCCGCCGCTGGCAAACCCGCCGCCTTCGCCGCGCTGCGCGAGCGCGCGCTGGCCTGCACGAAGTGCCCGCACCTCGTCACCACGCGGAAGTCCGTCGTCTTCGGCGTGGGCGATCCCAACGCGCAGCTCATGTTCGTGGGCGAGGCGCCGGGCGCGGACGAGGACCAGCAGGGCGAGCCGTTCGTGGGCCGTGCGGGCCAGCTCTTGACGCGCATCATCCAGGCCACCGGCCTGACGCGCGACAAGGTCTACATCGCCAACGTCCTCAAGTGCCGGCCCGACACGCCGGGCCAGTCCTACGGCAACCGCAAGCCGCGCGCCGACGAGATGGCCACCTGCCTGCCGTATTTGCTGGAGCAGATTCAGCTCATCCAGCCGCGCGTCATTGTCGCGCTGGGTGGCACGGCGGTGGAGGGGCTGTTCGGGCAGACCGAGGTGCGCATCACGCGCCTGCGCGGGAGCTGGATGAGCTTCCACGGCACGCCCGTGATGCCGACCTTCCATCCCAGCTACGTCCTCCGCGCCGAGGACGGCCCCGACAAGGGCCGCGCCACCAAGCGCCAAGTCTGGGAGGACATGCTGCAAGTCATGGAACGCCTGCAAATGCCCATCAGCGAGAAGCAGCGCGGGTTCTTCAAGTAGCCGCGAAAGGGCGCAAAGGCCGCAGAGATGAAAAGGCAAAACGTCCAAAGCCGCCGCCGCGTCACGCCGCCGCACGATTGGAAGACTTCTATCAAACGAATGGGGACAAGCGAATGCATTTTTCTTCGCTTCAATTCGTTTGTCCCCATTCGTTTGTCACATCTCCATTCGTCCTTCGTTTGAAAAAGCCCGTCAAGATCGGCCTGTGGCTGCTCGGCTTCGCGGTGCTGGGGCTGCTGGGCTTGTGGCTGGAGCATGAGCGGGCCAAGGCGCGGCTGGCGGCGTTCAAGGCGCAGCTCATCGCCAAGGGCGAGAAGCTCGCCATCGCCGACCATGTGCCCAAGCTCCCGCCCGCGCTCTCGAATGCCGCGCCGGACTTCCTCGCCGCCGCCGAGCGGCTTACGAAGCTGGAGTGGGAGTTTCAGCCGAAGCTGATGCGGTTGGTGGCACCGGGCCGGGCACGGGTGATGTGGCTACAGACCGAACTGCCGACTGAAGCGCAAACGGACATCTGGTCCATCGTGACCGCACAAGTGGAGGAAAACCGTGACGTGCTCGCCGAGATGGCCACCGCTTTGGAGCGGCCGAAGATGGCATTTTACCTAGATTACTCGAAGGGGTTTGACCTACCGGGTCCGCCCTTGGGCCGAATGACCATGGCTGTGAACACCATCGCAAACGCGGTGGCAGTGGATTTGCGTGCCGATCAGAGTGCGAGTGCCATTTCCAACCTGCTTGTCGGGGTGCGCCTGATTCGCCTGCAGGAAGAACCCTTGATGACCGCTCAAAAGACTCGCATCGCCAATGGTCACACCCTGCAACAAGCCACTTGGGAAGTGCTGCAACACCCGCGCTCGACCGGCCCTCAGTTACGCGAACTGCAAGCGGCTTGGCAACCACTTGCCATCAGTCGCGGTTGGATGGCTGCGGGAGAAATGGAGAGAGCGTTTGGTTTGGATTTGTTCGCAAAATGCCGAACCAGCCCCGACATGGCGAGCATGGTGAACTGGAATGACCACGGTGCTTCCGGCCCGAGCGGCACTCCGTTCCTGGAGGACCTTTGGAACAGACCCGAAAGAGCAGCGGATCGAGCCGCCCGGTTTGCCACCACGGCAGTTTGGGCTTGGTGGTTTTCTGGCGACGACGAGCAATGGACACTACGCCAACATCAGATTTGCCTGGATGGCGCGCGTGAAGCTTTGACAGCGGGCGCTTTCGCTCCCGCTCACAAACGCATAGCGGCGGCGTCCACGCCGCTTGATGGCTGGCCTAAGACTGCGATTCTCTCTCGCTGGACCACGTCAGGAGTGGACAGAAATAATCTTAAATTCGCCTCTTTCGAGACTGTCCGCCGCCTGACCTTCACTTCCATCGCATTGCACCGGCACCGTTTGAAGCACGAGCGGTTTTCTGCTGCGCTCGATGCACTGGTGCCGGAGTTCCTGTCCGAGGTGCCGCGCGATTTCATGGACGGACAACCACTCCGCTACAAGCTCCAGCCCGATGGTCAGTTCCTCCTCTGGTCCGTGGGCGAGGACTTCAAGGACAACGGCGGCGACCCGACGTCAGTGGGCGCTTCCAGCTACAATCCGTTCGACTGGCTCAAGGGTCGCGATTGGGTGTGGCCGCTTCCGGCGTCGAACACGGAAGTTGAGAGCTACCACCACTCTCTCCGAACCAAGAAATAGGATGGAAGAACTCGAAGCCAAGCGGATGAAGAAGCCCGTCAAAATTGGCCTGTGGCTGCTCGGCTTCGCCGTGCTGGGGCTGCTGGGCTTGTGGCTGGAGCACGAGCGGGCCAAGGCGCGGCTGGCGGCGTTCAAGGCGGACCTCATCGCCAAGGGCGAGAAGCTCGCCATCGCCGATCATGTGCCGAAGCTTCCGCCCGCGCTCTCGAACGCCGCACCGGACTTCCTCGCCGCCGCGAACCGGCTCACGGAGCTGAAGGCCGAGTGGCAGCCGGCGCGGATGCGGATGGTCGCGCCCGGCAAGGCTCGCGTGACGTGGCAGCAAGCCGAGCTGCCGACCGACAAGGACATGGACATCTGGCCCATCGTGACCGCGCATGTGGAGGACAACCGCCATCTGCTCACCGAGATGGCCGTCGCGCTGGAGCGGCCGGAGATGGTGTTCAACTTGGACTACACGAAGGGGTTCAGCCTGCTGTTGCCGCATTTGTCCAAGGTGAAGCGGGCGGCAAGTGCTCTTGCCCTTGGTGCCACGGTGGACTTGCGCTCGGATCAGACGAACAGCGCATTCACGAACCTTCTAGCTGCGGCACTCCTTTGCCAACGCTATCAAGAACCGCTTCTGATTTCCGAGCTTGTGCGCGCAGCCTGCGGCAGCATTGTCCTGAATGCTACTTGGGAAGGGCTGCAACACTCGGGTTGGAGGGACAGCCAACTCCGTGACTTACAAGCCGCGTGGCAAGGCCAGGGCACTGGGTCGAACATGATCGCCGCTTGGAACATGGAGCGGGCCATTAGCGGTTCCGTCTTTCAGCGTTGCCGAGGAGACTACGAATACTATGACCAGTTGGGCGGTGCTTCATCCGGATCCGGCCGCCCCTTTTTTGAAGAGCTTTGGGACGATCCAAAGGAGGCAGGCGAGCGGGTCATCAGATATTCCAAGCACGGGCTCTGGGCGATTTGGTTTTCGTATCCGGACGAGACCTGGACTTTGAACCACCAGCAGGTCGTGCTGGATTCAATGAGGATCGCCCTTCGGCATGACATTTACTCAACTGCCCAGCGAGATCTCGAAGCGGAACTCAAGCGCAATGGCGAACCGGGAACGATGCTGCTGCTCTCGGGAATGGTTGTGCCCCCGTCGGCAAGGTATTTCCAGAAGTTCGCCAGCTTTGAGACCGTTCGCCGACTTACCCACACTGCCATCGCGTTGCACCGGCACCGTTTGAAACACGGGAAGTTCCCCGAGTCGCTCGGTGCGCTGGTGCCGGAGTTCCTCGCCGAGGTGCCGCGCGATTTCATGGACGGTCAGCCGTTGCGCTATCGCCTTGAGCCGGACGGCCGGTTCCGCCTCTGGTCCGTGGGCGAGGAATTCAAGGACGATGGCGGCGACGCGACCACGGTCGGCGCGCAGAGCACCAATCCCTTCGACTGGCTCAAGGGCCGCGACTGGGTCTGGCCCCAGCCCGCCACCGAGGCGGAAGTCGCGGCCTACCACGCCGAACTCGCGGCCAAGCGCGCGCTCACCGCGCCAAAGCCGCCGCCGTGAGTTTGGGCATGGAGTCCCGGCTTCAGCCGGCGGAGCGAGGGAGCACGACGCGCGTTCGTAACGCCCTTGGCTGGTGAACGCCCCACCGCCTAAAGGCGGGACTCCGAACTGTCTCCGGTGAAAAACCGATGGCAAACGGTGAAGGCTTTGGCTTAATCGCACCATGCCGAAGCAACCGCAGAAAGCGCCGACCGTCGCTGTCCCGCCGCAGCGGCCCGTTCCGTGGATGTTCCTCGTGGCGGCCATCGTGGGCGGCGGGGTGGTGGGCTGGGCGCTGGCTAGCGGCGGCTGGTCGCGTGCGTTCTCCCGCCCGGCCGGGAAGCCGGAGGCGGTCGCCACTTCGCCCGCGCCGAAGGCATCGCTGCTCCCACCGCCGCCCAGCCTGCCCCTGGCGACGCCACCGCTCACCGCCGCGCAGTCGAACGTCATCTTCCAGATGACGAACCGCCCGGCAGCGACGCCCGCCGCCAACCCCGCGCCGCCGCCGCTGCTCACCGCGCAGGCACCGGCCCCGCCTGTGCTGCCTTCCGCCCCTGGCCCGCGCGCGGGCGAGACGCTTTACAATGGCATCGTGCTGCCGGAGGTCTGGCCGCCCAAGGGCGAATACAAGCCCGGCGAGCCGATGGCCGTGCCTTACCTGAGCAACCCGCCGCCGGTCATTGACATCACGGGCGGGCGGCAGTTGTTCGTGGACGACTTTCTCGTCGAGCACAGCACGCTCAGGCGCGTGTGGCATTCAGCGACGCTGCACTCCAACAACCCGGTGCTCAAGCCCGACCGCGAGTGGGAGAAGCTGGGCGGCGCGATGGCGATGCCGTTCAGCGACGGCGTTTGGCTGGACCCGATGAACTGGATCACGCCGCCGGAGTTTCAGGCGCGGGAAATCCAGGACGTGTTCGCCCTGCGGGAAAAGCTCAAGCCCGGCACGAACGCGCTGGCCACGTTTCTGGCCGGCAGCCTTTCCGCCGCCGCGCAGACGCGGCTCAAGGAGTTCAAGGGCGCGGACATGCCCGCCATCGAGGCGATGCAGAAGCTGCTGGCCGACGAACTGAACCGCGTCATCGCCGGGCCGTCGCTCTTCGAGGCGAAGCGCTTCGAGGGCGTGCGGTTGTCCGACCGGAGCGGCGCGTTGATCGCGCAGAACCCTTCGGGCGCGCGGCTCAGGCGGCTGAACCGCTGGCTGCTGGAGGACGCCTTCCCGCGCGAGCTGTTCCGGATGCAGCCGGTGTTCGCCGCTTACTACATGGCCGGCTACGGACGCGGCACGGCGCTGGCGATCTCGACCAACGGCCTCGACTGGGAGAAACCGGACTTCGGCGTGAAGCCCGGCAGCAACCTCGTGCAGCTCGACCCGCGCGATTCCTCGACGGTGTGGCTGGACCAGGCCGATCCCGACCCGAAGCGGCGCTACAAGCTGTGGCGCTCGCACAGCGAGGACGGGCGCTTCGGCCTGTCGCTGCACTTCTCGGAGGACGGCGTTCACTGGGGGCCGCGCGCGCTGCGCACCGGCTCGAACGGCGACCGCAGCACGGTGTTTTGGAATCCGTTTCGCAAGGTGTGGGTCTACAGCCTGCGGCACGGCTGGGGCGAGCCGCGCGCGCGCCGCTACTGGGAGGTGAAGGACCTGCTCGCCGGGCCGCACTGGAACCAGATCGGCGAGCCGCCGATGTGGGTTGGTTCCGACCGGCTCGATCCGATGCGCGCCGATTTGCAGGTCACGCCGCAGCTCTACAACCTCGACGCGGTGGCCTACGAAAGCCTGATGGTGGGCCTCTTCACGATCTGGCGCGGCGACAAAAACATTCCCGAGGGTCGGCCCAAGCCGAACTCCGTCTGGCTCGGCTTCAGCCGCGACGGCTACCGCTGGGACCGGCCCGACCGCCGGCCGTTCCTTGATGTGTCGGAGAAGCGGGGCGATTGGAACTGGGGCAACGTGCAGTCGGTCGCGGGCGGCTTCCACGTCGTCGGGCGGAACCTGCACTTCTACTTCAGCGGCCGCGCGGGCGCGGAGGGCAAGCGCGACGGCGGCGGCGCGATGGGTTTGGCGACGTTGCGCCGCGACGGTTTCGCCTCGCTGGACGCGGGGCCGGAAGGCGGCGTGTTGACCACGCGCACGGTGAAGTTCAACGCGGGCTATCTCTTTGTGAACCTGAAGACCAACGCGCCCGACGGCGAGCTGCGGGTGGAAATCGTCCACGCGGACGGACGGCCCATCACCGTCACCAAGAACGAAACCAAGGAGCAGTTCACGCCGTTCACGAAGGAAAGCGCCAGCCCGCTGGCCGCCGACCAGACGTTGATCACCGCGTTTTGGGCGAACGGCTTTCAAGACTTGGCGGTGCTGGCCGGAAAGCCGGTGAAGTTCCGCTTCCACCTCAAGAACGCGAGCCTCTATTCGTTCTGGCTCAGTCCGAGCCGGTTTGGCCGCAGCCTCGGTCCGGTCGCGGCAGGGGGGCCGAATTTCACCGGGGCGACGGACACGGTGGGCAACGCCTCGTATCGCCCCTTCCCGGCGGTGCCGCGTCCACACGCGCCGCCCGCAACGAACGCGGTGGCGGCACCAACACCCGCGCCGGCCTCCGTCGTGCCTCCGCAGAAGAAGTAAGCTCAACCCGAACTCCGAAACCGGGTAGCCCGTGCCACCCTGTTCAATTCCGGCGTTCGGGTTCAAACGCCCGCGCCGTCCTCGCGGCGGGCGCAAGGACGGCGCGTGAGCGAAGGTCGGTGGCTCAGAACATCCAGCCCGCGCGATAATCCCGCTTCACGAGCTTGGACACGTCCATGTTCTTCGCCTTCATCTTCGGCCCGTCCCACTCGACCTTCTTGCCGGTGCGGACGGCGAGGTTGCCCATGAGGACCATCTCGGTGAACGGGCCGGCGTAGTCGAGGCTGCCCATGCCCTTGAGCACCTTGCCCTGGATGGCTTCGACGAACTCCTTGTGGTGGCCGGGCGAGCGCGCGAGCGTCTGATCGGGCTTGGCAAACTCCTTCGTCTTGGAATCCGGCGTGAACTTCGGCGCGCCGCCGTAGGTCTCGCAGGTCATCTTGCCCTGCTCGCCCACGAAGAGCGAGCCGTTGTCCGGCGACTTCGCGTCGGCGGCGAGACCGAGCAGCTCGTTCGTGGGTTTCTTGCCGCCGTCATACCACACGATCTTGACCGGCGGCAGATCGCCGTGGGCGGTCTTGCGCGCGGGGAACTGGTAGGTGATGACGCAGGCCTTCGGGGCCATCTCGCTGGTCGCGCCTTCGGAGACGGCTTCGACGCTGGAGGCGTGGCCGAGGTGCAACGCCCAGAAGGCCGGGTCCATCAAATGACACGCCATGTCGCCCAGCGCGCCGGTGCCGAAGTCCCACCAGCCGCGCCACGCGAACGGGTGATAGACGTTGCCGCCGCGGCGCTTCTTGCCGTCCTTGCCGTCCTCGTCGGGCCAGGTGGCCTTGAACGGGCGCAGCGGCGCGGGGCCGAGGAAGACATCCCAGTCCAGCGTCGCGGGCACGGGGTCCTGGCCGGCGGGGCGGTTGCGGCCCTGCGGCCAGATGGGGCGGTTGGTCCAGATGTGCGCCTCGCGGACCTTGCCGATGGCCCCGGCCCAGATGAGTTCGCAGAAGTTGCGCACGTCGTTGCCGGAGTGGCCCTGGTTGCCCATGAGCGTGGCGACCTTCTTCTCCTTCGCAATCTCCGCGAGCCGCCGCGCCTCCCAGACGGAATGCGTGAGCGGCTTCTGCACATACGCGCCCTTGCCCAGCAACATGCCCATCGCGGCGGCGGGCGCGTGGTGGTGGTCCGGCGTGCTGACGGAGACGCCATCGAAATCCTTCTGCTGCTCATACATCTTGCGATAGTCGCGGTGCAACCGCGCCTTGGGATACAGAGCGCTGGCCTTCTTGAGCGTGCCCTCGTCCACGTCGCACAGGGCCACGATGTCCGCGCCCGCGTCGGCGATGCCCTTGATGTCGCTCGCGCCCTTGCCGCCCGCGCCGATGCCGGCGATGGCCACGCGGCTGTTGAGGTTCTGCCCGCGCAGCAGCGGCGGCGCGCTGGCGGCGGCGAGGGCCGAGGCGAGCAGCGAGCGGTGGACGAAATCGCGGCGGGTGGACACGGCGGAAGACGCGAGGGGAAGGAAGAATGTTTTGGACATGGCGGAAGGGCTACCCCTGCGCTCCCGGCAGGACAAGCAGTTTTTCCTGCGGCGGGCGGGAAATAGGATGAATTCGTAGTGACGCGGTGAGCCGGCTCGCTTACACCCAAGTCATGCCCACGAACGTAACGGAGCGCCGGTGTCCAACCGG
>WRPG01000010.1 GCA_009773355.1 Limisphaerales bacterium
CTGGTCGTGCGCTACGAATACCATGCCGAGAACTTTCAAGGGTTTGTGCACCTTGCCGCCGCCGTCATCCTCTTGCGGCATTTATGAGATGGGTTCTAATCACTTCTCCGCCGCTCAGTTCAGCAGGTGTTCTTTGTAAAACAGGATCGTGGACAGGAACTGAAAGTCCGCGTTGCGCTTCTTGGCGAAGCCGTGGCCCTCGTCCTTGGCCATGAGATACCAGACCTTGCCGCCGGCGGCGCGGATGGCCTTGACCATCTGCTCGGACTCGGTGAGCGGCACGCGCGGGTCGTTCTTCCCTTGCACGACGAAGAGCGGCTTCTTGATGCGCGCGGCGTGGTTGGCGGGCGAGATGCGTTCGAGGAACTCCTTCATCTTCGGGTCGCGCTCGTCGCCGTATTCCACGCGGCGGAGGTCGCGGCGGTAGTCCTGCGTGTTGTTCAGGAAGGTCACGAAGTTCGAGATGCCCACCACGTCAATGCCGCAGCGCAGGATGTCCGCATACATGACCATGCACGCCAGGCTCATGTAGCCGCCGTAGCTGCCGCCCGTCACGGCGAGGCGGGTGCGGTCGAACTCCGGCTGGCGTGCCATCCACGCCAGAATCGTGGCGATGTCGCGCACGGAGTCCTCGCGCTTGAAGCCGTTGTCGAGCGTGAGAAAGGTCTTCCCGTAGCCCGCCGAGCCGCGCACGTTCGGATACACGATGGCGATGCCCAGTTCGTTGAGGAGGTAGTTGTTCCGCGCCTGGAAGCCGGGGCGCGACTGCCCCTCCGGCCCGCCGTGGATGCTGACGATGACCGGGCGCGGGCCGGGAAACTTCTTCGGGTCGGGGCGGTAGGCGATGGCGCTGATGAGCAGGCCGTCGAAGCTGCTGAGTTTGATCAGCTCCGGCTCGACGAAATCCGCCGGGTTCAGGCCGCCCGTCTCGCTTTCGGTCCAGCGCTCCAACGTCCCGGTGCGGAGGTCGTAGGAATACACGTCGTAGGGCGACTTGGCGGAACTAAGGTTGAAGGCGAGGTCGTTCCCGTTCGGGTGCCACTCCAGATTGCTCACGGTGCCGAGCGGGAGCCTGGCCTTGGGCAAGGCCTTGCCCTTCTTCGTCTCCATCAGGTTCAGCGTGCCGACGCCCGCCTCGTTGGTGACGAACGCGATGACCTTGCCGTCGGGCGACTGCTCGAACTCCTCCACGTCCCACGAGATGTTCGCCGTGAGCGTGGTCTGCCCGCCGTCCTTGAGGTCAAGGCGGATGAGCTGCTGGAACTCCGAGTCGTCGTCGGAGGTCGCGTAGATGGCCTTGCCGTCCTTGGCGAAGCGCGCGTGGCCATAGGCGACCTTGTCCTTGCTCGGGCGCGTGAGCTGCGAACGCTTGCCGGTGCGGGCGTCCACGAGATGGAGGTGGCTTTCGTTGATGGAGAGGTATTGCAGCACCAGCAGCAGGCTGTCGTCCGGCGACCAGTCCAGCACGGCCCAGCCCCCGCCGGAAAGCTCGGTGAGCAGGCGGTTGGATTTCGGGTCGGACGGGTTCATCACCCAGATGTCGTTGTCCTTGCCGGTGCGGCGCGTGGAGGTGTAGGCGAGGTAGATGCCGTTGTTGGCGAACCGCGCGCCGGTGTTGCGCGACTTGCCGTCGGTCAGGAGCGTGGTCTTCCCATCATGCGCGTCGAGCCGGTAGAGCTGGTGGAACTCCCCGCCGCCGCTGTCCTGCGAATAGACGATGTAATCGCCCGCCTTGGGCCGGAACTTCGCCGCCCCCACCGGCTCGGTGCCGAACGTGACCTGCTTCCGCGCGCCGCCGGGCGCGCTGACGCGATGGAGCTGTGGCGTGTCCGCGAAGCGCGTGGTGATGAGCATCTCGCGCCGGATGGGATGCCAGCCCTGGAACGCCGCCGCCCGGAACTCGAGGTAACGCGCCGCGCCCTGGCGCAGCTCCGGCGTGATGGCCGGCACGCCCTCGACGACGAGATTGTCCGGCGCCTGCGCGGACGCGGCCAGGGCGAGCAGGACGACCGGAAGACTCAGCAACAGCTTCTTCATAACGCGCCCTGCGGTGTAGCAGAAACCAGCCCGGGGGCAAACGCTTTAGCTCGCCCGGCCGCCTTCACGTCCAGCGGGCGATGCGGCTGTCGAGCTGGAAGAGCTGGCCGGAGATGTTTTGCGTGCCGGCGAGGAAAGCGGCGAAGCGCGCGACTTCGGCGGGGTCGTTGAGGCGGCCCAGCGCGTTCGCGGCGGCGAAGCCGGCGAGCTGCTCCGGCGTGAGACTGGCGGTCATGGGCGTGGGCAGGACGCCGGGGAGCAGGGCGTTCACGCGCACGTTGCGCGAGCCGGCTTCCTTGGCAAGCGAGGTGGTGAGGCCGAGGAGCGCGGCCTTCGCGGCGGCGTAGTTGGCCTGGCCACGGTTGCCGGTGCGCGCGCTGAAGGAGGCGACGTTCAGGATGTGGCCGTCGCGCTGCTTGAGCATCGGGCGCAGGACGGCCTGCGAGCAGAGGAACGCGCCCTTGAGATGCACGTCGAGGACGCGCTGCCAGTCGTCGTCGGTGAGCTGGCCGACGAGTTTGTCAGCGGTGTTGCCGGCGTTGTTGATGAGGAGGTCAACGCGCTGCCAGCGGGACAGCACTTGAGCGACGCCGGACGCAACGGCATCGCGGGAAGTCACATCAAGTGGCAGCGGCAGGAGAACCTCGCTCTCCGCGTGGGCGTTCTCGTGGTGGAAGCCGGCGGCGACGCGCCAGCCTTGAGCGAGGAACTCCGCGACGAGCGCACGACCGAGACCACCAGACGCACCGGTGATGAGGGCAACGCGCGGCGTGCTAGCTGGCTCGCTCATGGAAATCAACCTTCCGGCTCGATGGCCCACTCGCCGCCGATCATCACGCCGGAGATTTCCGGCGCGGCGTGGACGACGGCCTCGGCGGCGGCCTCGGGCGCGGCGTCCGAGCGAAGCACGAGGAGGTCGGCGTGGGCGCGGCGGGTGAGTTCGCCGACCTTGCCGCGCAGCCCGAGCGCGGCGGCGGCGTTGCGGGTGACGAGGTCGAGAAATTCCTCCGGCGAGAGGCCGGGCTGCTGGGCGGCGAAGGCGCGCAGCTCGGCAAACAGGTCGAGTTCGGGTTTGCGGCGGCCATCCTTGCCGATGCTCGCGAGGCTGTCGGTGCCCAGGCAGAGGTTCACCCCGGCATCGTGCAGCTCGCCGAAGGGAAACGGCGAATGGCGGAAGAAGGCGTGGCTGCGCGGGCAGTGGACGACATGGGCGCACGCGCGGGCAAGGAGGTCGGCGTCGCCGGGCGCGAGGTGGTTGACGTGGACGGCGAGGAAGCGCGGGTCGAGCAGCTTGAGCGCGGCGAGCTGCTGGACGGGCGAGCGCGCGCCACAGTCGCCCATGTCGCGCCCGTTGCGGCGGAGCCAGTTGAACATGGCCCCGCGGCCATTGCGGAACATGCCGAACTCCAGCCCGGACTCCGCCACGTGCATGGTGAGCGGCCAGCGGGCGCGGTGCGCCATGCGGCGCGCGAGCTTCAGCAGCTCGGGGTTCGTGGTGTAGAGCGCGTGCGGCGAGAGCGCGGCGCGGCTGCGGCCCTTGGGCAGCTCGTGGATTTTCCGAACGGCCTGCCGGACGAGCGTGGCGGGGCGCTGACGGCGGCGGACGGAGATGAGTTCGAGGAACGACAGGACGCGCAGCGGGGTCGCCGTCCACACTTCGGGCAGCAGCTCGGGCACGGCCTCGATGTCCGCGACCGTGGTGCAGCCCGAGCGGAGGAGCTGCTTGGCGCCGTGGAGCCAGGACTGGGCGTAGTCGCTGTAATCCCACGCCGCCTTGAGCGCGATGATGGCCTCGATCCAGTCGAGGAAGTTTCTCGGCGGCGGGATCGCGCCCGCCATGTCGGTGTAATCGAGATGGCAGTGCGCGTTGACGAGGCCGGGCAGGAGGACGACCTCGCCCAAGTCGCGCGTCCGGGCGGGGGCCTTGCGCCGCAGGTCGCGCCAGCGCCCGACGGCGGCGACGCGGCCCCGGGCAAGAAAAACCGCGCCGTCCTCAATCGCCGGCTGCGACCCCGGCAGGATGACTCGGGCGCGGAGGGCGACGAGCTTGGTTCCAGCCATCAGGGGGTGCGGCGGCGCTCCTTGCTGCGGGCGGCGTCGGTGTGCTTCTTCGCCTTGTGCTTGCTGTGGCGCTTGCGGATCTGCTGCTCGATCTTCTTGGTCACGGCGT
This sequence comes from Limisphaerales bacterium, assembly GCA_009773355.1. Lineage (GTDB taxonomy): Bacteria > Verrucomicrobiota > Verrucomicrobiia > Limisphaerales > SXTU01 > SXTU01. The sequence continues at coordinate 4,208 of WRPG01000010.1, forward strand.
CAATGGCCGCGTAGAGGTCGGCCTCGTGGTCCTCGGCGAAGAGGTCCGGGCCGCGCACGCCAATGCGCATGGAGCAGCCGAAGGCCTTGGCGGGGTCGCGGGTGTCGTCGTGTTCGATGATGACCCGGGCATCAATGGTCCAGCGGTCGAGATGCTCGATCTTGTCCAGGCGGTGGAGGATGTGCTCCAGGATCGCCTCGGTCTTCGTGACATTGTGCGTTGAGAGAATCAACTTCATGGCGAGAGCTTGGCGGCGGACAGGCCGGATTGCCAGCCGGGAATTGGCGAAGGCCGCCCATCAGTCGCACATCACGGCCGCCAGCGGGCAGTGAACAGGTGCTGCGCCGCGTGGTCGCAACCTTCAGGTTGCGAATCCAATCGCAGGCCGAAGCCCGCGCCTACTTCTGCTGCGCGGCGTAGATGCGCGCCTCCTGCTCGGTGATCTTCCCGTCGGCGTTCGTGTCGCAGCGGCGCACGGCGGAATTGAAGGCGGTGTTCTCCGAGTCCTTCTCCGTCCGCTGCGTGTGGATGATCACGGGGATGTTGAACGTCGTGGTCTTCTCGTTCCGCTGCCGCGCCTCGGGGGACTTGGTGAACGCCTCGTAGAAGACGCGCGCGGCGGTGTCGCTCTCGAACTCCACCTTCACGCGCTCGGTCTCGCGATAGACGGTCTCCCGGCTGGAGATGCAGGCGGTGAGGGACGCGGCGGCGGCGAGCAGCGGGACGAGACGGAGAAGGCACGGTTTCATGTTCGGAGCAAAACCCGGTTGGGGCGGGAAAGGTTTCGCCGAAAAGCCCGGCCCGGGCAAGCGATCAATGTTCAGGCCCAACCCGGCGGGCGCTTTTTCCGTGCGCGCCCTCCTGGGTTCCATTATGCCCTCCGGCGTGATGCCCCACCTTGAGGCAACGGTTGCGGCCAGCACGCCCAGCTTGCCCGCCCTCGCCGACCTGGATCCCGCCACGCTCGCGCGGCAGTTCGCGGCGTGGGGCTGCAAACCCAGCCACGCGGCGCGGGTGCTCCGGGCCTTTTACTCAGGCAACGAGATCGTCAGCTCGCCCGCGCGCGGGCTGCCGCAAGAATTGCTCACGCGTTTGCGCACGGAGTTCTCGCCCAGTTCGGCGACGCTTGCGGCGCGGCAAGTGGCGGCGGACGGCACGACCAAGCTGCTGCTCCGGCTCGGGGACGGTCGCACGGTGGAGTCGGTGCTGATGCCGGATTTTCGGGCGGACCGGGCGGCGGGGTGCATCTCGTCGCAGGTGGGGTGCGCGATGGGGTGTGACTTCTGTGCGACGACCAAGACGGGCTTCGAGCGCAATCTCACCGCCGGGGAAATCGTGGAGCAGTTCCTGGCCCTGCGGCGGGAGGCCAGCGCGGTCGGGCGCAAATTGCAGACCGTCGTCTTCATGGGCATGGGCGAGCCGCTGCTGAACCTCGACGCCGTCCTCACCGCCGTGCGCCGGCTTGCGGACAACGCGCTCGGCGGGCTGGGCTGGCGGCAGATCACCGTCTCCACCGTCGGCATCGTGCCGGGCATCGAGGCGCTCACGGCCGCGGGGTTGAACATCCATCTCGCCGTTTCGCTTCACGCACCCGACGACGCCACGCGCGCGCGGCTGCTGCCGATGGGCAAGCGCATTCCCATCGCGGACATCCTCGCGGCGGCGGACCGCTTTCAGGCGCGGCGCGGGCGGCCCGTGACGATTCAGTATTGCCTGCTCGCCGGGGTGAACGACTCGCAGGAGCACGCGCGGCTGCTCGCGGAGCTGCTCGGTTCGCGGCGAATGCACATCAACCTCCTCCGCTACAACCCCACCGGCCTGAGCCTGCGCGGCGTCGCCTACGAGCCGTCGTCCGACGCGACCGCCGAGGCGTTCGCCGCCGTGCTGCGGGAGCGCAAGCTGGTGGCGCACTTCCGCCGCTCGCGCGGGCCGGACATTGACGCGGCGTGCGGCCAGTTGCGTCGCCGGACCAGCAGTGGGGCGAGGGCAGCTGTCGGCGGCGATCTGTGACCGCCGTCCAATTCGTTGCTTGCGGAACGGCTTTTTGATTTCCCTGCGCGCTGCCACCGGCGCAAGCTCGCGCCACAGCCGTGAGCGAACCGACGCCTTCAACTCCGCCACCCGCCACGCCCGTTGGGCGCGTCGTGCTCGCCAGCTTCATCGGCACCACCATCGAGTGGTATGACTTCTTCCTCTACGGCACGGCGGCGGCGCTGGTGTTCAACAAGCTGTTCTTCCCGAACGTGGACCCGCTCGCAGGCACGATGGCGGCCTTCGCCACCTACGCCGTCGGCTTCTTCGCGCGGCCGCTGGGTGGTGTCATCTTCGGCCACTTCGGCGACAAGCTCGGGCGCAAGTCCGTGCTGGTCACCACGCTCATGCTCATGGGCGTCGCGACGTTTGGCATCGGCCTGCTGCCGACCTACGAGCAGGCGGGCGTGCTCGCGCCGGTGCTGCTCGTGGCGCTGCGGTTCGTGCAGGGCCTGGGCGTCGGCGGCGAATGGGGCGGCGCGGTGCTGATGGCGGTGGAGCACGGGCATCGCGGGCGGCGGGGCTTCTACGCAAGCTGGGTGCAGGCTGGCGTGCCGGTCGGGCTGCTGCTGGCCAACGCGGTCTTCTCCGCGTGCTCCTCCATGCCGGAAAAGGACTTCCTTGCATGGGGCTGGCGCGTGCCGTTCCTGCTGGGGATTTTCCTGCTTGCCGTCGGCATGTTCATCCGGCTGCGTGTGCTGGAAAGCCCGCTGTTCGAGGCCGCCAAAGCCGCCGCCCCGGAGAACGAGTCGCGCCTGCCCGTGCTGGAAGCCATCCGGCTGCATCCGCGCAACGTGCTCGTGGCGATGGGTGCGCGCTTTGCGGAGAACGCGTCGTTCTACGTCTTCACTGTCTTCGTGCTCTCCTACGCCACGACGCGTCTGGGCACGACAAAGGCCGACGTGCTGAATGGCGTGCTGCTCGGCTCGGCGGTGCAGCTCGTGGCCATCCCGTTCTTCGGCGTGCTGTCGGACCGCGTCGGGCGGCGGCCCGTGTATCTGGCTGGCGCGGCGGGGCTGGCGCTCTTCGCGTTCCCATTCTTCTGGCTGGTGGACACGCGCGCGACGGCGGGCCTGTGGGCGGCCATCATCGTTGGCCTCGTCGTCCACTCCGCGATGTATGGGCCGCAGGCGGCGTTCTTCTCGGAGCTGTTCAGCACGCGCGTGCGGTGCAGCGGCGTGTCGCTAGGCTACCAGCTCGCCTCGCCGCTCGCCGGCGGACTCGCGCCGCTCATCGCCACGGCGCTGCTCAAGTGGGCCGACGGCAATCCCTGGCCCATCGCGGCCTACCTCATTGCCATGTCCGCCATCACGCTCGTGTCCGTCTGGTGCGCGCAGGAAACGCATCGGACGGAGCTGACGGAGGAGCGCGGCGTTCACGCCGCAGGAGGCAACGGCAGATAAGCGGGCGCGGAATATGCAGCGCGCTGCCTTCTGCGGCCTGAAGGCCGCGCTCACTTCGCGAAGCACTCCGCCGCCATTCGCCCGGACTGGGAAACCTGCGGCATGAACTCCATCCGCCGCAGCACGTCGGCCTCCAAGTCCACGCCGGGCGCGAGTTCGAGCAGATGCAGGCCGTCCGCCTTCAGCTCGAACACCGCGCGCTCGGTGACGTAGAGCACCTGCTGGCCGCGCGCCACGGCGGATGGCCCGTGGAAGCAGACTTGGGCGACGCGCTTCACAAACTTCGCCTTCGCGCCCTCGCGCCTGATGCGCAACGCGCCGTCCGTCGCATCCACCTCCAAGCCGTCCGCGCGAAACGTGCAGGCGAAGACGACGCGGCGCGCGCTCTGCGTGATGTTCACGAAGCCGCCCACGCCCGCGAAGCGCCCGCCACCGAGTGTGCTCACGTTCACGCTGCCCTCGGCGTCCACCTCGAGCGCGCCGAGCACGGCCACGTCCAGCCCGCCGCCGTCGTAGAAGTCAAACTGCGACGGCTGGTCCACGACCGCCTCCGGGTGCGCGCTGCAACCGAAGCTCAACCCGCCCGCCGGCACGCCGCCGATGGGGCCGCTCTCCAGCGTGAGCGTGAACTCCGCGAGCCGCCCGGTCTCTGCCGCGACCGCCGCCACGGCCTCGGGCACGCCGATGCCGAGGTTCACGATGTCGCCCGCGCGGATTTCACGCAGCACGCGGCGACCGATGATTTTTCGTTCGCTGAACGGCATCGGCTCGAAGGCAGCGGAACTTCCTGTGCTCGTGACGTAAGCCTCGTTGAACGGCTCGGCGAAGGTCTGGTCATGCTGCGCGCCGCCGGAGACGACGATGAAGTCCACCAGCGCGCCCGGCACACGCACGGCCTTCGGGTCGGCGATGCGCTCGACGACTCGCTCGACCTGCGCGATGACGAGGCCGCCGTGGTTGCGCGCGGCCTGCGCGATGGGCAGCACTTCGCCGATGAGCGCCTCGCGTTCGAGCGTGAGGTTGCCACGTGCATCGGCGGTCGTCGCGCGGATGAGGCCGACGGTGACGGGAAACGTCCGGTAGCGCAGCCAGTCCTCGCCATCGAGCGAGACGCGCTCGACGAGTGGCTCAGTCGTGCGCGCGTTGAGGCGGCCGCCGCCGTTGACCGGGTCAATGAAGGTGTTCATCCCGATGCGCGTGAAGACGCCGGGCCGCTTCGCCGCGATCTCGCGCAGCAGCACACAGAGGACGCCTTGCGGGAAGTTGTAGGCCTCTATCTCGTTCGCCAGCGCGAGCCGGCCCAGCTTGGGCGCGAGGTTCCAGTGGCCGCCGACGACGCGCTTCACAAGGCTGGCGTGGGCGAGATGGTTCAGGCCGCGTTCGCCTCGGTCGCCCTGGCCGGCGCAGTAAAGCAGCGTGAGGCCGCGTGGCGATCCGATTTCCAGAAACCGCCGTTCCAGCGCGGACGACAGCATCTCCGGATGTCCCGCGCCCACGAAGCCCCCGACCGCAACCGTCGCGCCGGATGGAATCGCGGCCACGGCCTCGGCGGCGGAGACGATGCGGGCGGAAGCTCTCATGTCATCTCCTCGTAGCAGCCGACGTAAGGAGGCTCTGACTGAACTCGTCTTAAAGTGAGCCTCCTCACGTCGGCTGCTACCGGATTGGGGTTCACCCGCGCCATCCTCCGTTCACCTCGATGGTCTGGCCGCTGACGTAGCTGGCGAGCGGGGAGCAGAGGAAGAGCGCGACGTCCGCGACTTCCGCCGGCATGCCGAGGCGGGCGAGCGGGATGTTCTTGAGCATCTCGGCGCGGACGGACTCGGGGATGGTCGCGGCCATCGTGGTGTCAATCACGCCGGGCGCGATGGCGTTGGCGCGGATGCCGCGGCGCGCGCACTCGCGGGCCAGCACGCGCATCATGGCCTGCACGCCGGCCTTCGCGGCGGCGTAGTTCGCCTGGCCGAAGAAGCCCTGGATGGCCGCGATGCTCCCCATGCTCACGATGGCCCCGTCGTCGCGCATGACTTCGAGGCCGAACTTGCAGCAGTGGAAGACGCCCGTGAGGTTCACGTCCAGCACGGCCTGCCAGTCCTCGGATGACATCTTGGCCAGCGTGCGGTCGCGGAGGATGGCGGCGTTGTTGATGAGAAAGTCCAGCCCGCCGCGCCGCGCCTTCACCGCCTGCATCATTGCGCGAACGGCGTCGGCATCGGCCACGTCCGCCGCCAGCACGTCGGCGCTGTCGAGGCGGAGCGCGTTCAACTCGCCGGCCAGATGCTCCGCGTCCGCGCGCGTGCTGCCGAGGTCGGGATGATTGAGCACGATCGTCGCGCCGGCGGCGTGAAAGGTGCGCGCGATCTGCGCGCCGATGCCTTGTGACGCGCCGGTGACGAGCGCAACCTTGCCGGAGAGATCAATGGCGATGGCCATGCGGTGCGGCGATGAAACCGGAGCGGCGGTGGGATTTCAATGCGTTTGCTGAGGCGGCACGCAGAAGCACTCTGGGGCAAGGCACCATTTTGGTTGCTGCTGCACCAGTTTGCTGGGAGAACGACGCGGTAGTCCTTTGTAACAGCCCACGCAATCGCTCCGTCCAATCCGCCCATGAACTTCCCGTCGCTTCCCGCGCTGCTGCCTGTCGCCGTGCTCTGTCTCACCGCCGCCGCCGCGCGCGCCGACTGGCCCACGTATCTGCACGATGCCTCGCGCGTCGGCCACACGGCCGCGCCGCTCACCGCGCCGCTCGCGTCGCGCTGGGTGTCCGCCTCGCCGACGGCACCGAAGCTGGCTTGGGCGGGCGAGGACGGGCGGGTCTTCGAGGGCTTGGAGACGCGGAACCGCATCCGCTTCGATGATGTGTTTCACGTCGCCATCGCGGGCGGGCGCGTGTTCTTCGGCTCGTCGGTGGATGGCCGGGTGCAATGCCGCGACCTCGCCACGGGCCGCGAGGAGTGGGCGTTCTTCACCGACGGCCCCGTGCGGCTTGCGCCGATGGTCGTGGGTGGGCGGGTGTTTGTCGGGTCGGATGACGGCCATGTGTATTGCCTCGATGCGGCGAGCGGGAAGGTGGTCTGGAACATCCGCGCCGGCCCGAACGACGAGCGCATCCTCGCGCGCGGGCGGATGATTTCGCGCTGGCCGGTGCGGACGGGCGTGCTGGTGGACGACGGCGTGGCGTTCTTCGGCGCGGGGGTATTCCCGCACGAGACGATTTATCTCTACGCGGTCGAGGCAGCCACGGGGAAGGTGATTTGGAAGAACGACCGCATCAGCCAGCAGGACGCCGGGCGCAACGACCTTTCGCCGCAGGGCTATCTGCTCGCGACCAAGGACACGCTGTTCGTGCCGTCAGGCCGCTCGCTCGCGTCGGCCTTCAACCGGAAGACCGGCGAATTCATCAACCAGCCGCAGCCGGGCTGGCGGGCGGACGGGCAGATCGGCGGCACACAGGCGTTCCTCGCTGACGATCAGATTTTCGCAGTGGGCGAGCATCAGGTGCTGGCGCTCGACCAGGCGAAGGGCAAGTCCGGCTTCGGCTGGTTCCAAGGCCGGCAGATGACGCTGGCCGGCGACATGGGCTACATGGCGAGCGGCAAGTCCGTGACCGCCGTGGACTTCGTGCGCCACGCCGAGGGCACGCGCGAACGGCACAAGCTCGAGCTGGCCGCGAAGAAGCTGGAGGCGGACCTGCGGAAGCATCCCGCGCTGACGGAACTGAAGGCCGTGCAGAAGGCGGAGACGGAGTTGAAGGACGCGCGCGAGGAACTCAAATCGCTCGAAGCCGCTGGCAAGGCGCAGTCCGCCGAATACAAGGCGGCGCAGGCGGACGTGGTGAAGGAGGAGAAGGCGCTCGCCGCCGCCGGCAAGCGCTACGAGGCGAAGCGCGCCGACTATCAGAAAAAGAAGGACGAGCTGGCCGTGGCGAAGAAGCAGGCCGGCAATGTCGCGGACATCGGGGTGAAGTGGCGCTTCGCGTCGCAGCACGATTCCGCGCTCATCCTCGCCGGCAGCACGTTGGTCCTCGGCGGCACGAATGAAGTCACCGCGCTCGATGCCGAGTCGGGCAAGGTGCTTTGGAAGTCCTCGGTCGAAGGCGAGGCGCGCGGCCTCGCGGTGTCGGACGGGCATCTCGTCGTCAGCACCACGGCGGGCAAGGTGTATTCGTTCTCCGACGCGAGCCGCAAAAGCCTGCCGCGCGCCACCGAGGCCACGCCGAAGCTCGTTGCCGAGCCGTTCCCGAAGGACGCGCTCACCGAGACTTACGCCGCCGCCGCCGAGACCATCCTGAAGCAGACCGGCATCCGCAGCGGCTTCTGCCTCGTGGTCGGCAGCGAGCAGGGCCGGCTCGCGCATGAGCTGGCGAAGCGCAGCGAGCTGGTCATCTACGGCGTCGAGCCGGACGAGGCGAAGGTGCAATCGTCGCGCGCGGCGTTGCTCAAGACCGGCCTCTACGGCCCGCGCGTCACGGTGGACCGGCTGGACTTGTCGCAGATTCCCTACGCGAGCTACTTCGCGAACCTCATCGTGTCGGACAGCCTGCTGCTCACGGGCGAAGTGCCCGGCATCCCGACGGAAGTCGCGCGCAACTTGAAACCCATCGGCGGCGCGCTCTGCCTCGGCGTGCCTGACAACGCGTCCGACGCGGTGAAGGCAAAGGCGCGGCAGTCCATCCCGACGTGGCTCGCCGCGACGAAGCTCGCCGATGAGAAGGCCGTCATCACGGGCGAGGGCAACTGGACGCGGCTGGTGCGCGCAGCGTTGCCCGGCGCGGGCGCGTGGTCGCACCAATACGGCAACGCGGCGAACACTTCGAGCAACGACGACGAGCGCATCAAGGGCGGCCTGAGCGTGCTCTGGTATGGCGACCCCGGCCCCGGCGCGATGGTGAACCGCCACGCCGGCGCGGTTGGGCCGATTTCGGTGAACGGCCGGCTCTTTGTGCAGGGCGAGGAGACCGTAATAGCTTACGACGCGTTCAACGGCCGGTTCCTGTGGGAGTGGAAAAATCCCGGGGCCATGCGCGCCGGACTCAAGCGCGCCTACGAGCCGGGCAACATGGCGGCGAGCGACGACAGTCTGTTCGTGGTCATCGAGGACACCTGCGTCCATCTCGACGCGGCCACGGGGAAGATCCGCCGCACCTACCGCCTGCCCAACGCGCGCGAGAACGACCCGCGCCAGTGGGGCTACATCGCCTTCAAGGACAACGTGCTCTTCGGCACCGCGACCAACCGCAAGCAAATCACCGCCGAGCAGCAGCGGCGCGGGAAGATTTCCGCCGGCGCGACCGACACGGTGTTTGCCCACGACACGCAGACCGGCGCGCTGCTCTGGGCGCATCAGGGCAAGAGCATCTCGCACGTCGCGATGGCGGTGGGCGACGGGAAGATTTTCTTCGTGGACAGCTCGCTGACACCAACCCAGCGCGAGGAGTTCCTGCGGCAGGACAAGACCGCGCTGGCGAACCTGACCGGCGCGGCGCAGAAGCTCGCCGAGGAGCGCATCAAGAAGGCCGACCTGCGCATGGCCACCGGCCTCGACGCGCGCACCGGCAAGGTGCTTTGGATGAAGCCCGTGGACGTGACGGACGCGAGCGACATCGGCGAGGGCGGCGGCAGCCTCACGATGATTTACCACAACAACCACCTCGTGTTGGGCGGCGCAAACGCCAACGGGCACTACTGGACGCAGTTCCTCGCGGGCGAGTTCAAGCGCCGCCGGCTCGTGGTGCTCGACTCGAACTCCGGCGAGAAGATGTGGGCCAAGGACGCAAACTACCGCCACCGGCCCATCATCATTGACAACGAAATCATCGCCGAGCCGTGGAGCTACGACCTCTACACCGGCAAGCAGAAGACCCGCACGCATCCGCTGACGGGCGAGCAGACGCCGTGGATGTTCGCGCGCCCCGGCCATCACTGCGGCGCGATTTCCGCGACGCCGAACATGATGTTCTTCCGCTCGAAGTTCACCGCCTTCTACAACCGCGACGCGGACGAGGGCACCGAGCACTTCGCCGGACACCGGCTCGGCTGCTGGATCAACACCATCCCGGCGAACGGCCTCGTGATGGTGCCCGAGGCCAGCGCGGGCTGCGTGTGCCTCTTCTCCATCGCGGCGACCATCGTCTTCGAGCCGCGCGGCGACCGGTCGCAGTGGGGCGTCTACAGCGCGAGCGGCGCGACGCTGCCGGTGCAGCACATGGCGCTGAACCTCGGCGCGCCGGGCGACCGCCGCGACGCTCACGGCAAGCTCTGGCTCGGCTATCCGCGCCCGAGTTCGCGCGCGGGCATTGACCTGCCGCTGAACCTCAAGCCGAAGTTCGCGAAGGACGGCGACTTCTACGCGCTCAACGAAACTTCCACGAAGGTGGACGGCACTGACACGCCGTGGGTCTTCACCTCGGGCGCGCGCGGCCTCACGCGCGCGGACGTGCCGCTCATCGGCAAGGGCCAGCCCGCCGCGACTTACACCGTGCGCCTCTACTTCGCCGCGCTTGAGGGCGATCAGCCCGGCCAGCGCGTCTTCGACATCAAGCTCCAGGACAAGACCGTGGCGAAGGGTTTCGACCCGGTTGCGAAGGCCGGCGGCGCACAGCGCGCGTTCATGGTGGAGTTCACCGATGTCGCCGTGACCAGCGACCTCGTGCTCGAACTGGTTTCCGCCAACAACGCCCCGGACGCCACGCATCAACCGCTCCTCAGCGGCCTCGAAGTCCTCCGCACCAACGCGAAGGAGATCATTGACCGCGTCGCCGCGAGGTGATGGGCGCTCGACTCCAGCACTCGTTGCTCACCACAGCACAGCGCCCGTTTGAATCGCACTGAATTGCGGCTCCGCTCTCCCGTCCGAAACCCGTGTCACTGCCGTCCGTCAAACCCGTCCGCCAGCCCGCGCTCATCTTCATCTTCATCACGCTGTTCCTGGACATCCTCGGCATCGGGCTGATCGTGCCCATCCTGCCGAAGCTGGTGGAGAGCTTTCAGGGCGGCAGCATCGCGGCGGCGTCGCACACCTACGGCTTGCTCGCGGCGCTGTATGGGCTGATGCAATTCGTCTTCTCGCCGTTGCTGGGCAGTCTTTCGGACCGCTTCGGGCGCCGGCCCGTGATTCTCGCGTCGCTGTTCGGGTCGGGCCTCGACTACCTGCTGCTGGCTTACGCGCCAAACCTCGCGTGGTTCTTCGTCGGGCGGCTCATCGCGGGCATCACGGGCGCGAACTTCTCGGCGGCGACGGCCTATATCGCGGACATCAGTCCGCCGGAGAAGCGCGCGGCCAACTTCGGCATCATCGGCGCGGCGTTCGGGCTGGGCTTCATCGCGGGACCGGCACTGGGCGGCGTGTTGGGCAACGTGGACTTGCGGATGCCGTTCTTCGTGGCGGCGGGGTTGACCTTGTTGAACTGGCTCTACGGCCTGCTCGTGTTGCCCGAGTCGCTCAAGCCGGAGAACCGCAGCCGGTTCTCCTGGAAGCGAGCCAACCCCGTCGGCGCGCTGCTCGCGTTGCAGCGCTACCCGGTGGTCTTCGGCCTCACCGGCACTTACTTCCTGATGAACCTCGCGCACCAGGTCTTCCCGAGCACCTGGGTGCTCTACACGAGCTACCGCTACCACTGGACGCCAGGGCAGACGGGCATGTCGCTCGCGATGGTCGGCCTTACGGCGGCCATCGTGCAAGGCGGCCTGACGCGCGCCATTATCCCGCGCCTCGGCGAGCGCCGCTCCGTGACCGTCGGCCTGACCATCAGCGCCGCCGGCCTCATCGCCTACGGCCTCGCGACGGAAGGTTGGATGGCCTACGTCATCATCGCCGTCGCCTCCATCTCCGGCATCAGCGGGCCGTCCGTGCAAGGGCTGATCTCCCGCAGCGTGGGCGCGGACGAGCAGGGCGCGGTGCAAGGCTCGTTGAACAGCCTCGCCAGCATCGCGGGCGTCCTCGGGCCGCCGCTGGCCACGGGCTTGTTCGGCTTCTTCATCAGCGCCGGCGCGCCGGTGAAGCTGCCGGGCGCGGCGTTTTTCTTCAGCAGCGCGCTGACCGTCGCCGCCATGCTGCTGGCGGTGCGCTCGTTCCGGCGCGAGTTGCCAACGGCGAAGAGCGAGCCGGCGTCGGAGTTGCAAGCGGACTCTGCGCGAGGATAATCGCACCATGAAATCCGTCGCCGTCATCGGGGCCTCCACTGACCGCAGCAAGTTCGGCAACAAGGCCGTGCGCGCCTACGCGCAGCGGGGCTTCACCGTCTGGCCGGTCAACCCGAAGGAGTCGGTCGTCGAGGGTCTGCCCGCGTTCGCGAGCATCGCTGACGTGCCAAGCCGACCCGACCTCGTGAGCGTCTATCTCCCGCCACCCGTCACGCTCAAGGTGCTCCCCGCCATCGCCGCGAAGGGCTGCGATGAACTCTGGCTCAACCCCGGCACGGAATCGCCCGAAGTGCTCGCGGAAGCGGAGCGGCTGGGGCTGAACGTGGTTCAGGCGTGCAGCATTGTGGGCATCGGGGTGTCACCGGCGGGGTTGTGAGGCGGAACCGTAAAACGTAAAACGTAATGCGTAAGAAGACACAGTGGGCAGCCGTGAAGGCCGCTGGCTCCCTACGTCGACTTACGTTTTACGTTTTACGTTTCACGCTCCTCCTCCTCGCCACCCTCGCCTCCGCCCAAGACTTCGACCTCGTCCTCGCCAACGGCCGCATCCTCGACCCCGAATCCAAACTCGACGCCATCCGCCACGTCGGCATCCGCGACGGTGTGATTCGCACGGTGTCGGAGACGCCGTTGCGCGGGCGAACGGTTGTTGATGCCAGCGGCCTCGTCGTCGCGCCCGGCTTCATTGACCTGCACCAGCACGGGCAACAGCCGGAGGATTACCACCTCAAGGCGCAGGACGGCGTGACGGCGGCGTTCGAGCTGGAGGTCGGCACGGCGGACGTGGACGCGTGGTATGCCGCGCGCGCGGGCAAGACGCTGATTCACCACGGCGTGAGCGTCGGCCACATCCCGTGCCGCATGGCCGCGATGGGCGACCGGCCCGCGTTCCTGCCCGGCGCAAACTCCATGACGGCAACCAACCCCGCGAGCGAGGCGCAACTGGCGGACTTGCGCCGGCTCGTCGAGCGCGGCCTCGAACGCGGCGCGGTGGCCGTGGGTTTCGGCATCCAATACACGCCCGGCGCGACACAGTGGGAGATTCTGGAGATGTTCCGCGCCGCCGCGAAGTTCCGCGCGGCGTGCTCGGTCCACATCCGCGCGAAGGGCGACACGGGACCGCACAATGTCTTCTCGTCCATTGAGGAACTCATCGCCGCCACCGCCGTCACCGGCGCGCCCGCGCACATCTGCCATGTCCAGAGCACCGCGAACCGCCTCACGCCTCGCGCGCTCGAACTCATCGCCGCCGCCCGCGTGCGCGGTCTCGACGTGAGCGTCGAGTGCTATCCCTACACCGCCGGGATGACGGACATCCGCTCGGCGATTTTCGACCCCGGCTGGCAGCAGCGCGCAGGCATTGATTTCGCCGACCTGCAATGGCCTGCGACCGGCGAACGGCTAAACGCGGCGAGCTTCGCGAAGTTCCGGCAGACTGGCGGCATGGTCATCGTCCACTCGAACCCCGAGTCCGTGGTGCGCGACGCCGTGGCGCATCCGCTCACCATGATTGCCAGCGATGGAATTCGCGGCCACCCGCGCCACGCCGGCGCGAGCGCGCGCATCCTTGGCCGCTACGTCCGCGAGACGCAGGCGCTCACGCTGATGCAGGCGGTCGAGAAACTTTCACTGATGCCCGCGCGCCGCCTGGAAGAACGCGTCCCGGCCATGAAGAACAAAGGTCGAGTGCGCGTGGGCGCGGATGCGGATCTCGTGGTCTTCGATGCGACCAAAGTCCGCGACCGCGCGACCTACGAGCAGCCCGACCTGCCGTCGGAAGGCATCCGCGATGTGCTGGTGGGCGGAGTATTCGTGGTGCGGGACGGCGCGTTACAGCCCGGCGTGCTGCCGGGAAAAGCCGTGCGAGCGCCAGTGTCTGCTGTGAAGTGAGCCAGTGACCGTCTTGGACTGCGGTGGCAAGCGGAGCGCGACACCGCTTTTTTTCCCGTGGAGCGGCTCCTATTCCACAAGCCTCCGCCCTGCTCCGCAGGATGCCAAAGCGCCGTCGCCGCTGCGCTCTGCCGGCGCAGTCCAAGACTGCTCTCCGAAAACCGAACGCCGTAATTCAGCCCGGCGACGGGAAGCTGTCTTCGAGTAATTTCACCTGCTGTGGACGCAGCGTGTGGACGGAGAACCTCGCGGCGGTGCGGGCGAACAGCTCCTTGTCCCCGCGCGTGCCGAGCGCGGCGATGCGCCTGATCTGCGCGGCCGCGTCGTCCGGCCGTCCGTGCGCCACGCGCGCGGTGTGCGGCGAGCCGTCCATGCTCGCGAGGATGTCCGCGAGATGACTTGGCTCGGGGCCGACGTAAAGCACCGGCGCGCCGACGGTGAGGATGTTGTAAATCTTGCAGGGGTGAATCATCCCGACGAAAGGCTCGCCGAGCACGACCGTGTGCAGATCCGCCGCCGAGAGCGACCCGGCCAGTTCGTTGAGCGGCTGGTAGGGCAGGCAGAGGATGTTCTTCAAGCCGTGTTGCTCGGCGAACTTCCGCACCCGGGGATGCTCGCTGCCGCCGCCGACGAAGCAGAAGGCAAAGCGCGGGTCGCCGGCGAGCTGGCGCGCGGCTTCCATCAGCGTCGTGAGCGGATGCACCGGGCTGTGGTTGCCGGAATACATGACGACGAACTTGTCTGTCAGCCCGTGCGCGGCGCGGAACTTCGCCCGGCCCTCGGCATCGAAGTGAACGGCCTCGTCGTGCGCCCACGGCGGAATGACTGCGACGCGTTCGGCGGGAATCCCCTTGGCCACGATGCGGTCGCGCATGAAGCGGTCAAGCGCGATGATGCGGTGCGACTGCCGCAGGCTGAAGCGCGACATCACTTCCAGCGCGCGCGTCGGGAGGCTGCCTTCGCGCAACCAGCCGGCGGCGAGCGCCTCGTCCGGGTTCATGTCCATCACCCAGTAGAAGAGCTTCGCGCCGCGCAGCCGGCAAAACCACGCGGCGAGATATGAGACGAGCGGCGGCGAGGTCAGGGCAACGACCGCGTCGTAACGGCCCGCCGCGAGCAGGCGAAGCGTGCAGGCCGCGCTGAACGAGCCGAAGTCCGCCGCGCGCTTCCACTTCGCGCCCTTGCCGAAGCCGGTCGAGGCGAGGCGGCGGATTTCAATGCCCTTCCAAGTTTCGCGCGCCGGGAAGCGCTGCTCCGGCCGGTCATAGGCGCGGCGGCTGGCGATGGCCGTGACGTGGTGCCCGCGCTCCACCAGCCCCACGCCGAAGTCGGACAAGTGCTGCGCCGTGGACGCCACGTCCGGGTGGAAGCACTGGTTGAGGAGCAGAATGCGCATCGGCAAAAGCAAACGCGCCGACGCTAATGAGCCGGCGCGTTCGAGGGAAGCTTCGGTGTCAGCGGCTCACTTCGATTTCGCCTGGGACACCATCTGGTCGTGGATCCACGCGTAAGTCTTCTCCAGGCCGGTGCGCAGCGGGATGGACGGCTCCCAGCCGAAGACTTTTTGGATGAGCGTGTTGTCCGAGTTGCGGCCGTTCACGCCCTTGGGCGCGTCGAGCTTGTAGTTGCGCTTGAGCTTCACGCCGGCGATGGACTCTGCAAGGTCCACGAGCTGGTTGATGGTGACCTTCTCCGAGCTGCCGATGTTGATCGGCTCGACGTAGTCGCTGTGCGTGAGCATCTGCGTGCCCTTGAGGCAGTCGTCAATATACATGAACGAGCGCGTCTGGTTGCCGTCGCCCCAGATTTCGATCTCGTGCTTCCCGGCGAGCTTGGCGGCGATGACCTTGCGGCACACGGCGGCGGGAGCCTTCTCGCGTCCGCCGTCCCAGGTGCCCTCGGGGCCATAGACGTTGTGATAGCGGGCCACGCGGGTCTTCACGCCGTAATCCTCGCGGAAGTGGCGGCACATCCGCTCGCTGAAAAGTTTTTCCCAGCCGTAGCCGTCCTCGGGCATCGCGGGATAGGCGTCCTCCTCCTTCAGTCCGGTGATCGAGGGGTCGGTCTGCTTGGAGCCGTTATAGACGCACGCGGAGGACGCGTAGAAGAAACGGTCCACGCCGGCGGTCTTGGCGGCCATGAGCAGGTGGGTGTTGATGAGCACGCTCAACATGCAGAGCGCCTTGTTGTTCTCGATGAAGCCCATGCCGCCCATGTCGGCGGCGAGGTTGTATACCACGGACGCGCCCTGCATCGCGCGCTCGCACGCGGCCTTGTCCTGCAGGTCGAGGACGAGGTTCTCCACGCCATCGAACTTCTGATACCAGCCGTCGAAGGGCTTCACGTCCACGCTGCGGATGGGGCCGATGCCCTGCCGCCGCAAGTCCGCCACCAGATGGCCGCCGATGAAGCCGCCACCGCCACACACCACCGTCACGTTGTTTTTCATGCGTCTGTTCTGCGTCGAGCCGTCGGCGGGTTCAAGCTGGCTGCCAACGGCGCGCCCAGAAGCCGAACGGGCGGACAGATTGTCCAAGTTCAGCCCCGAGGGAAATCAGTTTCTTTGCTGACGGCGCGGCGGCCGCGCGCGGCGGCTCGTTTTGACTTCGCCGGCCATTGTGGCTTCACTGCCGGCCTTGAGCACGCAAACCGAAGGCGGCATCACGGTTGGCTATGTCGGCGTCCATGCGGCCTACCAGGCGGCGCTGACGGCGGCGGAGCTGGGGCGGCTCGACTGCTTTTACTGCTCGTTGCTGGCGGCTCCGGGGAAATGGGGCGGTCTGGCTTCCTGCGTGGCGGGTGCGGACCGGCTCGCGAGCCGCCGGCTTTCCGGCCTGCCTCCTGAACGGGTGGTGGAACACCCGTGGCCGTTTCTCGCCGAGCGGCTGCACGCGCGGTTGGGGCGGGGCGGCACGGATCACTGGCTGCGCGCGTGCGAGGCGTTCGATCAGTGGATGGCCCGACGGCTCGCGGCCAGCCGGAGCCGGTTGATTTACGGCGTGGACAGTTGCGCCGAAGCAACCTTCCGGCAGGCCTCGGCAATGGGCATGGTCCGGGTGGCTGAGTGCCCGGGAGTTCATCCCCAGTTCATGCAGGGAATCCTGGCGGAAACTTTTGGCGGCTCCGGCCAGGCCTATCTCGCCGCGCCCATCCCGCAGCGCAAGCTCCGCACCTACGAGCTTGCGGACGTGCTGGTGACGCATTCCGCCATTCACACGCGCAGCTTCGTCGAGGCGGGCGTTCCATGTGACCGGATCTTCGAGTGCCCGCTCTGGGTGGACACCGACCTGTTTCATGCGGAAGGACGCCCCTCGGGAGCCGGATCAAGCGGCCGGCTGCGGGCCTTGTTCGCGGGCAGAGTCAATGTGCTCAAGGGCATCCCCTGGCTGTGCGACGCCCTCCGCCGGGTCCAGGCCGATGTTGACCTGACCGTGGTCGGGACGGCTGACGCGAAGGGCCGCGAGCTGCTGGGCCGGGCGCCGGCGAACGTCACCTGGCATCCGCCCGTCACCAAGCCGGAGCTGCGGGCCATTTACCAGCGGCACGACGTGCTGGTGCTGCCCTCGCTGATGGACACCTTCGGCTCCGTCGCGCTGGAGGCGATGGCCTGCGGCCTGCCGGTGATCGTGACGCACCATTGCGGCGTGCCCGTCCCCGACGAGTCATGGCGGGTGCCGGTCAGAAACAGTGATGCCATCGCCGAACGGCTGGCCATGTATGCCGCGGATCGCGCGCGGCTGGCGCGGGACGCGCAGGCGGCCCTGACCTTCGCGCGCCAGCAGACGCCGGCAGCTTTTCGTCAGCGGCTGGCGGCGGGGTTTCAGGCCTGGTGCGTGTGAGCGCGGGCTTAACCGGAACGCTGAAGTCGCCGGCCGCGCCGCCCGGGGGTGGCGCAGGCTTGCCGCCTGCTGTTTTGCGGGTGGGCAACCCGCCGCCGTCACGCACTTTGCTGAACGGTGCTGATGGCCGGATGACCTCCCGCCTGCAAGTCTGCGCTGCGAGGCCGGGCCACCACCGTCCTCCAAAGCAAAAGGCCGGCAACCAGCCGGCCTTTGCGTGAAACTCGAAGGCAGACGACGACTACTTCATCTGCGAAAGCAGCTCGTCGTTGGTCTTGAACTTCTTGAGCGCGTTCAGGAGCGTCTCCATGGCCTCGACGGGGTTGAGGTCCACCATCATGCGGCGCAGCTTGCGGATGGCGTCGAGATGCTTCACGGGGAAAAGTTTCTCCTCCTTGCGCGTGCCGGACTTGGGGATGTCAATGGCCGGGTAGAGGCGGCGGTCGGAGAGCTTGCGGTCGAGGACCAGCTCCATGTTGCCGGTGCCCTTGAACTCCTGGAAGATCAGCTCGTCCATGCGGCTGCCGGTGTCCACCAGCGCGGTGGCGATGATGGTCAGGGAGCCGCCACCCTCGATCTTGCGGGCGGAGGCGAACATCTTGCGGGGGATCTCCAGCGCGCGGGCGTCCACGCCGCCGGTCATCGTGCGGCCGGAGCCGCCGTGGACGGAGTTGTAGGCGCGGGCGACGCGGGTGAGGGAGTCGAGCAGGACGACGACGTCCTTGCCGCCCTCGACCATGCGGCGGCAGCGCTCGATCATGAAGCGGCTGAGGCGGACGTGGGTTTCGAGGTCCATGTCGTTGGAACTGGCGACGACCTCGGCGGTGACGCTGCGCTGGAAGTCGGTGACCTCCTCGGGGCGCTCGTCAATGAGCAGCACCATCACGAAGACCTCGGGGTGGTTGGTGGTGATGGCGTTGGCCATCTGCTTCATCACCGTGGTTTTGCCGGTGCGGGGCGGGGCGACGATGATGCCGCGCGTGCCGCGCCCGATGGGGGTGACGAGGTCAATGACGCGGGTCTCGAGCAGGTCGGGCGTGGTTTCGAGGCGGAACTTGTCAATGGGGTCAATGGACGTGAGGTTCTCGAAGCGGGACTGCTTGGTGTAGTCGTTGAAGGGCAGGCCGTTGACGTTGATGACCTCGCGGAGCTGCGGGCTGCTGCCGCGATGGGGCGGCTGGAGCTTGCCTTCGACGAGCACGCCCTCCCGGAGGAAGTTCTTCTTGATGCAGTCGGGCGTGACGAAGACGTCGGTGGGCTTGGGCTGGAACTTGTTGTCAATGGAACGGAGAAACCCGAAGCCCTTCTCGGCGATTTCAAGGAAGCCGGAGCCAATCTCCGGGGTTTTGTGCTGCTGCTGCTGCCCCTGCGGGTGCTGCTGGTCTGGTCTGCTCATATGAATCTCTGGTGGCAATCCAACGCTCGAATCGAAGGCGGGCAACTACAGGTATGCCTAGACCTTGGCTCCGGTGAACCGGAAGACTTTTCAATCTGCTCTCTGGAAAACCGCGCCCGGCGTGAATGCCGAAGTTTGGCGCTGGTTGGTTGCGACGCGCGCAGTAGAGCCGCCTCGCCGGGCGGATGCAACTGTTATTTTGGCGCGCGCCCAACCAAGGTGCCGCACTTCGCCCGGCGGGAACCGCACGCGTCTCCAAGCCAGGTCGTGCCCGGCATTGCCCAGTTGACATGAAAACGCCCGCTGCCGGTGGACAGCGGGCGCTGGTGCGGAAAGCGAGGACGCGGATTACTTCGCGGCGGCGTAGGCCTTCGCGACCTCGGCCCAGTTCACCACGTTCCAGAAGGCCTTGAGGTAGTCGGCGCGCTTGTTCTGGTATTTGAGGTAGTAGGCGTGCTCCCACACGTCGCAGCCGAGGATGGGCGTGCCCTCGCAGCCGGCGACGGCCTTGCCCATGAGCGGGTTGTCCTGGTTGGCAGTGGAGCAGATTTCCAGCTTGCCGCCGTTGACGACGAGCCAGACCCAGCCGGAGCCGAAGCGGCCCACGCCGCCCGCCTCGAACTTCGCCTGAAAGTCCGCGAGGGAGCCGAACGCAGCGTTGATGGCGGCGGCGAGATCGCCAGTGGGCGCGCCCCCGGCACCGGGAGCCATGAGCTTCCAGAAGAACGAGTGGTTCCAGTGGCCGCCGCCGTTGTTGCGCACGGGGCCGCGGATGTTGTCCGGCACGGAGCCGATGCCGCGCACGAGCTGGTCGAGCGACTGCGCCTCGACCGGCGAGCCGGTCACGGCTTTGTTGAGGTTGTCCACGTAGGCCTTGTGGTGGCGGCCGTGGTGGATTTCCATCGTGGCCTTGTCCACATGGGGTTCGAGCGCGTCGTGGGCGTAGGGGAGAGCGGGGAGTTCGTGAGCCATAGGATTTTCGATTTGGGTTTGTTGACTGAAACAGCGGGGCGGAACGTAACACCCGTCCGCGCGTCCGACAAGTCAGGAGGCCAGCCGGACGAAGTTTTCGAGCAGCCGCAGGCCGACGGCCTGGCTCTTCTCCGGGTGGAACTGCGTGGCGAAGACGTTGTCGCGCCACACCGAGGAGGCGAAATGGTCGCCGTAGTCCGTGCGGGTGGCAATGATGTCCGCGTCAATGGGCTGCGGGTAGAAGCTGTGGACGAAATAGACGTGGCTGCCGTCGGGAATGCCCGCGTAGAGCGGGCAGCCGGGGCGCACCAGGTGAACCTGGTTCCAGCCGATCTGCGGGATCTTCAGCCCGGGCCGCTCCGTGAAGCGCACCACCTTGCCGCCGAACACGCCGAGGCCCGCCGCGCAACTGTTGAACTCCTCGCTCTTCTCGAACAGCGCCTGATAGCCGACGCAGATGCCCAGGAAGGGCCGCCCAGTCTGGATGAACTCCTTCACCGCCCCGAGCAGGTCCTGCCGCTGCATCGCGGAGATGCAGTCGTCGAACGCGCCGACACCAGGCAGCACGACGGCGCGCGCCTCGCGCAGCGGCTCGGGCCGCGTGGTGACGAGCAGGTCCGCGCCCACCTTGCGCAGGGCCTTCTCCACGCTGCGCAGGTTGCCGGAGCCGTAATCGAGCAGAGCAATCACGGGAAAAGTCTAAGCACGGATGGATGCGGATGGACACGGATTTTCTGTTCGTCGCCTCTGCCCTTTCCCGCCGGCCATTCCCGCTCCTGCCCTGGCCGCCCGCTTTTCTCCTTTATCGCTTCCCGCCCGCTCCGCATAGTCCCCGACCCTATGGACCGACTGCCTGGCTTCCGGGACTTCTATCCCGAACCGCTGCCGCCGACGAAGGACGAGTTGTGGAGCATGGACGCCCGCAACCACATCTTCGACTCGTGGCGCGCGGTCGCCCGCCGCTATGGCTTCCGCGAATACGAAGGCCCGCCTCTCGAACCCCTCGAGCTTTACACCAACAAGTCGGGTGAGGAAATCGTCGGCCAGCTCTTCAACTTCGTGGACAAGGGCGAGCGCGCCGTCGCGATGCGCCCGGAGATGACGCCCACGCTCGCTCGCATGGCTGCCGCACAGGAACGCGCCTACAAGAAGCCCTTCAAGTGGTTCTCCATCCCGCAGCTCTTCCGCTACGAGAAGCAGCAGAAGGGCCGCAAGCGCGAACACTTCCAGCTCAACTGCGACATCATCGGCGAGCACGACCGCGCCGCCGACGCCGAGCTGATTGCGCTGCTCATTGACACGCTCCGCGCGCTCGGTCTGACCAGCGCGGACTTCGTCGTGCGCCTGAGCAGCCGCAACGCGTGGTCCGAGTTCTTTGCCTCGCGCTGCCCCGACGCCGCCAAGGCCTACGACTTCTTCCAGATCGTGGACAAATTGGACCGCACCCGGCCGGAAGACAGCGCCGCGCTGCTCGCCCCGCTCGGCTTCAAGCTGGAGGAAGTGCAGGCGTTCATCACCGGCGGCCAGCCCAACGCGGAGTTGCAGCTCATCCTCGACCAGCTTGCCGCGCGCGGCCTGCGCGACTTCGTGCGCGTGGACTACGGCGTCATCCGCGGCCTCGCCTACTACACTGGCCCGGTCTTCGAGGCCTTCGACATCAAGGGCGAGTTCCGCGCCATCTGCGGCGGCGGGCGTTATGACCACCTCATCAAGCAGGTCAGCGGCGGCAAGGTGGACCTCCCCGCGCTCGGCTTCGGCATGGGCGACGTCGTGCTCTTCGAGTTGCTCAAGTCGCGCGGCCTGCTCCCGCAGTTCACCGCCGGCCTCGCCGTCTACGTGCTCATCGAGGACGAGACCCTCCGCGCCGACTCCCTCCGCCTCATCCAGCAACTCCGCGAAGCCGGCCTCGCCACCGAGTTCAGCCTCACGCCCACGAAAGGCGACAAGCAGTTCAAGCGCGCGCTGGAACTGAACGCCGCGCACACGGTCCGCCTGGAGAAGCAAGCCGACGGCTCGCTCGCCGCGAAGCTCAAGCATCTCAAGTCCCGCGAGGAATCCACACTCGCTCCCGCCGAAGTGGTGAAACGCCTCGTCCCCTAAACCATCATGCCCGGTCTCATCGCCATCGTCGGTCGCCCCAACGTCGGGAAGTCCGCGCTCTTCAACCGCATTGCCGGACGCCGCATCGCCATCGTGCATGACATGCCGGGCGTCACCCGTGATCGCGTGACGGCGGAGGCCGAGTGGCGCGGGCGGCAGTTCACGCTCGTGGACACCGGCGGCATCGGCCTGCTGCGCGGCGAGAAGGTCGAGGACGTCATCATCAACGCCGCGCTCGACCAGGTGCAAATCGCCGTCGAAGCCGCGCACGTCATCATCCTCGTGGTCAACGTGCAGGAAGGCGTCGTGCCGCTGGACAAGGAAGTGGCGGACCGCTTGCACAAGTCCGGCAAGCCCGTGCTCGTCGCCGTCAACAAGGTGGACAATTACAAGTCCGAGGCCGGCGTCACCGAGTTCGCCGAGCTGGGCTTCGACCAGATATTTCCCGTCACCGCCATTCACGGGCGCGGCATCGAATGGCTGATGAACAAGGCGGCCGGCTATTTGCCGGAAGCGAAGGCGAACGACAACCCGGAGGGCGATGCGCCCTACGGCGTGACCGAGGAAGAAGCCGCTGCCGAAGTGGAGGCTGCCGTTGCCGCTGACGCCGCAGCCGGGGAGTCCGGCTCCGCCAAGCCGCGCTTCAAGCCCCGCACCGGCCCGGTCAAGCTCGCCATCGTGGGCCGCCCCAACGTCGGCAAATCCTCCATCATCAACGCGCTTACCCACTCCGAGCGCGTCATCGTCAGCCCGATTCCCGGCACCACGCGCGATTCCGTGGACGTGCCCTTCGAGGTCGAGACCGACGGCGTGCGGCAGCAGTATGTGCTGATCGACACCGCCGGCCTGCGCAAGGCCCGCCGCGTGGACAACACCGTCGAGTATTTCAGCGCGCAGCGCACCGAGGAGGCCATCAATCGCGCCGACATCGTCGTGTTCGTGCTGGACGCCGTGACGGGCATCGTCGAGCAGGACAAGAAGATTGCCGACCTCATCGTCTCGGCGAAGCGCGCGTGCATCGTGGTCATCAACAAATGGGACTTGGTGGACAAATCCGTCCGCGTCGCCCGCGAGGAGGAGCTCGCGCGCCGCGAGAAGCAGGGCAAGCGCCACCGCGAAGGCGCCGTTTCCAGCGTGCTCACCACCCTC
The DNA here is from genome assembly GCA_009773355.1 of Limisphaerales bacterium. Classification (GTDB taxonomy): domain Bacteria; phylum Verrucomicrobiota; class Verrucomicrobiia; order Limisphaerales; family SXTU01; genus SXTU01. The sequence continues at coordinate 27,129 of WRPG01000010.1, forward strand.
GCCGAGTTCGGCGCGTGGGTGCAGGAGAAGCTCTTCTTCCTCGATTACGCGCCGGTGATTTTCACCTCCGCCACCTCCGGCTTCCAACTTGACCGTTTGCTGGAAGCCGTCCGTTACGTGGGCGCGCAGCTCCAGCAGCAGGTGCCCACCGCCATCCTGAACCGCACGCTCAACGACGCCATCACGCGCCGCCAGCCCATCAGCTCGGTCGGGCATTTCATGAAGTTCTTCTACGCGACGCAGGTCCGGCAGGCCCCGCCCACGTTCCTGCTCTTCGTCAACCGCGACGAGCTGCTCTCGCCGCAATACGCCAAGTATCTGGCGGGCGAGATGCGGAAGGCCTTCGGCTACGAAGGCTGTCCCATTGTCCTCGTCGCGAAAGGGCGGCCCAAGACCGTCGAGCCGGTGCGGAAGTTCAAGCAGCGGCCCGGCGGCCCGCCGATCCGGCCCAAGTTCAAGCCCGGCAAGCGCAGCGGCCTGCCCCCGGAGCGCCGCTCTGGGAAGGCCCGCGCCGCGCGAGCCCGACGGTAGTGGACACCCACGCCGACAGGTTGGAAGGCTCGCGAGGACGCTCGCCCCACCGGCTCTCAATCGCCGGATTTTTCCTTTGAATCCCGCGTGCTTCGCGCCAAAGTCCGCGTCCTTTCGGCGGTCGCTGACCGCTGATAGCTGACTGCTGACCGCTACCATGAAACGCACGCATCACTGCAACGAATTGCGCCCGGAACACGCCGGGCAGACCGTCACTTTGACCGGCTGGTGCCACTCCCGCCGCGACCTCGGCGGCGTCCTCTTCATTGACCTCCGCGACCGCGAGGGGCGCACGCAGACGGTGTTCGACCCGCAGGATTTGGCCAAGGAGACCTTCGACACCGCCACGCACCTGCACGCCGAGTCGGTCATCGAAATCACCGGCAAGGTCCGCGTCCGCCCCGCCGGCACGAACAACGACAAGATCCCCACCGGCCAGGTCGAAGTGCTCGTGAAGGAACTCACCGTCCTCAACCACGCCGCCGTGCTGCCGTTCCCCGTGGACGACCCCGAGGTCGCCAACAAGGTCAACGAGGAGCTGCGCCTCCAATACCGCTACCTCGACCTCCGCCGCCCCGAGATGGCGCGCAACCTCCGCGTCCGCTCGAAGGTCGCCACCGCCACGCGCGTGTTCATGGACGAGCAGGGCTTCCTCGAAGTCGAGACGCCCACGCTCTTCAAATCCACGCCCGAAGGCGCGCGCGAGTTCCTCGTGCCGAACCGCCGCGACCCCGGCACGTTCTACGCGCTGCCGCAGTCGCCCCAGCAGTTCAAGCAGATCCTCATGGTCAGCGGCATCGAGCGCTACTTCCAGCTCGCCCGCTGCTATCGCGACGAGGATCTGCGCGCCGACCGCCAGCCCGAGTTCACGCAGGTGGACATCGAGATGAGCTTCATCGAGCGCGAGGACATCTACGCGCTGATCGAGGGCCTGTTGAAGCGCGTGTGGAAGACGGCGCTGAACCTTGACATCCCCACGCCCTTCAAGCGCATCAGCTTCGAGGAGGCGCTGAACCGCTACGGCATTGACAAGCCGGACACGCGCTTCGGCATGGAACTCGTGGACTTCACCGAGGACTTCCGCGCGAGCACGTTCAAGGTGTTTTCCGGCGCGATTGCCAACGGCGGCGTGGTGAAGGCGATGAACGCCAAGGGCATGGCCGGCGCGACGCAGGGCCAGATCGAGACGATGACCGAATACGCCAAGAGCTTTGGCGCGAAGGGCCTCGCCTACATCAAGGTGGAGAACGGCGACTGGAAATCCCCCATCGTGAAGTTCTTCTCCGAAGCCGAGAAGACCGCGCTCAAGACCAAGCTCGCCATCGAGGAAGGCGACCTGATCCTCTTCGCCGCCGACCAGTGGCTCAACGCCTGCGAAATCCTCGGCAAGATCCGCCTCTACTGCGCCGACGTGCTCAAGACGCAGGGCAAGCTCGTCATTCCGGCCGACCAGTTCAATTTCCTCTGGGTCATCGAATTCCCGCTGCTCGGCTTCGACCGCGAGCTGAACCGCTGGTATTCCAGCCACCATCCGTTCACCGCGCCGGTGACGGAGGACATCCCGCTGCTCAAGACCGACCCGAAGAAGGTCCGCGGCCAGCACTACGACATCGTGGTCAACGGCGTGGAACTCGGCGGCGGCAGCATCCGCATCCACCAGCCGGACGTGCAGAAGACCATCTTCGAGGAACTCCTCGCCATCCCGCCCGACGAGACCCAGCTCCGCTTCGGCTACATGCTGGAAGCCTTCAAGTATGGCGCGCCCCCGCACGGCGGCATCGCGCTGGGCTTCGACCGCCTCATCGCGATCCTCTGCAACACTTCGAGCATCCGCGACGTCATCGCCTTCCCGAAGACCGCGAAGGGCGTCTGCCTGATGACCGACTCTCCAAGCGCCGTCTCCGCGCGGCAATTGCGCGACCTGCACATCGAAGTGAAGGCGGCGGTGAAGAAGGAAGCGCCTGCGCCCGGCGCGCCGAGCGTTTGAAAAAGCGGCGGTGAACGCGCCGCAGTCCAAACGCTGGCGCGACTCCTCATCGGCAACCGGCCTCGCGCAGCGTCTGGACTGCGGTGGCTTCAGCACCGCTTTCCCGAACCGGCCAAAGCAATTTCACCCCAACGAAAAGGCGGACGGTTCACCCCGTCCGCCTTGGTTGCAGGTAGGGACGACCTGCCGGTCGTCCGGACGCGCGGCAGCGCGTCCCTACCGCGTGCCTCACGCCTTGAACACCCCGGCCGCTGTGTCGCTGCGCAGGCCGATTTCGTCATCGTCCGACACATACACCGCCTGATACTCGCGGCGCTTCGTGGCGACGCCGTTCAGGTTCGGGCGGTTGTGAGACCGGTGAAACGCATTTCCAAGGCTGTGCCATCCCCGGCCCGGTGCCGCCGGGCCACACGCGGCCTTGAATTCCCGGCGGTGCTCCTGCCACCTTCCCCGCCATGAAAGTCAACAAGCTCCTCCACACCCGCTACCGCGTGAACGACATCGAGCGCACGGTGAAGTTTTATCGCGAGATTCTCGGTCTCGAAGAAGTGCGCCGGCACAAGTCGCCGCGCGGCTCGGAGCTGGTCTTCCTGAAAGCCCCGCAGAGCGAGGAGACGGTGGAGATTTGCTACTTCCCGTCCAGCGGGCCGGTGCAGGTGCAGCCGGACCTGACGCATCTGGCCTTTTCGGTGGACAGCCTCGCCGCGTTCGGCCAGCACCTCGCCGCGCACGGGCTGAAGTATTCCGACGGGCCGACGATGAAGGAGAGCGGCGGGGGCTTCGCGTTCATTGACGCGCCGGAGGGCTATGAGATCGAGCTGATCGAGCCGGCGAAAGCCGCAGCCGGGACGGGCGGCTATTGAACCGGCGCGCGGTGGGGGCCGGTCTGCCGTCGTCCGCGCGCACGGGGAATTTCCCTTCTGATTTATAGCGTGTCCCCCGTGCCCGGCCCTGCTACCTTCGCGGCCAGCAAATGACCCAGCCCACGCGCATCTCGTTCGGTTTCATGTTCCTGCTACTGGTCCTCGTGGCGGCGATGGGGCTGGCGACGCCGCTGCTGACGGTGCTGTTCTCGTTCTTCGCGCTGAACGTCTTCCGGTGGAAGGGCCGCAGCAAGAACTTCGCGGTGGCGATGCTGCTGGTGACGGTGACGGGCATCTGCGTGGGCTTCGTGCTGTTTGGCACGAAGTCCGTGGTGGCCGCGCCGGAGATCGCCGGCCGGCTGATTCCGCGCCTGGCCGAGGTCGCCTTGAAATTGGGCTTTGAGCTGCCGTTCACGGACCTACAGGGGCTGCTGGTGCTGGTGAAGGGCGAGGTGGCGGAGCGGTTCGGGCTGGTGGGGCTGGCGGGCACGACCCTGCTGCGGCAGATGGCCTTTGTCATCATCGGCATGGTGGTGGCGATCAGCCTGTTCCACAACGCGGCCATCGTCATTGACCGCGACAAGCACACGCTGAAGAACAACCTTTACTCGATGTCCGCCGACGAGATCGCCAACCGCTTCGAGCTGTTCTACAAGAGCTTTCACACCGTGATGGGCGCGCAGATCATCATCTCGTCCATCAACACGGTGTTCACGGGCATTTTCCTGGCCGCCGTCCACTATCCCTACTGGCAGTTGCTGATCGTGGTGACGTTCCTCTGCGGCCTGCTGCCCATCCTCGGCAACATCCTGAGCAACACCCTCATCGTCTGCGTGGGACTGACCGTGGACATCCAGCACGCGCTCGGCGCGCTGGCCTTCCTCGTCGTCATCCACAAGCTCGAGTATTTCCTGAACAGCAAGATCATCGGCAAGCGCATCCAAAACCCGATGTGGATGACGTTGCTGGGCCTCATCATCGGCGAGCGGCTCATGGGCGTGCCGGGCATGATCCTCGCGCCGGTCATCCTCCACTACATCAAGATGGAAACCTCGCGTGTGGCCGTGGAGCAAAAGGTGGAGCGCGTCGTGCCGCTGTCCGAAGCGAAGGTAGATTGACGCGGGCCGCCCGAAACGCGGCTCAGTCCAGCAGCCGCTCCATGTAGATGACGTCCAGCCAGCGGTCGAACTTGTAGCCGACCTGCTTGAAGTGCCCCACCTGGACGAAGCCGAACTTCGCGTGGAGGCGGATGCTCACCTCGTTCGTCGCGTCAATCGCCGCGATGATCGCGTGCAGGCCTCTCGCGCGAGCGGCGTCAATCAGCGGCGAGAGGAGCAGTTTGCCGAGGCCCTGTCCGCGCTTGTCCGCTGCGATGTAGACGGAGTTCTCCGAGGTGAAACGGTAGCCGGGCCGCGCGTGATATGGGTTCAGCGCGCTCCAGCCGACGATGCGCCCGCTTTCGTCTTCCGCCACAAAGACTGCGTAGCCGTCGCGCGTGTGCTGGTCGAACCACTCCTCGCGCTGCGCCAGCGTGCGCGGCTCGTAATCGTAGGTCGCCGTCGTGGTCAGCACCGCGTCGTTGTAGATGGCGAGGATGCCCGGGCAGTCGGTGCGCGTCGCGGGGCGGATGGTCATGGCAACGCGGCTGTCGGAAGCGCTTCTCCCTCTCCCTTTGCGGAGCAAGGGGAGAGAATCCTCGATCCCCAAACTTCCGCGATTGCAGCCCCTGAACCGGAGCGCGGCCCTCCGGGCCGCAGCGGCAACTTGCGCCAGCTACCGTGCGAATATCCGCAGCGCCCCCGGGTTGAGGTGGCTGCTGCGGGCCGGAGTCCCGCGCTCCGGTCCATGGAAAGGGCCGGGGTGAGGGGTTGGCTGCGTTGGCGCAAGTGGCTGCTCCCCACATCCGGCCTTCGGCCACCTTCTCCCCTCGCTCCGCGAAGGGAGAAGGCGAGCGCGTAGCCGTAGCTCGCCTCTGCAATAACCAGTTGTCGCAACACCGTCACTTCGCCTCCTCCGGCGCGGCCTCGGGCGCGGTCTCCGGCTCTTTTTCTTCTTCCGGCTCCGGCTCCTTCGCCTCGGCGGATTGCAGCGCCGCGCTGATTAGGCCCGCGAACAGCCCGCCGCTCAGGAGGGTGTTGCGGAAGAACGTCCACGTCTCCGGCCAGCCGCTGGTGCCAGTGGTCAAAGCGCGGAACCACTCTGCAAGCGACTTGGCGTAAGCTGGGTTGTCCAGCCACGAGCCGGTGTTGGTGATGAGGTAAAAGAGAATCGCGCCGAGCAAGCTGCCGGCGATGTGCTTGAGCACCGACGCGCGATGGGCGAACAGTCGGCCTAGCACATACAACGCCGCGAACCCGATGTAGTTCACTAGGTGATAATCTTCCAGCGGCGGTCGGTTGTAATAGAGCACGTTCAACCCAATGTCCGTTCCGACCAGCGTGCCGAACACCGCCCACCAAGGCAGCCGCCGAGGAAATGCCCCGGCGCAAAACACCAGCCCGTAGGCCATGCTGAAATTGAGCGGCATCGTCCCCGGCCAGCGCGTGAGCGCAAATACCGCCAGCAGCAGCACGGGAATGAGCACGGTTCGTTTCACGGCGGCGGATGATACGGCGGGGCAGGGGAGTGCAAAGGGGAAAGTGAGGGGCGGGCAATCGGGCAATCGGTCTCAAGTCGGGCACTCAGGATGGGTTGCGTGCTGCGTGCTCCGTGTTGCGTGACCCAGTCCGGAGCCAACACGCAACACGCAGCACGCAACACGCCCGCAGCCCATCACGCGCCACGCGCCACGCTTCCTGCTGGCCTCTGTCCGTCCGGGCCTCGACACTCCCGCCCGTGCCCGACCTCTTCGCCATCCTCCACGAAGACGCCGACCTGCTGGCCATCAACAAGCCCGCCGGCCTCGTCTGCCATCCCACCAAGGGCGACGTTTATTCCAGCCTCATCAGCCGCGTGCGCCTGCATCTCGGCGACGCCGTCTCCGCGCACCTCGTCAACCGCCTCGACCGCGAGACCAGCGGCGTCATCCTCGTCGCCAAGTCACCGGAGGCCGACGCCGCGCTCAAGAAACTCTTCGCCCAGCGCCGCGTGGAGAAGGAATACCTCGCCATCGCGCACGGGCACTTCGCCGCCGACTCGGTGACGTGCGAAGCCGCGCTCGGCAAGGACGAGCAGGCCATCATCGCCATCAAGGACTGCGTGCGGCCCGACGGCGCGGTGTCGAAGACCGAATTCGTCGTGGAGCAGCGCATCACGCGCGCGGAAGGAAACTTCACCGTGCTGCGCGTTCGTCCCCACAGCGGGCGCAAGCACCAGATTCGCATCCACCTCCAGCACCTCGGCCACCCGCTTGTCGGCGACAAGCTCTACGGCGGTGACGAGCGGCTCTACCTCGATTTCGTTCTGCGCCAGCTCACGGCGGAGCAGCGCGCCCGCCTCATCCTGCCCTGCCAGGCCCTGCACGCCGCCGTGCTGCGCTTCACCTGGCGCGCCCGCGACTGGGAATTTCGCGCCGACCCGGAGCCGTGGTTCACCGACTTCATCGCCGGCCAACCCAGCACGCCGGACTGGGCGGAGAAGTATCTGTGAAATGGAGAATGGCGAATTCCGAATGTCGAATCTGAGCCTGCGACCGCACAACGCATCCGAGGGCGACATTCCCCATTCGCAACTCGCCATTCGCAATTTCTCGGGCCAGCCGCTAAAAGCTCCGCCGTGTTGACGACATCAACGCCGATTCCTCAAGCGATGCAGGCCGTGGTCTATCGCGGCGTGAACGACCTGCGCGTCGAGACCGTGCCCGTGCCGCGCATCGGCGCGGGCGAGTTGCTCGTGCGCGTGGCCGTGTGCGGCGTGTGCCCCACCGACATCAAGAAAATCCACCACGGCACCGTCGCGCCGCCGCGCATCTTCGGTCACGAGACCGCCGGCACCATTGTGCGCGTTGGCGCGCGCGTGCGCGGCTTCCGCGTTGGCGACCGCGTGGCGCTGCACCATCACGTCCCCTGCCTCGACTGCCACGCCTGCCGCCACCGCGCCTTCGCGCAATGCCCGCAATACAAGCGCACCGGCATCACCGCCGGCTTCGAGCCGGCCGGCGGCGGCTACGCGGAATTTGTGCGCGTCATGTCCTTCTGCCTGCCCGGAGTGGTGAAAATCCCGGCGAAGAATTCCTTCGTCGAGGGCTCGTTGCTCGAACCCGTCAACACCGTGCTCAAGGGCGTCCACCGCCTTGCCGTGCTGCCTGGTGATTTCGTGCTGGTGGCGGGGCAGGGGCCGATTGGCCTGCTGTTCACCAAGCTCCTTGCGCTGCGCGGCCTGCGCGTCATCGCCACCGATCTGATCGAGCCGCGCCTCCAGCTCGCCCGCCGCTTCGGGGCCGCGCGCGCCCTGCGCCCCGACGCGCCGGACTTGCCCGCGCAAATCCACCGCCTCACGCGCGGGCGCGGCCTCGACGCCGCTGTCATCGCCGTCCCCGTGGACGCCGCTGTGCAGCAGGCCCTCGCGCTCGTGCGCGGCGCTGGACAAATCCTGCTCTTCGCTCACACCAAGCGCGGCGCGGTGGCACCCGTGGATTTCTCCAGCGTGTGCGTGGACGAGAAGGATCTGCTGGGCAGCTACTCCTCCGATGTGACCCTCCAGCCCGCCGTGGCGCGGCTGGTGTTCTCGCGCAAGCTGGACGTGCGCCCGCTCGTCACGCACCGCTTTCCGCTCGCGGAAACCACCGCCGCCGTGGCACTGGCCGCCCGCCCGCAGCCGGATTCGCTCAAGGTGCTCGTGGATCAATCCGGGGTCCGCGAATGACCGGCCCTGAGCCGATCACGACCGGTGCCGGGAAAGAACCCATGAGCCACCACGGCTCCCGATTTCAGCCCCTGAACTGGCAAGGCTGGTGGGGTGAGGCTCCTGCCGAGCCGGAAGGAGCCACGTTGTTCAAGGCGCTTCCCAGCGCACCGCACCTGCCTCCGGCTCGGCAGGAGCCTCGCCCAACGGTTACACCGTCTCTTCGAGCGGCGGTTCAGGGGTAGCCGACACGGCCCGAACGCCGCGCATTGGGATCCTTAACGGCCACACAGATTCAGGGCGGAGCACAGATGGAAAACCAATCCCTGCACAAGTCTATCCGTGTTCCGCCCTGAATCTGTGTGGCCGTTCATAAAGAGGGCCAATTGCCTCGATTTTCCCCGTTTTTGGGCCTTGCCGCCCGCCCGCTGCGCGCTTCGGGTTCTCCCGTGGATGCTCTGGCAAAAGAGGGTGAAACTAAGGCAAAGTCCTGAGGAAAAAACCGTTGACGGAAAGGCGCTTATCTGCGACAAAGACACTGCACACGAGATACGGAAAGACCAAAGACATGAAAGCCAAAACACTTCTCGCCGCCGGGCTGATGATGGCAGCCACTGCGGCCTCCTCCCTCGCCCAGACCGTGTATTCGGTCAACGCGGTGGGGTTCGTGAATGTGGAATGCCCGCCGGGATTTTCGCTTATTGCCAACCCATTGGCTGCGGCGACAAACACGGTTGCTGTCTTGTTTCCGGCACCCACATCCGGAACTGTGATTTTCAAGTTCAACCCTGTGACCGGTGGTTTCGTCTCCTCAACATTCTCGACTTTCTTGGGAGGTTGGACGGACCCGAATATGAGCCTCGTTCCGGGGGAAGGCTTCTTTTACAAGAACCCTGGTGCCACAGCAGTGACGAACACTTTTGTCGGAAATGTTCAGCAAGGCACCTTGGTGACTTCGCTTGGAACCGGGTTTACCCTCGCGTCCTCTCAGGTTCCTCAACAAGGCCTGATCTCTACCGACCTTGGTTTGCCAAATGATTCAGGAACTACTGTCTTTACGTTCTCAAATGCAGGCAACGGTTACAGTTCATTCGTCTTTTCCTCATTCCTTGGTGGATGGTCGCCTAATGAGCCTACTATCGGGGTGGGACAAGGTTTCTTTGTGAGGCGTTCAACTGCTGCGAGTTGGACGCGCACATTCACCGTCAATCAATAACAAAGCAGTTAACCATTCTAACAAATGAAAGCGCTCAAATATTCGTTGATGGCCGCCCTTGCGGTTTTCCTCACCACTTCGGCTCAAGCGTATTACCAAATTAAGTTCTACACGCTGAACAACGACACCACACCGACCAATCCCATTTTTGACACGGATAGCACGACCAAGTTGTTAGGGTCGGCTGGATACGTTGGCCAACTTTACGTTCAGGTTGGTGCAGGCAGTTTTACCGCCATCGGCTCCGCAGTTTCATTCCTAAACGGAGGTGCGGCCGGATTCATTACCGGTGGTGCAACTCCAGATATTATTGTCCAAGACACCTCGGTGCAAACCACCACTTCCGGTGCTTATCAGGTGCGTGTATGGAACACCGCAAATGGTTCCACTTATGAGGCAGCAGCAGCGACTGTCGGAGCAAAGGTCGGTGCTTCCTCCACTGTTTCTGTCAACCTCTTGGGTTACGATCACCTCACCGCAAGTGCTCCTCCTGGCTATCCCACTGCGAATGGGTTTGCATCATTTAGTTTGAGCACGGTGGCAGTCCCCGAGCCCGCCACCATTGCCCTCGGTCTCTTCGGTGCCGCTGGCCTGCTCATCCGCCGCCGCAAGTAATTGCGTCGTTGCTTACTCTCAAGCCGCCCGGAAACGGGCGGCTTTTTTGTTCTCCGCAATTGACATCGCGAAACGCGCGCGATTAGCATCACCGCCGTTCTGGTTGGCCTGTTCGTCTATCGGCTAGGACACGGCCCTCTCAAGGCTGAAAGATGGGTTCGATTCCCATACGGGCTACCACTCCTCCTTTTTTGGTTCCTGATCCCAATGCGCGGCTTTCGGGTCATGATGATTGCCATGAACCGGAGCGCGGGCGTCCCGCCCGCAGCAGCCACTGCAGCGCGGAAGTGCTTCGGACATTCGCACGCCTCGTTGCGCAAGTTGCCGCTGCGGCCCAGCGGGCCGCGCCCCGGTTGAGGGACCGAAATCGCGGCAATGGACAGGCCGGGGTTCTCTTCCTTTCGTTCTCTTTCGTTCCTTTCGGCCAACTTCGGAATTTGGGCTGATCCGCTGCCCTGCGTCAGTGCTGGATCTAAGTCTGGGGCCGTTCGTGCTACAGCCACTTCTCCTGCGTCTTCCACTCCGCCTCGGCCACGCGCAGCACCAGTTCCATGGGGTGACTGGTCAGCACGTCCCGCAGGATGCCTCCGCCGCGCTCCAGCGTCTTGCTCGGGCCGCTCTGAATCACCCCGCGCAGCCGGTGCGCCGCCGTCCGCATTGGCTCGGAGCGGCTGGCGGAGGGTGACGCCGCTGCGGCGGCTAGGGCCGCGAGCACCTGCTCGCGTGACAAACCTTCCAGCGCCTCGCGAAAGACCGTCGCCCGGGCCGAACTGTCGAAGCCGGGCGCGCCGAACACCTGCGACAACGCGGAGACGATCTCGTCCTGCGCACTGGGCGGGCGATCTTGCGCAGCCTCGTCCGTTGACGCAGCCGATGCTTCGGCTCCGGCGGGCCGTTCGCCGGCCGTGAACTCGATGGTCACCGAGTGCGGGCCTTTGGCCGATGCCAGCGCCTGGGTTCCCGCCTCGTCGAGCGTGAAATTCAGCGACAGGTGGACGCGCGCGGGAACCAGCGGGAGTTTTCCCTGCTGGCGTTGCTGGGCGATGCCCGACTCCACTTCGCGGAGCGCGGCGGTGATGGCGTGACGGAGCGGTTGCACGGCCGCATTGTAGCAGACCGGGCAAGCCATCGCCCCGCCTTCGCAATCGGCGATTGTCCCCGGCCTGCCGCGCGCTATCCTCGCGCCATGAGCGACCATGAATGGCAGCGGGAGTTTCGCGGAGTTTGGGATCGTGCGGAAAAGGCGTGGCACGCGGGGCGCAAGACGCCGGGCACCATGTTCAGCGCGGCGGATGCCTCCTTCCTCACCAGCCTGGGCTGCACCGCGCAGGAGCTATTTGATTTCGTGGACGACGCGCAGCGCTACAACGGCGACCCGGACTACGAAACCACCCTGGCCGTCACCGCCCTCCGCCGCGATTACTTCCTGAACGTGCTCGGCGGCAAATCCACCGGGCGCACGGCGACGATGGCGAGCCTGCCCGCGAAGTCCGCCGAGGTGGACGGTATCGCGTGGCTGCCCCGGCTCATCGTGAAGGCCCGTCTGAAGCTGCGCGGGGAAATGCCCGCCGACCTCATGTATGGCTGCGCGGGCGACCGACCGTTCCTCCGCCGCATGAACCTGACCCTGCCGCAGTTCCTCGAACTGGTCCGCGACTGCGGCAACGACGACCGCCGCATTGTCAACGCGGTGAAGCAGGCGGCGGGATCGCGTTGAGCCACGCGGCCCGCAACTCCCGCTTGAGCATCGCCGTCGGGCGGCGCAAGCTCGCGCCCATGCACGCCCGCCTGCTCCTGCTGCTCCTGTGCGCGCTCACGTTCGTCGCGCCGGCCGCGCCCAAGTTCAACGTCCTCTTCGTCGTCTCGGACGATCTCTGCACGGCGCTCGGCGCCTACGGCCATCCACTGGTCAAGTCGCCGAACCTTGACCGGCTCGCCGCGAAGGGCGTGCGCTTCGACCGCGCGTATTGCCAATACCCGTTGTGCAATCCGTCGCGCGCCTCGTTCCTCACCGGCCTGCGGCCCGACACCACGAAGGTCCACGAGAACCGCACGCACTTCCGGCAGGCCGTGCCGGAGGCGCAGTCGCTCGGGCAGACTTTTCAAAAGGCCGGTTACTTCGTCGCGCGCGTGGGCAAGCTCTACCACTACGCCGTGCCGTTGCAGATCGGGACCGACGGCCTCGACGACCCGCCGTCGTGGCAGAAGGTCATCAACCCGTCGGGCCGCGACAGGGCCGACGAACCGAAGATTTTCTCGCTCACGCCCGGCGTGTTTGGCGGCTCGTTGAGCTGGCTCGCGGCGGACGGCGCGGACGAGGAGCAGACCGATGCGATGAGCGCGGCGGAGGCCATCAAGCTCCTGGAGGCGAACCGGGAGAAGCCCTTCTTCCTCGCCGTCGGTTTCTTCCGCCCGCACACGCCCTACGTCGCGCCCAAGAAGTATTTTGATCTCTACCCGTTGAACCAGATCAAACTGGCCGACGTGCCCGCGGATCACAAACAAGGCGTGCCCGCGTTTGCCTTCGGCAGCGAGAAGAAGGACCAGGAGCAGCTCACCGACGACCTGCGCCGCCAGGCCATCCAAGCATACCATGCCTCGACGAGCTTCATGGACGCGCAGCTCGGCAAGCTCCTCGACGCGCTGGACCGTCTTCAGCTCGCGGAGCGGACCATCGTCGTCTTCTTCAGCGACCACGGCTACCACCTCGGCGAGCACGGGCTGTGGCAGAAACTCAGCTTGTTCGAGCAGTCCGCGCGTGTGCCGCTGGTCATTTACCAGCCCGGCGCGAAGGGCAACGGCAAGGTTTCTCCGCGCACCGTCGAGCTGATTGACCTGCACCCGACGCTCGCCGAACTCTGCGGCCTGCCCGCGCCCCCGCGCGTCGAAGGCAAGAGCCTCAAGCCGCTGCTCGACAACCCCGCCACCAAGTGGGACAAGCCGGCCATCACGCAAGTCGCGCGCAACCTGAACGTCGGCACGTTCGTGAAGGACGGCGACAAGAAGAAGAAAGCCCAGCGTCCCGTCATGGGCTACAGCGTCCGCACCGAGCGCTGGCGTTACACCGAGTGGGACGGCGGCAAGCAGGGTGCGCAGCTCTACGACCACTCGACTGACCCGTTGGAGCTGCGCAATCTCGCGACCGACCCGAAGCACGCGGGGACGGTGGCGGAGTTGGGTGAGTTGCTGAAGCGCGGGAAAAGCAGATAAGGGCGAGGCTGCCGGGGCGATGCCGTCGCTTCAACAGCCCCTTGCCAGCCTGCGGCTCCTGCTTCTGCAAGCGGCTGGCCTCTCACGCCGCCGCTAGGGTGTCTTCGCTTCCGCCGGCTTCGGCACGAACTTGAGCGCCACGCCGTTGATGCAATAGCGCTGGTCCGTCGGCGTGGGGAAGCCCTCGCCCTTGAAGACGTGGCCGAGGTGGCCGTTGCACTTGGCGCAGAGCACCTCCACCCGCGTCACGCCAAACGCCCGGTCCTCGCGCGTGCGGACGTTCTTCGCGTTGGCCGGGTCGTAGAACGACGGCCAGCCGCAGTGCGAGTCGAACTTGTGCGCGGAGGAAAACAGCTCCGCCCCGCAGCCGCCGCAGACATAGGTGCCCGCGCCCTGCGCCTTGAACTCCTCATAAGCCTTGCCGTGCGGGCGTTCCGTGCCGGCCTCGCGCAGGATGTGGTATTGCTCCGGCGTGAGCCGCTTGCGCCACTCGGCGTCGGTTTTGGTGACGGTGCTCGTGGTGTTCGTGTCCGCCGTGGCAGGCTGGCTGGGAGTGGTCATGGCGGTGGGCGGCATTTCCTTCGGCGCGCAGCCGGCGAGCACGGCCAGCGTGATGCCGAGCGCGAAGCCGGTGCGGATGCGATTCATGCGGAAACCATACGGGGTGCCGCGCGCCGCGCAAGGTGGCGGGCGAAAATTCCCTTAACCTCCCGCCTCGCCGCGCCCGTCTCTCCTCGCGTATGCTTTCGCCCATGCGCCTGCCGACATGCCTTCTCGCCATCCTCTTTGCGCTCTCAGCGCCCTTTCGCGGCTCCGCCCTCGCCGCGCCCACGCAGCCCAACATCCTGCTCATCTACATTGACGACCTTGGCTACGGCGACGTGGGTTGCTACGGCGCGAAGGCCGTGAAAACGCCCAACGTGGACCGGCTCGCGCGCGAGGGCTTGCGCTTCACGGACGGACACTGCGCTGCCGCCACCTGCACGCCGTCACGCTACGCACTGATGACGGGGGAATATCCGTGGCGCAAACGCGGCACCGGCGTGTTGCCGGGCGATGCCGGCCTGGTCATCGAACCTGAGCGCGGCACGCTGCCGCTCACGTTGCGCGGCGCGGGCTACACGACCGGCGCGGTGGGCAAGTGGCACCTCGGCCTCGGGCCGCAGGGCGGGCCGGACTGGAACGGCGAGGTGAAGCCCGGCGCGCGCGAGGCGGGCTTTGACTTCAGCTTCATTATGGCCGCCACCGGCGACCGCGTGCCGTGCGTCTACGTCCACAACGGCCGCGTCGCCGGTCTCGACCCGAAGGATCCGATTGAAGTGAGCTACCAAAAGCCCTTCCCCGGCCTGCCCACCGGCAAGGCGAATCCCGAGCTGCTCAAGATGCACCCGAGCCACGGCCACGACATGGCGCTCATCAACGGCGTCAGCCGCATCGGCTACATGAAGGGCGGCACGGCGGCGCACTGGAAGGATGAAGACATGGCGGACGTGTTCACGCGCCAGGCCGTCGGCTTCATCGAGGCGGGCAAGGGCAAGCCGTTCTTCCTCTACTTCGGCACGCAGGACATCCATGTGCCGCGCGTGCCCCACCCGCGCTTCGTTGGCCAGTCCGGCATGGGTCCGCGCGGTGACGCCATCGTGCAGATGGACTGGTGCGTGGGCGAACTGCTCGCCGCGCTCGACCGCCTCAGGCTCACCGAGAAGACGCTCGTCGTTTTCAGCAGCGACAACGGCCCGGTGATTGACGACGGCTACAAGGACGACGCGGTCACCAAGCTCGGCGCACACCGGGCCGCCGGACCCTGGCGCGGCGGCAAATACAGCAACTTCGAGGCGGGCACGCGCGTGCCGTTCATCGTGCGCTGGCCGGGTCGTGTGAAGCCCGGCGTCTCGGACGCGCTCGTGTCTCAGCTCGACTTCCACGCCTCGTTCGCCGCGCTCGCCGGCGCGAAGCTGGCCGAGTCGCGCGATAGCCAGAACATTCTGCCCGCGCTGCTGGGCGATTCGCCCAAGGGCCGCGCTGCCCACGTCGCCAGCGCGAGCGTGTTGTCCTTGCGCGCGGGCAACTGGAAATACATCAGCCCCAGCCAAGGCCCGAAGCGCAACGCCAACACCAACACCGACACGGGCAACGATCCCGGCGGCCAGCTCTACGACCTCGCCACCGATCCGGGCGAGACGAAGAACCTCGCCGCCGAACAGCCGCAGCGCGTCGCCGAGTTGGCCGCGCAGTTGGAGAAGATTCGCCAGGCCGGCCGGCTGCCCGCCGTCGCTCCCGCCGGCAAGGGCGCGAAGAAGGCCAAGCAATAACGTGCCGGCGACTTGCAGTCGCCGCTGGGGTTACGGTGGGCCGCAGACGGCGACTGCAAGTCGCCGGCACAAGCCAAAGCGGCGTCGCGCTCCGCTTGCCGCCGCAGTCCAAGGCGAACGTATTGCCTCATTGCCGCGCAGGATTCGTTGGCTCACACTCCGCTTCCATGAAATCTGCCTTGCCGACTCTCTTTTCCGTTTTCGCGTCACTTTGCGTTCTTTGCGGCCAATCCTCCGCGCAGGACGCGGCAAAGAAACCTGACCCCAAGGCCAAGCCCGCCGCGCCGCCCCAGCGCCCGCCCACGCAGGCGAACGTCGCCTACGGCAAGCACGAGCGGCAGGTGCTGGACTTCTACCGCGCTGACTCCGCCGCGCCCACGCCCGTCGTCTTCCACATCCACGGCGGCGGGTGGGTGGCGGGCGACAAGAAGGGCGTCGCCAGCCTGGAGAAGTATCTCGCGGCCGGCATCTCGGTCGTCTCCATCAACTACCGCTACAGCACGCAGGCGCAGCTCGCCGGCGTGAAGCCGCCCGTCGAGTGGCCCATCGCCGACGCCGCGCGGGCGCTCCAGTTCGTCCGCAGCAAGGCCAAGGCATGGAACCTCGACAAGCAGCGCATCGGCGCGACCGGCGGCAGCGCGGGCGCGTGCTCCAGCCTGTGGCTCGCCTTGCACGCCGACCTCGCCGACCCGAAGAGCACCGACCCCGTCGCGCGCGAGTCCACCCGCCTCTGGTGCGCGGCAGTCATCGGCGCGCAGACCTCGCTCGACCCGAAGGAGCTGAAGGAGTGGACACCCAACAGCCGTTACGGCGGCCACGCCTTCGGCTTCATGCCGGACCCAAAGGACAACAAAACCCGCGACACGACGTTCAAGGAGTTCCTCGCCGGGCGCGAGTCCGTGCTGCCGTGGATCAAGAAGTATTCCCCCATCGAGCACGTCACCGCCGACGACCCGCCCATCTGGATGATCTACTCCACGCCGCCCGCGCTCGGCCAGGAGCAGAAGGACCCCACGCACACGGCGAACTACGGCGTGAAGCTTCAGGAGAAGTGCCGGCGGCTCGGCGTCACCTGCGAACTGGTTTATCCGGGCGCGCCCGACGTGAAGCACGCCAAGACCGAGGACTACCTCATCGCCACGCTCAAGGCGAAGCGGTGAGGCGTCCTCCCTCGCGTCTCGACCGGGGCGCTGGAGATGGCCGTGCCCGCCGGCATCACGTTCGAGCGGGCGTGACGTATGAGCTGTGGCTCCAGGCGCGTAACAGCAGGGGTTCGAGTGGTCCGGGACCGAAGCAAAGCTGGACTGCTCCGTGAGTGGAAGCGGGCTGGTGCCCCCTCTTAATCGTAATCTTAATCCTACTCTTAATCCTCGGTCGGAGCGGGGAGGATTAAGAGTAAGAGCAAGATTAAGATTACGAGGGTGAAGGGCGAGGTGTAGTGGCGAAGAAGTGGATACATTTGCTTCGCGAACTGGCCTGCGTCCCGTCAGTCAGGCTTCGGAAACGTGGTGCGGATGATTGAAGCGATAAGGTCCTGATCGTCCTCCTTGCGGAACCAGAAGATGTCGTAGCTCTGCTCGTCGGGATTGTCTTTGGGGCCGTTGACGGTCACATCGAAGTAGATCCCCGCGTGTCGGAGCGCCTCCATCAATCTGTAGGTGTCCTTGGGTGCTGTCGCCGCAAACGTGGCATCCAAGTCTGTAATGGGATGGTTGAGGTCTGGTTGGAGCACGCAGTTATGGCTAGGAGTTCAACAGGGAACTTTATGGACTTGTGGAGATTGGTGTAGCGCGACTTGGACTCAATGTCGAGAGAGTCTCGGATTGCCCGCTTGCTCCCGCTCTGCCGTGGGCTAGGCTGCGCGAGTGACTTTCCGCTCAACGCTCGCTCAACGTGCCGGTGCCCTAGCCGGCCTTTCACTGGCCGTTGCCCTGCCACTCGCCGCCGCCGAGAAATCCAAAACCCCCGTGTCCACGAACCCGCCCGCCGCCCACAAGCACACCAACCGTCTCGCGCAGGAGAAGTCGCCCTACCTGCGCCAGCACATGCACAATCCCGTGGACTGGTATCCGTGGGGCGAGGCGGCCTTCAAGAAAGCGCGCGACGAGGGCAAGCCCATCCTGCTCTCCATCGGCTACTCGACGTGTCACTGGTGCCACGTCATGGAGCGGGAGTCGTTCGAGGATGAGAAGGTGGGTGAGTTCCTCAAGCAGCACTTCGTCGCCATCAAGCTGGACCGCGAGGAGCGACCGGACGTGGACAAGATTTACATGACGGCGGTGCAGGCGATGGGGCAGGGCGGGGGCTGGCCGCTCAATGTTTTTCTCACGCCGGACTTGAAGCCGTTCTACGGGGGCACCTATTTCCCGCCGCAGCCGAAGTTCGGACGGCCCAGCTTCCTGCAACTCCTCGGCCGCATCTCGGAACTGTGGGTCGAGAAGCGCAAGGAAATCACGGAGAGCGCGGGACAGATCGCCGAGCAGCTCAAGGGCCTCGGCGAGCATGAGGCGAACCAGGACGCGGTGCTCGCGCCGGCGGTGCTGACGAACGCACTCAAGCGCATGACGGCCGAGTATGACCCGCGCAATGGGGGATTCGGTCGCGCACCGAAGTTTCCCCGGCCTTCCCAGCCGGCGTTCATCCTCCGCGCGGCCGTGCGCGCGAAGGACGAGGCGGCGGTGAAGGCGGTCCTGCACACCTGCGAGCGGATGGCGGCGGGGGGCATGTATGACCAGCTCGGCGGCGGGTTCGCGCGCTACTCGGTGGATGAGAAGTGGCTGGTGCCGCACTTCGAGAAGATGCTGTATGACAACGCGCAGCTCCTGCACCTGTATCTCGACGCGCATCTGGTCAGCGGCGAGGCACGCTTCGCGGATGTGGCGCGGGACATCGTGCGCTACGTGCTCCGGGACATGACGCATCCGGAGGGCGGGTTTTACTCGGCGGAGGACGCGGACTCCGAGGGGCACGAGGGGAAATTCGCGTGTTGGACAAAGGCGGAGGTGATGAAGGTGTTGAGCGCGGAGGAGTTCAA
Source organism: Limisphaerales bacterium (assembly GCA_009773355.1). GTDB lineage: Bacteria > Verrucomicrobiota > Verrucomicrobiia > Limisphaerales > SXTU01 > SXTU01. The sequence continues at coordinate 45,679 of WRPG01000010.1, forward strand.
GGTGGCGGAGCGTTACTTCGGCATCACGGAGGAAGGGAACTTTGAGGACCATTCCCATCCGCAGCCGCTCAAGAAGCTCAATGTGTTGAGCATCGTGGACCCGAAGTTGAGCGACGCGGAGGCGAAGCTCCTCACGGCGGCGAAGGCGAAGCTCTTCGCGGTGCAGCAGAAGCGCATCCGCCCGCACCTCGACGACAAAGTGCTCGCGTCGTGGAACGGCCTGATGCTCGGCGCGCTCGCGCGGGCCGGCGTGGTGCTCGGGGACCCGACGTATCTCGCGGCGGCGGAGCGGAATCTGGCGTTCCTCCAAAGCAAGCTGTGGGACGCGAAGTCGAAGACGCTCTACCATCGCTGGCGCGACGGCGAGCGGGACAACGTGCAGCTCCTGGACTCTCACGCCTATCTGCTCGAAGGGATGATTCATCTCTACGAAGCGACGCTGGAGCCTAAGCACCTGGACTTCGCCCTCGCGCTGGAGTCGGCGATGACCGCGCGCTTCTACGATGCTGCGAATGGCGGGTTCTTCCAGAGTCCCGCCGGTTCCGCCGACCTGCTGTTTCGCGCGAAGGAGGATTACGACGGGGCCGAGCCGAGCGGGAACAACGTGGCGACGCTCGCGCTGTTCAAGCTCGCCGCCATCACGGACAACAAGGCGATGCGCGGTCACGCCGAGAAGACGCTGCGCCTGTTCTCGGAGCGGCTCCAACGCATCCCGCAGGCGGTGCCGAATCTGCTGCTGGCGCTGGATTTCTACTTGCACGAACCGTTCCGCGTGGTCATCGCCTCACCCGCGAAGCCTGACGCGAAGGCGACAGCGGCACTCCTCCGCGCCGCGCACGGCGTCTATCAGCCGAACAAAGTCGTCCTCGGCAACGTGGGCGCGGTGGAGCCGTTTGCGAAGACCCTGCCCGTGAAGGATGGCCCGCTGGTCTTCCTCTGCACCGGCACCGCCTGCCAAGCCCCGACGGCAGACCCGGCGAAGGTGAAGACGATGCTGGTGGGGAAGCTGCCTTGAGTGGGCACTGCTGGGCACCCTGCAAAGCAAAAGGCGCGGAACATTCCCGCGCCTTGAAAGCGTGACCGTGGCGTTTCCGATTAGCGATGCCGGAAGGTGATGCGGGCCTTGCTCAGGTCGTAGGGGGACATCTCGGCCTCGACCTTGTCGCCCACGCTGATGCGGATGAAGTTCTTGCGCATCTTGCCGGAGATGTGGGCGAGCACCTCGTGGCCGTTGGGGAGGGCGATGCGGAACATCGTGCCCGGCAACACCTGCGTCACCGTGCCCGTAAAAGTAATTGGCTCTTCTTTCGCGGTCATTCCAACAACTTAGAGGCGCGGAAGTTGCCGGGTTTGGCCGGGGTTGGCAACTCCGATTTGTTGGGATTTGTTGGGGAATGGGCCGAAAGGCGGGGTCCAAGGTGGCGAAATCGTGCTTGCACGGTGCGTGCGATGCTGGCTAACTACGCGCTCCTTTAACTGGAAACCGAGATTTTATGGCACGCATTTGTGAACTGACCGGCAAGCGCCCGATGAAGGGCAGCAAGATTTGGCGCAGTGGTAAGGCGAAGCGCGAGGGCGGCATTGGCACGCACATCACCGCCATCACCAAGCGCCGCTTCTTTCCGAACCTCCAGCGCGTCAAGGCCGTCGTGAACGGCGAGGTGCGCTACATTCGCGTGACGGCCGCCGCCATCAAGAAGGGCCTCGTGGTCAAGCCTCTCAAGCGCACTTGGAAGAAGGATGCCGCGCCGAAGGCGGCCTGACACTTTTCCCGGCGGCCTTTCCCCGCGCAGCCAGTGGCGTCCCGTGCGGACGCCATTTTGCTTTTCCTCAACGTCCCTTCGACCGCAACGCCAGCTCGCGCTTCATCTCCCGGTCGGCCTCGCGGCGCTTGAGGTCCTCGCGCTTGTCGTATTGCGCCTTGGCCTTGCCCACGGCGAGCGCGACCTTCACGCGCCCGTCCTTCCAGAAAAACGACAGCGGGACCAACTGGTTGCCCTTCACGGCGGAGAACTCGTGCAGCTTGCGGATTTCGGACCGGTGCAGCAGCAGCTTGCGCGGAGCCTTGGGCACATGGTTCTCGCGGTTGCCGTGGGTGTATTCCTCGATGTGCGCGTTGTGCAGCCAGACTTCGTCCCGCTCGACGCGCGCAAAGGCATCGCTGATCTGCACATGGCCGGCGCGGATGGACTTCACCTCCGTGCCGCGCAGCACCAGCCCGGCCTCGAACGTCTCCAGGATTTGGTAATCCCGGCGGGCCTTGGGATTGCTGACGATCTCGGCCATAAACAAAACCAGCCAGAAGGCGGAACCTTCTGGCCGGGGCGAAATTAATCCGAGGGCCGCCTAGTGCTTGCGGCGCTTCTTGGGCGTCGGCTCCGCCGCCTCCGGCGTCTCCGGCGCGTCCCAGTTCATCTTCCCATCAACAATCTCCGACAGCGCGATGTCCGCCGCGCCCATGGTGGGCGGGACGACGAGCAACGGGCGGTTGCCCGAGTTGAGCTGGCGCACCCGGCGCGACAGCAGGTTGGTCAGAATGTTGGGGTTGATGACTCTTTCAAGAGCCTTGCGGACGAGTTCAGGATTCATGTCTTCGTTAACACCCGAATTGAGCCGCGCAGCATACTGGCGGGCGGAAGGCAGGCAATAGATTTTTTCGGCTGGTTTCAACAGCCAATTGCCAGCCGGGCTTTTGGCGCGAGCGGCTGCCCGCGTGCCGGTCAGAAGCGGCTACGCCAGAATCGGCCTGATGACCTCGCCGTAGTCCAGGTCGAGGCGCTTGCGGTCGGGGACTTCCAGCTTGCGGCCATTGAGGCCGAGCTGGTGGAGGAGCGTGGCGTGGATGTCCGTGACGTAGTGCGCGTCCTCGACGGCGTGAAAGCCCAGCTCGTCCGTCGCGCCGTGGACGACCCCGCCCTTGATGCCGCCGCCGGCCAGCCAGACGCTGAAGCCGTAGGGATGATGATCGCGCCCGTCCGCGCCCTGCGAGCCGGGCGTGCGGCCAAACTCGGTGGCGAAGACCACGATGGTCTCGTCCAGCAGGCCGCGGCGCTTCAAGTCGTGGAGCAGGCCGGCGGTGGGCTTGTCCACTTGCGCGGAGAGCTTGGAGTGGTTCGCCTTCAGGCCGCTGTGCGCGTCCCACGCGCCCGCCGCGCCGTCGCCGTGCTGGATCTGGATGAAGCGCACGCCGCGTTCGACAAAGCGCCGGGCGGCGAGGAGCTGCATCCCGAACGGCTTCGTATCGCTCTGGTCCAGCCCGTAGAGCTGCTTCGTCTCCGCCGGCTCGCGCTCGAAGTTCACCACCTCGGGCACGGCCATCTGCATGCGGAAGGCCAGCTCGTAGCTCTTGATGCGCGCGTCGAGCGCCTGGTCGCCAGGATATTGCGCGGCCTTGAGACGGTTGAGCTTGCCCACGAGGTCGAACTGGATTTGCTGCTCCGCCGAGGTCAAGTCGCCTTCGGGCCGGGCGTAGGCCAGCGGCTCGCGCGGGTCAATGACGAGCGGCACGGCGTCGTAGGCGGGGCCGAGGTAGCGGCCGTCGCGCTTGTCGAAGAAGCGCGGGCCCATGTTGATGAACTGCGGGAGGTTGTCGTTGAGCGAGCCGAGGCCGTAGTTGACCCACGCGCCGATGGTCGGCTCCTGCACGTCGAGCATGTGGCGGCCCGAGTGGAACTGGATCTGCGCGCCGTGGTTGTCGTCGGTGGTCCACATCGAGCGCACGATGGCGAGGTCGTCCACGGAGGCGCGGAGATGGGGAAACCAGTCGCTCACCTCGATGCCGCTCTTGCCGCCGGGCGCGAAGCCGATCTGGAGCGGGTAAACCTTGTTCCGCTGCTGGCCGTTGGCGTCGTTCACCACCACCACGCGCACGCGCTTGCGCTTCTCGGGATCGTTGACGCCCTTGAACGGCGTCTCGTCGAAGGTCTTGCCGGAATATTGGGTGAGCGCGGGCTTGGGGTCGAAGCTCTCCATGTGGCTCAACCCGCCGCGCAGGAAAATCCAGATGACCGACTTCGCCCGAGCGGGGAAGTGCGGCAGGCCCGTGGGCGGACGCCAACTGCTCTCCAGCCCGAAGCCATCGCGCGCGAGCATGGTGCCCAGCGCGAGGCCGCCGAAGCCGAGGCCGGAGCGGGTGAGGAAAGAGCGGCGGGTGGGGAAAGGGTTCATGACGCACACTCAACGGCTCAACAGCCGGACGACGGCAGTGATGAAGGCGAGCAGCAGTGACAGGAACAAAGCCGGTAGGGCCAGCAGGCCAAGCGGCGGCGCGACGGGAACCAGCACCGTGCATCCGACGCAGAGGCAAAGCAGCAGCCAAGCCGTCTTGCGGAACACGCCCGTGGGCGACTGGAACCATTCGGAGAGACGGAGGAGGAAGTTCATGGTGACAAGCTACCGATTCCCTTGCTCCGAGTCGAACGAGATTTCGAACGGTTGAGATTCATCGAATCGTGATGAAGTCGTTGTGATTCAAGAGCGCGTGGACGAGGGCGGCGCGGGCCTTGGCCTCGGGCTGGGCAGCCTTGCGCTCCTGCGCGGCGGCGAGAAACCGGGCGAGGCTTTCCGCGCAGAGCTGCTGCTCGGCGGGCGTGGGCGCGGCGGCGAGGACGGTGCTGAATGTCGTGCGGATGAACACCTCGTCGGACGCGCTTTCCGTGTCCTTCACGAGGCGCTCGGCGAGCTTTGCGGCGGCGGTGGAGACGAGCCGGCTGTTGGCCAGCGCGAGCGCCTGCTGTGGCAGAATGCTCTCGTCGCGGCGGTAGCATTCCTTCGTGTTCGCGTTGTCGAACATCTCCAGGAACTTGTTCAGGTCCTCGGGCGACTGCGTGAAGTAGAAGCTGCGACGGAGGGAATCCTCGCGCTTCGGGTCAATGGTCGGGCCGCCGATCTTGGGGTCGAGCGTGCCGGCGAGGTGGAGGAGGCTGTCGCGGAGAACGTTGGCGTCCATGCGCTGGGAGTTCATGCGCCAGTAGTATTTATTTTCTGGGTCGGTCGTGGCACCGATAGACTCCTCCTTACGTTTTACGTCTTCACGTTTTCCGGCCCCGTAAGACGTAACGCGTAATGCGTAAGCAGAGGACGAAGTCATGCGATACGCCTCCGACAGCACCATCTGCCGGTGCAGACGTTTGAGGCTCCAGCCGTGCTCCATGAAGTCCACGGCGAGCCAGTCGAGCAGTTCGGCGTGGACGGGCTTCGCGGCGCGGCGGCCGAAGTCGGTGACGTTGGCCACAAGCGGCTGGCCGAAGTGGCGGGTCCAGACGTGGTTCACGAGCACGCGCGCGGTCAGCGGGTTCTGGCGGTCGGCGAGCCAGTTGGCGAACGCGAGCCGTCGGCCGGTGCTGGTGGTCGGATACGGGAGCTGGCGGCGTGCCTCCGGCTCGTCCGGCCCCTCGAAGGCTTTGAGTGTCGCGCGCAGCGCCGTGTAGTTCGTGCCCGGCGACGCGATGGCCTTTTGCGCCTTCGCCAGCGCGTCCTGCGCGGTCTTCAACTTCTTCTCGGCGTCCGGCTCCTTCTTCTTTTTCGCGTCGGCGCTGGGCGAAAGGATTTCCAATTCCGCCTTCGCCACGTCGGCCTCGGCTAGGGCGAGCTTGAACTTGGCTTCCGCGAGCGCGGCGGCCTCCAACGTAGGGCGAGCATCCTGCTCGCCTTCCGCCTTCTTCGCACCGCGAACCTGCGGTTCGCCGGAGGCGGGCAAGATGCCCGCCCCACGTTGGTCAGCTTCCCACACGGCGCGAACCATCGCGGGGCGCAACTCGGCGGCGGCGAGGGCGAGTTCAGCAGCCTTGAGCGCGGCGCGGGCCTGGTCGGGCGTGGAGACGATGGCAGGGGCGGCGGGAGCCTTGGCGCTCGGCGTGGGGGCGGGCGAACTGGACTTCACAAGCTGCACCTCGGCGGGCAGCGCGCTCAGCTCGAAGGCGAGGAAGTCCGCCGTGGCGTCGTAGGTGATGAGCTGGAACCTGCCGGGCGTGCGCTCGGGCAGCTCGAAGGCCAGCGCGGGCGCGCCGTTGACGGCGACGTTGATGAGCGGGCCGCGCACGCGCACGGTCAGCTCGTAGGTTTTGCCAAGTTTCACGGGGCGGGCCTGCATGCCACCAGGCGGGTAGGCGTATTGGTTGGCCTTGCCATAGGCGATCTGGAGTTTCGGGCCGGGCGCGTGGGCGCTGAGATACACGAGCGACTCGCGGGCGTCGGTGGTGTCGAAGGTGAAACCGACGGACTTGTAGTTCGCGCCGCCGGTAATGCGGAACTTGAGCATGGCCTGGAAGTCGGCGGGATGATCCGCGCGGCTGCGGGCGGCGCTGCGGGAAGATTGCACCTGCGATTGGCGCAGCACGCCGTTGGTGTAAGCCCACTGGCCGTCGCGCAGTTCCCAGAGCTGCGGGCTCGCGGCGGCGAAGGTGTCGGTGAAGAGCGGCTTGCCACCGGAGCGCCGAGCATTGCTCGGCGTTGAGTTGGGTGCCTCGGCAGCGAGGGATAGCGCAACAGTCTTCGTAGCGTCTGGCCGAGCGATGCTCGGCGCTCCGGCGGAGGTGCGCTCGACCTCGGCGAGCTTCTTCTTCGCCGCCTCGACGGCCTGCCGTGCGATGGTGATCTGCTCCTGCGCGGCGGCGAGATGGTTCGTGAGCACCCACGGCTGGAGCGCGGGGTTGTGCGCGGGCGGTGGGAGCTTCACCGGCTGGATGGCGAGCGGCTTGAACGCGAGCGCGGCGGGCACGGCGGCACGGATGACCTGGTTCGTGTCGGGGTTCTTCTCGTTGCCCTTCACATGGATGTAAGTGGGCCGGTCGAGGTGCAGGTCGTAGGCGCGCGGGAGACCGTCCTTCTCCAAGTCGGTCGTGCCGGGCAGCTCGTCGAGCCGCGCGTGATACGGCTCGAAGATGGCGCGCATGGCGTAGTAGTCGGTCGTGGTGAGCGGGTCGTATTTGTGGTCGTGGCACTTCACACAGTTCATCGTGAGGCCGAGGAAGGCTTTGCTGGTGTGCTCCACCACGTCGTCCATCCAGGTCGTGCGGTTGAAGAGGTAGTAGTTGCGCGCGAGGAAGCCGGTGGCGCGAAGGGTCGCGGTGTCGGTGGGCGCGAGTTCGTCGCCGGCAAGCTGCTCGACGATCATGCGGTCGTAGCCCTTGTCGGCGTTGAGCGACTCCACAATCCAGTCGCGCCAGTGCCAGATGTGCTTCTGGCTGTAGCGGAGCTGCGCGCCCAGGCCCCACCAATCGCTGTAGCGCCAGATGTCCATGAAGTGCCGGCCCCAGCGCTCGCCGTGGTGCGGGCTGGCAAGGAGGCGTTCGACGACGCGCTCGTGGGCCTGCGGTGATTGGTCCGCCGCGAAGGCGCGCAGTTCATCCGGCGTGGGTGGCAGTCCGGTGAGGTCGAGCGTGACGCGGCGGAGCCAGATGGATTTCTCGGCGGGCGGCTGGGCGGTGAGCTTCTGCGCGCGGCGCTGGGCTTCGAGGAAGGCGTCAACGGGATTGGCGATTGGCGATTGGCGATTGGCGATTTTTGGCACCGCTACCTTCACCGGGGCTTTGAATGCCCAATGCTCGCGCGGGTCGCTCTCCGGCTTCTCGTCCTTCGGCGCGGTCGCTCCTGCTGCAATCCACTCGCGCAGCGCGGCGATTTGCGGTGCATGGAGCGGCTCGCCTTCGGGCGGCATCCGCTCGTCGAGGCTCGTGGCGGAGACCTTCTTGAAGAGCCGGCTTTCGGCGGGCCTGCCGGGGACGATGGCGGGGCCGTGCTTGCCGCCTTTGCGGATGAACTCCGCCGTGTCGAGCCGCAGCTTGCCCTCCTGCTTGAGCGCGCCGTGGCACGCGTAGCAGCGCGCCGCCAGGACAGGCTTCACGTCCTTGAGATAATCCACGCGCTCGGCGGCCCCGGCGGCGAGGCCGAGGCTGGCGAGCGCGATTGCGGCGGTGCGAAACACGCTGACTCGGACGCTGCGGACCAGGGCTTTATTGCCGCGCACAGCGCCTCAACACGACTTCATCATCGCCGCCATGCGCCGGCCAATCTCCTCGGGCGTCACGTCCTCGACGTGCGTGGCCAGCGTCCAGCGGTGGCCGAAGGGGTCCAGCAGCGTGCCGGAGCGGTCGCCGTAAAACTTGTTCTCCATCGGCTGCTCGGACTTCGCGCCGGCGGCGATGGCGGCGGCGAACATCGCATCCGCGTCCGGCACGTAGAGGTGCACAAACACCGATGAACCGCCGAGGGTCTGCGGGCTGACCGCGCCCATGCCGGGAAACTCGTCGGCCAGCATGATGACGGAGCCGCCGATCTCGATTTCCGCGTGCATGACGGCACCGCCAGGACCGGGAAGGCGCATCCGCTCCCGCGCGCCGAAGACGCGCTGGTAGAAGTCGAGCGCCTGCGCGGCACCCTTGATGATGAGATACGGAGTCACGGCGGAGTAGCCGTCGGGGATGGGTTTGGGTTTGGTGCTCATGGTGGGTTTTGGTTTGCTGAAATCATCCGCGTTTCACCGCCTTGGTCTGGCCGGACTTCGCGGCCTCGTAGAAGGCATAAATGGCATCCAGCACGCGCAGCCCTTCGCGGCCGGTCACGGGCGGGTCTTGCAGACCTGCGGCGGCACGGGCGCAGGCGTGGACCCAGGGCGTGTAGCCGGTCGGCTCGTTCGGCGGCGTGTAGGTCTGGATGCCGTTCACCTTCGGCTCGGCGGTGGAATACCACTTCAGGCTGACCTCGGGCTGGTGGTTCAGCTCCAGCCAGCCTTTCTCGCCCCAGACCTTGAGGTGCTGGTGATAGCCGCGGTCGAGGTAGTAGCCGCTGGTGAGCGTGCCGAAAGTCCCGTTGGTGAAGCGCAAGGCGGCGGCGTTCGAGTCCTCCACGTCCATCGGCTGCCCGCCGACGTTGCCGGAGAAGCCCGCGACCGCCTCGATTTCCGCGCCCGTGATGAAGAGCGCCAAGTCCAGCCAGTGAATGCCCAGCCACGTCAGATGCCCGCCGCCACCGCGCGCTTTCTGGCCATACCAAGCCTGCCGGTAGCCCGGGTTCTTCAGCCGCGTCTGGTCCGCGACGAGGTGAATCTCCATGCCGTAGAGTTTTCCCAGCCTGCCCTCGCGCACGAGCCGCTGCGCCTCGCGCGCCTCGGGGCGCAAGCGGTTCGCGAACGCGAGCATCAGGTGCAGGTGCTTGCCCTCGGCCTTGCGCACGAGCGGCTCGAAGTCAGAAGCGCGCACGCACGCGGGTTTTTCCGCCATCACATGGCAGCCGTGCTCCAATGCGGCGTCAATCGCCGGCGGCGCGAGCACGGCCTCCATCGTGACGAGGGCGAACTTGGGCTTGTGCTCGCGCAGCAACGCTACGGCGTCCTTGCCGGTGGCCTTGAGCTTCGGCCCAAGCGTCTTCTGCGCGGCGGCGAAGGTGGCTCCGCTCGGGTCGGCGATGGAGACCTCACCGACCTCCGTGCTGGCGGCGAGGCCGGCGAGATAGGCGTCAAGGTGCGGGCCTGCGGCGTGCGTGAGAACGGCGACGGGGATGGGCATGGGAATTACGTTTTACGCATTACGAATTACGCCGCACTCACTTGAAGGCCGCCTCCACCTGCGCCGCCAACTTCGCCAAATCAATCTGCCCGCCCGCCGCCGGGAACTTGTGCGGGAGCAGATACCAATCCTCCGTGAAGCTCACGCTCGCGCCCGGCGCGATGGTCTTGCGCGGGCCGTGCGGCTCCAGCTCGCACGCGGGGACTTGGGTGGCCTGCGGATACCAGAAGCACAGCGTCAGCCCGGCGATTTCGGGATACACGCCGTCCTTGGGCGACGGGTAGCGCTTCACGAACGCCTGGCCGTGCGGCATCACGTAGGCGAACCACCCGGCGTTCGAGTCGAAGCCGAGCTTGGGCTGGCGCGTCGGGCCGAGGACTTCGAGGAAGTTGCCGCGCATCCGCACGTTCGGGTCGGTGGGTTTGAGGATGATGGAGTGCTCCGCGCCTTGGTTATACATCACGAAGCCGGTCGGAAACCGCCGCGTGTCCGGCGTCTGCGGGATGACGCCGATGCCGCCATGCACCGCGAACGTGCGGCTCCAGTGCGTCCAGAACTTCGGCTCCTTGGAAACATTCTTGATGACCTGCTCGCAGGCGAGATGGGTGCCCGTCGCGGCGAGGCGGAAATTGCGGATGAGCTGCACGCCGGTCGCGTCGTCAGGCTGGCTGGTGAGCCGCACCGCACGCGGACCGATGGCCTCGGCCTGCCACGCGCCGGCCCAGAGCTTGTCGCGCTTGGGGATGAGATACTCCGGCCCGATGTCGAAGCGGCCCGCGCTGGATGGTGCTTTCGGTCCGCCGGGCGTGCCCCACTTCTCTTCGCGCGGGTCGAGGTAAAGCGCGTTCTTGCCCTGGTGCGTGTATTCCAGCACGCGCCCGCCGACTTGGTGGCCGAGCGTGACCTTCGTGTCGGCGTTGGAGAGTTCGAAGCAATCGGGGTAGTTCAGCACCTTCACTCGGCGCACGCCCTCGGGCAGCGCGGCGGCGGAGACGGTAAGTTGAAGCGCGAGCAACGCGGCGGCAAGACAGGTGGAGCGCATTGCTGATTCTGAGCGGAGCCAGCGCGGGAAAAGCAACGAAGATTTCTGCCCGCGAAAAACGCGAATCCCGAACCGGGAGCAGGGGGCGAACCGGTCGGATGATAGTGGCGTGCGGATGGCCTTCCGGAGACGAGGTCGCGAAGCGTCTGGACTGCGGTGTCTTTAGCACCGCTTTTGGAAGTCGTGCGGTTCAGAGAGCGGCGCTGAAGCCGCCGCAGTCCAAACGCTTCGCGACTTCCATTGCCTTGATGGGTGCGAGCCGTGCCGGCCAAATCCCATCTTGTTTCGCGTCTATTCGCGTGTTTCGCGGGCCACCCTCTTCGCCTCGCCTTTTACGACGCTCTCGATTTCCCCGTGCTGGACGCGCGTGCGGAGCGTCTGGCCCGGCTTCGTCTGCTCGGCGCTGCGGATGACCTTGCCGGTCGCCGCGTCCGTGGTGATGGAGTAGCCGCGGGCGAGGACGTTCTCCGGCGAGAGCAGGCGCAGGCGGCTGGTGAGCGCGGCGAGCTGCTCACGGCGCACAGCGAGCTGCGCGGTGGGCTTGAGGCGTTGCAGCCGGAGCGCGGCCTGACTGAAGCGGTGCTGCCGCTCCCGCAACTGCGTCTTCGTCTCGCGGGCCAGGGCCACACCCGCGTCGTCGAGCCGCTGTGCCCACTCCTGCAAGCGCCGTCGCGGGTGCGCGAGCGCTAGCCGGTGGCGGACTTGTGCGAAGCTTTCTTCAGCCGCTTCCAAATGCTGCCCCGCGAGTTGGCGCAGCCGCGACGTTGCCTCCGCCACAAACTCCCGGCAGGCGAACGCGCCTTCCGTAATCAACTCCGCCGCCGCGCTCGGAGTCGCCGCGCGCAGGTCCGCGACGAAGTCCGCGATGGTGAAGTCAATCTCGTGCCCGACCGCCGACACGACGGGAATCGCCGACTCGAAGATGGCGCGAGCAACCGCTTCTTCGTTGAAGGCCCACAAGTCTTCGAGGCTGCCACCGCCACGGGTCACCAAGATGAGGTCGAGCTTGGGCAGGTGAGAAAGTGAGAGAGCGGGATAGTGAGAGGGTGCCTCGGACACCTCTCTCACTTTCTCACTCTCTCGCTTTCCCACCTGCTCCGCTACCTGCTCGGCATCGGAAGCCGAATACTGATTCAAAAGCCGAACCGCTCTCGCGACTTCCAAAGCCGCCCCCTCCCCCTGCACGCGGCACGGGACGAAGATGATTTCCAAGCCCGGCTGGCGGCGCTGGATGACGTGCAGGACGTCGCGGATGGCCGCGCCGGTGGGCGACGTGACAAGGCCGATGCGCTGCGGGTAGCGCGGGAGCTTGCGCTTGCGGTCCAGTTTGAAGAGGCCTTCCGCCGCGAGCTTTTCCTTCAGTCGCTCGAAGGCCGCCTGCAACGCGCCCACGCCCTGCAACTCCGCGCTGCTGACGATGAGCTGATACTGCCCGCGCGCCTCATAGATCGTCACGTCGCCGGTGAGCAGCACCTTCTGGCCGTCCGCTAGCAGCGAGCGGTGCGGGACGGACGTGTTGCGGAAGAGCACGCACGCGAGCTGCGCGCCCGCGTCCTTGAGCGTGAAGTAAACATGCCCCGACGACTGCGCGCGGAGGTTGGTAATCTCGCCGGAGACGGCGACCTGCCCGACCTGCTTCTCCAGCAGCCGCTTGATATTCCCGGTCAGCTCCGAGACGGACAACACCTTGCGCACCGCCTCCGTCGGGAAGAGTTCGCCGAAGTCCCATTGCGATTTGGAAGGTTTGGCCATTTGGGTTTGGTCGGAACCTGGCGAAGAATTCTCACTTCACTCGTGCGGCGACAGCCTCCACAAGTTTCCGCTCCTGTTCGGGGAAAATCTCAGTTTCCGGTCTCCAATCTGCGTAGTTCACCGGGGCATGCGAAGTGGTATACATCGCCACATTCACTAACGCACCGGTGGATGAGATGAAGAAATAACCGAACCCCGTGCCATTGATGACAGTGCCTTTCATTCCATCGCCTTTGGTTATTTTGCCTTCATATCCGTTTGGAGAAAAGTATTGCATTCCCTTCACCGGCGATTCGACGACACGAACTCTGCCGCCGAGCTCTTCAATGCTATGAGCGCGTTGCTTGATGACCTCCTCAGGTGGGAGCGTGCTCTGGCGACGGACAGAGACTTGGATTGCTTGCCTGACCCCTTCACTAAAATTGTCCACTTGCTTCGCTTTGATGACAAACCACCAAGCATCTGGATTCATTTGAAGGCGCGGCAGCTCGCTGGGGACTCGCACCTGAACGCCGTTTAGGAGGTGTTCTTTCCAGGTGCTGGGGTCATTTGACCAGTTGGCCTCAAACTGGGCTGTCCGGCAGCTCGCCAGGCAGAGCGGGACCAAACAAGTGAGCAACAGAACCTTCTGGAGCGAGTATCCTTTCATGAGTTTTGAGTTTGGATGACTCATGCTAGGTCACAAGCGCCTCCGACACCCGCTGAATCGCCGTCGCCTTCCCCGTCTTGTCATCCAGTTCGATGACCACGCCTTGCAGCAGCACGCGGTCGCGGGCCACGGAGAAGCGGCGGGGCTGGCTGGTGATGAAGCGCTCGATGATGGGCTGGATGTCGCGGCCCAGGCAGCTTTCGTGCGGGCCGGTGAAGCCCGCGTCGCACAGGAAGGCCGTGCCGCCGGGGAAGATTTGCTCGTCCGCCGTCTGCACGTGCGTGTGCGTGCCCACCACGGCGCTGACCTGCCCGTCGAGCATCCGCGCGATGGCGATTTTCTCCGAGGTCGCCTCGGCGTGCATGTCCACGAAGATGAAGGGCGTGTGCTGCCGGAGCTGCTCGACCTCGGGGCGCACGCGGATGAACGGGTTGTCCAGCGGCGGCATGAAGGTGCGGCCTTGCAAGTTGATGACCGCGAGCAAACGCCCGTCCGGCAGGCGGTGCGTGGTGCTGCCCTGGCCGGGCGAGCCGGGGGGGTAGTTCAGCGGGCGCACGAAGCGCGGCTCGCCGGTGAGCAGCACGGAGACTTCCTTCTGGTCCCAGAGATGGTCGCCGCTGGTGATGATGTCCACGCCGGCGGCGAAGAGGTCCGCCGCCGTCTCGGGCGTGATGCCGGAACCGCCCGCCGAGTTCTCGCCATTGGCGATGACGACATCGAGGCCGTGGCGTGCGCGGAGAACCGGCACCAGCTCGGTCACGGCCCTGCGGCCCGGCGAGCCGACGACATCGCCGATGAAGAGGATTTTCACGCGGCGAGACTAGACGGCGCGGTGAGGCAGGCAAGCTTGCGCGCGGAGCGCCGGTGTCCAACCGGCGGTTCTCACTGCGGCGTGAACGCGCAGGTTGGACACCTGCGCTCCGCCGTTTACAGATGTCAGGCTGGAAGCCAGACCTACTTCTGGTAGCGTCGCGGCGTGCGCATCAAAGCTTGGTTCCCGACGTTCATTTATTGCGCCCCGCTGCTCCGCACGGGTGCAGCGCGGTTCAACGCGGAGCTGATCAAGGAGGCTTACCAGCTCCGCGACTTCGACCGCGACGGGCAGAAGTGGTCGAAGAAGAATTACCCCGGCGGCTTCACGAGCTACGGCTCGATGGACAAGCTGCACCAGTTCTCGTCCACGTTCACCGAGCTGCAACGGCGCATTGATCGGCATGTGAAGGCGTTCGCGCGCAAGCTGGACTTCGACCTCACGAACCGCCGGCTGGAGATGACCGACTGCTGGGTGAACATCATGCCGCGCCAGACCGCGCACGGCCTGCACCTGCACCCGACCTCGACGATCAGCGGCACCTACTACGTGAAAACGCCCAAGGGTTGCGCGGCGATCAAGTTCGAAGACCCGCGCCTCGATCGCTTCATGGCCGCTCCGCCGCGCAAGGCCGGGGCAAGCCGGGAGAACCAGACCTTCGCCCATTACGCGGCGGAGGCGGGCAACGTCATCCTCTTCGAGAGCTGGCTCCGCCATGAAGTCCCGGCAAATCCGGTCGAGGCCGAGCGCGTGAGCGTGAGTTTCAACTACAACTGGTTTTGAACCACGGATGAACACGGATGAACACGGATGTGGCGGCGGTCTGCGACCGCCGTTTGCGCGGACGCCAACGCCGTTCGTCGGCGGTCACAGACCGCCGCTACAAGGGCTGGGCGCTTTTCCTCATCCGTGTCCATCAGTGTTCATCCGTGGTTAGAATTCCATGCCTGATTCCCCCGAAATCGTGCGCGCCGAAATCCTCCGCTGGCGGAAGGGCGAGGAGCCACGTCGAGAGACGGACGCGCTCGCCCGCGAGGAGCCGCTGGAGATTCGCGTGCGGGGGCAGAGCGTGGCGGTGACGATGCGGACGCCGGGACATGACGCGGAACTGGCTGCTGGTTTCCTGTTGACCGAGGGGCTGGTCCAGCGCCGCGAGGACATCATCGAGATCGCCCCTTGCCAGCAGGGTGAGGCGGCGCAGCTTGGCAACACGCTCAATGTCTTCCTCGCGCCATCCGTGGTCGTGGACTTCGAGCAGCTCACGCGGCACGTCTTCGCGTCGTCGAGCTGCGGCCTGTGCGGCAAGGCGACGATTGAGTCCGTCCACCAGCACTTTCCGCCGGTCACATCGCCGGTCTGCATCGCGCCGGAAGTTCTGCTGCGGCTTCCCGCCAAGCTCGCCGCGCAGCAAACCACCTTCGACCAGACCGGCGGACTCCACGCCGCCGCGCTCTTCACAGCAGCCGGCGAACTGCTCGTGCTCCGCGAGGACGTGGGCCGGCACAACGCCGTGGACAAGGTGCTGGGCTGGGCCTTCCTCAACGGCCCGTTTCCGCTGGCCGACCATGTCCTGCTCGTCAGCGGGCGCGCGTCGTTCGAGATCATGCAGAAGGCGCTGGCCGCGCGCGTGCCGGTGGTGGCGGCGGTCTCCGCGCCGTCGAGTCTGGCGGTTGAGTTCGCGCAGCGAAGCGGGCAGACGCTGGTGGGCTTCCTGCGGGGCGCGGGGATGAACATTTACGCGGGGACGGAGCGGCTGGCGCAGCCGGGCGAGAGCGCTTGAAGCGCCCCCCGCCAACCGCCGTCTGACACCCGTCGTCAAACGCTTGAACCCGCTGCCCCAACTCCGTTTCCCGTGTCGGCGATTTGCCAGCGCCGTCCGGGTCGTGCGTCCGTTCGCGGCGGCTTGGCGCGAGGGGCGCTGCGGACGGCGATGGCAAATCGCCGGCACGGCGCTCGCGGTGCTGGCGCTGTTCTGCGCGACCCCGGCGCTCGCGGCTCCGGCGAAGGCTCCCGCGCCGCGCGCGTTCAATTTCGAGAACGACATCAGCCCGCTGCTCACGCGGCACGGCTGCAATGCCTCGCAGTGCCACGGCAAGGCGGAGGGGCAGAACGGCTTCAAGCTCTCCGTCTTCGGCTACGACGCGCTGGCGGACTGGCGGGCGTTCACTGCGGAGAGCAAGGGACGGCGCACTTCGTCGGCCGCGCCGGAGCAAAGCCTCTTTCTCGCCAAGGCGAGCGGCACGATGCCGCACCAGGGCGGGGCGCGCATCCCGGTCGGTTCGCCGGACTACGAAACCATCCGCGCGTGGCTGGCTGCCGGTGCGCCGTTTGGCTCGACGAATGATGCGAAGGTCGTGCGGGTCGAGCTGGAGCCACGGGAAAAAATCCTCGCGCCGGGCGCGAAGCTCCAGCTCCGGGTGAATGCGTCTTACTCCGACGGGCGCAAGGCGGACGTGACGCGCTATTGCGTGTTTCAGTCCAACAATGACTCACTCGCGAAGGTGGACGAGCACGGCGCGGTGGTCATCGGCTCGCTGCCCGGACAAACGTCGGTGATGGCGCGTTATCTCGGCGAAGTCACCTCGTTCATGGCCATCGTGCCGCGGCCGGGCAAGCCGGTCGGCAATGCGGGCTTTGCGGAGTTCAACTTCATTGACCGGCACGTCAACGCGCACTTGAAGAAGCTCAACCTGCGCCCGAGCGACGTGTGCGATGACGCGACGTTCCTGCGCCGCGCGCACCTCGACATCATCGGCACGCTGCCCACGGCGGCGGAGGTGCGGCGCTTCCTCGCGGACGAGTCGTCGGACAAGCGCTCGCAGCTCGTGGACGCCTTGCTGAAGCGGCCTGAATTCGCTGACTTCTGGGCGCTGAAGTGGGCCGACCTGCTGCGCGTGGACCGGCAGAAGCTCGGCCAGCGCGACGCCTATGCCTACTACCGGTGGATTCGCGGGGAGTTCGCCGCGAACCGTCCGCTTGACCAGTTTGCCCGCGCGCTGCTCACCGCCGAGGGGCCGCTGGACGACGCGCCCGCCGGGCATTTCTACAAGGTCGTGAGCAAGCCCGGCGAGATGGCGAACGCGGTTTCGCAGGTCTTCCTCGGCATCCGCATCGCGTGTGCGGAATGCCATCACCACCCCTTCGACCGCTGGAGCCAGGCGGACTACTACGGCATGTCCGGCTTCTTCTCGCAGGTGAACGTCCGCAAGGGCGCGCTGGGCGAGACGCTGCTGGCGGAGGGCAATCCCGGCGTGAAACACCCGCGCACCGGCGCGGCGGTGCAGCCTTACGCGCTGGGCACGGAGATGCCCGCCACCGCGCCCGCTGGCGACCGCCGCCGCGTGCTGGCCGAGTGGTTCACCGCGCCGGAGAATCCGTGGTTCGCGCGCAACCTCGCCAACCGCCTCGTCGCGCATTTCCTCGGGCGCGGCGTCGTCGAGCCGGTGGACGACGTGCGGGCGACCAATCCCGCGGGCAACCCCGCGCTGCTCGACGCGGTGGCCAAGTCGCTCGTGGACGCGCGCTTCGACCTCAAGCAGTTCATCCGCACGCTCACGGCCTCGCGCACCTACCAGCTTTCCGCGACGCCGAACGACACCAACGCGCAGGACGAGCAGAACTACTCGCGCGCCCTCTTCAAGCGCCTGCCCGCCGAGGTGCTGCTTGACGCCGTGTGCCAGGTGACGGGCGTGCCGGAGAAGTTTGACGGCGTTCCCGCCGGCGCGCGCGCCATCCAGCTCTGGGACAGCCAGACGCAGCATTATTTCCTCAAGCTCTTTGGCCGCCCCGTGCGCGTGACGGCCTGCGAGTGCGAGCGCAACAGCGGGGCCAGCATCGCGCAGGTGCTGCATCTGCTGAACTCGCCGAACTTGCAGGCCAAGCTGACCCACGCCGACGGCCAGCTCGCGCGGCTGGCGGCAGCGCACCCGGACAATGCGAAGCTCGCGGACGAGCTTTACCTGACCTTCTTCAGCCGGCTGCCGAGCGACACCGAGCGGCAACTGGCCGTGAAGCATCTCGCCGCCAGCCCGAACCGCCTGCAGGCCGTCGAAGATTACGCGTGGAGCCTGTTGAACGCGGTTGAGTTTGTGTTCAACCACTGATTGCTCCATCCTGCGCGAAACAACGCACGCGTATGAAAATACTTGCCGCCGATGACTCGCGGGTTTCGCGGAACCTCATCAAGGCCATCTTGGAGGAGATGGATTTTGAAGTGCTCGCTGCGGAGAACGGGCTGGAGGCTTGGCGCATCTTTGAGCGCGAGGAGATTTCCCTGCTCATCTCGGACTGGATGATGCCGGAGATGGATGGGCTGGAACTGTGCCGGCGCGTCCGCGCCGCCCCGCACCGGCCCGGCTACACCTACATCATGATGGTGACGGCGCAGGACGGGTTGAAAAACTTCGTCACCGCCATGGCCGCCGGGGCGGATGACTTCATCGTGAAGCCCTTCGAGCCGGAGATGCTCCGGTGCCGGATCCGGGTCGCGCAGCGCGTGCTGGCGATGCAGCACGAGCTGCGGGCGCTCGCGGCGGCGCTGCCCTTCTGCGGCGCCTGCGACACCATCCAGAACGATCCGGGCAGCCAGCAACGGCTGCATGACTTCCTCTCCTCCCGCCCGGAGTTGAAGCCGGTGCTGGGCACCTGTCCAACCTGCGCGGCGAAGGCATGAGGGCAGATTCCTTCCGAGTTGAGGATGATGCGGAGACGCGCCCGGAGCGCGGCCTTCCAGGCCGCAGTGGCGGCGAGGTTGCTGGGATGCAGCCTTGTGGCTCGTGGGCTTCGCCCAGCCGCTGCGGGCGGGACGCCCGCGCTCCGGCAGAATCCGTTGGCCCGCTCCATCAGACCACGTTACATTTCCGCGCTCTTGTGACCCGATCCAGCTTGCTCATTCCGCTGCTCGCCGCGCTCTTGCTCGCCGGCTGCAATCCGCCCGAGTCGCCCAAGGGCGGCAAGAAGGACGGCAAGGCCGCGGCCGCCCTGCCTTCGCGCGCCGTCCAGGCGGCCCCGGCGGAGTCGCGTCCGATGGAGCGCGCGGTTTCTGTCATCGGCGCGCTGGCGGCGATTGACCAGGCGACGTTGAGCGTGAAGGTCACGGGCCGGCTGCAAAGCTTGAGCGTGGACCTCGGCACGCGCGTTCGGAAGGGTGAGCTGGTCGCGCAAATTGAGTCGGTGGACTACGAGTTGAAGCTCCGGTCCGCCGAGGCGCTGCTCGCGCAGGCCCGCGCGCGGCTCGGCCTGCCGCTCGTCGGCTCCGATGACACGGTGAAGGCGGAGGAGACCAGCACCGTGCGGCAGGCGAGGGCGTCCCTGCTCGAATCGCAAAAGCAGCGCGACCGCATCAAGGCGCTGGCCCAGCGCGGCATCAGCCCGCAGTCGGAGCTGGAGGTGGCGGAGGCGAACTACGAAATCGCCTTCAACCGCCACCTTGAGGCGCTCGAAGACATCCGGCAGCGGCAGGGCGTGTTGCAGCAGCGCCGCGTGGACGTGGAGATTGCCCGCCAGCAGCTCGCGGACACCAAGATCATCGCGCCCTTCGACGGCATCGTGCAGGAGCGCCGGGCCAGCCCCGGCGAGTTCCTCAACACCGCCGCGCCCATCGTCACGCTCGTGAAGGTGGACCCGCTGCGCCTGCGCGTGGAGGTGCCCGAGCGCAACGCGACCGGCGTGCGCCCCGGCCTGAAGGTCCGCCTCACCGTCGAGGGCGACACGAACCATTACACCGGCACCATCGCGCGCCTCAGCCCGGCCATCACCGAGCTGAACCGGATGCTCATCGTCGAGGCGGACATCGCGAACCAGGCGGGCGCGCTGCGGCCCGGCACCTTCGCGCGCGCGGACATCGTGCTCGCCGCGGCCGAGCCTGCGACGGCAGTCCCGAAGGCCGCGCTCGTCACCTTCGCCGGCATGGAAAAAATCTTCCTCGTGAAGGACGGCAACGCGGCGGAGAAGAACATCGCGGTCGGCCGGCGCGCGGATGGATTCATCGAAGTGCTCGGCGGAGTGAAACCCGGCGACCTCGTGGTGCTCAACCCTGGCGCGCTGCAGAACGGTCAGCCCGTGACCGTGAACACGTCCCGCCCGCCACCAGCGAAGAAAGCCCCCGTGCCCGCCGCGCCGAAGGCCGGGAAGAAAACCTCGTGAGCTTGCCCGCCCAACGCCCGCACGTCCTGTCAAACGAATGGGGACAAGCGAATTCATCCCATTCGTTTGTCCCCATTCGCTTGTCGTCTGCCCTTGAATTGCCCGGCGTCGAAGGTGCCCGCGTTCCCCGCTGAATGCAAAAGCTCGCTGAAATCTCCATCCGCCGTCCGGTGTTCGGCACGATGATCGTGCTGGCGCTGGTGGTCGTGGGCATCGCGGGCTACCTCAAGCTCGGCGTGGACCGCTCGCCGCCCGTGGACATTCCGACGATTTATGTCGGCACGCGGCTGCCCGGCGCGTCGCCGGTCGAAGTCGAGTCGCTCATCTCCCAGCCCATCGAGGAGCAGGTCAACACGGTCGAGGGCATCACCGAGCTGCGTTCCATCTCCGGCGTCGGCAGCTCCTTCGTCATCATCCAGTTCGACCTCAGCCGCAAGGTGAGCGAGGCGCTCGAGGACGTGCGCAACCGCGTCGCCTCGATGGGCACCGAGCTGCCGCGCGACGCCGACCCGCCGCAGGTCACCAAGTTCGACACCGAGCGCAACGGCGTCATCTCTGTCTCGCTCTCCGGCGAGCGCACGCAGCGCGAGCTGACCGAGCTGGCGGACAAGATCGTGAAGGTGCAGCTCGAACGCGCCCTCGGCGTGGGCGAGGTGGAAATCAACGGCGGCCTCCAGCGTGCCATCAGCATCTGGGTGGACCCTGACCGGCTGGCGGCCTACCAGATCCCCATCACCACCGTGCGCAACGCCGTCGCGCGCCAGAACGCCAACATCCCCGGTGGCAACGTCATCTCCAACGTCCGCGAGCACACGCTCCGCACCGTGGGCCGGCTCACGGATGCGCGCGAGTTCAACGACCTCGTCATCACCACCGTCAGCAACTCGCCCGTCCGCATCCGCGACCTCGGCTGGGCCGAGGATGGCACCAAGGAACAGCGCACCGTCTCGCGCCTCAACGGCCGTCCCTCCGTGACGCTCGTGGTCAAGCGCCAGGCCGACGCCAACACCGTTGAAGTCATCGAGGCGGTGAAGAAGAAGCTCCCCGGCATCCAGGCGCAGCTCCCGGCGGACATCAAGTTCGAGGTGATCGAGGACCAGTCGCGTTACATCTACGAGGCGCTCCACGAGATCAACGTCCACCTTGTCCTGGGCAGCATCCTCGCGAGCCTCGTCGTGTTCGCCTTCATGCGGAGCTGGCGCGCGACCTTCATCGCGGCGGTGGCGATTCCCTGCTCGGTCATTTCCACCTTCGGCGTGATGTGGGCGCTGCACTTCACGCTCAACAGCGTCACCATGCTCGCCCTTGTGCTCATGGTCGGCATCGTGATTGATGATGCCATCGTCGTGCTGGAAAACATCTTCCGCTTCGTCGAGGAGAAGCAGATGCACCCGTTCGACGCCGCGCGGGAGGCGACGAAGGAGATCGGCACGGCCGTGCTCGCGACCACGTTGAGCCTCGTCGTCATCTTCGTGCCGGTGTCGTTCATGTCGAGCATCGCGGGGCGGTTCCTCTTTCAGTTTGGCATCACGGCGGGCGTGGCGGTGATGGTGAGCCTGCTTGTGTCCTTCACGCTCACGCCGCTGATGAGCGCGCGCCTCTTCAACCTTGGCGAGGTGAGCAAGGCCACGCACGGCGGGCCGAAGTCGCGCGGCGGGTTTTACGGCTGGATGGAGCGCCTTTACATGGCGGTGCTGGGCTTCTGCATGAGATGGCGGTTCGCCGTCCTCGTGCTGGCGCTTCTCGTCATGGCGTCCTCGGTCCCGCTCTACCAGTCCTTGCGGCAGGAGTTCACCCCCGGCAACACCGACGAGGGCGAGTTCGAGATCGGCCTCTCCGCGAAGGAAGGCACCAGCCTCACGCAGATGGACGAGGTCGCGCTCATGGCCGAGCGCGAGCTGCGCGCGATGCACCAGCTCCGCCTCGTGCAGGGCGGCATCGGCGGCAGCCGCATCAGCGGCGCGAACTATGCGCGCTATTACGTCCGCCTCGCGCCGCACCAGGAGCGCGTCTTCATGTGGTCGCGCCTCGTCTCGCTCCATCCGCTCGACGCCTTCAAGGGCAACTACTCCCAGCGCGACGTGTTGCAGGAGGTCCGCACCCGGCTGCGCAAGCTGCCCGGCGTCCGGGTCTCCGTGCGCGCCTCTTCCTCGTCCATCAGCGTTGGCGGGCCGAACTACGACATTGATTTCTCCATCCTCGGCCCCGATCTCGAATCGCTCTCGAAGTATGCCGAGGAACTCCGCGCCCGTTCCGCCGAACTCGGCCTGGCCGACGCCGACACCACGCTCAAGCTCGACAAGCCGGAATTCCGCGTCCACATCAACCGCGAGCGCGCCGCCGCGCTGGGCGTCTCCGTGGACGACATCGCCACCGCCCTGCGCATCATGGTCGGCGGCGACGAGCGCGTCTCCCGCTTCCGCGACGCCAGCGTGGGTGACGATTACGACGTGCAGGTGCGCCTCGCCGAGGGCAAGCGCAACGACCGCGAGACCATTTCGCGCCTCTACGTCCCACGCCAGGGCGGCGGCCTCGTGCGCCTCGACAACGTAGTGGACATCGTCGAGGGCCAGACCGCGTCGCGCATTGACCGCCTCGACCGCCAGCGGCAGGTGAGCCTCCGCGGCTCGATCCTGACCATGCGCGAGGAGGGCGGCCAGTTGGTGCCCACCGGCTACGCGATGAAGGACCGCCTGCAGACGCTCGAGGCGGCCTTTCAGGAGATGAACCTGCCCGCCACCTACACCACGAAGATTTCCGGTCGCGGCCGCGAGCTGGAGCGCACCTTCAAGGAGTTTCTCTGGGCGTTCCTGCTCTCCGTCATCTTCATGTATATGATTCTCGCCTCGCAATACGAGAGCCTCATCCACCCGCTGACCATCCTGCTCTCGCTCCCGCTCTCGCTGCCCTTCGCGCTCTTCTCGCTCTGGGTGTCCGGCAACACGCTCAACCTCTACTCCGCGCTCGGCCTGCTCGTGCTCTTCGGCGTTGTGAAAAAGAACGCCATTCTCCAGATTGACCATATGAACACCCTGCGCCGCGCCGGCCTGGAACGCCTGCAAGCCATCATGGACGGCAACCGCGACCGTCTCCGCCCCATCCTGATGACCACGCTCACGCTGGTCGCTGGCATGATTCCGCTCGCGCTGGGCACCGGCCCCGGCGCGGAGGAGCGCCGCGCGGTGGCCGTCGTCGTGATCGGCGGCCAAACCCTCTGCCTCCTGCTCACGCTCTTGGTCACGCCAGTGGTTTACTCCTACCTCGACGACATCGCGCAAGTCTTCCACCGCAAGCACGCAGCGATGCAGACTCCCGGAACCACGCCCGAGGTGATTGCTGCGAAGTGACGCGGCGGGCTGGCGCGCCTGGCGCTACCGGCTTGATGCGGGGCGGCGCGGTGTGTGCAGGATGTTGTTCCGCTCCAGGCTGTCGCGGGCGCGGTTGAGGTGGATGAGCGGGCGGGACTTGGGGAAGGCACGCCCGCAGTCCGTGACGATGTTCCCCAACACGGACAACCGCTCGCATTTGCCGGCGGCCAGCACCGCCTCGCCACTCAGGCCGGAGAACGTGTTGCCCGAAATCACAATGTCCCGCGTGGCTTCCAGGGCGATGCCTGTCGCCACGTCGCGCGCCCAGATGTTCGGGTGGCTCGGGGACAGGCGCTTCATCAGGCCGCCAATCTCGCTGTTGCAGAAGGTGTTTCCCGTGACGGTGATGCGGCCGGAGTTCGCGCCGACGAACAGCGCGTTCGAGTGGACCAGCACGAAGGTGTTGGCCGACACCGTGCAGCCCCACGCGTCGAGCAGATGCACGCCGCCGCCGAGATGGTGCGCGATGACGTTCGCGCTGACGGTGATGCCGTAGCAGTCCCGGTCGAGGATGACCGCCGTGCCGTTGCACTCCTCGATCATGTTGCCGGAGAGCACGGAGCCGTAGGTGTTCTCGATGACCACGCCGTGGCGCAGGTGGTCGTCAATGTTGTTGCCGTTCAGGCACAAGTTGAAGCTGTCCAGGCAGCGCACCGCGTCCTGATTCTCCTCGAAGTGGTTCGCGTTCACCACGATGTCGTGCCCGCCCAGGATGGCCAGCCCCGCGCGGGCGTTGTAGGTGATCATCGAGTCCGCCACGCGCGGGTTCTCCGTGCAGTTGGTCATGCGGATGCCGTTCAGCCCATTGGAGCTGACGGTCAGCCCTTGAATGAAAAACTCCTGCACGCCCTCGGCGAAGATGCCGTCGCCGCTGTTCGTGTTGCCGGTCACGCGGAAGTTGCCGAGCTGCACCCGCCAGAGCCGCGCCCGGCGGTCCTGGTCGAGCGTCGGCGGGCGGACGATGAGCGCGGGCTGGCCGTCGGTGTTCCTGTTCACCAGATGCGTCGCCGCGCCCGCGCCCGCCACCCGCGTGTTGCCGCGGCCCAGCACCAGCGGTCGCGTCAGCTCGAAGGTGCCCGGCGGAAGCTGCACCAGCCCGCCCGCCTCCGGCACGGCGTCAAACGCCGCCTGCAGCGTGGGAAACTTCGCGGCGTCCACGATGGCCGGCGGCGGCGGCGGCGCGGCGGCGTGAAGCGAAACGGCGGCGAGGGCGATCAACGAAACGAGGAGCCGGGAGGATTTCATGGCGTGTGAATGGTCATGCACTGACGCGCGGCGTTTCGGTGCGCTTCGAGCGGAACTCGGCGGTCCGGCAGTTCGCGCCGCCACGCCTTGGCTTGAACTTGTCCGCCGCCGTGCCGTATCAATCCGCAGTGCCAGCGTCCCCGCCATTTTCCGCGCTCGTTGCCGCGCTCATTGCGCTGGCCGGCACGGTTGCGGTGACGGCGGCGACCGGAGCGCCGGCTCCGGTGGACTTCGCGCGCGAGGTGCGGCCGCTGCTGGTCAAGCGCTGCCTCGCCTGCCACGACGCCGAGCACGCGAAGGGCGGCCTGCGGCTCGACTCCCGCGAGGCCGCGCTCAGGGGCGGCAAGTCCAGGCAACCCACGCTCGTCCCCGGCGCACCAGCGAAGAGCGAACTGGTCAAGCGCATCACCACCCATGACCCGGACGAGTTGATGCCACCGAAAGGCGGCGCGCTCACGTTGGCGCAAGTCACCTTGCTCACGCGCTGGATTGCCGAGGGCGCGACTTGGCCCGCCGACAGCGCGGCGAAGCACTGGGCGTTCGTCCCGCCGGTGCGGCCAGTGGTTCCCGTCGTGAAGAACAAGTCGTGGCCGCGCAACGCGATTGACCACTTCATCCTCGCGAAGTTGGAGGAACGCGGCTGGCAGCCATCGCCAGCGGCGGAGCCGCGCGTCCTCATCCGCCGCCTGCACTTTGACCTCATCGGCTTGCCGCCCACACCGGGGGAGGTGGACACCTTCACGCAACACGCAGCACGCAGCACGCCCGAAGCCCTCGCCCGGCTCGTGGACGACTTGCTCGGCCGCACCAGCTACGGCGAACGCTGGGGTCGCCACTGGCTCGACCTCGCGCGCTACGCGGAGACCAACGGCTACGAACGCGACGCCGCCAAGCCCAACGTCTGGCGCTACCGCGACTACGTCATCGCCGCTTTCAACTCGGACAAACCCTACGACCGCTTCATCCGCGAGCAAATCGCCGGCGACGAGTTGCCGGACACGAACGCCGAGACGCTCATCGCCACCGGCTTCCACCGCCTCGGCCCGTGGGACGACGAGCCGGCCGACCACTTGCAGGACCGTGCCGACCAGGTGGACGACATGATCCGCACCACGTCGCAGGCCTTCCTCGGCGTCACGCTCGGGTGTGCGCGCTGCCACGACCACAAGTTCGACCCGCTCACCGCGCGCGATTACTACAGCCTCGCCGCCGTGTTTGCGCCGCTGAAGCGCACGCAGTCGGGCCGCACCGACCTCGACGCTCCCGCCGGCTCGCGTGTGGAACTTGCGGCGCTGGCCCAGCGCGACCAGCGCATCGCCGCGCTGACGAATGAGGTGGCTGCTGCGCGCTCCGCGTTCCGCATGGAGTTCCTCGCCAGTGGCAAATCCGCCCTGCCCGCCGACGCGGTTGCTGCCTTTCGCACCGACGCAAGGCAGCAGACGCCCGCGCAGAAGGAGTTGGTGAAGAAGTTCACGGCGCAGTTGGAAGCGAAAGTGACAAAGGCCCTGCCCGCCGAGATCCGCGAGAAGGCCGGCGCTACCGAAGCCGCCATCGCCGAACTGCGCCGCGCCACGCCCGACCTGCCGCGTGGTTACTTCCCGAACGAGCCTTCGCCGACCGCGCCGAAGAGCTTCGTCCTGCTGCGCGGCAGCGCGCACAGTCCCGGCCCGGAAGTCTTCCCCGCCGTGCCGGTGGCCCTCACGGCGAAGCAGCCGGACTTCCCCGCGCCCGACGAGTTCACCACGCGCCGCCGCCTCACGCTCGCAAACTGGATTGCCAGCGCGGACAACCCGCTCACCGCGCGCGTCCTCGTGAACCGCGTCTGGCAGCACCACTTCGGCGAGGGCCTCGTGCGCACGGCGAGCGACTTCGGCCTCATCGGCACCGCGCCCACACACCCCGAGCTGCTCGACTGGCTGGCCGACTGGTTCGTGAAGGAAGGCGGATGGTCGGTGAAGCGGCTGCACCGGCTGATACTCGGCAGCGCCACTTGGCAACAAGCGTCCTCCGCTTACGCATTACGTTTTACGCATTACGCCGACGTAAAACGTAAAGACGTAACGCGTAATCAGACAGCTCCCGCCGCCCACGAACTTGACCCGGAAAACCTCCTCCTCTCCCACTTCCCCTACCGCCGCCTCGAAGTCGAGGCCATCCGCGACTCGATGCTCGCCGTGAGCGGGCGACTGAACCCGTGCGTGGGTGGGCCAAGCATGTATCCCGAGGTGCCCAAGGAGGCGCTCGCCGGCAGCAGCGACCCGGACAAAATCTGGAAGCCCTTCGATGAGGCCGATGCCTCGCGCCGCACCGTCTATGCGTTCCTGAAACGCTCGTTCATGGTGCCCATGCTCGAAGTGCTGGACGTGTGCGACACCACGCAGAGCAGCGACAAGCGCGCCGTCACGAGCGTCGCCCCGCAGGCGCTCACGCTCTTCAACGGCGAGTTCGTGAACCGCCAGGCCCGCCAATTCGCCGACCGCCTGAAGCGCGAGGCCGGTGCGAAGGTGGAGGCGCAAATCCAGCTCGCCTGGCGACTCGCGCTGGCCCGCCCGCCCAAGCCCGAGGAGCTCGCCGCAATGCAACGCTTCCTCACCGAGGAAACCACCAGCAAGAACATCTCCACCGACGAAGCCACCCACGCCGCGCTCACCCAGATGTGCCGCGTGGTCCTGAACCTGAACGAGTTTGTTTACCCGGACTGAGAGATAGCCGAGAAATGAAGCGCTCCACACACACAGGTCCACTGGTTGCCACGTTGGTCTGCATCGTCTTCATCGCCTGCCTCTGGTCGTGGAGCTATCAAGCCCCACATTCCTTGCGATTCAGTTTGAAAGTTGGGGAGGTCCAATGGCTCATGCACCAAGGCATCATTCAGATTGACCTCGTTTGGGGCGACACTGAAGACCGTGGCTTTGAGTGGGACTCCCACCTCAGGTTGTCCGGTTTGGCTAGAGAAAATCTGGGCATGTTCAAACCGAAGCATGGCATCAGAGGGGTTCTTGCCAGTGTCGGCTTTGAGACGCATTCGTATGACCGGATGCTGGGGTTCTTGGGTCCGAGTCTTCCAAGTCAGGTAGTCTTCTTACCTTTCTGGTTCTTGTCGCTCTCCTGTGGCTCGCTTCTGCTGTTACAGGTCATGCGCCGTGTCCACGGCGAGGACACGTCAGTTAAACCTGTTACGGCCAAGCTCCCCATCCGCAACTGACTCAGGCAAATGAACACTGACTTCAATAACTCTCGCTTCCGCCCGAGCCCCACCCCCTGTGGACGCTCCCGCCGCGAGTTCCTATGGCAGGCCGGTGCGGGCTTCGCGGGGCTGGGCTTGCTGGACATCCTTCAGCAAGACGGTTTCTTCGCCTCCGCGCAAGCCGCGTCATCGGTCGCACAGTCGCCGCTGGCACCGCGCGCACCGCATTTTCCGACCAAGGCCAAGCACGTCATCTTCCTGTTCATGAACGGCGCGCCCAGCCAGGTGGACACGTTCGACCCCAAGCCCGAGCTGGCGAAACATCACGGCAAGCCCTACGCCGGCAAGGTCAAGGCCGTCGGCTCGAACGGCCGGCCGGTGGGCTATCTGATGCAGACGCCGTTCGAGTTCAAGCCGCACGGGCGCAGCGGCCTGCCGGTCAGCAGCCTCTTCCCACACACGTCGAAGTTCGCCGACGATATTTGCGTGCTGCGCTCGCTCTACACGGACACGGCGGCGCACGCGTCCGGCTGCCTCCAGATGAACACCGGCAGCATCTTCGTCGGGCGGCCCAGCCTCGGCGCGTGGTTGAGCTATGGCCTCGGCACGATGAACGCCGCGCTGCCGAGCTTCGTGGTGATGACCGATCCGCGCGGCGGCCCCATCGGCAGCGCGTCGAACTGGACCGCCGGCTACATGCCCGCCGCGTATCAGGGCACGCTCTTCCGCAGCAAGGGCAATCCGCTCCTCGACCTCGCCACGCCCGAGGGCGTCAGCCCGCGCGCCCAACGCCGCTCGCTCGACCTGCTCGCGGAGCTGAACGAACAGCATCGCCGCGAGCGCCCGCAGGAGTCCGAGTTGTCCGCGCGCATCCTCTCCTACGAGCTGGCCTACCAGATGCAGACCAGTGCTGCGGGCGTCGTGGACTTGAAAGATGAACCCGCCGCCACGCGCGAGCTTTACGGCCTCGACCACCCGCTCACCGCCGACTTCGGGTCGAAGTGCCTCGTCGCGCGCCGGCTCATCGAGAAGGGCGTGCGCTTCGTGCAGCTCTACTCCGGCGGCGGCCATCTCGAAGACACCTGGGACGGCCACAGCGACTGCATCAAGAACCACACGCTCCACGCCGGCGAGACGGACAAGCCCATCGCCGCGCTCATCGCGGACCTGAAGCGCACCGGCCTGTGGGACGAGACGCTGCTGGTCTGGGGCGGTGAGTTCGGCCGAACCCCCACGAGCGAAGGTGTGGGCAAGCCGGGCCGCGACCACAACTGGCACGGCTTCTCGATGTGGCTCGCAGGCGCAGGCGTGAAGGGTGGGCAGTTCATCGGCGCGACGGACGAGCTGGGCTTCGAAGCCGTCGAAGAACGCCACCACGTCTCCGACCTGCACGCGACGATTCTGCACCTCATGGGCCTGGACCACGAGCGGCTCACTTACTTCTACCAAGGGCTGGAGCAACGCATCACCGGCGTGCGCGGAGAAGTGATCAAGAAGGCGTTGGCGTGAGCAGCGGAGCGCCGGTCTCCGACCCGGCGCGATGATTGGCGGCTCGACATCCCATTCACCGGCATGGCGGGGATAAAGCAAAAGCCCCGGCCAGGCGACCGGGGCTTTGCGAGATTCGGTTTTCAGCGCGGCATCAGATGATGCCGGCCAGCTCTTGCAGCACGCGCCAGTTGTCGAGGCGGTCCTGCTTGGCTTCGAGCATCAGCGGCGAGGGATTGCCGTCCTTGTCGAAGTGCTTCGAGAAGCGGCCCTCGGTGCGGGCGAACATGACGAAGTCGAAGAGGTCGCCCGTCTTCGGATCCTTATACCAGTCTTCCTTTGGCGCGGGGTTGCCCTGGAGGCTGAGGCGCTCGGCGAGCTTTGTGCCCTTGCGCGGGTCGTAGATCAGCACGGGGAACGTGCGGGTGTCCACGGCCAGCTTGGACTGGTTCATGGCGAGGTTGTCGCCCACGCCGTGCTCGGGCTGGCAGGTGGTATAGACCGAGATGACAGCCGGGCCGTCGAACTCGTTGGCGGCCATGATGGACTTGTAGAAGTGGTTCGACATGGCGCAGGAGGTCTGCGCGACGAACGTGTTCGGGTGCATCATCGCGATCTGCGCGATTTCCTTGCGGCGCTCGGTCTTGCCCTGGATGACCTTGCCGTGGACGGAGAACTTGGTGTTCTGCGCCTTGAAGGTGGCGGTGGAGCTTTGGCCGCCGGTGTTCGAGTAGACCTGCGTGTCGAGGATGAGCACCTTGATGTTCATGCCCGAAGCCAGCATGCGGGAGAGCGATTGGAAGCCGATGTCGAGCATCGCGCCGTCGCCGCCGACGACCCAGAGCTTCTTGTCGCCCCAGCCCATCTGGTCCCAGCGGGCGCGGACGCCCATCGCGTCAGCGGGGCCGTTCTCGAAGAGCGAGTTGGTCCACGGGACGAGGTAGGGATTGTAGGGATAGGTGGAGGCGTAAACGGTGGAGCAGCCGGTGGAGTTGACGATGCCGACGCTTTCCTTGCCGTATTGGAAGCCGGTCGCCGCGAGCATCATGCGGAGCGCGGTGCCCTCGCCGCAACCCATGCAACTGCCCGCGCCGCCGACGTAGAGCAGGCTGCGCTCGGTGAGCATCATGTCGCTCAGGAGCTTGTCGTTGATGTATTCCTTCGGGGTCTCGGGGAGCTTGCGGTAGAAGTTGAAGGTGCGCTGGGAGGTCTTCAGGACGCCGGTGTCCTTCATGAGCATGGACAGCGCGCCGTGGTTGCCGCAGGCGTCCACGCACTCGGCGCAGCCCTTGCACTTGGTGGGGTCAATGAAGATGCCGAAGTAGGCCGGCTCCTTGCCCTTCTTCTCGTAGGTGGTCCAGAACTTGGTGGTCTTGGCGAACTGCTTGGCGAGGTGCTCGCGCTCGACGGGGTCGGCGATGGCGGCGAGCTCGGCCTCCAGCTTGGCCTTGGGCACGGCCTTGCCGAGAATCGCCGTGTCCGGGCACTCGGTCACGCAGTCCATGCACGCGACGCAGTTCTCGCTGTGGAGCAGGGGAATCTCGGGCGCAATGTAGCTGAAGTCACGCAGCGCGCCGGTGCCGGCGGGGATGAGCGAGCGCAGCGTGCTGTGGTCGGCGGGCAGTTCCATCTCGGCGCTGCCGTCGTTGTAAGCGCCGACGATGCGCTCGTTGAAGTCCTGAACGTCCAGCACATCCTTGGTGATGGGCTTCTTGTTCGTGCGGTCCACGACGGGGGCGGGAACGGAGCCGGCTACGTTTTCGGTGGGTTGAATCATGTTCTGGGTCAGGTTGTCCTGAGTTTTAAGTTTGGTTTTCCCGGTGGTTGTCCACCGGGCAAAGAGCTACTTCGCCGCGACCAGTTCACCAGCGGCAACTTCCGCTTCACCGCCGATGACCTCGGCGGGGACTTCCATCACGTCAGTCAGACCGTGGCGGACGCAAGTGAGGTTTTCCTGCACGACCTTCTCGCCGCGCTTGCCGAAATACTTGCGGATGTATTTCTCGACGGACGCGAGCACCTGCTCGTCGCCCATGCCGGAGCGGGCGGCAAACGGCGTGACCTTGATGAAGATGCCGACGAGGCAGACGCCCTGCATGCGCTGCTGGAGGTCGGGATCGGTGGCGACGCTGCGCGCGATCTTCACGGTGTCGAGGAAGAAGACGCGCAGCTTCTTGTTGCGGATGATCTTCTGGCCGTAGGCGGGGATGGCGTTCCAAACCTCCAGCGGGTCGAGCTTGTCGCTCTGGATGAAGACGCTGCCGTTCGCGGCGATGCCCGCGAGCGGGTTGCCGAGGTTGAAGGCGTTCACGTCGTTGAGCGGGATGAACTCGACGTGCTCCAGCTCGCTGTGCGTGCGGATGTGGGCGTCGGCGACCGTGAGGTAATACGTCGTCGGCAGGCCCTTCTTCTCCGAGCCGTATTTCGGATAGGCCTGGACGTGCAGGTTGAACAGCTCGCCCACGAACGACGCGATGAGCTTGTTCGTCGTGACGGAGCCGAAGCCGCCGACGGAGTGGCCGCGCATCGAGAACGCGCCAGACGGACGCAGGTCGGGGTCTTCCGCGCCGGGGAGTTCCAGCTTGTGCTTCACGCCCACGCAGGAGAACTCCATCGGTTTCGCCGACAGCATGTTCTTCAAGATGGAGTTGAAGTGGCAGCCGCGCACGTCGCGCGAGCCGAGGCCGGCGACGCAGGCATAAATCTTCGGGATGCGCGTGATGGCGGGATACTTGAACTCGCCAAACGAGCCGTAGCTCAGGCCGGCGAAGGCGTCGGCAAACGCGGCGCGGATGCCCTGCACGAGCGGGTTGGACTGCGCGAGCGGGTTGTCCATGCGCTCGACGACGGTGACGGCCTTCACGTTCTTGAGCGCGGCGACAAGCTGCGTGGCCGGAAACGGTGCGAAGCAGGTGACATGGATGCCACCGACCTTGGCCCCGGTGGTGGCGCGGATGTAGTCAATCGCCGCCTCGGCGGTCTCCATCATGCCGCCCATGCCGACGACCGCATACTCGGCGTCTTCCATGCGGTAGCAGTCAATCATCCCGTAGCGACGGCCGGTGTTCTTGTAGAAGGTGTCCATCGCCTCCTGCACGGCGGCGGGGACGGTGTCATACACGTTGCGCTGGGCGATCTTGCCCTTCATGTAGGAGTCCTGGTTCTGCACCACGCCGGACATGAGCGGGTTGTTGGGATCCATCATGCAGCGCAGCTTCAGCGTGGGGTCGCCGATGTATTCCTTCATGAACTCCAGCTCGGGGAGCTTCACGTTCTCGATGGTGTGCGTGGTGAGGAAGCCGTCCTGCACGTTCATGAACGGCGTCTCGCAACTCTCCGCCGCGCGGCGCGCGATGAGCGCGAGGTCGCCCGCCTCCTGCGCGTTGCGGCCGAAGAGGATTCCCCAGCCGCAGTCCGCCACGCTCATCACGTCGTCGTGGCCGGCGTGGACGTTGAGCGAATGGCTGGTGAGCGCGCGCGCGCCGATGTGGAACACGGCGGGCAGGCGCTTGCCGGAAATGGTGTAGAGCACCTCCTTCATCAGCACGAGCCCCTGGCCGGAGGTGAAGTTCGTCACGCGACCGCCCGCCAGCGCGTAGCCCTCGCAGGTGGAGGCCGCCGAATGCTCGGACTCGGGCTGCACGAACGTGAGCACATCGCCCCAGAGGTTTTTCTTGCCGTTGGAGACCTCCGTTTGATACCCGGTCCCCATCGTGGTCGAGGAGGTGATCGGGTAAGCGCAGGCGCCGTGGGTGATGTTGGTTTCCACCCACACCACGCAGCCCGCTCCGTCCGACGTGGTCGGAATCCCCGGGTAGGGAAACTGCTTTTTGTCGTCGCTCATATCAGTGCTGGATCGTTTGCCCAAACGTCGGACACATTTTCCGGCGGCGGACTGTGGGAAGGTGGATTTCACCTATGGACGGCGCAAGCCTAAAAGCAGCCGCAGCGTGCGCGCGGTGATCGGCACGCGCGGAAACACCCTCACGGCGGGAAGCCGATGGCCAGCTTCACCGCCGAGTATTCGGGGTGAATCTTCCCGTCGCGCGTGCGGATCGTGAGCTCCGGCTCCGTCCAAGTCTGCCCGCGAAACCACTCGGGCAAATCCGTCGCGCGCATCATCCCGAACAGGCCGACCAGCGGAGCCTCGCCCGCGCGGAAGACCACGGGCCGCCGCCGCACGATGACCAGCCCGGCCTCGCGCGCGCCCGCCTCCATCCGCGCCAACTGCGCCGGCTCGCAGGGAAACACGCACGCGAAGCAGCCGCCCGGTGCCAGATGCTTCGCCGCCGTCGCGCAATAATCCGCCACCGTCCCGCGCAGCTCGAAGCGGCAGGCGAGCTTCTGCGGGTGCTCGCTCTCCACGCCGGTGCCGGGCGGAAAATACGGCGGGCTTCCCGTCACCAGCTCAAACAACTCTCCATCGCGCAGCACGCCCGGCTCGCGGAAATCCCCCTCGCGGATCTCGTAGCGGCCCTCGACGCCGTTGAAGCGCGCCGACTTCCGGGCCAGCACCACGCTGGCCGGCTGCGCCTCCACCGTCACCAGCCGCGCGCCGGGCAACCGCCACGCCACGATCATCCCCACCGTGCCGAGGCCGCTGCCGAGGTCCAGCGCCGCGCGCGCCGTGGGACACCAGCTCGTGCCATACCACGCGGTGAGGATGTCATCCGTCGAGAAGCGGTGCCCGTCACGCAACTGGAAGAGGCGGAAGTGCCCGCTGATGGCGTCCAGCGTCTCGTCCGGGGCCACGGTCAGGCCGGCGCCCAAGCCCGGCGGCACCGGGCCGGGCTTGGCCCAGCCTTTGAAATGCGTTTCACCAGTCACGCCGGGGAGACTACCGCCAGTTGGCCGGCCGGCCAAGCTGTCCTGGCTCCGGTCGGTGGCCCCGCCCGGTGACCAGCCGCTGCCGGTGCTTGTCCATGCGCCGCCTCCGGCAGCGTCCAGGCGTGCCTTGTGCCGCGTCTCCATGGCCTACACCCCGGCCAGAATGCGATCCACCTGCGTCATCGTCACCTCCGGGCTGCCCTCGGTCCAGATCACGTAGTCCGCCTGCGTCAGCTTCTTCTCGATGGGCCACTGCGCGCCGAGGCGCTGCTGGATTTGCTCCGCCGTCCACCCGCGCGCCGCCAGCCGCTGCTGCTGCGCCGCCGCCGAGCACGCCACGCAGATGACCTTGTCGAAGTTCTTCACCGCGTTCGTCTCGAAGAGCAGCGGGATCACCACCACGCCCAGCCGCACGCCGTCCTTGCGCCACTGGTCCACCTGCTCCTGCCACAACGCGCGGATGCGCGGATGCAGGATGGCCTCAAGCTGCTTGCGGGACATGTCGCTGGCGAAGACCCGCCGCGCCAGCTCGTCCCGCCGCAGCGCCCCGTCCGAGCCGATGACCGCCGCGCCGAACATCTCCTGGATGGCCGCCAGCGCCGGCTGCCCCGGCTCCACCACCTTGCGCGCCAGCACATCCGTGTCCGCCACCGGGATGCCGCGCCGCTCCAGCAACTGCGACACGGTGCTCTTGCCCATGCCGATGCCGCCGGTCAGCCCGAAAACCTTCGTTGGAATCACGGCGGAAAACTAGCGACAGCCGGCGCGTCGGCGCGAGCAAGAAGTTGTCCGTGTCGTAGCTCGACATTCCAATGTCGAGCCTGGGTGCGCCGTCCACAGAACCGCTGCTCGACATTGGAATGTCGAGCTACCTTGTCAGCCGGCGCTCCGCTCACTTCGTGTCCACCACCGTCACGCGCAGCTCCGCGCCGTTGCAGCGGATTTCGGGGACATACATGGCGTGGCCGAGGACGGGGAGGGCGTGGAACTGGCCGGGGACCTCGGCGCGCATGTCGTAGCGGAGCTGCCAGACGCCTTCGGGGAGCTTGTCGAGGAAGAGGGCGACTTTGCGGTCGCGGAGTTCCTGATAGACCCAGCGCGTGCGGCCCGTGAAGTCCGGCTCGCCGATGCCGATGGGCCGGGGCGGGAGGAATCCGATGGGGCGTGCGGCGGCGAGACGCATGGCAGGCGCGATGGCGGCTCCGACCGCTGGCGCTGCGGCGGCGATTTCAGCCACAGCCGCTTCCGCAACGGCGCCGGGCAAGTTGAGTTGCTGGCCGATTTGCAGCTTCCTCGCGTCGAGGCCAGCGTTCGCGGCGGTGATGGCGGCGATGGTCGTGCCGTGCTTCTTCGCGATTTGCGTGAGTGTTTCTCCCGCGATGACGATGTGCGAGGTGGAGGGCGCGGCCTTCGACTTTGGACTTGGGGCCTTGGACTTTGGAGCCGCCTGCGGCACCGGCTGGCCGACCACGCCAAACTTCCGCTCCACCGCGCCACTCTTCAGCTCGCGCGCGTAGAGCGATTCACCGCTCCGCACCGCCACGGCCTCGAAGCCGGCGGGCTTCAGGTCCTCGAAGAGCAGATACTCGTAGTTGTTCTTTGCCTCGATGGTCAGGACGGTCTCAATGCGTTCGCCGCTCTTCACGGTCTCGCCGTCGAGCAGCGGCACCTTGTCGTAGAGCAGGCCCTTGAGCAGTGTCGGGCGGCCCACCAGCTTGAAGTATTCGCGCTTCACGAAGATCTCGTTGCCGCTCGCGGGGATGGGTTCTTCGAGGCTGAAGAACTTGGCTTCCGCGGCGAAGTAGACCGGCCCCTCGCCCTTGCGCTGGATGCGGATGTTGTTCGCGCCGTCCTTGATGAGCTTCGTGTCCACGGCGAAGCGGCTGGGCGCGGCGAAGACCTCCGCCCCGCTGACCTTGCGCTTGGCGATGCTCGTGCCGTTGACCGTCACCTCGTATTCCAGCTCGGGCGACAGCTCCTTGGTCACGCGCAGGTAATCGTTGAGCGCGAGCACGGTGATGGCGGTGTCGCGGGTGTTGCTCCACTGCGCGCCGCGCCGGCCTTTGAGCAGCCAGTTCGTGACCGGCTCGATGAGCTTGCTCTGCGGGTCAATCGCCAGCAATGCGCGGAGCGCAAACGCCGTCGCCTCGACACCGCCCTCAGACCAGCGCCAGTAAATGCCGTCCTCGCCCCAATGCGCCGTGCCCATCACACCGGCGTTCGCGGGCAACTGGCCGCCGATGAGCACACTCGCGTCCGGCCGCTCGTCGCGCTTCACGCCGTTCTCCAAGTTCGCGATGAACGTGCGCGCGTCCGCGCCCTTGCCCATGTGATGCGCGGCGAGCGCGAGCAACGCGCGCGTGTAGGCGTTCAGCCCTTCGCGGTTCTTCCACAAGTTGTCCCAAGCCTTGTTCTGCGCGGGGGAAAAGACCGCCTTCGCCAGCGGGTTCGCGCTCGCGACAGTCGCGTGCAGCATGAAGGCCTGCATGTCGTGGTTCAGCTCTTCCTCCACGAGCGTCTTGTCGAGGAACGCCGCGCCGCGCTCCAGCACGTTGGCCTTCAGCGCCACGCCGGATTGCTTCGCGAGCGTGAGGCCCCACACAACGTAGGCGGTCATCCAACGGTCGCTCTGGCCTTCCTTCCACCAGCCCCAGCCGCCGTCGGCGTGCTGGAAGTCGTAGAGGCGTTTCAGTCCGGCGTCGGTCATTTCGGTGAGTTTCGCCAAGTCCTTTTTCGCACCGAGATTTGGCGGAGCGGCCCCGCCGGCGCGGGCTTCAATGCCGCCGAATACCCGGCTCATCACGTCCTCGGGCTGGAGGCCGAGGTCTTTTAACGTCTTCGCCGTCACGACCGACGGGAGGAAGCGGCTCATGGTCTGCTCGGTGCAGCCGTAGGGGTAGTCAATCAGGTAGGGCAGGGCGTCGAGCATCGTGACTGCGAGGCTGGGCGCGACCTGCACAACGAGAGTGGTGGTGTCCCTCTTGCGCGCGACGGGGATGTCCAGCCGCACGGTGATGTCCGAGCCGCGCACCTTGCCGGCCTTGGTGAGGAAGCGCTCGATGCCGTGCTCGTGGGATAAATACGTCTTCTCCATCGCGTCGCTGAACTTCCCGCCGACCGCCGTGGTCTTGAGGCGAACTTCGCCGGGCGTCACGACGCGGGCCTTCCAGTCGGCGCGGGCTTCAGAGTTGGGCGGAACCTTCAAGGTCACGTCGCGCCCCCTCACCCCGGCCCTCTCCCCCGATGGGGGCGAGGGAGGAAGAAACGCGAGTGCGGGGCCGGCGGCTTCAAGCGTGACCTTCACGGTCAGCTCCGCGTCGGTGTTGTTGTTCACCACCGCGCTCAACACCACCTCGTCCCCGACAACGAAGAAGCGCGGGGCCTGCAACCGCACGATGAGCGGCTGCTTCGTGCGCGTGGTGGTGTTCGCGATGCCGAACTGCGCGCCGCTGCCGACCGCGCGGGCGGTGGCCTTCCAGCCGGTGAGCGAATCGGGATACTTCACCGGCACGCGCGCGGTGCCGTCCGCACCGGTCTTCACGTCCGGCAGCCAGATGATGGTGGAGCGGAAGTCCGAGCGGACGACGACGTTGGGTTCTGCGCCGTCTTCGCCGGGAACCTGCTTGGCTTTTTCATCCCGGCCAAGCGCATCGGCGGCGAACTTCCAAGCAGGTGCCGCAGGTGGCATGGTTGCCGGCATCACGGCGCTCATGGGCGTTGCCGCCAGCCCGCGCATTCGATTCATCGCCATTCCACCGGCCTGCAACTCCATGCGGTCCGACAGCTCGCCTGCCTTGCGCAACTCACTCTTATCCGAGGCGATGGGAGTTACGCTTTTCGGAGACTTGCGAAACGGACCGTAGTCTTCGTCTTCTTCCCAATCTCCTTCCAACAGCGCGCCGAGCCTTCTGAGCTCCTGATACAGGTGCATGGTTTTGAATTCTTCCTCTTGAACCAAAACCACTTCACCCTTCGGCGTCTTCCACTCGAAGAACTTCTCATACCCTTTCTGGTTGAACGTGCTTTGCGTCTGCGTGCGCTGCTGGCGCTTCGTGCCGAAGTAGAACTGGCGCGGGTCGCCCGCGTAATCGCTCTGGATGTAATAGACCGACTCGTCCACGAGGCCCACCGCCACCTCGGCGGCGACGGGCTTGCCCTCGTGGTCGCGCGCGGTGACGAGCAACGTGCCGTCCTCGCGCGGCTGGTATTGGGTGCGGTCGGGCTTCACGTCCACCGTGAGGAAATGCTTCGTGGGCGGCACGATGACCTGCTTCGTGTCCATGTGAACCTGCTTGTCCGCGACCATCGCGGCGCTGAGGAACACGTTCGGCACATGAGCATCGCTCAAGGCCAGCTCGACCAGCTTCACCGTGCCGGTTAGATGGACGACCTGATGGCTGATGAGTTCGTCCGCCTCGACGGTGAAGAGCACGTAGCGGTCGTTGCTGTTCGCCACGAGCATGACCGGAGCCTTCTGGCCGGTGCGGAATGTGTCCTTGTCCACGATGATTTCCACGCCGCCGTGCCGGTAGCCCAGTTCGGTGCTGGTGTTGTTAGCAACCCACAGCGTCGTCTCCGCGCGGATGGGCTGCGGCGGGCGGTTCGGGAAGGCGTCCTCCGTCAGCCACGTCACCTTGTAGTAGCCCTCGCGCTCGGGCGTGAAGACCAAGTCCACCTTGCCCTCGGCGTCGGTCTTCAACGTGCGCGTGAGGATGTCGTCGCTGTGATAGCCCCGGAACTTCAGCCGCCACGGACGCTGCCCAGCCGGCGGGGCGGGCGGGAACTTCCCGTCGCTTTGCAGCGCCTTCAGCTCGGGGCCTTTCACTTCCCTGCCCGCCGGGTTCACCCAAATCTCTTCCCAGAACTCACGCGTGACCTTGACGATGCCTTCGATGACAGCGGGCTGCTCGTTCGCGTCCTGCGCGCGGAAGTTCACTGTCGCCTTGTCGCCGGGCTTGTGGAGGTTGTGCTCGGGCTTGGCGTGGACGTAGTAGCGCTGGCGCGTGACGCGCACGTTGCCGCTGCCGGTGATTTCGCGGCGGCTGGCATCAACGACCCGCGCCTCAATGCGGAACTCAAAGTCCTGCCCGTAGTCCTTGGGCGACTCGAACTCCAGCCGTGCCTTGCCGGTCGCGTCCGTCTTCAAAGTCTCGCGCTTCAAAATCTGCCCGCCGCCGCCGCCGCGCCAACTGCGCCCGCGACCGTAGCGCCCCTCGTTCTCCTCGTAGAACCAGCCGAATTCGCGCGGCTCCTTCCACGCGAAGTAATACGGGTTCTGGTGCACGATGACCTCGACCGTCGCGTTCGCCACCGGCCCGCCGAAGTAGTAGTCCGCCTGGATGTTGACCTCCACGCGGTCGCCGGTGCGGAAGGCCTTCTTCTTCCCGTCCACTTCCGGCGTCTGCACGGCGACCTTGAACTCCGGCAGCTTGTATTCCTCCAGCCGGAAGAGCGTCGCGTTGCCGATGTGCGTGGTCTTCGCCTTGTCGCGGAACGACACGCGATACTCGCCGAGCCGCTGCGTCTCCGTGAGTTCGAGCGAGGCCCAAGCGGTGCCGAACTCGTTTAGTTTAAGTTCGCCTTCCTTCACCAGTGCGCCATCCGGGCCATCAATGCGGAACCAAATCGTCTCGTTCGCCGGCGTGGAATAGACCGAGCCGTTGTAGCGGCGCACAACCGCCTTCCACTCCACCTTCTCTTTGGGGCGATACGCCGGGCGGTCGGTGAAAGCGTAGATGCGCCACGACTCGTGCGGGTCGCGATAGGAGTAAGAGTTGCCGGGGCTGAAGGCCTGTTTGTCACCCAGCGAGGCGGCGGCGAAGATTTCCACGTTGTTTACCGGCCGCGCGACCTCAAAGACCGCGAGCCCGTCCTTGTCCGTCACCTTGTCCTGCGAGCGCGCCTCCCACTTGTTGCCTCCCACATGCCAGCGTTCCCAGATGCGCGTCTTCGCATTCGCCAGCGGCTTGCCCGAGAGCGCATCCGTAACGAACACGAGCGCTGTCTTGCCGCTGGTCTTCAACACCAGCGCCACGTCCGTCACGAGCACGAGGTCGCGCGCGGACTGCCCGCCGCCCCGCGCTTCGAGCACGTAGGCACCGGGGCGGAGCTTGCCGTCCACGCGCAGCGCGGCGTTGCCGGGGCGATGGTTGCCCTTGTCCTTCGTGTCGTGCTCCCACGCCTTCACCTTCTCGCGGCCGGCGAGGTCAATGGTCTGGAGCCACGACGGCCGGCTGTTGCCGTCCTGCGTGGCGAGATTCACGTCCTTCGTGAGGTCCACGGGATAGAGCGCCAGTTCGATGCGTTTCACGTTGCGCCAGTGCAGGTGATACTGAACCTCCGAGTCCGGCAGGAAGAAGTGGCTGACGGACACGCCGACGTTGACCTGCGTGATGTTGCGAATCTGCGCCTGCGCCTGCTCCCAGTAGCGCGTCTCGCCTTTGTTGAACTCCGCTACGAGCCGGCGGAACAGTGCGAGCGCCTTCACGTAATCCTGCTCCTGCGTCCAGTTGCCGTCCTTGAGCGGCACCGCGCGGCCCTGGTTCATCATCCACTCGGCGTAGTGATACAGCGCGTCGTCATACCAATCCGTGCCCTTGCCCGGCTTCAGCGCCGCCTCGAAGTGCTCCGGCACGCGGGCGCGCGCGTCCCAGTCGCCGCCGTGGTAGTTGAAGGAGACGGCGAGGAGATAATGCGCGTGGGCCTTGTCGTTCTCGGTCGCGGCAATCTTGAGCGCGTTCTCGAGAATGTTCAGCGGCACCACGTTGCCGTAGTTCCCGTAGCGGTAATACGGCTCGGCCTGCGGGGGCTTCGCGGAACGCCACACGATGTTGAGGTAGCGGTTCCGCGACTCCTCCGACGCGCGCTGACCCGCCCACCAGTCCAGCACCTGCGAGTAGTGCTGCCACGCGCCGCCCCAATTGCGCTGGTTGCGGGGCAGCCAGTAGGAATCGGCGATGGACTCCTGCGCCTCGACCCAGGTGCGGTCCTTCTCCTCCTCGCGCGAGATGTCGCGCAAAAGCACGTTCAACTCCTGACGGGCGCGGTCGAACTTCGTCGTGTCCGCCCGCTGCGTGCTGGCTTCCGAGCGCCACATCGTGTCCGCGCGCCGGAACAACACCCAGCGCTGCTCGGTGGGCGGGAGGTTCGTCACCTTCACCGCGCGATAAATCTCATTCGCCTTGGCGAAGGATTTCTCGACGATGAACTTCTCCGCCTCCGCCTTCTGCGCGGCGTAGTTCGCAGGCGGTTCAGCCGCGAAGACCTGGCAGGCGAGGGAAAGGAAAGCGGCGACAACCAGCGGCGTTTTCATGGCGGCAGGTTAGACGGGCCATCGGGGAAAACACTCCTGAATTAGTCGGCCGCGCAGAGTGCCACGCGTCACAATCCTTATGACTCGTCACAGCTTTAGGTCAGCAAGGCCCCCAGAAACAATATCAGGAGCGCGGTGTAGGTTATTCGGCGTCCAGCCACCAGCCACCAAAAGCAAAACCTCAACAGCGCGCTGCCCTTGCGGGCCGCTACAAGTTTTCCTGCCCGCCCGGCGGCGCGGCGGAGCGACTTGGAGCCGCAATGGAGGCGCAAGAACGCCTTGAACTTGGCCCATCTTGGCGAGTCAAAGCGCGGACAGGCGGCATGTGGCCCGACGTATTCCAAAAGCACGTTCAGGAACTCCAGCGCGGCCTTGTCGCTGTCGGGCAATTTGTCCAGCTCCAGTCCGTGCAGGAACGCGAGCGCCTCCGTGTGGCGTCCCTGCAAGATTTCCTCCAGAGCCGCCCAGAGCCGGAGCCGCCCGTTGACCTGGTCGCGGAACGGCAGTGTGAGCGCGTGTCGGACGACGGCGTCGGCCTCGGCGTCGTTGCCGGCGGCGTGGAGCTGCGTGATGAAGTTGTAGAGCATCCACGGCTCGACCTGCTTGCGCGTCCGCCAGTCCGCGAACCACCGCAGCAGCCGACGACGCCATTTCAGGCAGGTCAACGCATAACCGACCTTGCCCCAGAGCCAGTCCGAGCTGCGCAGCAGCGGGTAGTGCGCCCGGAGCAGGCGGAGCATTTGGAACCGGGCTGAAAGCCAGACGCCCACGTCAATCTGAGCGAAGCCTTGACTGCCAACCGCCCCGATCAGATCAAGCTCCGCCGACAACGCGCGAATGCCCAGCTCACCGCGTCCGACAAGCTGTGACAGCAGCGTGTGGTTGTGCAGGCGGTTCAGCCGTCCGCGCAGGAAAACGCAGAAGGCTCCGGTGGTGGGATTCGGGGCCGGTTCCGCCAGCACCCGCTCCGCCTCGGCGAGCGCGTCGCTGCTCCACCCGCGCGCGTGCAGAAGTTCGACGGCTTCCTCGAACGCCGCGGGCGCATCATCGGCCGCGCGGCACAGCGCGCGCACGGCCTCCATGCCCTTCACCTTGTGGTTGTGGCGCAGGGCGATCCGCAGCTCGGCAAGCTGGAGGTCGGCATCGCGGGCGTTGGCCTTCAGCCGCCGCAGCACTTCGCGGCACGCCTCGTCGTTGTCGGCGTTGAGATGGAGGTCAAACAGCGCGAAGCCGGCGAACGTGTATTCCGGGT
This sequence comes from Limisphaerales bacterium, assembly GCA_009773355.1. Classification (GTDB taxonomy): domain Bacteria; phylum Verrucomicrobiota; class Verrucomicrobiia; order Limisphaerales; family SXTU01; genus SXTU01. Next base: position 88,259 of record WRPG01000010.1, read on the forward strand.
CGAGGTCGAAGGCGCGTTGGAACAGCTCGCGGGCGGCGGCAAAATCCTTGGCCCGGCGCTTCAATTCGCCGGCGTAGCCGAGCGGCACGGGGTCGAAGGGCTGGAAGCGCACGAGCTGTTCGGCGGCCTCGCCGGCGGCGGTCCATTCCTCGCGCTGAAAATGCCAGTCGGCCAGTTCCTTCCACGCCCAAGCGATGCCGGGATGCTCGGCGAGCACCGCCTTCAACTGCTGAATGGCGAGACCGAGATCGCCGCGTTGCGCGCGGAGCCATGCGGCGCGCGCGCGCAGCTCGGCGGGCGGCTGACCATTCCACGCGGACGGCTGGCACGCGGCGATGGCCTCGTCGAAGTTCCCCTGCTGGTAGAGCAGCAGCGCGCGCTGGTCGTGGGCCTCGATCGAACGCGCTTCCAACTCGAGCGCGCGCTCCACTGCGGCCTGACGCTCTGCGAACGTGTCCGGGCCGCTCAAAACCCGGGCGAGGTGGAGCCACGAGCGCACTTCACCAGGGCGTCGTCGTGTCAGCTCGCGAACCGCTTCGGCCCCGAGATCGGGCTGGCCCATCTGCTGGCCCCAGACGCTGATGGCGTTCCACGCCCAGCCGTAACCGGGGTCGAGGAAGACGGCGTGGCGCACGCGCTCCAGCGCCTGCTCGCGGCGGTCGAGCTTCCACAACGCCTCGGCGAGAAAGCCGTGGGTGATGGCATCCAGGGGCGAGAGCTGGGCGGCGCGGGTGAGCACTTCCACGGCGCGCTCCAAGTTGCCGGCGGCCTCGTGGACCGACGCCAGTTCGCGCGCGGCCAGCGCCCACGCCGGGTTGATGGCGAGCGCCTGCTCGAAGGCGTGAATGGCGTTGTCCAGCTCCGAGCGCGCGCGATGGATGCGGCCCCGGTCCAGCCAGAGGCGCGGCAGGTGCGGAAACTTCTGCGTGGCCGCGCGCACAATCATCAGCGCCTCGCCCGGCTGCTTCTGCGCGTGCAACTGCACGGCCAGCGCGGACCACGCGTGCCACAGGTCGGGCCGCTCGCGGTGCGCGTCCCGGAGGACCGTGAGCAGTTCCTCCGGCGGGAGGAAGGGCGCGGCCGCTTCCGCAAACGTGAGCAGGCCGTCGCCAAAGGTCACTTGCCGCACCAGTTCGGCCCGGAGGAACGCGATGGCGTCCTGTCGCGCCTCGCGGGTGTCGCAGGCGCGCAGCAGCTCGCGCTGGGCGAACTCGGAGTCCACCGAGCGGCGGAGCGACTCGCGGAAGTCGGCGCGTGCCTCGGCCAGCCGGTCTTGCGCGGCCCGCACGGCGCCCCGGATGTTGAACAGCGCCGGGCTTTCCGGTTCGAGCTGCGCGGCGAGGTCCAGCTCGCGGAGAGCGTCGTCGAACTGATGCCGTTCGTTCAGCACGGAGGCCAGCTCGCGGCGCGCCCATGAGTCCGCGGGGTTGATTTCCACCAGCCGGCGCACGACTGGTTCGGTCGCTTCGAGGCCGTCCTGCCGCAGCCAGCCAAGCCAGAGCTGATGCAGCGGGAAATGGTGGGGGAAACGCTCGCACGCGGCGCGGAGATGCTCCAAGGCCGTCGCGCGGCCCTGCGTCTCCGCCACGAGCAGGGCGACGGCCTGATGCGCGTCCATCGCCAGCGGCGCCGTGGTGAGCACCTGCCGCCAGTGCGTCAGCGCGGACTGCGGCTCGCCGCCGCGCTCGGCCAGATGCGCGGCGGTGCGCAGCCACGCGAGCGGCGGCGCGATTCCCCGGGCTGACTCGAGCAGCGCCGCCGCCCGGGCGCGCTCGCCGCAACTGCCAAACTCCGACGCGGCGTAAAGCTGGAGCTCGCCGTCCTCGGGCCGCAGCTTCATGGCTTCCTCCAGCACCGTGAAGGCCTCGCGCGTGCGGTCAAGTTGCCGCAGCGCCCATGACAAGGTCTGCCACGGCGCGCTGGACTTCTTCCCGGCCGCCTCGCAACGACGGCGCAGAAAGGCGAGCGCGGCATCCGTCTGCTTCACGAACCGCGCGGCATTGAACCAGGCCGTGGCGGTGCGCTCGTTCTTGTCGTCCAGGCACGCGGCCTGGAAGTAAAGCTCCACTGCCTCCGGGTAACGCGCCTGACCCCAGAGGAGGTTGGCCTCGGTGTTGAGCGCGCCGGCATCGGTCCAGCGGAAGCGGCGCGCGCGGCGCAGCAGGCGCAGCGCGGTCGTGTGCTCACGGGCGTCCTCGACCAGCTCGGACGCGTGCTCCTGCCAGTAAAGCGGGTCGGCTTCCTTGCCGGTGCCGAGCGTGGACAGGATTTTCAGCCGCTCCTCGCGGCGGCCCAGCTCGCGCAGACAGGACAGGCGCGTGAGTTGGAGGTTCACATCCTTCGGAAGCAGCGCGAGCAGCTTCTCCACCTGCGCGAGAATCTCGATGGCGTTCGCGTCGTAGTGCGCGACGGCGCGGCGGGCCTGGAGCGCGAGCCGG